>NZ_FONM01000007.1 GCF_900112935.1 Trichococcus pasteurii
GTTTTTCCGCAAACAAGGTAAATGTGCTTAACCTTGGTGTAATCAACAATCATCCGTCACAGCTCCTTCAACAAAGCGTACAGGATGTATTTTTCAATGCCTTGATATACTGAAACCGTTCGGTTTCGAACTGTATCCTTTATTTCAAAAGCAAGTTGTCGTTCGTGCGGTATTGGATCAAAATCAATTTGATTATCTAACTGAATAGGAACAATGTCCGGCTGTCTTTCCATTTGGGTACCTCCGTTATATATGATAACTGAAGTATAAATGGAAAAACTCCTCCCGAAAATCTACCTGATTATTTGGCGCTTACAATCAATATTAATGGAATCTTTTTTTATACCCCCAATATTGAAATAATCACTTTTAATCATAGTTTAATCTGATTGGGTATAGTAAAATTGAGGTTGAAATAATTGTTTGCATTAAGTTGAAAAGCATAATTGATCAGCCCTCTGTTCTGAAAAGTATTTCGTTTCATTCAGGATGAATTCTTGTTGCAGGACACGGGGCTTTTATATGGGAAAGTCAGCTGTCCCAGGTGGGTGCTTCGACAAATTTGCTCAGTACTGAGCGAGTTTTTTTTAAGTATCCAAATTATAAAATAACGCAAATGAGATAGGAGGGTTATGATGGGAGTTTTTGATTCATTCAAAGAATTGGTTACGCAAAAGCCGGTGGGTCTGAAGAAACCGGATTTTTATAAGGCGGACAGCGATGCGAAGAAGCAGCTGGAGCGGTTGCAGCAGCTTTACGCCACCGCGCCGGACAGGGTGAAGCCGCAGATTGAGCGCGATATGAAGCTGCTCGCGTACGGCATTGCCGGGGAGGAGAACGTCGCGTTCGAGCTGAACAACAGCTACCTGCCGATCATCGTCCTGCACGATCTGCGCCTCGAGCACGAGGGTCTGTCGGCTCAGATCGACTACCTCATCATCACCACGAAATTTTGCCTTATCGTCGAATGCAAAAACCTTTTCGGGAATCTTGAAGTCAATAGCCGTGGGGAATTTATCCGCGAACTAGAGTTTAATGGGAAGCGCAAAAAGGAAGGGATTTACAGTCCGATTACGCAGAATGTGCGGCACATGGAGATGATCAAGGCGCTGCGGCTGGGAAATAAACGGAATCCGCTGATGCGTGTTGCGCTCGATAAATCATTCGGCGAACTCCACAAATCCGTGATTGTGCTGGCTAATCCGAAAACCGTCATCAACCTGAAGCGAGCGCCGAAAAATGTGAAAAATCAGATCATCCGGAGCGACCAGCTGATTGACTACATTAAGCGGCTGCTGCGAGAAAGCAAGGATTTGGCATCGTCGGAAAAAGAGATGTACGAGATGGCGGATTTTTTTGTGGGGTTGCATAAGGAGAATCCGGTTGATTATACGGAGAGGTATTTGGTGGGCGATAGCGGTGAGGTGCGTGCTGAAGCGGTCGAAGTGCTGCCGAATCCGGTCGAAATCGACATCACCGAAACGCCGCTTTATCAAGCGCTCAAGCAGTACCGCTACGAAACAAGCAAAGCAGAGGGCATCAAGGCATATTATGTCTACAATAATCTCCAGCTGGAGGCGCTGATTGCGACAACGCCTGCGAATTTGGATGAGTTAAGGAAGGTTTCCGGTTTTGGGGATGTAAAGTGCGAGAAGTATGGGGAAGGGATTGTTGAGATAGTGAGAAGATATAGGAAAACTTGAAGTTATGGATGCATGTGGATAAATGAATAGATCGACTGCTGATTGAAGCCACATAAAATCGAGGTATGGTTAGGATGTATCTGGAATATACGGAATATCCCATCCCATTAGTATAGATTGTTTCTTTTTCCAAGCCAAAACGAGCTGGGGAAAGAACAGCCCAATTGGCAAAAGGCAATATGATAGAATAGATGTTCGGTTCAGTTTTCATTTTAAATTGGTAGATACGGATTTCGTGTTTTGACAAAAAGCAATTCATTTACTGGTAGAGGGGCTAACTGAAATGGAAATACTGATATTTATCATTTTTTTGGCGGCTTTAGTAATAAGGCCACCCCATCAAGGCCGTTTCAAATCATCCGGGTACAAAGAAGCGAGCGGGCATAGCTTGTTTGAGACGTTAACTGATCGCGGACGCAGCGGTGAATACTTGACCTATGTCTGTCTGGAGCAATTCGGCGAGGAACACAAATTGTTGACGAACGTCTACCTGCCCAAAGAGGATGGCACGACCACCGAAATCGATCTGATTATGGTTTCTGCGACAGGCATCTATGTTTTCGAATCGAAGAATTAAAGTGGTTGGATTTTTGGCGACGAGAAATCCAAATTCTGGACGCAATCGCTCAAAGGCGGGAAAAAGTTTCGTTTCTACAATCCCATCTGGCAAAACAAGAAGCACATCAGCGTTCTGCAGAAACACCTGAGTCTGGGCAGTGAGGTGTTCCGCTCCTACATCATTTTCAGTGAACGCTGCGATGAAATGGCGCAATTAGCGACTGTACTTGAGAAAGCGAGGAACTTAATTATGAAAGCATACATCATCAAAATCGAACTTTTGTATTCCAATCCCGTAATCTGGCGCAGGGTGATCATGCCCGCCGATGCGACATTCAGGCGCCTGCACGACGTCATCCAAACCGTGACCAATTTCCTGAGCGGAGGCCCTTATGGCGGCTACCATCTCTACGAATTTGACCTGTCGGCGGAAAACATTTCCGTCACGAATGACGAGGAAAGTTTTGAGGAGTATCAATATTACAAGCAAAATAAGAAACAGTATGAAGAACGACTAAGACTAGCGCCACTTGGATCATTTGAGCGGTCCGATCTGGAGCGCTTGATGAAAACCGTAGTGCGCCAACCATCCCGGATTAAAATCGATAACTATCTGGAAAAATACAAAGAAATCCGCTATTCGTACGATTTTGGCGACGGATGGGAGTTTCTGATCACGTTGGAACAGATTGTGGATGATTATCACTTTGGCTACCCGACATTGCTCGATGGTGCCGAATCGGCTCCGCCTGAAGATGTAGGTGGCTTGGGCGGTTTCGAGGAGTTCCTGAAAATCTACCGCGATCCATCACATCCCGAATATGCGGAAATGAAAGAATGGGCCGATTCACAAGAGTTCAGGGAATACGACCCCGACTGGATCAACAACTCACTGAAATACCTGAACTACAAGAAGACCGAGTGGGACCAAATCAACCACGATAACTATTTCATCATCGAAGACAAATACCGGAAGAATTGAACCATGAAAAGACCAGTGCGGCCGCACTGGTCTTTTTGCGCGGACCTACCTCCGATGAAGAGTGGCCTTGTCGAAGGTAAGATCTGCGCTAGGTACATCAACTCCGATGAGCGAATGCTGGCCGGAGCAGGTTGCGTGTTGGTTGGACGTACTCCGGCGAAGCCGCAGTGGTCGGAGGTGATGATTTTTATAAACGCTATTCTCCGGCGTGATTTCTTTTTTTAATGGAGAGGGACAAAAACTCGGATTTTGATGCTCTGAAATTCTCATTATCATAGATTGAATGCGGTGTCCGTATGTTATACTTTACTGGAGGTATGGGTAAAGTAAAGATAAAATGGGGGGATATAAGATGTTGATGTATGTCCAACAGGATATTTTCAAAAGTCCCGCGCAAGTGATTGTCAACACCGTTAACACAGTCGGGGTGATGGGAAAAGGTATTGCCAAACGTTACAAAGAAATCTATCCGGATATGTATAAACAATATCAAAAATTTTGTGAGCAGCATTTGCTGGATATCGGCAAACTTTGGATCTATAAATCCGATACAAAATGGATATTGAATTTCCCAACAAAAAAGCATTGGCGAAATCCATCCAAAATCGAGTATATCGAACAAGGTCTCAAGAAATTCGTGGAAACATATGAGGAAAAAGGTGTAATCTCCATTTCATTCCCGCAACTAGGCTGCGGAAATGGCGGTCTGGACTGGGAAAATGAAGTCAGACCTTTGATGGAGAAATACTTAAAAGACCTTCCGATTGATGTATTCGTGCATATTTACAGTGACAGGACTGCTGGTGCAGAACACATGAATGTTCAAGAAACAAAAAAATGGCTGCAAAGTAGCCCAAGTAACTTAAGTGCGGAGCAAGTATGGGATGATTTGGTGGATGCTGTTGAGGCTGATAACCAACTGGTCATAAATGATAGGCATTGGAAAATCACTTCAAAAAATATAGCCAGCAAAACAGACTTCAGTTACGATACAGACTCAGAACCCTATCTTCTAATAGCAAATGAAGGCAAGACGCATATTTTCTATCAAGCAGATTTATTCGAGTTGTGGATTAAATTGCGAGAGACCGAATTCATCAGGGACACGGATTTTCCTTCACATTTTAACCGTAGCGAGGAATTGCGCCTTGTGTTCAATCTGTTGGGGAAATTGGGTTATATTGAGATGGCTAAGGTCATCGATCCAAACGGGAAAGTCATCTTTGGGCTGACTGTCATAAACAGTGAACTACCCGAAACAGATTCTGCAAATCGAGAAGAGGTAACATTATGAGTGATTCTGTTACATCCTTTGGCGAAGTCATCAGTGAACTCCGAATGGCCAAATCGTTGGTTGGCTTGAACCGTGACAAGAAAAAAGTGTGGACCTCATTTTGCTTCCACTTTACCAATCTGAACAATGCGGTCTCGATTTTACAAAATGGGATGTTGGTATCCCGGAAAAAGGCATTGGAATCGGGCATAATGGAAAATGAAAATGCCAGCATCGATGTCATCAATCAGACGGACGAGGAATGGAAAAAATATGTTCGTCTCTACTTTAGGCCGAGAACACCTACCCAATACAATAATGAAGGATTCAGGAGCAAGTCTAATTTAGGATCTCTTCAGGCGCACTGCCCATTCCCAGTTTTCTTTCTTTTTGACTTAGAGGAAACTTTGCAGAAACCAAATTGTTATTTCACAAAAAATAGTCTCGCTAAAAGCGGAGAGCATGAATTGCTCCAGACACCTCAGCAATTCAGTGAGTTGCCATTTTCCAATATTTATCATGAGGGACCTTTTGAGAGTCATGAAAGAGATGAAATAGTCGCTTGCAGACATGCGGAAATCGTTGTTTTGGATGAACTGAAGTTGGATGAGGCATTAAAGTTTATTCTTGTCAGGAGCCAATCTGAAAAGAACACACTTTTGAGTTTGTTGGGACCCACAGAAACAGAAATGTATGCAGATAAAGTTAAGGTTGATAATAAGCAGATTGTGTTTTTCTCGCTTTGGACATACGTCAGCAAATCAGAGCTATCAAGTGATAAAGTCATTTTGACATTCAATAATGGGTTAGGGGACAAGACTTTCAATCTGAAAATCAAAATGACTGACCCTCAATCCGGATTAACCAACGAAGTAGTTTTTTCTGATTATAATTGTAATGGACCTTTTAAGGGGAAAATAGGAACGCCATTAATGGAATACAGAATAGAAGTATACCTTGATGATAATTTGGCATATGCTGATTGCTATAATGGTCATGAAGAAAGCGACCTGCCGTTCTAAACAGAACTAAATCAAGTTGGCTAACTCTGAGTAAAATTAAATGAATTGTTAACTGAGAAAGCAGCAGGCGATTTACCAACTTAGGTGAACATCAGCTGTTTTTTTATTTTTCCAAAAGCATTGCGCAAACTCCGGTGAGGGGATGCTGGCCGGAGCAGGCTGTATTGCGGGTGGCTGTACTTCGGCGAAGCCGCCGTGGTCGGAGGTGATAGTCTTTTTGGATGTTTTCCTCCGGCAAGGAACCCCTTAACCGGAGGAAAATAAATAAAGCCCACTATTTTTCAGGTTATTCTGTATTCCTCATGTTTCTCTATAGTAAAATGGATGGGAGAAGGAATGCAAAATTAAACCCGAGCGGAGTGAAAGCATGAATCAATTGACGGAATATATCATCGCTTTGAGCAATTTGTATGGCATGATCCAGAAGGATATTTTGGTGGAAATTTACAATACCCAAAACGAGGAGCCAATCAGCTTGGGGGAAGTGGAGGCGTACCTCGAGAATCCGCCGGCGGAACTGAAAAAGGGGTATACTTATCCCCACAAGGATTATTTCGTTCACGAAACGATTCTGGAGTTTGATGAGTTTGAATCGATGCTGGAGAAAAAGGGGGATAAGCCTTTTTATGTTCCGGCGAAAGAGGAACTTTTGCGCTATACGGATGATTTTTACTTTGAGAAGACGAAGCAATATAAGGTGTTTTATGATTATGTGAGAAAAAATTTGTTTGGCGGTGATGGGGTCAAGGCCCAGGAGCTTTGCGAGGAAATCCGTGATGCTTTCGAGTTGGATTTGGGCATGTCATCTGTGTCTAAGGCGTTGGAGCGTGCGGATGTCGTGTTCGATAATGAGCAACAAGTCAATGAAATGATGCGCCTGATGATGGACATGTCGAATCATATTCGCCGTTGGGAACATAACGGCAATACGCCCCAGGAGATTTTCGAGGAGTTCGAAAAGCCGCACTTGCGTCCATTGCCGAAAAAACCGTACCGCGCGAGCGCTTCGAATGTGGTCCCTTTTGAGAAAAAAGTGAAAATCGGCCGCAACGATCCGTGCCCATGCGGCAGCGGGAAGAAGTATAAGAATTGCTGCATGAATAAGGTGGAATAAAAAAGAAGAATCATTTGATCATATAGCCCGCGCAACTCCGACAAGAGCATCCTTACCGTAGTTGCACGGGCTTGTTTGTATTGTTCTCCGGCGAGCGAATGCTGGCCGGAGGAGGAAGCGCGGCAGTTGGCTGTACTCCGGCGAAGCCGCGGTGGTCGAAGGTGATGATTTTTTTGGGTTATTTCCTCCGGCGAGAGGATCTTAACCGGAAGAAATTGCTGCTCCGCTAAGGTTTTCTCCCCATAAAAAAACAAGGGTTTTGTCAAGATAAAATCAAAAAAACTTGACAAATACTACCGTTCTGAGTACGATTTGGGTAGTAAAAGAGGTGAGCAGTGATGAGTTTTACAAGTACAATTGTTGACAGTGTGAAAAGATATCCCGAACTGAAGATCATCGATGCACGTCAAATCTACAAAGAGAAATTCAGCGAAATTCCGGAGCAAGCCTTTTATCAGGCAGTTTCACGTATGGCAAAGGCTGGGGAAATTGAAAGATTAACGAAAGGAATTTATTGTAGACCAAAATCAGGGAGATTCGGGAAAATTCTTTCGAGTGAGAAGGACATTCTGGAGCACTATCTTGGCAAGAATGAAAAAAAAGGAATCATCATCGGTTATCGTATGTATACTATGTACGGATTGACAACTCAACTTTCCAAAGACATTCAAATGTACTCAAATATACCTCTCGAGGAAAAAAGACAAATCAGAAATGTTTCAGTGAAAAAAGCGGACCTCAAATTTGATTCATCGACAAAAAGCATGATAGAACTGCTTGAAGTTTTGCAGCACCACAAAGAGATTGAAGATCTTAATTACAAAAATTTACGGAAATTTCTGAGTGCTGCTTCAGAACATTATGATGAAAAAAAGCTGGAGAACATTCTCGGCGAAATCGGTTATAAAAAAAGCACGATCGCTTCTTTGAAAAATGTTCTGGATCACTTTGATGTGACCAATACTGTCGGAAAGTATTTAAAAGGAACCTCGAAATACGATGCATTGGATGTGAAAAAAATCTATGAAACTGCACCATAATCAATAGGATTTTGAAGAACTGCTTGAGTTGACGGCTCAAAGGAGACACATTCCTTCCGATGCGGTGAGGAAAGATTATTTCATCACGTTGCTACTGAAGAATCTTTCGGATAGTGAATTCGTTGACAGTATTGTGTTCAAAGGCGGTACTTCTCTGAGTAAATGTTACCCTGGTTCAATTGAGCGTTTTTCAGAAGACATCGATTTGACATATATACCCGAAGCTGGCCTCTCAACAAAACAGATCAATAAGGCGTTAAAAGCCGCTGAAAAGGTGATAATCGGGCGTGGGAAGTCTGAGCTCGTCATCGATGAAAGAAACGATCGGAACAAGAGTAGCTATGTCTGGTTCACAGATGAGTTTCGAAATCTTGAACGGATAAAATTGGAAATCGGATCGAGCGTCAGACCGCACCCATACGAAAGGAAAACGATGAAGTCCTCTATTCAAGAATTTTTGGAGAGTATCGGTGAAACGGATGCGATCGCTGAATATGAACTGAGGGAAGTCACGGTAAACGTCTTGGACGTGGAAAGAACATTCATTGACAAAGTAATGTCGGTAAAACGCCATGCCTTATCAGGAACATTATCAAGCAAGGTGAGGCATATTTATGATGTTGTCCGGTTATATCAATTGCCGGAAATCCAACAGTTCTTACAAAATAAAATAGCGTTGAAATCTATTGTAAGAATAACGAAAGAAACTGATGCGGCTTATTTAGAGAAACGAAAAATTTCTGATCAGTTTGATCCAACCGCAGCATACGATTTTCAATCTTGGAAAGAACATTTTTCCAAGGATACCAGAAAAAGTTATGAATTGCTGCACACCTCGTTGCTATACTCGGACACAATGCAGAATTGGGATGAAGCCTTGGCATTTTTTGAACAAATTGGAGAACTGCTCCAAGAAATCGGAGAGTAGTATATTGCGCTGAAAAGACCGATGGGACACTCCCATCGGTCTTTTTAGTATGACCACCAAGCGAAATCCTTACTGGAAAGGCGCAGTCCTCTCTTCCGTATAGCTCAACTCCGGGGAGCGAATGTTGGCCGAAGGTGACTGAATTGCGGGTGGCTGTACTCCGGCGAAGCCGCGGTGGTCGGAGGTAATAAGCTTTATTGAGATTCTCCTCCGGCGGAAGGACCGTTCACCGGAGGAGCGAGCGCAATTTAAATCTTACTGAAACAGCAATCAATTTCTGGTGAGTCGCGTATATTATCTTCGAATGCTTAAACGCCTCTCTCATACTCACCGATTAAAGGAGCTGCTGAATTTGGAAATAATACTGATTTTTCTTCTGGTTGTTGGTTTGTGTAAGGAATTTAGTGGAGCCCCGACGAAGCAGAAGAAACATAAGCGATACAACCGATACCAAAGGACCGCGTACAACGCTGCAAGCGGCAATAGCGTCTTCGATACGCTGTTTGATGATGGAAAATACGGTGAATTCCTGATCTATTCCTGTTTGGAGGACTTGGGCGATGCGCACAAATTGTTGACGAATATTTATATGCCCAAGGTAAATGGGACGACCACTGAAATCGACTTGATCATGATTTCGGCAACCGGCATCTATGTTTTCGAGTCGAAGAATTTCAGCGGCTGGATTTTCGGGGATGAGAACAGCAAGTACTGGAAACAGATTTTCCGAGGCGGCCGGCACTATCAATTCTACAATCCCATTTGGCAGAACAAGAAGCATATCAGCGTTCTGAAGCAGCATCTTGGTCTGGGCGACGAGGTTTTTCGTTCTTATATCGTTTTCAGTGAGCGGTGCGCCCTCAAGAAAATGTCTGTTTATTCGCCGGAAGTGAAGGTGATGAACCAGGATGTGCTGGCTTGCGAAATTGCAGAGGACATGATGCAGCGGCCAGAATTTTTCACGCCTTTGGAAATAGAACAGATCTACAATGAATTGAGTCGATACACCCAAGCTGATGACGAAACGAAACAGGCGCATATCGATGCGATTAAGCGCAGAAATCCGTGAGGGGGATATCTGTTCATATATAATCATGAAATGAATAATTGTAGCGTACTCGCTACAGTTTGTTGTATAATAACATAAAGAGGTGCCGAATGGTTAAACCTGAATTTGATTGGGGAGAAGAATTTGAAACGTTTCTAAACTCACTGAGTACTAAAGAAGAAGCGCAGTTCAGAGCACTGATAGATCGAGTCGAAAATACAGATTTGCAGGATTCCATCAGAAAAGAACGAGTTAAGAAGTTGGATGATGATATTTATGAACTTCGATCCCAAACAAATGATCATTGGTTGAGAGGCTGTTATTTTCAAATACAAGGCACCGAATATTATATCACGCATGGTTTCAGCAAAAAGACAAATAGAACTCCCACCAGAGAAATTCGCAGAGCGAAAGCTGTCAAAAAAGCATACTGGTCAGCCAGAATCAAAAGGAGGAATGACAAATGAGCAAGAACAGTGAAGTGATTAAGCGACGCAAGTCCGAAAGCCCCGAATTCAAACAGGCGTTTGAAGATGAACAAGCAAAATTGGATTTTGCAGATCTGTTATTCGAATTGAGAGAACAAACGGGATTGAACCAAACTGCATTCGCCAAGAAGGTAAACAAATCACGCTCGACCATTGCGCGGATCGAAAGCGCTAGAATGGAACCATCATTTTCCATGCTCGAAGACATAGCGCAGGCTTTGGGGAAACGCATCGAAATCAGTTTTGTAGATGCAAATCAACGAGTAGAAGAGAAATTAGTCAGATAGTCGCTAAAATACTATATTGAAAAGACCGATGGGACGATTATTCCATCGGTCTTTTCAGCATGCTCAAGAAACGAGATCCCTCATGGAAAAGTGTAGGGGCGTTCCTCCTACGAGAGGAGCGCTCCACGGAAGATAGTCTCGCGTCGGGCAGCCTACCTCCGACGAGCGAATGCTGGCCGGAGGTGATGCATTGCGGGTGGCCGTACTCCGGCGAAGCCGCCGTGGTCGGAGGTGATGATTTTTTTGATCTCCTCCTCCGGCAGAGAACCTTCTCACCGGAGGAAAACCCTCCCCGGCACCCCAATCAAGCAGGTAGCCGAAATTCCATGAATAAAGTTGTAGTCTAACTTCCGATAATATAGTAAAATCGATTTAGCGTGAGGCCGTTCATCGGAATCCTCTGTTTGGATAATCCGAAAATGATAGCGGTAACAATTCTCGGGTGGGTCGAAACTTTACGCAGCGCTGGCCGTCGGGAAGTCCGGCCAGTTTTCGCGGCTGACAAAACCATTCTGAAGGAGAGCACCGATTTGGAGACCCTCTTATTTTTTATCATTCTCGTTTTTCTTATCGCGGCGAGGCCGAATCACATCCGCTTCGTCAAGTCGGACAACGGTTCCGCGAGCGGGCACAGTCTTGCCGGGGCGCTGCTGGACAAGGGTACGAGCGGCGAGTTCATGATTTATAGTCACTTGGAAAAATTGGGCGAGCCGAATCGGCTGTTGCCTCATCTTCATTTGCCGAAGAGCGATGGGACCACGATTGAAATTGATCTCGTGATGATTGCGCGGACCGGTATTTATGTGTTCGAGTCGAAGAATTTCAGCGGCTGCATTTTCGGCGACGAAGACAGTCGTTATTGGACCCAGACGATGAAACGTGGTCCAAAGCATCAGTTTTACAACCCCATTTGGGAAAATGAGAGCAGCATCTCGTCGTTGAAACGTCAGTTGGCGCTCGAGGCCGATGCGTTCAAATCTTATGTCGTTTTCAGCGATCGCTGCACTCTGAAGAAAATGTACGTCCAGTCGGGCCCCGTCAAAGTCGTGAATCGCCACCTGATTGTGCGCGAAATCATCAAGGACATGGCCGAGCTGCCCGACATTTTCACGCCACTTGAAATCAAACAAATCTATTCCGAACTGGCGCTGTATACGCTTACAGCTGCTGCGATCGGGCAAGCGCGGATCGAAACTGTGCGGTTGGAATGAAGGAATGAATGTTAAGAGCTAGTAAACCTCCGGATTCCGGGGGTTTTTGTGTTGGTTGGGCGCATGAGTCTGTTGTGTGGACGGTCGCCAGCTCCGATGAGCGAATGCTGGCCGGAGGAGGCTGCGTGTCGGGCGGCTGTCCTTCGGCGAAGCCGCGGTGGTCGGAGGTTATCGTCTTTTAGGCGTCTGTCCTCCGGCGAGGAAGCCCCTGCTCGGAGGAAACCGGCACCTCTGAAGCCTTGAAAATATGAAAATACAATATATTGGTGTAAAATATCACTCATCACGTTTGTATTAAATACAAAATTGTATTTTTTTGATTTGTAAAAGTTTCCATCAATTTATAATGATATGTGTACAAACTAAAGTAGGTTATAATGAATTAGTTAATGCTGAGTACGGATCAAATATTTATATTCATTAAGGGCGTATGCTGACGCATCAGGATACAGATTCTAGCATGAGCAGTCCAATCAAAATTTAAAACGAGTTGATTCTACTGGGCATAGGTATATAAGGAGTTTACAATGGTTAGTCTACTGGCAAATATAGGGATCTTGTTTCTGGCTGTTTATTTCTGTTTGAAAAGCGGAAGATTAGGAGCGAATCACGATCATACAACAAAATCTGGCCTTATCGGATGCATTTTAATGGAAGTGCTGTTAGGCACGATTTTATTGAGTTTTTCCACGGTTATCTTGGGGATCAGATATGATTTCAGGGTGCTATTGTTTTGTTTTTCCGCAAAGCATATGGATTGGAGAATAACCAGTTCGAGCATTTTTTTGCTGGGGATCATCAGATTTTTTTGGGGGAACAGTGAGGCTGCCCAGGTAAACCTGATCGTCAGCATAATATTGGCCATCACCTTGCCGATGATAGTGAAGCTTATTCGGGACAGAATGAACGATTTGGCGCAACTGCTGGTCTTGGTCACCATTGCGCTTATTCCTTCCATCGTCTTTACCAAGCACATGATAATGGATAAAGGGCTTGTGCTGTTGATCAGTATTATTCTGATCGCTTTGAATTATGGCGCGGTTTTTGTGATGCATTACTTCATTTCGGATCTGTACGGTCTGATTGCCTCGGCCAGCACAGACCACTTGACGGCGCTCAAGAATGTGCGGCTATTTAACAGTGATCTGATAGAAATGGAGCGGAGAAAGCATCCGGTCACGTTGGCGGTGATCGATATTGATCATTTCAAAAATTACAATGATTGTTATGGACATGACAGCGGTGACGGCATCCTGAAGCAGCTGGCAGCTATGTTCAACGAACTGGCGACCCCGTATACCACTTTCTATAGAATCGGCGGGGAAGAATTCGGGGTGATCGCCGATTACTTTAGTCCAAGTGAAGCTGAGGCGTTCCTGCATAATCTGAAAAGTACCGTCGCCCACAGAAATTTCGCTGCACAAGCCGGCGAAACGATCAACCTCACCATCTCGGTGGGAGTTGCCCACAGCCAGAAGGGTGAAACTTTGAAAAATACACTCAAGCGGGCCGACATGGCGCTGTATCAAGCAAAAGAAACCGGCAGAAACAAAGTGATGGTATCCGCCCGGGCATAAAAAAGAGCATCTGCAAATCTGTTAGCATAGCTATATTTTAGAATAAAAAGCCGATCCCTGATGAGACGATACTCATTGGGGATTTTTTGTGCGTTTAATTAGTAATGTATCAGGGCGTCAGCTCCGATGAGGCAGGTGCCCGCCGAAGAAGAGGACTGCGCCGGATAGCTCAACTCCAATGAGCGAATGTTGGCCGGAGGAGGGTGCTTGGTGGGGCGACTGAACTACGGCGAAGCCGCGGAGTTCGGAGGTGATTGTCTTTTTGGATGTTTTCCACCGGCGGGAAGATCACTTATCGGAAGTCACCGAAAAAGAAATAAACGCAAAAGCGGATGGACTGCAGAGATTATTGGTGACAACAATTTGAGGAGGATCAGATTATGGCATACAAAGAACGCACGAAACCGCGCTTGCTCTGCATTTATGAAGCGTTGGCCAAGCGCATGAAATTGAGTCCGGATGACCATTATTATTTGTTGCATATGGACGGAGGCTTCGGAGGGGAACTCGGTCTTGATGTGCACACGGATGCGCTCGACTCGAGCTGTTTGGTATTGAACGATCTTCAATTGAGGCACAACCGCTGCTCATTTCAGATAGACACGTTGGTGATTTGCCCCGATAAGCTATTGCTGTGCGAGGCAAAAAATTATAAAGGCGTCCATACTTGGGGGCAGTTGACATTCAGGAAACCAAGCGGTGCCACTCTGGAAAACCCGTCTATCCAGCTGCGAAGGACCCAGGCAAGATTGACTGTATTGCTTACCGATTTGAAGATCGAAATGCCGATCGAAGCCTATGTTGTATACACCAATCCTGAATTCACTTTGCTGGGGGCGCAGGAAAATGCGGATTATTTGCTCCCTAGTCAAATTCCAGATTATTTTCAGAAATTGCAGGTGAGAGGTGAGATCGGTCCAGAACAACAACGCTTGGCGGATACGCTGATTCGAATGCATAATCCGCGCTACTTTGCGGAGGAGTTGCCGACAATCGAATACAGAAAATTGCGAAAAGATTTGTTTTGCCTTGCTTGCGGATCAGCGGTGCGACACGATGGCATCAAGTCAGTCTATTGTCCGGTTTGCCAAAAAAGGGAGCGGACGACAAAAACGATTGTGCACAATATCGAGGAATTCCGGCTGCTGTTTCCGAGTGAAAAAGTGACAACACCGCGGATGGCCGATTGGTGCGGCATGGAAAACAAAGATCGCGTCTATCGGGTGCTCTGCAACAGCTATCGGGCTGTCGGAAAAGGTCACGGGCGCCATTATGTGTGAATAGCTGAAAATTGTTAAAGGCAAGAACTCCGACGAGCGTTGGCTTCGTCGGAGTTCTTGCCTTTTTGTGATTGGTGGTTTCGATCAGATGGATGTATGTTAGGCCGGCTGCACCGGCCTGTGAGGGCACCGCACCTCCGGCGAAGCCGTGCGTCCCCGGAGGTAACCCTGGGACGTGATGCACCAGCTCCGGCGAGGGAAGCCTCCCCGGAGGACAGCCCCAGCAGACGGCGCCAACTACGACGAGGGCGTTGCTCACCGGAGGAGAGCGCACAAAAGCCTAGGAATGTTAGGCCGGCTGCACCGGCCGCAAAGGTCAAACTAATACTTGGCCTTTCCCATGGTAATAGCCTTGCTGATAAACCATACCCAAATTTTTAAGCTCATTGCTGAGGCTTTCGGATTCAATGCCTTCGACAATCATTTTAAGCTGATAATGTTCGGACAAATAAAGCCAACTGTTCAGAAATTTGAACAGAACTTCTTCGTTCAGATTTCGAAACTTCAGCAGCGAAACTTTTATCGTGGAGATGTTCGGGATGTTCCTCGCTACTAATTCAAAGTTATTTTGACCACTCCCCACATCATCAATCGCTACGGAGAATCCTTTTCTCTTCAGTCTTAAGATATAGTATTGGAGGTAATCCTCTCTATCTGATCGATCAAATTCGCAGTAGTGCTCAGTCAACTCGATGGAGACATTCCTTTTCATCGATGAAATAGTGTCCAGAAAATCCCAGGTTGAGGGATGCTGCAACTGTTTGGGATGCAGATTCAGTGATAATTTGGTGTTGCTGTGGATATCCATTATTTTTGCCAGTTCCCTCGAATAATAACCCATCAATTTGGAATTGCGTTGCTCTTCCTCGATGAACCACATGAATGTTTTTTCAGGAAAACGTTGCAGTTCTTTTGATCTTAATAGAATTTCGTACCCATCGATAACAGTTGTATTTGAACACAGCATGATTGGTTGGCACACTATGTATAAATCATCTAACAACTCTTGCGTATCATCCACTCACTTTCCCCCTTCACAAATACTGAAAATTTACTATTGAGAATATGTTGAATCAAATCCTATGGTTAAACAGTTGCAGCAATCAGAAAAATTATACTGGATGACTATTCGAATGCGCTTACTCTTTGGTAAAATTAAATATAAAATTACCAACTAAAGTTAAAGTATCGGCCTAAATAAAAAAAAATTAAGTCCAAAATAAAATACAATATTGTACTTTGGTTGTGTTAATTTTTTCGAAAACAAATTAGTATTATACAATATGAAATAAGTAAGTTATAATTGGCAAGATATTACTGTTTTAAAGAAGTTAGTCACTGAAATCAAACATTTGTTCCGAGGTGATGGATACACAAACTTTAAACAACAATCGAATAAAAATAATAACTTGTTTCTATTAAGGTATGCATGTAAGGAGTGCACAATGGTTAGTCTACTGGCAAATATTGGGATCATATTTTTTGCTATTTACTTTTACTTGAGAAGCAATTTTGGGTCGCCAAATCAAGATAATGAGAAAATATCCTACTTCATCAAATGCATTTTATTGGAAGTGCTGGTAGGAATCGTTTTGTTAAGCTTTTCCACGGTTGTTCTGGGGATAAGATATGACTTCAGATTTTTGATGTTTTGTTTTTCTGCAAAATATATAGATTGGAAAATAACCAGTTCAAGTATCCTATTGTTAGGGATCATCAGGTTTTTCTGGGGCAATAATGATGTTGCCCAAATCAACCTGGTCGTCAGCATTTTACTGGCAGTCACATTGCCGTTGATAGCCCACTATACCCAAGATAAGTTGAATGAGCTGACTCAATTGCTAGTCTTGGTCACTTATGCCATGATCCCTACAATTGTGTTTACCAATCATCTGATAGCTGATAAATCACTCGTGTTGGGGATATTCAGTATTCTGATTACCTCCGGGTATGCTGCAACTTATGTTATGCACTATTTTATTACGGATCTTTATAGATTGATCGTATCTGCGAGTACCGATCACCTGACGGATCTCAAGAATGTGCGCACTTTCAACAACGATCTGATATACGTGGAGCGGGAAAAGAAAGCAGTAACTTTGGCAGTGGTTGATATCGATTATTTTAAGGACTATAACGATAGCTTCGGACATGACAATGGCGATTTGCTTTTAAAACAGTTGGCGCAGGTGTTCAATGAGCTTTCGACTATTGACACAGATTTCTACAGAATCGGTGGTGAGGAGTTTGGCGTGATCATCGACACTCCAAATCAAAGGGATGCAGAGGAATTCATTCATGATTTGCAGGAAATAGTCGCTCACAGCAAATTTTACACAACTTCAGGCGAACCGGTCAGCGTTACCATATCTGTGGGGGTGGCGCACAATCGCACAGGGGAAACCTTGAAAAAAACGCTCAAACGGGCAGATGTGGCGCTGTATAAAGCAAAAAAAGGCGGCAGAAACCAAGTTATTGTTTCTTTTCCCCATTAAAGACAGGGGGTTCACTGAGTGGAACAAAACTGACAGCTTCGTTTGTTATAAGTAAGGATTTTAAACTAACGTACTATCAGCCTCTGTGCAACCCCATTAAAAAAAACAGCCACAACTGTTGATAAGACAACTTTTGTGGCTGTTTTTCGATTTTGGACAAAAAACAAATCAGTTCAGCATTTAAAGCCATATTCCGATAAGCAAATAATCAATATTGTTTCTATCGTTTTGTACATTAGATGATATAATCATTTAAGTGAATAGCAAGGGATAATTGATATCTCCGCTTTTCACAAGATTGTTTCAGAAAAAATAGGGCAATAAGTGTTATCGGGGGTTGAGTGATGGGAAGAGACAAATTAAAGATGGTAGAAATAACCTATTTCTTGGTACCCTTTTTGATAATATCAATAGGTTTCTCGATTTTGACAGCTTTAACAGTCAAAAATCGAATTGATGAACAGTATCGTCAGCTTGAAGAGACGACTTTAGAAATTGCAAACAGCTATTCCCACAGTTTGACTCACACAAGCAAAGCATATGAGATCATTACAGAACTTTTGGATGAAAAAATAATGATAGCAAGTCAAGCCATCATGCTTATTGAAAATAAGGATAATAATGAGGTGTTGGATAGTATTTCCAAAACGTTCAATGTGGATGAAATACATTTGTACAGCAATGAGGGAGTCATTACCAATAGCACTGATGAAGAAATTATCGGGTGGCAAGCACCTGAAGGACATCCGGTTCATGATTTCATGATGAGCGATCAGACTATGCTGGTGGAAGACGTCCGTCCGGACACCGAGAATGGTTTATATTATAAATTTGGCTATGTCAAAGATGAGACGGGTGGATTTGTTCAATTAGGGATTCTGGCTGAAAATATCCAGGATTTCATTGGGGCGTTTGAAATCACAAAATTATTAAGTGATATTTCAAACAGGGGAGATGTAAAACACGTATTCTTTGTCGACACGAAGTACGAAATCCTTGCGAGCAGTCTTCCAAACTATACAGGCAGTACAATCGATGTGAAAGACATTCGTGAGGAAATGGATGGCAATGAATCGGATGTGCATAGAGATGAAATAAATGGATCCTCATTCTTTAGAATTTCTGTACCTATATTTGTCGAAAAAGAAAAAATAGGGTCGTTGTTGATACATTGGCCAACCGATAAAGTGGATGCCAAAATTACTCAAATGCTTCGTTACGCTACTACGGTCTCACTAATTGTTATTAGTATAACGGGGGGCATCCTCTATTATGCTTATCGGAAAAATAAGTCCAACATCAAAATCGCTTACTATGATGAACTTACGGGCCTTCGAAACAGCAAATATCTTACGGAGTATCTATATCAAGTCCTACGAAATCCATACAGAAGAAGTAAAGCGGTGCTGCTTCTCAATTTCGTTAATTTTAAAACACTGAACATCACCTACGGATTTTTATATGGAGATGAGGTACTAAAACAGATTGCAGTTAAAGTCAGGACATTATTGGATTCGGATGACTTATTTTTCAGGTTTGACGGAGACAGATTTATATTAGTGCTTGAAGATTACGCAGACCAGCAAGAACTGAGAGCTTTCGCTGATAAACTTATGCACATTTTTGAGGATCCGATTATTGTAGGAACGGAACGTCAGTATGTGGCTGTTCAAATAGCTATAGTGGAGATCAAAGATAGACATACCTCAACGGATAAAATTCTGCAGGATGCAACACTGACACTTTCTCATATCAAGGATAGTTCAACAGATCAGGTGGCTTTCTTTAACGAAGATATGGAGAAACGACTCCTACGGCAAGATAAAATTGTAAAAGTATTGCGGGAAGTCATTGAAGGAAAAGATACTGAATCTTTTTATCTGGAATTCCAGCCGAAGCTCGACTTGATGAAAGATAAAATCATTGGGTTCGAAGCACTGGCTAGGCTTCGAATTGAAAATCTGGGCCAGGTGGCTCCGGATGAATTTATTGCTTTAGCTGAGGAAAAATTGTTGATCTATGATGTAGGCAACCATATTCTGCTGCGTGCATGTGACTTTTTAAAACGACTCCAGGATGAAGGCTTTCATGAAACGAGTGTAGCAGTAAATATATCCGGCATTCAATTGCTGCGGGAAGACTTTGTGGAGAATCTGCAACAAAAACTCTTTTCATCAGAAAAGGTCAAGAAGCCACTGGAATTCGAAGTTACTGAGACGGTATTGCTCGACCATTTTAGCCAGATCAACGAAACATTAGAGGCAATCAAAAAAATGGATATAGCCATTTCATTGGATGATTTTGGGACGGGTTATTCCTCTTTTTCCAGACTTGCTGAACTGCACATAGATACTATAAAGATAGATCGATTCTTTATCGATAAGATAAGTCATACAGCTGAAAAGGACCTGATCATTTCCGATGTCATCTCTATGGCCCATAAAATTGGGTTAAGCGTTGTAGCAGAGGGTGTGGAGGATGAAAGGCAAAAAGCCTACCTGCAAAAATATGGGTGCGATATCATCCAAGGCTATCTTCTCAGTAAACCGTTACCTGAAGAGAGTGCCATAAACTTTTTAAGACGTTACGAAAGTGACCTACAGCAGTGAATTTGCTCAGTAAACGTGACACATGAATGATTTGAATGCACCGGGAAAGTAATTAAAGGAGGATAAAATGGTAGTTGGATTTCAAGAAAATGACTTGGATAAACTTGACTCGGTAATTAAGAGTGATACCCATAAGGACATCTCATTGGAAATGCAAACAGAAAATAATCTGAGGGAGGAAAATATCGAGCTGCAACGCTATGTCTCAGTGATAAAAGATTTATTCTGTATTTTTTCATTCGGTGGAAAAATTATCAAAATCAATCGGGCATGGCGCGAATCATTGGGTTACAATGATTCGCAGATGATCGGCAAGAGTATTTTTGAAATCATCGTTAATGATGATGTTTATGCCACAAAATTTGCTATCAGTGAGTCAGTGAAATCTGGCGGGCTTGATAAATTTGTCAACAGAGTCCTGAACCATAAAGGGATAGTCCATTACTATGAGTGGCGTGTGAAAGTTTTTGAGAATAGCATATATGCATCAGGACGCGATATTTCAGATCTGATTATGACGCGGGAAAAACTTGAGTACTATCATAACAGAGATGCATTGACAGGGATGTATCAGCGCAGTTTTATCCAATCTTCATCCGAGGCGATGGTTCTGCCCTATCAACTGCCTCTTAGCGTCATTTTTGTTGATCTGAATGGGTTGAAACTGATCAATGACTCTTATGGACACGATCAAGGGGATGAATTACTGCGCACGATTTCACAGAAAATGCTAAGTTATCAACGGGAAGGCGACATTTTCGTCCGTTATGGTGGCGATGAGTTTGTGTTGTTGCTCCCATACACATCTTATGATGTTGCCTCTTCACTTGCTGACAAAATAAAAAATAGTGATACTTTAAAAATTTCCGGGAGATTCCCGTCAGAATGGGTTTCTATTTCATTGGGGGTTGCAACAAAGATAGGGATAGAAGACTCTGTTGAAGACATCATTATGGAAGCAGATAGATTGATGTACGAAGATAAGTTGCGCAAAAGCCGGAAGCACAAGCATTCGATTATTGAAGGTATCAAGTCGAATCCAAGGTTATTAAGGAAATGGGATCCGATTCACGCAGAAAATGTTGCCGACCATGCCGGAAAAATTGCAGAAAAAATGGGGCTTGAGCCATACTTACAGGAATTAGTGAAGAAAGCTGCCTTAGTGCATGATATCGGGAAAATAACTATACCGTCAAAAATTCTCAATAAGGACGCCTCATTAACTCAAAAAGAATTAGAGCAAATCAAACGCCATCCTGAATCGGGATACCAAATTCTTCGGTCCGTAGATGAATACGCATCTGTTGCGATGATTATCTTGTCCCATCATGAGTGGGTAGATGGATCAGGGTATCCAGAAAAATTGAAAGGAGAGGACATTCCTTTAACTTCCCGGATCATCGCAGTTGCCGATTCATATGATGCAATGACCAGTGGGCGTATCTATACCGATTGCAAAACAAAGGAAGAAGCTATTCAAGAATTAAGGGCATGCGCAGGATCCCAGTTCGATCCTGAAGTTGTTTCGGTATTCATTGAACAAGTACTTCTTTATGGAGAATAATGAGGCTGGAGACGACTTTGATTCATTTGAAAAAAGGAATCTTATACTCCTTTTGGCTATCCTACAATCAGGAATAGACGATACGATTTCGGCCAGTATGTTTTGCGTGGTAAAGACGCTCGTCGGCAAGTTCCAAGAGTTCCACCAGATCTTGCTTTTCGTGATTTGAGGCGATTCCAGCACTGACAGTCAAGGCATGCTTGATGGGGAAGTCAGTATTCTTGAGGCTTTGCTGAATGCGTTCCCCGATAATTCGAGCATTTTCACTCGCTAGATTTGGGAATATAATCAAAAATTCTTCTCCACCATATCGAGCAGCAATATCCACTTCACGAATGTTGGAACGGAGGACGGGACCGATTCTGTTCAACACTTGATCACCGACCAAATGGCCGTAGGTATCATTTATATTTTTGAAATGATCTATATCCAGCAATAAAATAGAGTAGTTTTTCTTATTCAGAAGACTGTATTGATGAATCGAGGATAACTTTTCATTCAATGCAGCCCTTGTGTACAGCTTGGTCAGGCTGTCAATTTCTGCCCGTGCACGCCAGAAAGTCGATTTATGAAGCAGTTCCCGTTTCTGGTTCTCGTCTTCAGTTATATCAAACACATTTCCTGCAAGGAACAGTGGCTTATGATCGGCTGACCATTGCGTAACTTTGCCACGATCATAAAAAACTTTCCAAGATCCGTCTTTTGCTTGAATGCGGTACTTGACTTCCCATACAGGTACTAATCCCTTGAGGTGCGCACGCATTTCATCCATCACAGCGTCATAATCTTCAGGGTGCAGCTTTTCTGTAAAAAATTCGAATCCCGTTTCTGCAGGCACTTCATCCTGTGAATACCCAAGCGCACTTGCTTTCAAAGGATTGAAAGTTACAATATTTTTTTGACAATCCCAAAACCACTGTCCCAGGTTTCCCAACCACGGGAATTTCGAGAAATCATCTTGGTATACTTGACTGATCAGTTCCTTGTTCAAACGTTTTAAATAGGCAATTTCATCCAATAGGCTTTTTTGCTCTGTTCCATTGTTTTTCATGATAACCTCCGTGTCAATATACGTCTTAACGACCATTTTACCATCATATTTGTGAATAGTCTTGTCGTTAAATGGGGGCTGTATACTCTAACGCAGGGGAACACCATTTTGCATGAATTCAATATCATTGACAGTCAACCGGCAAGATAATATACTCATTAATAACATTTTTAACAAAATTGTTGCATTTTGAGATTGGGAAAGCGGTCCGTATTTATAAATATATTTCCAAAGAGGGAAGAAGACCATGAAATGTTGGTATAGGAAACAAATGAAGGGTATGTTATCAGAAGAAGAGGGTATGACGCTCGTCGAGGTGTTGGCATCCATTCTGCTTCTGTCGCTTATCATCACAACTTTTTTATCTTTTTTTATCCAAGCAGCAAAAATAAATAATCAGACCGATACCGTCAATGAGGCAACTTTTATTGCACAAGAACAAATCGAATTACTTACCTACTATTCAAAGACAGAGAGTGTGGAAAAAACAAAGAGTCTAATGGAAACGGAAAGTTCGGGCACCAACTCAGGATTTCAGATTAAAACAGGATTGGTCAAATCAGGTGAGACACTCTACATAGGAACTGTGACGGTTTCCAAGGAAGGAAAAGTTCATGCACAAATGGAAACGCGGCTGTCGTTTCGTACAGCAGAATAGCTCGAAGATTAATCTACGGAACGAGTCAGGGATGACTCTCGTGGAGTTGTTGGCCAGTATTGCGCTGCTTTCTGTTGTGCTTTCATTGGTGGGGGCTGTTCACCTGTTTGGCCAAAAGCAATATCTGACGCAATCTTATTCCGCACGTCAATCAAATGATTTCGCTTACACGCTTTCTGTCATTTCCAGAGAAGTGCGCAAGGCGCCATTTGATGATATAACGGTATCAGAATCAGAATCAGGGGATGCCATTTTGACTGTTGGTGCTGAGGCATTCAGCCAAAAAGGCGCACAGCTTGTGAAAAATAATGATCAGGTTTTGGCAGAGGACGTTGAGGATTTCGTTGTCATTCCCGATGCTGAAACAAAGAGCGTCAAAATCGTGTTGAAAAGTTTGTCAGAAATGAATAGCCAGCCAAAAGAATATAAAACTACGATTTATTTCAGAAGGTGAGTGGATGGGATGGGAATCAAGCATCTCCGGGAGGACGAAAAAGGCAGTGGCCTGGTTTTGACATTAATGGTGCTTCTTGTGCTGTCTGTACTTGGTGTTTCAATCGGAGCACTCACACTCGGCAGCTATCGCCTGAGTGATGCCAACCGCGATGATACATCAGCTTATTATGTGGCAGAGGCAGGAGCTGTTGCAGCTTATGAAGAGATTCAGAGTGAAGTGTTGGGCGCTTATGAAAGTGATGCAACAGAGAGCTCCTTCTATGATCATGTGTCGACAATTGTAACCTCAAAAAATGGACAGTCCTCTGTTGATTTCGGGGAACAGTTCGGTAGCGACCCTACTGCCAAAATCACCACAGCGAAAAACGACTCAAAAAACTACACCCTCACTTCCATTGGAGAAGTGGATGGGAAAAAAAGAACCGTCACCAAACAATTCACTGTGACCTGGGTCAATAAAAATACCGGGGGCGGCGGTGGGTTACCGACACTCCCTGCCAATGCGGCTTTGCTGTCTCAAGGAAAGATTAAAATTTCCGGTGGTACCATACAAGGTGATATATATACTAACTCTACACAAAATGGCGGATTCACAATAGATGGCTGGCCCAATTTGAAGTCAAACACGCTATTTTACTCCAATACGATTTCAGCCGAGCGGTTGCTAAAGTATCCGAAAGATTATGTTAATTTCCCCAAATTGGTAGCTAAAGGCAACGCATGGGATAGCAATAGCTATTTTCAGGATTATACAAGTGTATTGAAGAATGCGACGATACTTAGTGAAAACACTGCAGGTTTTAAAAAATTACCTGACAAAACTATCGAATATGATAAATGGAACGCGTACAAGCTTCTTGATAATGGAAATCTTTTCCTGAATAATTGGATGCTTGATACCTACAAGCTTGATGTTTCAGACAACATTTCATTCAACGATATAATAGTTGGGTCGGGAAAAACGTTGACGATTGATCCAATGGGTGGGAATCATACCATTTTGGTAGATGATTTATCGGTCATGTCAGGGTCACTCAATATCGTTGGAGAAGGCACAATCACAATGGTTGTAACGGGTAAAATGGCATTCAATCATACATCATACATCAATAATCCCGGAACGAGTGATCAGCTCGTGTTTATATATAAGGGCCCTACGCCCAATTTTAATGACATTACAAAGATGAATGCCCACGTGATAGTCTTGGGAAATAAGGGGCCTCTCAATATAAACGGTTCGACTATAAATGGCGTAGTTTTTACGGATAATCAGAATGTCAATCATACAGGGTATAACGGACAAGGTTCATCCAATATGATGCTTATTGCACCAAATGGGAATGTAACCTTATCGAATGCTGCCATAAATGGTACAGTCATCGCGGAAAAATTTGAAATGGCGAACGATGGTGCGAGCCTCAAATATGCGGCCATCAACACAACTGGCTTTCCGTTCGGATCTACGGCGCCTGCTGCTGATCCGGAGCCGGAAGCTATCATCAGCTCAGAGCCAATCATAGAAAACTAGCAGAAAGGTGGGATAGCGTGGCGGATTTTAAGAAGAAAAAATTAGGGGATTTATTGAAAGAAGCGGGTCTCATAACGGAACTGCAGATTGTGGAAGCACTCAGCATGAAAAAGCAGGACGGAAAACTAGGGGATCTGTTGGTTGATCAAGGGTACATCACCGAGAAACAACTGCTGGATGCACTGGAAATCCAATTGAAACTAGAAAGTGTGTCCTTGTACCAATATCCGATTGATATGTCTGTAGTGGAGCTGATATCAAAAGATTTTGCACGGTCGAAATTATTGCTCCCGATCAAAAAAGAGCATAACCGCTTGATTGTGGCAATGAATGATCCCTTGGACTTTTATGCCATTGAGGAGCTGGAATTTTCCACTGGCTATGCCGTCAGACCGGTGATAGCGACACGGGATGACTTGCTGCAGACAATCAACCGCTTATACGACTCAAAAGAAGTGAGTATTGAGTACGTTGAGGGGGAAGATGCTCCAGCAGTAAGGATCTTCAATCAACTGCTGGAAACAGGCGTATCGCTGCGGGCATCTGATATTCATCTGGATCAGACCGAACGTCAAGTATCCGTCCGCTATCGCGTGGATGGCCTGCTCCGGAATGAACGTCCTTTGCCGAAAACCTTGATGAACGCTTTGGTTGCTCGGATCAAAATCATAGCGGGACTGAACGTTACGGAGACACGTCTGCCCCAGGACGGGCGTATCAGCACAACCGTTTTGGGTAAACGGGTGAATTTGCGTGTAGCTACCTTGCCGACCGTTTTTGGTGAAAAAATTGTCTTGCGGGTATTGGATATGTCCAATATGTTCAGAAAAGTGGAGGATATCGGCCTGGAGGGTGATATTTTAGCCGATTATCGGGAATTGATTGCCCAACCTTCGGGATTGATCTTGTTGACAGGTCCGACAGGTTCAGGAAAAACGTCTACGCTGTACGGTTCCATCAATGAATTGAACCATCCAGAAAGTAATATCATCACGATCGAAGACCCGGTTGAGTATCAACTCGAGGGCATCAACCAAGTCCAAGTCAATGCCCAGATCGGACTGACCTTCGCGACCGGATTGCGTTCCGTCTTGCGTCAAGATCCAAATATCATCATGGTGGGGGAAATCCGCGATAAAGAAACGGCTGAGAACAGTGTGCGTGCGGCTCTGACGGGTCACTTGGTGTTCAGCACGCTGCATACCAACAGCGCCATTGAGGCCATTCCCCGCTTGCTCGATATGGGGATTGAACCCTACTTGATTGTATCTGCCTTGAGTGGTGTCGTAGCGCAACGGCTCGTCAAAACCATCTGTAAAGATTGTGCCGACACCAGAGAGGCAACGCCGGTCGAACGGGAAATATTTGAGCGGCGCAACCAGACAATCGACACGATCACCTTCGGCAGAGGCTGTGATGTTTGCCGTCATACCGGATACCGTGGGCGGATGGCCATCCATGAATTGATTGTGATCACGGAAGAAATAAGGCAGCTGATGATGAATCAGGCGTCCATCCAGGAAATCAAGCAACATATCAAGCAGCAAGGTATCCGCTTTTTGGTTGACGATGGCTTGATAAAAGTGAAAGCGGGCAAGACCACATTGGAAGAGGTGTTGCGGGTTGCTTCAATCAATGAATAAGAGGGCGGAAATAATGGAACAAGTCGATACGATATTGACAGCCGCCTATGAAAAAAATGCCTCTGATGTCCATCTTGTCGTAGGTTCTGCACCGGTCTTCCGGGTGGATGGAAAGCTGATTCCCCAAAAACAAGCTCCCCTCACGCCTCAGGATACGGAACAGTTTGCGAAAACTATCCTGAGCGAGGACATGTGGGAGACGCTGGAACAGAAACGGGAAATTGATTTTTCTTATGGCATCCCTGACATTGCCCGATTCCGGGTGAATGCGTTCTATCAACGCAGTGCGCTTTCGCTTGCTTTCCGGATCATTTCCAAAGAAATTCCCAGTGTGGAAAGCCTAGGCCTTCCCGCCATCGCGAAAAAATTGGTTCAACAACCACACGGACTTTTTTTAGTGACGGGTCCAACTGGCAGCGGGAAAAGCACCTCTTTGGCGGCACTGATCGATTATGTGAACGAAACGATGAACCGACACATCATTACCTTGGAAGACCCCATCGAATACTTGCATATGCATAAGCAATCTCTTATTGAACAGAGGGAAGTCGGATTCGATACCTTATCATTCAAAGAAGGTCTGCGTGCAAGTCTGCGCCAAGATCCCGATGTCATTCTGGTGGGGGAGTTGCGTGATATGGATACCATCTCCACGGCCATCACGGCATCAGAAACGGGGCATTTGGTTTTGGGGACGTTGCACACCTCGGATGCAGCCGGCAGCATTGAACGGATGATTGATGTTTTCCCAGCAGGGCAAAGGGATCAGATCCGTTTGATGTTGGCGAATGTGCTCTTGGGCATCTTGTCGCAGCGACTACTGCCGACCAAGAAGTCTGACGGTCGCGTGGCAGCAACCGAAATGTTGGTCAACAATCCAGCAATCAAGAATTTGATCCGGGCTGAAAAAATGCATCAAATCCCCAATGTGCTGCAGACATCCCTTGATCAAGGGATGCACACCATGGAGATGAGCATCAAGCGGCTCGTCGAAGAAGAAATAATCAGCCGGTCGCATCTATTAATATAGTAGAAGAAAAAAATCGTTGAATAAGGAAGGAGGGTAAGGATGGCCGTTTTTGCCTACAAAGCCAAAACTAGAGATGGAAAACTGATGAAGGGGAAAATAGAGGGCACTAATAAAAAAGAAGCCCTGAATGAACTCAGACATATGGACCTGATCGTCTTTGAAGTGGATGCGCTGAACGCTGTCTTGAACAAGGACATCAATTTTCGTACCTCTTTGAAATCAAAGGATTTTATTGTATTTCTGAGACAGTTTTCCTCTTTGATGAACGCAGGCATTTTACTTGTGGATGCGTTGGATCTCCTTGCCGCCCAATCGACAAGCTTAGCACTCAAAGAAGCATTGGAGGAATTATCGGAGGAAATACGCGAAGGCGTGGCCTTGTCTGAAGCGATGGCCAAAAAGCCGAAATTGTTTCCTGACTTATTGATTCATATGATCCACTCAGCCGAGGTAAGCGGGCGTTTGGAGGAAGTGCTCCAACAAATGGCCGACTACTATGAAAAGCAGCACCGTATCAAACAAAAAATTTCGACAGCCATGACCTATCCGCTTGTGGTATCGGTATTGGCCTTCCTCATCACAGCCTTTCTGTTGGTGTTCATCGTGCCGATATTCGGGGATATGTTTGCCTCCATGGGCAGTGAATTACCTGCAATCACCCGAATGGTCCTGACATTGAGCGGCTTGCTTCAGTATTACTGGTGGATGGTGCTCTTGTTGATGGGCTTGCTCGCGGCAGTCATCATTCAGCTTGGGAAAAAAGAGCAAGTCGCTTACGTGTTCGATGTGCTGCAGCTGAAGGTCCCTATTTTGGGGATGTTCATCCAGAAAACGCTGTTGGCGCGGATGACGCAGACACTGAGTTCTTTGATCAACAGTTCGGTCCCGATTCTGCAGGCCATCGAAGTTACCAGTAAAGTAGTGGGAAATCGTGTGGTTGAAAATGTGCTGTTGCAGGCGCAAAAAGATGTCGAGCAAGGCGAATCGCTGGCGAAGCCGATGGTCGATCATTGGTTTTTCCCGCCGTTGATCATTCAGATGATCCAAGTCGGGGAATCGAGCGGGGAGTTGGATGAGATGCTGAAAAAAGTTTCGGAAATCTACGATCAGGAAGTGCAGGAGGCGTCCGATAAAATGCAAGCATTGATCGAACCTATTATGATTATTTTCCTTTCAGGAGTCGTAGGTGTCATCGTACTTTCCATCGTTGTACCGATGTTCAGCATGTTTGAAACTTTTGGATAATTTAGAGCTGAATATATTGCATGTGCAAAATAATTGTTGTATGATTTGAAATAGAAATAAACTTCTGTTGGTTTAAGAAGTGAGTTTTTTTAATAAACAAACAGTAACAAAAATAGAATAAAAAACGGAGGAAAAGAATATGAGAAATAAAATCAAACAGTTGTTGAAAAAAGAAGGCGGGTTCACATTAGTTGAATTACTAGGGGTTATTGTAATCTTGGGACTTATCGTGGGTATTTCAATTCCTTTGATTGGGAATGTGATAGATGGTGCTGAAGAAGATACAATAGATGCTCAAAAAGAGTTAGTTATGGATGCTGCTCAAATGTATGAACTACAAGGAGGAACATTACCTGTAGATACTGATAAATTAATTACAGATGGATTTCTTGAAGAACAAGAAGATGATGCACCAGTTTATACGGTCACAAAAACTGGTAAACAATACGAAATAGCCGCTAAAAAATAGCACCTTAAGTAAGTGGGAACAGAGGGATCTAACTAACACATAAAAAATCAACACCCATTCAAATATGTAGAAAGACTCCTTCGTGGAGTCTTTCTTGCTTACTAGGAGTTTTTTCATGCATACAATCGTAACCATAGTTTTTTTCATCTACGGCTTGGTATTTGGATCTTTCTTTAATGTGGTGGGGTTGCGGGTGCCGAACGGGACGTTTTTGGCTCAAACGCGTTCCTATTGCGACACGTGCCAGCGTACCTTGACTTGGAAAGAATTGATTCCTGTCTGGTCTTTTTTGCGCCAAAGAGGGAAATGCAGTCAATGCAGTGAGAAAATATCGCTTCTGTACCCAATCATGGAGCTGGCGACCGGGATCCTGGCGGCCATTTCTTTCTATCGCTATGGTTGGAATGAACAAACGTTTCTGGGCTTGCTGCTGATTGCGCTCATCATTCCGATCACGGTATCGGATTTGGCCTACAGGAAAATCCCAAATAAGTTACTTTTGTTTTTCACGCCATTTTTTGTGGGTCTGCGCATCCTGTACCCGCAGCCTTCTCTATGGGAGTCCTTAATGGGAGCCGGTCTGGCGTTTGGTTTAGTGTTTGTGATTATCCTCGTATCTAATGGAGGCATGGGTGCAGGTGATCTGAAATACTTCACTTTATTGGGCTTTATTTTCGGACCTTATCATTTTTTGTTGCTTTTCTTTTTGGCCACGCTTTACGGAGCAATCACTGGGATGATCATCATGAAGCTAAAAGGCGGCGATCGAAAAATGACCATTCCGTTTGGTCCCTATATCAGTCTGGCTGCAGTAACTGTTTTTTATTATGGAGAAACGATCATTCAGTGGTATCTTTCACTCCTTAGCTGAGTGGGATCGCTGATTGTGTTTCGGATATGAAAGGAGGTAGGTTATGTTATTTCAGAAAAAACCATTGCTTTATTTTGAATTTTTGGAAAGACGGATCCGCTATTTGGTCATGGATGCGCAATCCCGCACAGTCCTGGAACAAAACGAGATCCTGTTTGATACCGAAATCCTTCATGAAGGGAGAGTCATCAATCCTTCATTGCTTGAAAATCGCTTGAACGCATTAGTGACCGAAAAAAAATGGAAAAATGCGCAAACAGCCATCCTCTTGCCGGACGATTTTGTCATAGTGCGTGAAGAAAAAATACCGGCACAGCTGGCACCTTCAGAAATCAAGGCTTACGTCGCGCTGCATATGGGCCAGCTGATCCGTTCCCCGTTTAAGGAGACGCGTTTTCATTTTGAGTTGCTTGAAGTTGGTGATATGGAGCAGACCATTCTGCTGATGCTCTATCCGCAAGAAGTCATTTTTCAATACGAATCCTTATTGCAAAAGGTAACCTTGAATCCAGTCTCAGCGGATATTTCTTCACTGTGCCTTTACCGGACCATCCTGCAACAAAATGACTTGCAACAGAGTCCCGATAAGCATGTGATGGTGCTGCAATGGAGTCCTGTGGATCATACAATCATGGTTTTTCATCAAAACCTGCCCAAATTTTCCCGCCATTCGCGATTGGCCCGCTTGGTTGACTTATGGGATGTGACCAAAGAAGGCGAATGGATCTGGAAGGATGATCAAGACTCTTTTGAAGAGGCAATCACGGATGTGCTGGATGTTTTGGAACGATTGCTGGAGTTTTATCGCTATTCTGTGATGAACGGCCATGGTGGAGTGACGGACATATTTTTGACGGGCGATTTTCCTTATCTGGAAAAAGTAAGGGAGCAATTATCCCAGCGCTTTTTCCTGCCGATTCATATTCTGCAGGCCTCTGAAGAAATCAGTTCCAAATTTTTGCCGTTATACGGGCTTGCATCGAAAGAGAAACATGCAGCCGCTCCGAAGAAGGATGCTCAGAAAAAAGTGAAGCGCACCAGAAAACAAGTACAGGAGGAAAACTAACATGTTTGAAGTCAATTTTTTTGAGAAAAAACAGAGAAACTTTCTTCCTTATGTGCTGGGCGGTGCTTTCCTTTTCCTGCTTGTTCTTGTAGGCATTTATTTCTTCTCAGCGCAAGCGTATTACACAAAAGCGGAAATGCGTGACCAGGAGTGGCTTCAAGCCGAGGAAGAACAGCTAATGGTTTCACGGCAAATGCAAGAATACGCGCACTTGACGGAACAAGTGGCAGAAAATAAAGCCACTTTTGAAGCGAAGCAATATCCAATGTCCTACGTAACAAAAGCAATCGTTGAACAAGTTCCAAATGGGGAACAGCATGTGACCATTTTAAATAAGAATGAAACGAATCAAATCACCTTAGTTTTGGAAGGCTTGACGGTTACGGAGATTTCCGAAGTTGTCGAAAATTTCAAAGCACTGGTGTATGTCTCCGATGTTCAATTCATACGCATGGAAAATCAACTGGATGGAGCGGGTTCGACGGTTGAGCTCTGGCTGCAACTTGATGAAGCAGCTTTGAGAGAGGAGGTTCTTTCATGAAGCTGAAATGGAATCGCATGTCATTTGTACTGGCCTTTGTGATGGGGCTGCTGGTTCTGGCGACTTTCATTTTCGGTCAAGTGTATTTTCTCGATCCGATTAAGGCGCAAGCTGATCTTGTAGCGCAACAGGTAAATGAACAAACGCGCTTGAAGGCCGAATATCCACCAGAACAAACCTTGCTGGATGACTACAGGCAAAAATATGAAGAAACCTGGGGATTTTTACCTGAAGGCGAAAAGGTTAATCAACAGCTGGTCATTCTGGAACAGACCGCTGCTGAGGAGAACGTCATTGTGCAACAGATAGCACGTGTAGGTGAACCTCAACCGATCGAAGGACTTGATGAAAGTTACATGAAGAGCACTTACGCAGTTGAAATGACAAGCAACACTGCTGGCAACATGCAGAGGCTAGTCGAAAGACTCGAGGGATTAGACCGCATCTGGAATATCTATTCTTTTGGGTTTGAAAAGCTTGCCGAGGAGTCTTTCAGCGGTACATTCACTTTTGAGTTGTTTTACTATGTGGCTGGTTCCGAAGAGACGCAGTAATAAAAAACGATCCGCACCATCACTTAAGATTGTGATGGTGCAGATTGTTTTTTTGTGTGAGAAAGCATGCATGCCTGGCCGGCTGCTCCGGCCGCTGAAGGCAGCCCACCTCCGGCGAAGCCGTGCGTCCCCGGAGGTAACCTTGGGAAGTGACGCACCAACTCCGGCGAGGGAAGCTTCCCCGGAGGACAGCCGCACAAATCGGCACCACCTGCGACGAGCCCGCCGCTCACCGGAGGAGAGAACGCCAGAGCGCAAAATATTCGGCCGACGGACTACAACGGCAGGCAGCTTTCTGATATACTGAAAGGAACATTCAATCGGAATCGAAAGGAGGCGCTGCCGGTGAAAAAGGAGCGACGCTATTACGATTGGCTGCCGGTAATTGCCTGGATGATTGTCATCTTCATCCTTTCGGCGCAGCCGGCGGACCAGTCCATCGTTTTAAGCGGAAGCGTGACACGCTTCCTCGCGGACGCGCTCAATCAGCTTTCTGCATTCATCGCGTATTTTACGCGTGCACAGGGGACGGTCGTGTTTATGGCAGGCATCTTGCTGCTGATCTATCTGTTGGAAACGCAGGAGGATGAACCGAAGCTTTTTGGCATCAAAAAGCGCTGGATCATCGGCGGAACCGCTATTTTTTTGGTGCTGGCAATCGGCTTGTTCCTATTCGTTGATTTCGTGCAGGACACCAGCTTTGCCTACGCTGGCCGATTGATGCGGAAATCCGCCCACTTCATCGCTTATCTGATTCTCGGTTTTCTGGTTTCGCATGCGATGAAGAACGAGGCCTCCACCGCGACCGCCTGGAAACAGAGGCGTACGAGCTTGCTGCTCTGTGTGGCGTATGCCATCAGCGATGAATTCCATCAAGTATTCGTGCCCGGCCGTGGCCCGCTGCTGAAGGATGTCCTCATCGACGGTTCGGGCGCAGCCCTCGGTATCCTGCTCTATGTTGGTGCCAGAGAAGCATGGACGCGCTGGAAAAATAAATAGCCTGGAGACACTGAATTGTGACAGTGTTTCCAGGCTATTTTTACATTTGGGCAACTCCGGCAACTTCGATGAAGAAATGCTTGGCCGGAGCTGACTAATTTTCGGGTAGCTTAAGTTCGGCGAAGCCTGGCTGTCCGGAGGTGATAGGCTTGTTGGGGGTTCTTCTCCGGCGAAAGAACCGTTCACCGGAGGAGAGCGTGATTTCCGATGAAAAGAAAACTGGCCGGAGGTTACAGTTTTGTCCCCGGCCGTAGCATAGAATTGGATTGCAGAGAAAGGGTGTAGTACAATGCAATTATAAGACATGCTCCGTTCATGAGGCTGCTTTTTCGTCAAAACGGTGAAAATCAGCAAGAACACCACTCGCTCCGTCATCCACGACACCTTTTCATCCCGCGCCATACATCATCATCCACGACATTCTATCATTCCGCCATACATTTTCATCCCACGCCATACCGTATCATCCCTCATCCGAAAAACCGAACAGAATCCCGCCACATCCTACTTTTCACATCCTACTTTCGCTGGCACATGCTCCGAGGAACCAAAAGGCAATTCGGATCCTTGACCCGGCATATCCAAGCAGAATAAGCCACCTGATTGCGTTAGAGCCAACGTATTTTCGTCCTGACATCATCTCGCCAAGTTAGTATAAGAGCCAAAATATCCGTAGCTTTGCAGAATTCAAGCTGCGCACAACCTGATTTGGAGGGGGGGGTTCCTGCAAATATCACTCTATTCTTTTGGCAACGAACTTTTTTTGAGAAAGCGGTCTCTCTGTCGCTAGGCAATTGAAGGGGATGTTTAAAAATGAATGATTTCAAGCGAATAAACTGGTTAAAATTATTTCTATTATTTTCATTGTTTGCAATTGGTTTAGGAACAGTTCAAGTGCATGCGGCTACGTCGGGTCCTTTAAACAAAACCACAACAACGAATCCAATCAATGGAATCGGCGAACTCGCTTTGCTGGCGGAGCCAACGGTAAACCTGGCACCGACAAGCATAATCAGCAGCTCTGTCACCTTTTCGGGCATGTCGTACATTAACGATGGTCAGACGAGCAGTACGGCCAGAGCTGCGAAAGCGGGTCCGGGCCTGCATTGGGTACAGCTGGATCTGGGCGCTGTCCATCAGCTCAGCTCCATCAAGTTATGGCATTATTTTGGTGATGGCAGAATCTACCGGGATGTGGTCATACAGCTCTCGAATGATCCAACCTTTTCCAGCGGTGTGGTGACCGTTTTTAATAACGACAGTGACGGCAGCGCAGGCTTGGGTGTGGGGACGGACAGTGAATATAAAGAATCGAGCTTCGGGAAGACACTTTCCTTTAATCCCGTGAACGCCCGTTATGCAAGATTTTACACCAACGGGAGCAATGTGACCGGGTGGAATCACTATGTCGAAATCGAAGTGTACGGCGTTGGAATTCAGGTGGTGCCAACAGTAAACCTGGCACCGGCAAGCACAATCAGCAGTTCTATCACCTTTTCCGGCATCCCGTACATAACCGACGGCCTGACGACTAATTCCAGCAAAGCTGCGAAGTCGGTTCCGGGCTTGCATTGGGTACAGCTGAATCTGGGCGCAGCCCATGAGCTCTACGCCATCAAATTATGGCATTATTTTAGTGATGGCAGAACCTACCGGGATGTGATCGTGCAGCTCTCGAATGACCCAACCTTTTCCAGCGGTGCGGTGACCGTTTTTAATAACGACAAGGACGGCAGCGCGGGCTTGGGTGTGGGGATGGACAGTGAATATAAAGAATCGAGTTCCGGGAAGATGATTTCCTTCAATGCGGTGAACGCCCAGTATGCAAGATTTTACTCCAATGGCAGCACTGTGACCGGGTGGAACCACTATGTCGAAATCGAGATATATGGCTATGAGCTTCCGGTAACGGAAGTCAGAACAGAAACGTTGACCACAAACAAAGTCAGTTACGCACGAATCGAGCAGTTGGACAATACATTCCCCGCTGGTGAAACACAAATAATCCAAGCTGGCGTTGACGGCTATGATACGGTGACGTATGAGGTGACCTACACGGACGGCGTAGAAACGGGCCGCGTTGAGGTTTCGCGGGTGACGACGGCGCCGATCGATGAGATCGTCCGAGTGGGGACTCAGCAGATCGTGACGGAGCGGATAACCGTTACAGAGAAAGCTGTTGCTTACCAAACGCTGGAACAGGAGGATGCCAGCTTGTCGGCGGGTGAACGGGTGATCGAGCAGGCTGGAGCTGACGGCTACGATACAGTGACGTATGATGTGACCTACACGAACGGCGAGGAAACGGGCAGAGTGGAAGTATCGCGGATAACTACGGCACCGGTTGATGAGATCGTCCGGGTAGGGCCTGATCTGGTCGTGACAGAACGGACAACCGCAGTAGAGCAGGTAGTGGCCTACCAAACGTTCGAGCAGGAGGATGCCACCTTGCCGAAGGGTGAAAGGGTGATCCAACAGTACGGCGTTGACGGCTACGATACGGTGACGTACGACGTTACCTACACGAACGGTGTGGAAACGGGCAGAGTGGAAGTAGCACGGGTAACCACGGCTCCGGTCGAAGAGATTGTTCTGGTGGGGACTTATTCAGACGATACGTACGTGATCTACGCCATCGCCGATACACATCTTTCTTTGGAAACAAGCATAGCTTCCCTCGAAGAGGCGACCCTCTCCAGAAGCAGCATCGTCGCTGCTGAGGAACAAGGCGTATGGATGACAGCGGAAGGCACCTTTGTGACGGCGCCGACTGTCTCGGAACGTACGCAAAGAATGCAATCCTTTGCGACAATTGCGAATGCGGATCAGCCGGATTTTGTTTTGCATTTGGGCGATGGGACTGCCGGACCTTCCGATTGGAATTCGTTCCTGGCCGCCTGGAACAGTATCTCCCTGCCCAAACTGTTTGTGCCGGGGAACCATGATTTTGACAACACTACCTACGCATCAGTGGCAACCATGTTCGGCTATAACACGAGGACAACTATCGATAATAACAAGTTCAGCTATGCCCAGGAGATTTCGCTTGGGGACATCAGCTTCCTGCTCTTGGACGTGGATACGAACCGTGTAGAAAGCAGTGGATTCCGGACGAAATTGGATTGGGCTGCGGGGCAACTGAACAGCACCACCAGTCCGTTGGCTCTCATTGTGGCGCACACGGCTCCCCACAATTATCTCAGAAATAATTACGATGGGCCTACCGCATATGCGTTCAACCAAATCGTGCTGAACGCGTTGAACTCAAACCCCAACCTTGAGAAAGTGCAGGGTATTTTCGGACACGAGCATCCATCAAATACTTACCAGGATTTGTTCTTCGGAGCTGATTTTCCGGGGTTGATCCTGAAACCGAATGTCTACACAGTCGGAAGCTATACCAAGATTACCATTGATAGTCAGAATAATATCACTTGGGAGCAAAGGGACCTCTACTAAAGTTTTGGAGGAAGTGCCACCGCATTCGCGTGACTTTGATCATGAATGAGGTGGCACATTTTTTTGTGCTGGACTGGATCAGCGGCATTCATCAAGAATAAATCTTTTGGGTAGTAATAGGCAATAAGAGTTTAAGAAATAAGGGAAATGTGTTAGAATTCAAGTAGACATATACCAGTATAAATTTCCTCTTTTGCATTCATCGTAATAATAGATTCAGTATCCTAACCATCTCAGCAATTCCCTCTTAATAGATTGTTTACAACCGCAACGAACGCGGAAATAGACATCACCAGCTGATTCTTACCTCCAAACTTTCACCCACAACTTGTCTTCAAAGCGAAGTCAAATTACCCCACCTTAACTATCGCGGAACACCGCGCGACGACTCCATCAAAAATTTCATCCAAAAATCCATCAACAGCAGCAACATCCAACCTCAACCCTTATTTGTTTCCTTGCACGCCATTCAGATCGCAAAAAAAGAGGTGATAATATGGAATCATTTCGCAACCGCCATCTCTTTCCCATAAAGCGCGCTACTGATGAAAATGACGGGCGGAATCCCATCGTTCCAGTCGGCTTATGGGAAAAATGTCCCCAGTGCCAAACGATCATTTACAGCAAGTCCTTGGGAAAGGCGAAGGTATGTCCGCACTGCAACTATCATTATCGGATTACGGCTGGTGAGCGTCTGAGCCTGATCATTGATGAAGGCACCTTTGATGAATGGAACACGGTCATGCCTACTCAAAATCCCTTAGATTTTCCGGATTATGATGAAAAATTGCAGGATGCCAAATGGCGAACAGGTTTGGATGAGGCTGTCGTTACCGGAACGGCTGCCATCGATAAGAAAAGGGTCGCTTTGTGCGTGATGGATTCCAATTTCATCATGGCAAGTGTTGGGAAAGTTGTCGGTGAGAAGATTACGCAGGTATTCGAACGTGCGACCGAAGAACGCTTGCCGATCATCGTCTTCACAGCTTCCGGTGGAGCCAGAATGCAGGAAGGCATCATGTCTCTGATGCAGATGGCCAAAGTGAGCATAGCGGTATCCAACCATAGCGATGCGGGGCTCCTGTATATCGCCGTACTGACGGATCCGACGACGGGCGGGGTGACCGCAAGTTTTGCGACGCAAGGGGATATCATTCTGGCTGAAGCAAGATCCACGGTGGGTTTTGCCGGCAAAAGGGTCATCGAACAGACCATCAAAGTAAAAGTACCGGAAGGTTTTCAGACAGCGGAAAAAGCACTGGAGAATGGCTTCATCGATAAAATTGTCATCAGAAAAGATCTAAGGAAAACATTGCAGCATATATTGGCATTACATGAGCCTGGAGAAGTGGGTGATGAAGATGAATGATGTGCAGCAAATCATAAAGGGGGCAAGGAGCATTTCACGCTTGACGGCCTTAGAGGTGATTGATGGCATTTTTGAGGACTTCATCGAATTCCACGGGGACAGGCGTTTCGGTGATGATCCTGCGATTGTAGGCGGTATCGCCAGCCTTGATGGCAGGCCGGTTACCATTATCGGTACCCAGAAAGGGCATGATGTGCAGGAGAATGTCTATCGGAACTTTGGATCGCCGCATCCAGAAGGGTATCGGAAGGCGATCCGATTGATGCGCCAAGCGGATAAGTTTAACCGCCCAATCATTACCTTCATCAACACTGCGGGGGCTTTTTGCGATGTCGAGTCGGAAGAACGCGGAATAGGAGATGCCATCTCCGAATCGTTGCTGGTCATGAGCCGAGTGAAAGTGCCTTTGATTGCCATCTTCATCGGTGAAGGGGGAAGCGGCGGGGCCTTGGCTTTGGCGATGGGCAACGAGGTATGGATGCTCGAGAACAGCATGTATTCCGTCCTATCGCCGGAAGGATTCGCTTCAATTTTATGGAAGGAAAGCTCCCGATCGGAGGAAGCCGCGCTCGTCATGAAGCTGACGCCGAATGACTTGCTTAAGTTGGAGATAATCGACAGAATCATACCGGAAAGAAGGCCTGAGGAGTTGTTGCCGGATCTGAAAACGGAGCTGATAAGCTCGTTGAGGAAATGGCGACGATTGAGCCCAACCGAAATTGTCGCGCAAAGGCAAGAGCGTTTCCGGAAATATTGAGGCAGTCATAATATAAAATCATTTGATCGTGCGTTTCGTTTGTTTGAGTCTATCGCCACACTTAAAAATGGAGGCTGATTTGAATGAAAAAAAATGTTTTGGAGTACTTTGAGGACACGCTTTTGCAGTACAGGTACAAAACGGCCATCAGGGATGAGGAAAGAGAACTGAGTTTCGGCGACTGGGAGCAATGCTCCAAAAGGCTGAGTCTTTCCATCCGCAGCAGGTCGGATGACATGAAAAAGCCTATCGCTGTATTTTTGCCGAAAAGCGCCGACAGCCTCGTAGCTTTTATGGGTATCCTATACAGCGGGAACATCTATGCTCCGCTTGATGTCCATTCTCCTGCCGCGAGGATCATCAACATCCTGGAACACCTGGAGGATCCGCTGGTCATCACTTCGCAAGCCTATGCGGAATCCCTGCTTGCGATGGGCGTAGCCGCCGAAAACCTCATTGGCATCGAGGAGGCCTACGACGCATCCACATTCTTTGACAATGAGGAGGTGCTCGGGCGACTGGACGGACTCATCGATACAGATCCCATCTACATCATCCACACCTCAGGATCGACGGGCACCCCAAAAGGCGTCGTCATCTCCCACAAAGGTGTCATCAACTACATCGATTGGGCTGTGGCCTGCTTCGACATCAGCCCGAAAGAAATCATCGGCAGCCAATCCCCTTTTTACTTCGATAATTCAACCTTGGACATCTATCTCTGTTTAGCCACAGCAGCAACACTTGTCATCATTCCGGAACACCATTTCGCCTTCCCCGTCAAGCTGATGGAATACGTCGCCTCAAAGAACATCAATTTCGTCTTCTGGGTGCCGTCGGTGTTGATCAACGTGGCCAACACGAAAGCATTGGATCATGTCGATACCTGCCCCCTGGAAAAGGTTCTGTTCGCCGGAGAAGCGATGCCGAACAAGCACCTCAACTATTGGCGCAGCAAGCTTCCGGATGCCCTGTTCGCCAACCTCTACGGGCCGACCGAAATCACGGTGGACTGCACGTATTACAAGGTCGAGCGGGCTTTCGAGGACAGTGAACGGCTGCCGATCGGATTTCCATGCCGGAATGCCGATGTCCTCATCCTGAATGAGGAGAATCAGGAAGTGACCGGAAGCGAGATGGGCGAACTGTGTGTGCGGGGCAGCTCCATCGCTCTAGGCTATTGGAACGATGCGGCCAAGAGCGATCAGGTCTTCACCCAAAACCCGCTCAACAACCATTATTTCGACCGCATCTATCGCACCGGAGATCTGGTCTACATCAACGAATACAATGAAATCATCTATGTCGGCAGGAAGGACACCCAGATCAAGTATATGGGGTACCGGATTGAACTGGGCGAGATCGAAACGGCCTTGCTTAGTCTGAGTGGCATCCATAATTCCTGCGTCATCTACAACTCGGACAGGAAAGAAATCACGATGTTTTATGAAGGATCCAGCGATCTCGGGAAAGCGACGATCAGAAAGGAATTGGCGCCGCTGCTGCCGAAATACATGATCCCGACCAAAATCATCATGCTGGAACAGTTGCCGCTGAACAAGAACGGGAAAATCGACAGAAAGACACTGGCTGCGGAGTGGTTGCACAGTTAGTGACGGACAAAGGCATAGGGAGGAGGAGAGCCACATGGGGAAAATTGTGGAGATACTGAAGGATATACGTCCGGAATGCGATTGGGAACATGCAGGTGATTTCATCGCAAACGGAATGCTTGATTCTTTCGACATCATCGTGTTGGTGTCGGAGTTGGAGAGCGCTTACCCGGTTTCTGTGGATGGGAGCGATATCTTGGCGGAAAACTTCAGCAGTCTGGAATCGATTGCGGATCTGGTAAGAAAGAGTGGTGGGATTGTATGAACTTCAACTATGAAAACAAACGGATCAGCGGCATTCTGACTGTCTTGCCGCAAAACGAAGTGGCATTCGAGGATGAAGCGGAAAACTATAATTTCTCCGTCAAGCAGTCCATGAAGCTGAAGAAAATTATGGGCTATGAGAAGCACCGGATTGTAGTAGGGGACACCAGCGTGTCGGACCTCTGCATTTTCGGGATGAGGCATCTGCTGGAGGAAGGCCTGATCAGCGGCGATGACATCGATGCCCTGATACTCGTCACCCAGACGCCTGATTATCATATGCCTCCGACGAGCAACGTCATCCAAGGGGAATTGGGGCTGAAGCAGGATATGCTTTGCTTGGACATCAACCAAGGCTGCGCCGGTTATTTGGTGGGGCTGATCCAGGGGTTCAACCTGTTGGAGCAGGAATCAATCAAAAAAGTGGCCCTGTTGAATGCGGACGTGCTCAGCCGCAGGACCTCAAAACGTGACCGAGGCAGCTATCCGCTGATCGGCGATGCGGCGTCCGTGACAATCCTCGAAAGAAGCATCGACAATAAACGGATCCAGGCGAACCTCAAGATGGACGGGTCAGGCTACAAGGAACTGATCATCCCTGCAGGCGGCATGCGGCTGCCTTCCACAAGCGAGACCGGTGTGATGGAAGTGGATGAGGCCGGAAATTTCCGAAGCTTGGATCATCTCAAAATGAACGGGGAAGCGGTATTCAACTTTGTGCAGACAGAAGTACCGCCACTGGTCGAGGAGTTGCTTGCGGTTGCGGAAACATCGAAAGAGGACATTGATTATTTCATGTTCCACCAGCCGAACCGGTTTATGCTTGAAAAATTAGCCGATAAGATGGAAGTAGCGCGCGAAAAACTTCCGAACAATGTGGTTGAAAACTTCGGGAACTCCAGCAGCGTGACCATTCCTGTAAATATGGCCTTCAATCTCGGCGAAAAACTCCTGACGGATTCCTATAAAGTGTGCCTGTCCGGTTTTGGGGTCGGCCTTTCCTGCAGCGCGATGCTGATGGATATCGGGAAATTGGATTTTTGCCGGATGATTGAATATTAGGATCTAGGAGGAGAGGGATCATGGAGAACTTCTATGAGGAATTTGCGGAAATTTTGGAAGTGCCTGAAGTGAACAGGGAAGATTCGTTGGATGATTACGAAGGCTGGGACTCCCTTGGGTTGTTGTCCACCCAAATCATGGCAGAGGAAAGCTACGGCGTGAAAATCGGCAACGACGATCTGAAAGGCCTGACGACTGTCGGGGATATCGCAGATTTGATCCAATCAAGAAGAAAAGCCGAATAAGGGAGGACAACCAATTGAAAACACTGTTGATAGTCGGAGCAGGCGGTCTTGGCCGCGAAACGTACCAGTGGGTTTTGGATCAGGAAAAGGCAGAGAAGCGCTGGGATGACATCGGCTTTTTGGATGACAACAGCCATGCGTTGGATAACTACAAAGTTTCCGCTAAAATCGTCGGAACCGTAAAAGATTATGAACCCAAAGCCGGCGAAGAGGTCATCTGTGCCATAGGCGATGCGGAGGTTATCGCAGACATCTGCCCTGTCCTTTTGGATAAAGGGGCGGTATTTGCGACGGTGATCCATCCGACCGCATTGTTGGCGGACACTTGTGAAATCGGAAGGGGCGTCATCGTTGGGCCTTATGCGATCATTTCGACGGATGCAAAAATCACTGATTTTTCGGTTGTGAATTCCTACGTCAGCGTCGGCCACGATGTCTCCGTTGGCAAGGGCTGCGTCATCAGCGGCTTCAGCGATCTGATGGGCTTTTCTGCTTTGGAAGATGGCGTATTTTTGGGGAGCGGCGCTCGGCTGCTGCCGAGTGTGCGGGTCGCCGAAAACGCCAGAGTCGGCGCGGGGAGCATCGTCCTCAAAAATGTTAAGGCGAATACGACGGTTTTCGGCAATCCGGCGAAAATCATTTCCACACCCTGAAAGAGGATGGAATCAGCGACTAAAAGCGGGAGGTGAAAAGAATGACGAGAAAAAATGTTTTGATCTTTCCGGGAGGAGAATATTCTGCCTCGCAGATCTATTTTTCACTGCATAACAGCCTGCAGTATCGGCCCATCTTGGGATCGAGCAGAAGCGATCACAGCGAATTCATCAGCAAAGATGCCATCACTGATTTGCCGTTCATATACGAGGAGCATTTTATTGAAGCATTGAACCAGGTAATTCAAAACGAAAGCATTGATTTCATCATACCTGCCCATGACACCGCTGCGTTCAGCTTAATGGAAAGACAAGATGAAATTAGGGCGACTGTTGTGTGCTCCCCTTTCAAAACAGCTGAACTGTGCCGCTACAAAAGCAAGACTTACGAGCAATTAAAAAGCTTCCCTTTTGTTCCCAAAACCTATGACATGGCACAGGGGGATGCGGAATTCCCTTTGTTCGCCAAGAATGATGTTGGATCAGGATCGAGAGACGCCTTTGTGATTTCTTCGGCCGAACAACTGGAGAAATTATTGGATCCCAAAATAAGCTATGTTTTGTGCGAATACTTGCCGGGTGAGGAGATCACGGTGGACTGCTTCACCAACAGCAAGCGGGAATTATTGTTCGCGCAACCGCGCACGAGAAGCCGTATCTTCAACGGAATCAGCGCACGATCGACAACAATCACGATGACGGAAGAAATAAAACGGATAGCCGAGGCCCTTTCATCCGAAATTGAATTCAGGGGTTATTGGTTTTTCCAATGTAAAAAGGATAAAGACGGCCAGTACAAATTATTGGAAATTTCCACCCGCTTTGCAGGTACATACGGGGTAAGCAAAAACTTGGATGTCAATTTGCCGTTGCTGGCATTATGTGACTTTGACGGCATGGATGTGGACATAACGCCCAACAAATATGAAATCACAGCGGATAAAAACTATATCGATCGCTACAAATTGAATCTGCGGTATGAGCGTGTTTATGTAGGTTTTGATGATACCATAGTCTTCAACCAGGAAAAACACAATACGCAAATGATGCAGTTTTTGTATCAATGCCTGAACGAGAACAAAGAAATTGTTCTGATTACGAAGCATGCTCCCGATATCCGGGAGACGTTGAAGAAACAGCACCTGAACGAGGATTTGTTTGCTGGCATCATTGAAGTGCCCGAAAATTCCGAGAAATATGTATTCATGGATAACAGCAAGCCGAGTATATTCATTGACCATGCCTATGCAGAGCGGAAAAGGGTGAAAGAGCAGTTAGGGATACCGACATTCGGTGTTTCAAATGTTGAATGCCTGCTTGACTGGAGCTGATGGGTCGAAAAGAAGAAAAACCTGCCTGAATGGCAATGATCATTGGGAGGCGAATTCAAAAAATGAGTAATCCGGTAATCGTCTATGGAAGCAAATTTTTAGCAGAAATGCTGTATTATGATTCCTTGAAACACCCAGATTTTAAAATTGAGGCATTTGCCGCAGATGAAGCATATGTGGATGAAACGGGATTTTACTTAGGTTTACCGATGGTGGCGATGGAAACGATCACTGAACGTTTCCCACCATCTTCATACGATATGATTGTTTTGACAACTTCTTTTCATGATATGCGCAATCGGGAGGGGATGTATACAAAAGCGAAAGCCTTAGGGTATAGGCTACGGAATTATATCAGCCCGTCCAGCATTGTTTCGCCAGGTGTAGAAATGGGAGATAACAATATCATTTTTGAACAAGCATTCCTGGGTCATAGAGGTCACATGGGCTCGTGCAATATCATCCGGCAACAAGTGTATGTAGGTCATGAATTTACGGTTGGAAACAACAATGTCATCACGTCAGGTTGCACGATCGGCGGAGAGTGCCGCATCGAGAACAATTGCTACATCGGTCTGAATGCCACAATCCTTAACAAAATCACTGTTTCGGAAGAGAGTCTCGTGGGTGCGGGAAGTGTCGTGATAAGAAATACGGAACCCTTTTCCAGGAATGTGGGAAATCCAAGCAGAGTTTTGAGTTACCATAAGGAAGGGCTAAAGGTGAACCTATAACATGGACAAAATAATTGTGAATTTCACCCCGACTGGCATGATTCCAACCAAAAAAGATACCCCTTTTGTACCCGTTTCACCTGAAGAAATCATCCGTGAGGTCAGACAAGCTTGGGAATTGGGGATTTCCATGGTGCATGTGCATGCCAGAAACAGCGAGGATGAAAAACCGACATATCGAAAGGAAGTTTATGCGGAAATCATTGCGGGCATACGGCAATTCGCTCCGGAACTTGTCATCTGTGCTTCGACATCCGGAAGGAACTTCAATACTTTGGAAGCCAGATCGGACGTTTTGTCGCTTCAAGGAGATTTGAAGCCCGATATGGGCAGCCTGACACTCAGCTCGCTGAACTTTAACCGAACCACCAGCGTAAATGAGCCTTCCATGATCGTTTCCTTGGCTGAAGTGATGAAAGAAAACGGCATCCGGCCCGAGTTGGAGGCCTTCGATTTGGGGATGGTCAATTATTGCAACTATCTGATCAAAAAAGGGGCGGTGGTTGCGCCTTATTACGTTAACCTGATTTTGGGCAACATCGCTTGCGCTCAAGGGGATTTGTTGCATATCGGATGCATGCTGAAGGATATTCCCGAAGACAGCATTTTTTCGTTAGGCGCAGTTGGCACCGATCAATTTAAAATGAATTCTCTGGGGATCACCATGGGCTGGGGCGTACGCGTAGGACTGGAGGATAACTTCTGGTATGACGAAAATCGGACGAAATTAGCGACGAACATGGAACTTCTGAACAGAATCCACAAAATCATTTCAGCAAACGAGAAAGAGGTCATGAGTTCCAAGGAACTGCGGCAAAGGCTCAATCTGGACCCAGGCTTTGGCAAATATGGCGTTGCCGGATCCAATGTTTAATGGTGTGCAAGGGGAAATGCTTGCGGAGAAAGTCAAGGTCATACTTGTCTTTTTCCGTGTCAGCTGGTTTTTGGTTGTTGTCCAACGCAGATCTGCATCCGTTTTGTCTGATAGACAATTGTCATATAACTGCATATATGCTGATTGTGTGCCAGTCAAAATGGAGTACCGCGTTTGAAACGAAGCAGATTGAAAAAGGGGTGTGGATGATGAGGTTCTATCAGCATTATGGGAAGCGACTGTTGGATTTTGCAGTGACACTTGTTGCACTCGTTCTCTTAAGTCCAATTTTACTGACCTTGGCTGTGCTGGTGAGAGCGGAGCTCGGAAGCCCAATCATTTATCGGCAGCAACGCCCCGGGTTGAATGAGAGAATCTTTACCTTGTATAAGTTCAAAACGATGACAGATAAAAAAGACGAAAGCGGAAAATTATTGCCGGATCGGGAGCGGCTGACAAAGTTCGGCAGGCTTCTGAGAGCGACAAGTCTGGATGAGTTGCCGGAATTGTTCAATATCCTGAAAGGCGATATGGCGATCGTAGGGCCAAGACCTTTGCTGGTCAAGTACCTGCCACTCTATAACAGTCAACAAAGAAGGCGCCACGAAGTAAGACCAGGGTTGACTGGTTTGGCGCAAGTCAGCGGCAGGAACGCAATCAGCTGGGAAGACAAGTTTAATTTGGATGTAAAATATATTGAGAGCCTCAGTTTGCTGGGTGATTTGAAAATCATTCTGAGGACCATAAAGAAGGTTGTAGCGAAGGAAGGCATCAGTTCTGAAAAATCCGTAACGATGGAAGCATTCGAGGGGACCGAAAAAGCAGATAGAAAGCAATTTTAAAATGAATTGGCACTGAGAGAAGGTATTTCAGGAGGCGAACATTTATGAAAATCCAAAATGAATTAACGGAGTACTTTTGTGATACGTACAAGATAGATAAGACGCAGGATTACACCCTCGAAGAGGTCGATGCCAAGACGCTCCTTACCGGCGAACGGTTGGATTTGGTTGCCAAAATCAAATATATTGAATGCAGAGAAAAAGGCCAAAACACTGATTTTATCAAGGCACTGTACAGAAACCACATCGAAGCATTCACATTCGGAATCAATGCTGAAAGCGGCAATCAGGCAAAAAATTCGATCGATAAGTACTTTGAAACCTTCGATCATTTGATCGACACGATCAAGCATACTGGATTTGATGCAGCGAAATCGATCGTTCCGGTAGGAAAAGACAACGTCATCATGGACGGAGCCCACAGGACAGCGATCGCCATCTACTTTGGATTGAAGCTCCCGATCATTCGTTTTCCCGAACTGTATCTCCGGTTTGATGCCGAATATTTCCGTAAGCGGCTCCTGGATGAAAAATACATCGATTATCTTGTCCTGGAATACTGCAAAATGAACCCGAACACCTATTTTGCAAGCGTCTGGCCTGCTGCCGGCGACAAAAAACAGCAAATGGATCAGATGCTGGCTTTGATGGAGAGCAGCTGCAAAATCATTTATTCAAAGAAAATAAATATGGGTTTTGAGGCTTTGAATAATTTCATAGCACAGGTCTACATGAAGGAGGATTGGACCGGAACCTCGGAAAGCCAATATGAAGGGTCCAAAGGCAAGACCAAAAATTGCTACTTGTGGGGAAATGAAACGACCATCTATATTCTCGAATCGCCTACTTTTGAGGCTATCTTCAACATGAAGCAGAATATCAGGGAGATCTTCAAAATTGGCACGCACTCAATCCATATCACGGACAATCAAGCGGAAACGATCAGATTGGCCAATCTGACTTTGAATCGGAATTCATTGGATTATCTGTTCCGCGGGAAACCGTTGATTTATACGGATTTCAACAAGAAAGTGTCCGAATTCAAGGCAGCCTTGATGGAACATCATTATGAGCCGGATGACTTTATTGTTGCCTCCAGCGGCGTATTGGGTGTCTATGGATTACGGGATATCGGCGATATCGATTTTTTCACACTGAAACCTGATTACGAAGTTCTGGAAAATGAAGGCTGCGAAAATAACCAGGCTTATGCTGGATACTACGATAAACAGCTGGATGATCTGATCTACAACCCTGACAATTATTTGGTCTATAACGATATCAAATTCATTACGCTGGATGTTCTGAAAAAATACAAGGCGGCGAGAAACCGTGGCAAGGACTTGATGGACCTAAAATTGATCGCGGGCCTGACCAACGAGGAGACGAACAGTCATGCGGGATGGTCAAAATCCCGAGTGGCACTCAACCGGGAGTACAGGCTCATAAATTATCGCATAAGGGTAGCTGCCTTCAAGGCATTGAAGCAACTGGGGCTGTACAGCGCCGTCAGACAGGTATATCGGGGAATCAAAGGGAAAAACTAGCGGATTACAACGCTCAGTTAAGTGAGGTGTTTCTTTTGTATATACATCATTATCTTTTTCTTGCATTTTTGCTGTTGAAACCATTTTATTTTTTCCCTTCAGGAGGAATTCAAATATCTGATCTATTTTTTATTGCTTCTTTCATCCTGTACCTTCTTATCGTGAAGAAAGGGGATAAAATAACGATCGACAAGGCGGATAAATGGTTGCTGTATTTTGTCACTTTGGTTTTCGGCATAAATCTGATTTATTTTCTGATGTACGGAAAGTTTGGATTTATGATTTCATCCATTTACTATATGTACAATTTTCTGATTGTAGTGGTTTTTAGAATTTATGCAGACGATGAAGGATTTCTAATGATTTTGGAAAAGGTCTGCAAACTGAACATTATTATCCAAGTGCTCATATATGTATTGAAATTTGGCAGATTTTATTCAGAAAACCGATACATGGGAACTTTCAATGACCCGAATCAGATGGCGTTCTTCATATTCATGTCTTTGATCACCGCTTTTACAATTAGCGAAATAAGAAATGCCAAGCTCCATATAGCTTATCACATAATGGCGGTCGGCTTGATTTTCCTGACCTCTTCCACTGGGATGTTTTTGGGTATTGCGGTGTTCTATACAGTCCAGGTCTTAATGAAGGTCGCAAAAGTCATTAATCATGATTACAATGTGAAAGTTCTTTTGTTTATCATTGCTTCATTGATCATGGGCTTGCTATTCAGCGCAAAGATAGATGATTACATCACAACCTTTTCGCAATCATCTATCATAGTGCGAGTGGAACAAAAGCTGGATAAATCGAGCGATAACAATGGGGGTTCAACTAATATCCAGGAAAGGGGAATAGACAAACTGATACTTTATCCAGAGAAAACCATTTTTGGAGCTGGGGAAGGGTATTATGCCAGATTTGATAAAGCTTATACGGATCTCGAAGTACATTCGACGGCATTAAGTATTTTCTTTTATTACGGTATCGTGCCGACAATGTTGTTTTTGATATGGTGTTACAAAAATATACGCATCTTATCAGTGAGCAATGTCGCGGTGATACTGGCGCTATTCGTCGAAAGTCTTACCTTGTTGAACCAAAGACAACCGCTTTTTTGGATGATATTTGTCATTCTGAATATTCTCGCTAATAAAAAAATGGCTGACAACGAAGCATTATCGAGCGAGGAGATGACAAATACGGCAATCAGTCCGGCGGATTATTTCCAAAAAACGTAACGCAAGGAGGACAAATAAATGAAAATTCTGTATGTTTCAACTACATCAGCAACAATCAATTCATTTTTAGTGCCGCACATAGAAATGTTATTGGATTCGGGACATCAAGTAGACATGGCTTGTAATATAAGTAAGCCGATCAATCCGACTTTATTGGACCGCGGGTGCAGGGTATTCCCCATGGACTTTAGACGTTCGCCTCTAAAGAAAAGTAATTTCGTGGCATATCGAAATCTAAAAAAACTAATTGAGGACGGGGGGTATGAATGGGTGCATACGCACACGCCAATAGCATCCACATTAGCAAGACTTGCCTGCAATAGGGGGAGCAAGGGTGTCAAGGTAATTTATACAGCCCATGGGTTCCATTTTTTTGAGGGGGCACCAGTAAAAAATTGGCTGACTTACTACCCGATAGAAAAATGGTTAGCTGGGTATACGGATGTGCTGATCACCATGAATAAGGAAGATTACGAACGCGCTCAAAAAAAATTCAAGTCCAGAAAGATACGGTTAGTGAACGGCGTAGGGGTTAATCTGAATAAATTTACTGTTCAGACAGAAATGGAAAAAAATAGGGTGCGCCGGCAATATGGATTCGATCCAGAAATGTTCATCCTGGTATACGCAGCCGAACTGAGCAACAGGAAACATCAAGATTTGCTGATCGCAGCAATGGAAAAATTAGTGAGGGATATCCCCAATAGTAAGCTGCTCTTGATCGGTAAAGGCCCCAATCAGGAACGCTATCAAAGTCTGATAAATAAGCTTCAACTAAACGATCATATCGAGTTGATGGGATTCAGAGATGATGTCGACAAATTGATGATAATTGCCGATGTTGCCGTATCTTCCTCTCTCCAAGAGGGTTTGCCGGTGAACGTTATGGAAGCGATGGCGACCGGCTTGCCTTTAGTGGTGAGCGGCTGCAGGGGGAACACTGATCTGGTCAAGGATGGGGATAACGGATTTGTCATAAACGATGGCTTGCCTGAGCAGTTTGCCGAAAGAATTCTCCAAATTTATTCGGATCGGGAATTAAGATTGGAGATGAAAAATGCAAGTTTAGCTGCTATACAAAAATATTCCACCGAAAATGTGTTGAAGGATATGGATGAAATATACAAAGAATTGCTTGTTTAAACCTGTTGATATGGCTGATGGTATCTCGGCAAAGTGACACCTTTCTTCTCGATAAAAGGATCCGATGAATAGGAGGAAAACACCATGACAAAAATATCGGTCATCATGGGTGTCTACAATGGCTCAAAAAAACTGACCACTGCAGTCGAGTCAATACTAAATCAGACATTCACAGATTTTGAATTCATCATCTGTGATGATGGATCATCCGATGATAGCCTTGCGATACTGGAGGGATTTTCAGTTAGGGACGACAGGATCAAGCTTCTTAGGAATCCCCGGAACCTAGGTTTGGCGTCCACACTTAATAACTGCCTAAAGGTGGCTGTCGGAGACTATATAGCCAGAATGGATGACGATGACATCTCGCATCCGGATCGGTTCGAGAAGCAAGTCGCTTTTTTGGATTCACATCCAGAGTACGCTCTATTAGGCACGAGTCGAAATATGTATGACAACAAAGGTATATGGGGAAGCCTCGTTCATGAAGGTGAAAGGACAAAGCTCAATATCTATCATGGGGTGACCTTTCTTCACCCGTCCGTCCTGATGAGAAGAGAGGCCCTGCTTGATGTGGGCGGGTATACCACTGGGCCAGAAACCGAAAGAACAGAAGATTTCGATTTGTGGTGCAAATTGTACGAAAAAGGTTACCGGGGTTACAATCTGAGTGATTTGTTGGTCGATTATTACGAAGCAAGGGATTCATACACTAAACGAAAATATAAGTATAGGGTTTGTGAATACAGGTTAAAAAAGAAATGGCGGGAAAGGCTTGATTTGCCGCTGAAATACCAACTTCATGCCTACAGGCCGTTAGTTGTCGGTTTGATCCCAGCCAAACTGTTGCGGACCTACCATGAACGGAAATTTAGGGTCAGGACCTGAGAAGAAAACGAGGTGTATGCCCCCTCTTTTCAGGTTGGGAGCAAGCCGGAAAAAAATAAGCAAAAGCGTGCTGGGGGGGAAGAGCATGTCACGGACCAGAAATTCATTAATTAATTTAACCGTAGCGATGGTTGGGGAAGTGGTTGCTGTACCAATCGGTTTCGTGGCACGCATGGTTTTCATAAGGAGTCTCGGAGCTGAGTATCTTGGCGTCAATGGCCTTTTCACAAGCATCCTGACGATGCTTTCGCTGGTGGAACTGGGGATTGGTCCGGCAATCGTATTCAGCCTATACAAGCCGTTAGCGGAAAATGACACAAAAAAAGTACAGGCTATCATGCAACTGTACAAAAAGGCCTATACCATAATCGGCACAGTGATAGCCGTTTTGGGCATAGTCATGACTCCTTTTTTATCGTACCTGATCAAGGACGTACCAGACATTAAGAATATTGAATTCATCTTCCTGTTGTTCGTCATCAACTCGGCCATTTCCTATTTTTATGCCTATAAGCAAAATCTGATCATTGCTGATCAGCGTCGTTATGTGGTCACTCTTTACCGTTATGCTTTCTTCTCGATCGTTAATCTTCTGCAGATTGCATTCTTGTACCTCACCAAAAACTATATCGTATTTTTGGTATTGCGAATCGTCTGTACGTTATTGGAGAATCTCTTGCTGGCAAGGAGTGCGGATAAGCTGTATCCATTTTTGCGGCAAAAAACAACGGAGAGATTGGATGGAAACACGATTCAAGAAATCAAGAAGAATACCGGTGCGATGGTATCGCAGAAAATCGGGGAAATAGTGACGAATTCCACCGATAATATCGTGATTGCTGCAATGGTAGGGACGATTTGGGTTGGTATATATTCAAATTATATACTGATCACCTCTGCCCTGAATGGGATAATGGGCCAGTTTTTTACTGCGATCACCGCGAGTGTCGGGAATTTGGGTGCAACGGAAAGCAAAGCGAAACTGCTTGCCGTTTTCCAAAAGATCCAGTTTGCAACTTTCTGGATTTTTGGCTTCAGTTCGATCTGCTTGTTCTATCTTGTCAATCCTTTCATTGCAGTCTGGGTAGGTAATGAGTACTGGCTGAGTATGGATACAGTTTTGCTGTTGGTTGTCCTATTTTATATTCAGGGCATGAGAAGAGCGGTGCTCACCTTTCGAGAGGCGTTGGGGTTGTATTGGTATGATCGCTATAAACCTCTGTTTCAAGGAGTGATCAATTTGGCGATTTCGGTTGTACTTGCGCCGAAGCTAGGAATTTCCGGTGTCATCATTGGTACGGTGATAAGCGTTTTGACCACTTGTTTTTGGATAGAACCGTATTTTTTATACAAGAAGGGCTTTGTTGCACCCCTGAAATCTTATTATTTCAAATATGCCGTCTATACCGCAATCACGGTAGTTACCGGATTGGTGACAGGGGCAGGCGTCGGGTTCATTACAGGAGATACCTTAGCAGCGTTTATCGGAAAATTCCTCGTCTGCCTGTTTGTTCCTAACCTCATTTTCTTGGCCATGTTTTACCATGCGCAAGAATTTCGGTATTTCCTTTTACTGGCAAAAAATATCGTACTTAAAAAGGTAATAAAAAAAATTGGTTAACCAGCAAGTAAATAGAATGTAAGGTGGTGTTGGAAATGAAGGCTTTATCCTTGCGGGGGAAAATGATTGTTTTGATGTTAGCCGATATCCTCTGTATCACATTGGCAGCATTGCTCGCGTACTGGCTTCTGGAAAATTACATTGCTCTGCCTGATGTCTACTATTACGTGATGGTTGGCATCACCTGTGTCATCTATGTCTTTTTGGGCACATTCCGCCATATGTTTTCGAATATGCCCCATTACACGGACATTCATGATGTAGTCATTAATGTTCAGATTTTATCGGTCGGCTTTTTGCTGTCAGCAGTCGTTTCAACCGGGATTTTTAATCTGGTGAGTCGCCGCTACATCCTGTTGACTTATCTTTTTAGCCTATTTTTTATACCAGGGCTTCGGGTAGCTTGGCGCATTTTCCGCGAACGCAATGAGGATCTTTCCCGACAGGACACTTCCGATGGCAGAGGGAAAGTGCGGACGCTGTTGGTCGGCGCCGGAGAAGGCGGACGCCTCTTCATCTCCAGCCTGATGCATCGGCCGAATGAGATTGAGATCGTCGGCATCGTAGACAGGGATGAAAAAAAGCGCAATTATCGGTTGATGGGCATCCCGGTACTGGGGAAGGAAGAAGATATCCCTCTTCTGGTGGCGGAATATAACATCGATCAGGTGACGATCGCCATCCCTTCACTGAAGCCAATGGAAATGGAGCGCATTTTGGATTACTGCAACCAAGTGGGCGTGACTGTGAACCAGATGCCGAAGATAGAGGACGTCATGACCGGAAAATTGTCCGTCAATCGCCTGCGTGACATTGATGTGGTCGATCTGTTGAGCAGGGAAGAGGTCGAACTGAACAAAGAGTTGATCTCCGAAAATCTGAAGGGAAAAGATATCCTCATCAGTGGTGCAGGCGGGTCGATCGGCTCCGAAATCTGCCGGCAAGTTGCGAAGTTTGAACCAAGGAGCATCATTTTATTGGGCCATGGGGAAAATTCGATCTACTTGATCCACAGGGAACTGAGTCTTCTTTATGGGAAAACGATAGATATTGTCCCAGTGATCGCCGATGTTCAGGACCGCAAGTTGATTTTTGAAGTGATGGCCCGCTATCAACCGGAATATGTTTTCCATGCTGCAGCCCATAAGCACATTCCGATGATGGAGTGGAATCCGCGGGAAGCGGTCAAAAACAACATCTACGGCACTAAAAATATGGCGGAAGCAGCTAAAGCTGCCGGAGTGAAGAGCTTCGTCATGATTTCAAGTGATAAGGCAGTACGCCCCACCAATGTGATGGGTTCGACGAAGCGCATCGCAGAAATGATTGTGACGGCGCTGAACGAACCCGGCAAAACAAAATTTGCAGCGGTCCGTTTCGGAAATGTCTTGGGCAGCCGAGGAAGTGTTATCCCCGTATTCAAAGAACAGATCGAAAAAGGCGGCCCCGTGACGGTGACCGATTTCCGTATGATCCGCTATTTCATGACCATTCCGGAGGCAAGCCGTTTGGTCATCCAAGCCGGCGTGTTGGCAAATGGGGGAGAGATTTTTATCCTTGATATGGGGGAACCCGTAAAAATAGTCGATCTGGCCAAGAAAATGATCAAACTGTCCGGATACACGGAAGGGGATATCCCGATCGTCGAAACAGGGATACGCCCAGGCGAAAAACTCTACGAAGAGCTGTTGGCCGATGAGAGCTTGCTGGACAGCCAAGCCCATGAAAAGATATTCGTCGGAAAGGCATCCGCCTACAAATTGGAAGACACCCTCGCTTTTGCGGAAGAACTCGTGCAGCTTCCTGTCGGAGAAATCCGTCAGAACCTGATTGATTATGCTTGTGAGCATCAATGATTATCCATCACTTATCACCCCCCTTAATTAAACCTCAGATCTAACCTCAAAAGATCACTCAATAAAACTCTCAAAACATAACAGCGTTATTGTTGAACGGATAAGCTGTTCCTCGTTTTGCTCCCCACAGGAAGGAGACGGTTTAAATGACCCAAAAGAAAGAAAAGAGAATATTGTTAGCTTCCCCGCATATGTCGGGATACGAAATGAGCTACATCCAAGAGGCATTCGATTCGAACTGGATTGCTCCGCTGGGGCCTAATGTCACTGGATTCGAACAGGAAGTATGTGCCTATACGGGCGCAAACTATGCAGAGGCGCTTTCTTCCGGCACAGCTGCCATCCATATGGCGCTGATGTATCTGGGTGTGGGCAATGGAGACATCGTCTTTTGCCCTTCCTTGACTTTTTCCGCATCCGCCAATCCCATCATCTATCTGGGTGCCACACCGGTGTTCATCGATTCGGAAAGGGAATCATGGAATATGTCGCCGGCAGCTTTGGCGAAGGCCTTCGAGAAGTATCCCCATCCGAAAGCGATTGTTGTCGTGAATCTTTACGGACAATCAGCTGATTTTGATCAGCTGAAGGCGATTGCGGACGAACACCAAGTGCCGATAGTGGAGGATGCCGCAGAAAGTCTGGGAGCCACCTATAAGGGTGTGAAAACGGGCACGATCGGGGAAATCGGAATCTACTCCTTCAACGGAAACAAAATCATCACAACGTCAGGTGGCGGTATGTTGGTGGCGCGCGAGAAAAAAATAATCGAGAAGGTAGAGTTTTGGGCAACGCAAGCAAAGGAAAATGCTCCCTATTACCAGCATAAGGAAATCGGCTATAACTACCGGATGAGCAATGTTGTCGCTGGAATCGGCCGGGGACAGTTGCGGGTATTGGATGATCGGATCGCCAAGAAAAAATATATCTTCGATTATTATGCGAATGCCTTCCAGGATATCGAGGAGCTGGAAATGATGCCGATTGCGGCATACGGTGAACCGAATTATTGGCTCAGCTGCATGACGATCAGACCGGAATATGATATACGTCCAAAAGCCTTGTTGGATTATCTGGCAACGAAAAACATAGAGGGGCGGCAAATCTGGAAACCGATGCATCTGCAGCCCGTTTTCAAAGGCTTCGATTTTTTCAGCAACAATCCGGAAGGGACAAGTGTGTCGGAAGACATCTTCGCGAGAGGGTTGTGCCTCCCGTCGGATACGAAGATGACGGATGAGGATCTGGAGAGGGTCGCGACGCGGGTCAGTTGGTTTTTTGGCGCTGAGGCCGCGCGGAAATCGAGTTGGGTTCTTACTTTTGTCCAAAAGGGGATTCCTTTCTAGTATATAGGGAAATATGGTATAATTAAGACAATCATAAGGGGCGATGCGACAAGTCGAAACCCTTTTCATCAGAAGCCTGTTTACTTTTGTAACGCTGATTGTCATATGCCGAATACTAGGAGGGAATGCGATGAAGGAAGAAGTCTCTTTAAGAGACCTGATGGCAATAATAAAGCAAAAAATGATGATCATCATAAGCTTTGGCGCCTTGGGCCTTATACTATCAGCAGTCTACACGTTTCTGGTTGTGACCCCGATGTACGATTCCACCACCCAATTACTGGTTAACCGTACAAATGATGGGACCAATAATATTCAGCTCAATGACATCAATTCGAATGTGCAAATGATCAACACCTATAAAGACATCATAAAGGGACCGGTCATATTGGATGGAGTCAAAGAAGATTTGGACCTTGACTATACAGTCACGGAACTGGCTGAAATGGTGGTAATCGACGTAAATCAGGATTCACAAGTTTTCTCGCTGACTGTTACGGGACCGAATCCAGACGAAGCAGCCGAAATCGCCAACGGAATCGCAGCGACTTTTCAAAGTGCCATTTTTGACATCATGAATGTCGAAAATGTAAGTATCATTTCCGCAGCGTCCGTCAATTCAAAACCGGTTTCTCCTGTCGTAGTGAATAACTTGATGATAGGTCTGGGGGTTGGCTTGCTGTTCGGATTCGGAGTAGCTCTGATCCGCTATGCGATGGCGAAGACGATTGATGATTATCAGTTCATTACACAAACCATCGGCTGGCCCAATTTGGGTTCCATTTCAGAATTGAATAAGGAAGAGCAGAGTGCCATCGTTGCTTCGCAGAAACAAAAAATTGCGGCCGCGAAAGCTGTCAAAGTGGCGGAAACGGCACAAGCGGCTAACCCAAAACGGATTCCTGATGGAGAAGTGCTTTCCGTTGCAGAGGTGCAGCTGGAACGCCCTCGGACGACTGTCGAAAGTGCCGTCGGGCAGGAAATGGAAAAACAACCCAAGAAGCACCCGAAACAGTATTCGGCATCACATTCGGGCATGAACCGCGAACGGCTTGGGACCGTTGCGGATATGTCGAGGGAAAAAATCGGCGTCATCCTGCAGAACAGTGATGATACCCAAGCCGTGCATTCCGGCAACAAAAGGGGGAAAAGATGATGGCGCAGGCAGTGAAAAAGAAAGCAAAAGGAGCCAAACAATCCAACCGCATATACGGATTGATCACCTTAGCCATGCCGAGCTCCCCTGTGTCGGAGCAATTCAGGACGTTGCGGACCAATATCCAGTTCTCGATGATTGATAAAAAATTGAAGTCGCTGATTGTCCTATCAGCCACGCCAGCTGCCGGGAAATCGACAGTGGCCGCGAACTTGGCGGTGACCTTCGCCCTACAGGGGAACCAGGTCTTGTTGGTGGACTGCGATCTGCGCCGTCCATCTGTCCACCGTGAATTCGGACTGAAGAACACAGAAGGACTGACGAATCTGTTGGCCAATCAAAACGGGAATAAGATCGACGCTTATCTGCAAGCGTGCGAAGTCGAAGGTTTATCGATCCTGACTGGAGGACCGGTGCCACCGAATCCGGCTGAATTGCTTTCCAGCAATCGGATGAAGCAACTTGAAAAGGATGTAGCTGAGCGGTTCGACCTCGTGATATACGACACTCCGCCCTTGCTTGGATTCACCGATGCACAGATACTAGCCGGACGGGTGGACGGGACTGTCTTCGTCGTGCATTACGGTGAGAACACGAAGGAGGACGTCCTGAAGGCGGCTGATTCGTTGAAGATGGTCAACGCCAACGTGTTGGGTGTCGTTTATAACCGGGCTCCCGGCGGGCAAAAAGAACATAGCTATTATTATGGCTATCATGATGAAGAATGATTTGTATATATAGGTGCGTTTGGATGTTTTGAAGCAGGGCGGTCTCGGATGAGGTCGTCTTTTTTTGTGGGATAATCGTTACTTTCGGTTCGGCCGCCTCAGCTCCGGGGAGAGCGTCGCTCGTCGGAGTTCCCTCCCCGGAAAAGGCTCTCCTCCGGGGAGGGAACTTTCGCCGGAGGAGAGCCTCGTGACGGTGCCTTACCTCCGGCGAAACCGGCGCTGACCGGAGGAGCCGGTCCCTACGCATACTTCAGCTCCGGGGAAGCCATCAAACAGGCAGGAATTTCATCACTGGATGAAAATTATTTAGCCATCCCACTCATTTAATGTATAATAAGAAAGAATACTTTATAGGAAGAGGATAGAATACATATGATAACTTTAAAATCTGAACGCGAAATTCAAGCTATGGAAGAGTCAGGCGCTATCCTGGCGGGGATCCATGAAGAATTGCGCGGTTTCATCAAGCCGGGTTTGACGACTATGGAGATCAATAACTTTGTGCAGGCACGCATCGAGGCGGCTGGCGCCATCTGCGAACAAATCGGTTTCGAAGGGTACGAATATGCGACCTGCACGAGCGTCAACGACGAAATCTGCCACGGCTTCCCGGGCAAATATGTGCTGAAGGACGGCGATCTGATCAAGGTCGATACGGTCGTGAACTACAACGGCGCCATGTCCGATTCTTGCTGGAGCTATGCGGTCGGCGAGGCTACGCCGGTAGTCAAACATCTGATGGAAGTGACCGAGAAAGCATTGTATCTGGGCATCGAGCAGGCGAAAGCCGGCAACCGTGTCGGCGACATCGGCCATGCGATCCAGACTTATGTCGAAAGCGAAGGGTTCTCTGTCGTACGCGAATTCATCGGTCACGGCATCGGACCGACCATGCATGAGAGTCCATCCATTCCGCATTACGGCGAAGCCGGAAAAGGCCTGCGCCTGAAGGAAGGCATGACGATCACGATCGAGCCGATGGTCAACACAGGAGCTTGGAAGTCCAAAATGGACGATAACGGCTGGACAGCCCGCACCAAAGACGGCGGCTTGAGCTGCCAATTCGAGCACACAATCGCGATCACCAAGGAAGGCGCGAGAGTGTTGACACAGCAGAAATAAGGCAAGGGCTTTAGATGTGGAGGCCCTGAATAATAATTCAGGGCTTTTTTCACGCTTAATTTCAAAAAAATAATTATAGTTATTTCAAACATAATATAGTAAACTATTTTAAAGTGAGGAAATGTGGCTTCATCAGCCAAATTTACTTAATTACGGTGCTATCAGTAGCTATTCAAGAGATTTTTCGCAGGAGGGAAATTATGGAAGAAGAAATATCGTTAGGCGAAATTTTTGCAATATTAAAACAACGGATCGGGTCCATCATCACTTGGAGTTTAACTGGACTACTATTGGCTGCGCTGTATACATTCTTTTTTGTGACACCGTCATACCAATCCACATCCAAAATCGTCGTGAATCAGACCCAGAATGCTGAACAGGCGATTACGAACACGGACATCCAGACGAATCTGAGTTTGATCAATACCTACCAAGGAATCATCAAAGAACCGATCATATTGGAGGATGTCATCACCAATACGGGTTCCAAACTTACGATTGGAGAGTTGCGCAATAAATTGACAGTCCAGACGGAAGACAGTTCTTTGGTGTTCGGCATCACAGTTGCCGATGAGAATCCATTTACTGCCGCAGAACTGGCAAATGCAACGGCATCCTCTTTTGAACAAAAAATTGGTGAGATCCTGGATGTAAACAGCGTGACGATTTTATCCCAGGCTGTCGCAAATCCGGATCCGGTTTCCCCGAATACACCAATGAACCTTGTTTTGGGACTTTTGGTCGGGATGATGATTGGTGTGGGACTTGCGTTTCTGGCCGAATTTATGGATAAGACAGTCAAGGACGAAAAATTCCTTGAGCAATTAGGCTGGTCTAACCTAGGATCCGTTTTACAAATGACGGAAGAGGAATTATCCTCAACAAGATTTGTTCAAGTTACATCCGAAGTAAAATCGCGTAAAGCGAAACGACGCGTATAGGAGACGATAGGATATGTTTGGAGATAGTAAAAAAAAGATAAAGAGATTGGATAGCCAACAACGAAAAGGCCTGAGTTTGATTTCAAGGTTGCGCCCTAAGTCGGTGATCGCTGAGCAATATCGTACCATCCGTACGAATATCCAATTCTCCATGATTGACCGCGATGTGAAATCCATCGTAATGACTTCTTCAGGTCCTTGGGAAGGGAAATCAACGACTTCTGCGAATCTGGCTTCAGTCTTTTCCGACCAAGGAAAGCGCGTGCTGCTGGTGGATGCTGATTTGCGTAAGCCGACGGTACAACGAACATTCGGCTTGAGTAACGTGGAAGGGTTGACTACCTTATTGAGCAGCCCTGAGCAGCCTCCATCTGAAGTCATTCAACAAATTGTTGGAACAGAGTTGCACACATTGACAAGTGGACCGATTCCACCCAATCCATCGGAACTGTTGAACTCTAACCGCATGAACACCTTGATGAAACAATTTGAGGAAATGTACGATATTATCATTTATGATATGCCTCCAGTGACATCAGTGACTGATGCGCAAATTATGGCTTCTAAAGCTGATGGAGTTGTCTTTGTGGTCCGTTACGGTGTGTCGCAAAAAGACTCTGTTTTGAACGCAAAGGAATTGTTGGAAATGGTAAACGCCAATATTTTGGGTGTTGTTTTCAATGGCGTCGAGAAAAGAAATGACCAATCTTATTACGGATATGGTTATACAAGCGAGGAGGCTACGAATTGATAGACCTTCATTGTCATCTCCTGCCTGGTGTCGATGACGGAGCCCGAACGCTGGAAGATTCCCTTGCAATGGCACAAAAAGCTGTTGCAGAAGGGATCACTCATATCCTAGTGACACCGCATCATAACAATGGGAAATATTTGAATCCCAAAGCTGCTGTGGTGGCGGCTACGGAAGCTCTTCAAACCGAATTGGACAACCGAGGAATTAATCTCACACTATACCCGAGTCAAGAAGTCCGTATCAATGGTGATCTACTGAAAGACATTGAGAATGAGGACATTTTATTCGTCGATGAAGAAAGTCGCTATTTATTGATTGAATTTCCGACATTGTCGATTCCAGAGTATACTGAAGTACTATTCTTTCAACTAAGACAAAAAGGCATCACGCCAGTCATCGTTCATCCTGAGCGGAACCAGGCGATCATTGATGATCCAAATATATTGTTACCTTTCATTGAGAGGGGTGCGCTGGCACAAGTGACAGCCGCCAGCTATATGGGGGTATTCGGCAAGGATGTTGCACGCGTAAGTTGCCGCTTGATCGAAGCCAATTTAGTGCATATCATTGCGTCAGATGCGCATAATACCCGAGGAAGAGGCTTTTATTATCAAAAAGCTTTTGCCCAACTGGAAAAACAGTTTGGACCGGAAAAGGTTCGGTATTTCAAGGAAAATGCCAAACATCTGCTGAATGGTGATGCGATGCATACGGAAGCCCCGGTAGAGGTAAGTGCAAAAGGGAAATGCAGCCGTTTAAATAAAGTGAAGTTCAGCTTGTTTAACTTCAGATAGCATGCTGTTTTCAGAACAACAGCATGCGCAAGCTGGACAATCCATTTTAAATCTGCGATAAAAGTTTGTTTGATATCTAAACTATTGTTTTTCGCCCTCCATCCAGAATCAGTCTGAAGAACAGCTTTCCGCGTTCTTCAGACTGATTTCTTTTGTTTCAGAGGGAATTAGGTCATCCTGTTTGGCTTGTTTATTTCGGTTGTGTTACTAATGACGAAAGCGTCTTGAATGTTCTGTAGTTTATTGATAATATTATTAAGATTCTATGACAAGTGCCCGCGGAAGGACAAGTGGGTTGCTTTTGTGTAGAAAGAGACATTATTTAGATGTATGTTCAATAAAATACTTAATGAAAGACTATTGCTGGCAAGTACGAATGGATCAGGGATTATCCTGCTGGACGATTGTAGTGAGCACTAATTTTCTTTCAAGAGAAAGAGGAACGACACAAATGAATGAAACCAGAAAAAGCAGACAGGGGAAAAAACGAATCTTGAAGACCGTCTTATCCATTCTGATGATTGCGATGATCGGCGTTATCGCCTACATGTTCAAAGCATATTCCGATATCGGCAGCACCGCTGAATCGATTTACAATGAGGTGAGTGTTGTAGAGATGCGAGAAGAGTCGATTGAAGTCGAAACAGCCACTCAGCCGATCTCCTTCGTATTATTGGGGGTTGACACCGGTACCGCTGAAGAGGAGCGGACGGAGACTGGACGGAGCGACACGATCATCGTCTGTACTGTGAATCCCAACACAAAGACAACTACTCTCTTGAGTATCCCGCGTGATACCTATTCGGAAATTATGGGATATGGCGATCTCTATGATTATTATGGCGACTATTATGACAAAATGAACCATGCCTATGCTTTCGGAGGCACGGAAATGTCGATCAATACGGTTCAAGAGTTCCTGAATATCCCAATCGATTATTACGTTGAAGTGAATTTTGATGGGTTGGTGGATATCGTCGATGCAGTCGGGGGAATCGAAATCACGAGCCCGTTGACTTTTGATTTCTACGGACCACAGTTTATTGAAGGTGAAACACGTATTCTCACAGGATTCGAAGCCCTTCAGTTTGCACGCATGCGCAAGCAAGACCCGGATGGTGATCTTGGGAGACAAAAGAGACAACAGATGGTCATCAAAGCCATACTGGACAAGGTTCTGACAATGGGGACAGTCGTGAATTACAAAAACATCCTGACAACTTTGGAAGATAATGTCCAATTGAACATGTCCTTGGATGAAATCATTTCGATCGCCAGTGGCTACCGCAAATCGATGGAGACTTTCCAGCAGTTTTATGTAGAAGGACAGGAAGTCTACATCGACGAGATTTATTATTATTATGTAGATCCTGAAGAACGCTTGCGCCTTTCGAATATCCTGCGGACGGAACTGGAATTGCCTGAAGTTTCACTGGAAGATATCTCAACTTCTGCCAACGAACTTGATTTTGAAACGCAGCAATATGAAACGGACTCATCCAGCACAGATACAACGTATGATTCTTCAACTTATGGTCAAAGCGATGTTTATACGCCGAACTATTCCGACCCGTATTCTGAAGAAACAGTTACGGAGGAGACCTATACCGAAGAGTACTATTATGATGAAACGGATACTTATTACGAAGAAGATCCTTACGCATCAACTTATGATTCAAGTTATTGATCACTAAAATCAGCGAACACAGTTTCAATGGAGACTGTGTTTTCTTGTGAGGAAAGAGAAGGGGAATGCAAATGTCTGAAAAAAGAAAACGTAAGCGCAAAAAAAGATGGGGTTTAAGAATATTTTTCAGTGTGCTGGCTGTATTATTATTGACCGCGGGTGGATATGTTTATTCCGTCTATAGGAATCTGAACAAAACAACCGACACGATTTATGCCCCAGTAGAAACCCAAGCGGTTAGGGAAGCGGGGGTTGATTTGACGCAACAGACGCCGATTTCGATTTTGCTGATGGGGATCGATAATGGTGCCGAGGGGAGAACCGAGGCCGGAAGATCAGATTCCATGATTGTGGTTACAATCAATCCTAAAACGCAAACAACAACGATGGTAAGTATCCCAAGAGACACTTTTTCGGAAATAGTCGGCAATGACTCTTACGACAAAATCAACCATGCCTACTGGTTCGGTGGAGCCGAAATGGCAATCAATACGGTCCAGAAATTATTGGGTATACCGATCGATTATTACGCATCCATCAATATGGAAGGTTTAAAACAGATGGTTGATGCAGTAGGCGGAATAACGGTCGATAGTCCACTTGGATTTACATCAAGAGGCTATACTTTCGTGGAAGGTTCAAATCAAATGGATGGCGATGCTGCACTGGCATTTTCCCGCATGCGGGAAGAAGACCCGACGCAAGACACTGGCCGACAAGACCGCCAGCGCTTGATCATCGAAGCAATCATCCAGAACCTCATTCAGACAGACATGCTGTTGAGTTATCAAGATATTTTGCATTCCTTGTCCGCTAATGTAGAAACCAACCTGCAGATGAGCGATTTTCTGGCGTTGCAACAAAATGGATATGTTTCTGCTGCAGCGAACATTAAACAAGACCATTTAGGCGGCGTGGGCGGTTTGCGGAATGACGTCTATTACAGTTTCGTGGATGGTGCTGAACTGAACCGCGTCCAAGAGGTATTGAAAACGGAACTGGAATTGCAATAAGAGCTGAAAGACGAGATGAGCTGTCTCGTCTTTTTTGTTGTGGAAATGAAAACCATGGGCTAGGCCCATGGTTCCGGAGAGCTTCCAGCGGTGTATTAAAAAATCCTCGCTAAGTGCTAGAATATATTTGGTTCGCCAACCAATATTCATGACTTAGGAGGATTCTTTATATGTCTCAAGACAAAAATAGTTTAGCACATACCACTTGGAATTGTAAGTATCACATAGTTTTTGCGCCCAAATACCGGAGGCAAGCAATTTACGGAAAGATAAAACAAGATATAGGAGTCATACTTCGGCAGTTATGCGAAAGAAAAGGTGTAGAAATAATCGAAGCGACCGCCTGTGTGGATCACATCCATATGTTGGTAAGCATACCGCCCAAGATAAGCGTTTCATCGTTTGTAGGCTATCTAAAAGGGAAAAGTAGCCTTATGATATTTGATAGGCACTCCAATCTAAAATATCGATATGGAAATCGCAAATTCTGGTGCACAGGATATTATGTCGATACGGTGGGGAGAAACAAGAAGGTCATTCAAGAATATATACGCAACCAAATTCAAGATGATATAGTGGCAGAACAATTAAGCCTATTAGAGTACACGGATCCATTTACAGGCGAAGAAGTTCGTAAGAGTAAAAAGAAAAAATAAGAGCCAGACCTTTAGGTCTAGCCCGTGACAGTAGTACAATTGGCGAACCATTCAGAGCCCCTTTAGGGGTTGGTTAGTAACAAAGGCTTTCAGCCGTAGAGCAAACCACCCGTTCACACGGGTGGTTTTGATTGCAATCAAACTGAATTAATCCTGCGACGCCGTTCGATGAGCGCATTGATTTCCGAAAGCAATCCTCAAAAGATACGCAACTTGCTTTTACAATTTCGTTAAGATTGTTATTTTTCCTTTTTCATTCTTAGTAATTACCTTATACTAGAAGGTAATGGGCTTGTTGCGCGCACCACAGGTGAAAGTGCGGCGCTAGCCAATACATCCTGCACAGCAGGATCGGGAGGAGGACCTAGGTTGAAACCAAGGGTCAGCATCATCGTGCCGGTCTATAATGCGGCACCTTATTTAAATCAATGCGTCAGCAGTCTGACAAATCAGACGCTGAAGGAAATCGAAATCATACTGATAAACGACGGTTCTACCGATGACAGCCTAGCTGTCTGCGTGGCGCTCGCCGCCACAGACGATCGGATCCGCCTGATCGATAAGCCGAATGGCGGCGTTTCGGAAGCACGAAACGACGGTCTGCGCGCAGCGGTCGGAGATTATGTGGGCTTCGTCGATCCCGATGACTGGGTGGATACAGAAATGTATGAACGCATGCTTTCGGCGCTGACGACGGCACAAGCGGACATCTGTATGTGCAACTATGTCAAGGAGTCGAAAGAAGGCACTGTGCCCGTCCTAATGAAACAGACAGGCGCCATCGAAAAGGCAGCTATACTCGATGATATCGTCGCAAACGTCATCGCCAAGCCAAGCTTCCGAAGCGGTGAAACGGACATCATGGGCAGCGTCTGCCGGCTTTTGGTCAGCCGCGCGCTGCTCGAAAAGGAGAATATCTGGTTCGACAAGGAGGTCGCCTTCATGGAAGACTTGCTTGTCTGCGTCGAAACTTTCTTGAAATGCGAGCGCATCGCCATCGATGCTGGTGCCTATTACCATTACCGTGTCCACGATAGTTCTACAGTGATGGCCTATAAACCGCATTTCCATCAACGGCAGAAACAGGCTTTCGCGAAACTGCAGGAGCTGCTGGTGCGCGAAGGCAAAGCTGCCGAATTGGCAACGCGTCTTGCCAACCGCTACATCATCATTGCTTTGCTGTCGTTGGCGAACGAGGCGCACAAAGACAATCCGGTGTCGTTCCGCGAGAAAATCCGCAACATCGATAAGATTCTGGCAGATGACGAATTAGCCGCCACACTTGGAAAAATCGATTTGGATGCAGTGGAGTCCCGCAAAAAGCTGGAACTGAACCTGATGAAGCGAAAAGCGAGCGTGACACTTTATTTCTATTACAGTGTATTCAACAAAATAAAGGCCGCCTTGGGCAAAGGCTGATTAGCCACCAAGGGCAATAAGAAAGGGTATTGAGATGAGTGAATTGATCAGCATCATCGTGCCGGTCTACAAAGTCGAGGCTTATTTGCCCCGCTGCGTGGATTCGATTTTGGCACAAACATACAAAAATCTGGACATCATCCTGGTGGACGATGGATCTCCGGACAACAGCGGCAAAATCTGCGATGCCTATGCCGAAAAGGACAGCCGCATCACGGTCATCCATCAAGCGAACGGCGGGCTGTCGGACGCCCGCAACGCCGGCATCGCTGTAGCGAAGGGGGCTTACCTGACCTTCCTGGACAGTGATGATTGGGTTCCGAAAGAGTACATTGCCTATCTGTACGATCTGTTGAAGGAAACCGGCAGCGCCATTTCGCTCTGCAATTTCCTTAAGACAACAACAGAGGCGTTGCCAACGGCGACCGAACCGGAAATGGTCACGGTCATGAAGAACGACGCTATTCTGGCGAAATACATCGACTTGGGCGATGACTTCCATCCACAACTGGTCATGGCCTGCGGGAAACTGTTCGAGGCAAGCCTATTCAAGACAATCCGTTTCCCAGTGGGCAGACTGCATGAAGACGAGTTCACGACCTACAAGCTGTTCCATTTTGCGCCGCAGACAGTGATTTCGAAAAAGCCGCTCTACTATTATTGGCAACGCGAGGACAGCATCATGGGAGAAGCTGGCTTCCGGCTGCAGAACAAACTCGATTATATGGACGCGTTGGTTGAACGGGCAGCCTTTTTCCACGAGGTGGGCAGGCCGGAACTGAGTGACCACACCTACAAGTCGCTGTTTTCCGAAGCTTTATCCGTCAATCTGCAATTGGATGCACGCAAGGAGACCGAGGCGAAAAAAACGGTCAGGGGCATCCTCAAACAGGCACGCAATGCTTTGAAACGCACTGGCCGTTCGAAATTGGCCTTTTTGTACAATACCTACCTGTCCTATGAAAGGCCGATCGCTTTGGCTTACCGCACTTATAAAAAAATGAAGTAATCAGGAGAATGCTTTCGGCGGCTCCCGATTATTCCGGTGCCGCTGCAGCTTTTTTCCTGAATGAAAAGAGGGTTACAGTGGATAAAAACAAACAATTCGCCATCAATATGATTGCCCAGGTCGTCGGCTTCGTCGTGATGATGGGGATCAGCTTCCTGTTGACCCCGTTCGTTGTGGAGCATGTCGGCAGTGAGGCGTATGGGTTCGTCGGTTTGGCGAACAACTTCGTCAGCTACGCGCAGGTCATCACCGTTGCGTTGAACTCGATGGCCAGCCGCTTCATCACAATCAAAATCACCGAAAATGATGTGGAAGGGTCGAACCGCTATTTCACTTCGGTTGTCGTCGCAAATATCTTTACGGCCTTGGTATTGAGCGTTCCGTCGGCCATCATCATCCTGAATCTGAACAAGATCGTGAACGTTTCCGATGCAATTCTGATCGACGTGCAATGGTTGTGGGCATTCATTTTCCTTAATTTCCTGGTCAGCATCATCTCGTCGACATACAGTGTGGCGACATTCGTCCGCAACAAACTGTACTTGACTTCGCTGCAGGGCATCATCTCCAATATCCTGCGGGTAGCGGTGCTGATCGCAGCATTCAGCTTTTTCGTTCCATCAGTCTGGTATGTCGGCCTGGCCGCATTTGTGGCCACCGTCTACGTATACATCTGGAATGTCTATTACACGCGCAAATTGACTCCCGAAATCAAGGTTCGGAAGCGATACTTTGATATGAAAGTCATCAGAGTGCTGCTGTCCTCCGGTATCTGGAACAGTTTCACGCGGTTGAGTTCGATCCTGTCGACCGGTCTCGATCTGTTGGTGACGAACCTGTACGTCAGTTCGGCCGCAATGGGTGTGCTCTCGGTCGCCAAGACGGTTCCGAGTGCAATCCTGACTTTGTTCGGGACTTTGGCAAGCGTCTACGCGCCTCAGCTGACGATCAGCTATGCAGAGAATAATTACAAGGAAATGAAGAACCAATTGATGTCTTCAATCAAATTCCTCGGCCTGTTCGCCTGCATCCCGGTAGCAGCGCTGTTCGCTTACGGGGAAATCTTTTACAAATTATGGGTGCCAACCCAGGATGCGCATCTCTTGTACATGCTGACGATTTTGTCCTGCATCGAGTTTATGTTCGTCTTGCCGTTGGAAGGGCTGTGGAACCTCTTTACAGCCACAAATAAGGTCAAACAGACTTCCATTTACATGTTCGCCAACTCGATCGTTACGATCAGCATTGTCTTGGTGGCATTGCAGTTCACAACCGATGACACATTGAAGCTGTATATCATTGCTGGGACGAGCACAGCCTTTGCAGTGATCCGCTCCCTGTTCTTCCTGCCGATTTACGGGGCGCATTGCCTCAACATCAAATGGACAGCCTTCTATCCATCCATCTTGAAGAACACCTTGTCGGTCATCGTGGCTTCGGTCTTCTCGCTGTTGGTCCGGAACTTCCTGATCATCGACGGCTGGATGATGCTGATATTTGCCGGTATCCTGACGAGCATCTTTGCAATCGGCTTCAACTTCATCGTCCTTTTGAATAAAGAGGAACGGTCTGCGGTCGTCAAAAAAGTGTTGCGCAAATAAAAGAGAACGGAAGGGGAAACTCATGACGAAGATACCAAAAATCATCCATTACTGCTGGTTCGGCGGCGCGCCGATTCCGGAAAAAGACAAAGCCTGCATCGAAAGCTGGAGGAAATTCTGTCCGGATTATGAAATCATCGAATGGAACGAAAGCAATTATGACATAGCCAAAAACCGCTACATGAAGGAAGCATACGACGTGAAGAAGTGGGGATTCGTGCCGGACTATGCCCGTTTGGATATCGTCTATACGCATGGCGGCATCTACTTGGACACGGATGTGGAAATCATCCGCAATATGGATCCGCTGCTGGAGGATGAAGCTTTCATGGGCTTCGAGGACGGCAAATTCGTGGCTTTGGGATTAGGGTTCGGTGCCGCAAAAGGCAATCAGCACATCAAAACTATGCGCGATGTCTATGAAGGTGTCTCCTTCATCAATCCGGACGGCAGCTTCAACACTTTGCCGAGTCCGCATTACACGACTGAATATCTGTTGGAGAAGGGCCTGAAACAGAATGATGCGTTCCAGCAGATAGAAGGCATCAGCATCTATCCGAAAGCCTATTTCTGCCCGCGTGATTATTATACTGGGGCGATGAACCTGACTGAAAATTCCTACACAATCCATCACTACAATGCTTCCTGGCTTTCAGACAAGGAAAAGCAGAATTACGAACGCAAACTGCGCCTGATCGAACGCTATGGCAAGACTGTCGGAACCGGCCTGCATTACGTCCTGTCGGTTCCGGATATCCTGAAAAGGAACGATATCGGCGGTTTGATCGGGAAAGCTCTGAAGAAAATCGGCGGCATTTTCCGGAAATAACCCACCGAGCAGCTGATACAAACAAAAACACCATCCTTACCGCGATTCATGTCGCTGCAAGGGTGGTGTTTTGCGTTTTCGGTCAGCTATTCAGGAATCAAGCTATCATCAAGCAATTTCTGTGTAGAGCCCGATTGTGTATTCGGCTTGCCCAGTTCCGCTTGCATAATAAGCAAATCCGTCGACAACATAGATGTAGCCGTCACCGTAAGGGGCATGCGCGATATGGTGCATCGCGAGATCGTTCCATTGTCCATTATCCTGTGCGCCGACCGCCTCGCCGAGGTATTCGACGGTTACGGTTGTCGTTGACAGGTCGGACAGTTTGTACCAACTCGTGTATTCGCCATAGACATTGGTTGCGACAGGTGTGACTTGCACCGGCATCACGACATAATCCTCAAACACGAATGGATTGCCGGCACCGCGGTAACCTTTTTCCGTCCAGTCCTCTTCAATGATGAGACCGGCTGGATGGAGTTCCCATTGGTCATTGCGCCAGTCACCTGAAGTGTTGTAGTACAAGGAGATGCTGTTGTACGGTTGTTCAGATGTCGTCAAATACCAAGTGCCACCTACTTCGAAGACGTTCGTATCGACGAAATTACCTTCCAACAAAGTGGAGTGATAATCCCAATCGAGAGGGAAAGAAGTTGCAAAGTAGGCTTCAACATTGCCGGCTTGATCGGGAACCATGTAGTAGTTTTCATTGTACTCGAAAACGTTAGGATAGGCTGCCCGGATGCCATCGGTTTCCGGACCGAGGACAATTTGAGTATAGGTCCAGTTGACGAGGTCGCTGCTGTAGGCATGCGCAACGCCATCGGTAAAGCTTTGGGTCGCGATGTTATAAGTCTGCAGAACTTCGAAGAACATATGGTAGACGTCGTCAACGAGGATAATGAACGGATCGGCAGTGCCCAATGGATTGTAGACATCGGTCACGTCATTCCGGGTGATGACCGGATTGGTGACATTCCCGAAGTCATCGAGCACAGGGATAACGAATTCCGGTTCAGGTTCCACATAGCTGTAGTCGCCTTCATAGGCAAGCAACTCGCTGATGGTCGTGAATTGATAACCAAGAGCGCGAGCGGCTGTGATCATTTCCAGCAATGCAGTAGGGGTCGTACTGGCCGAACTGTTGCCGTGCAGCAGATAGATGGCACCAGCTGAAAGGTTGTTCAGTACAGCCGCGCTTACTTGGCTGGCCGAAAGCGTTCCCGACCAGTCGCGGGTGTCGACTGTCCAACCGATTGTGTAGCTGTAGCCTAGACTGCCGGCTGTTGCCAATACGGTTGCGTTCGTTTCACCCATCGGAGCGCGGAAGTAAGGAGTTGTGCTCTCACCGGTAGCGCTCTTAACCAGTTGTTCCAATTGATTCAGATCGGCCGTCAATTCGGCTGCCGTCATCTGAGTGGCATCGTCTTGGGTAAAGGTGTGGTTACCGATTTCATGGCCTTGGGCGATGATGTCGTCAATCAAGGTCGGGTCGGTCAAGCCATTCAGGAAGAAGGTCGCTTTGACGTCCAGCAGCGCCAGATTCGCCAATATCTGGCGGAGGTTGGCAGCACTGGAAACATCACTGATGGTCAAGGAAATGACTTGTTGATTGGTGTTGACTTGATTGACCAATTGCGAAGGTATCGTGATGACCGGCGGATCAGGGTCTACCGGATCAACCGGATCGACTGGGTCCACAGGGTCTACCGGATCAACCGGATCGACTGGGTCCACAGGGTCTACCGGATCAACCGGATCAGGATAGATGCCTTGGAGAGCCAACAAGCCTGTGACCGTAGTGAATTCATAACCAAGCGCACGTGCTGCTGCGACCATTTGCAACAAAGCTGCCGGTGTAGTGGCCGCTGAGCTGTTCCCGTGCAACAGGAAGATGGAGCCAGGAGTCAAGTTGTTCACAACGGCGGAACTGACTTGTGCTGCGGACAGTGTTCCGGACCAGTCGCGTGTGTCCACTGTCCAGCCAATCGTGTAGTCATATCCAAGCGAACCGGCTGTTGTGAGGACGGAAGTGCTCGTTGCCCCCATCGGAGCGCGGAAATAAGGTTTTGAACTTGTTCCGGAAGCATTTTGGACCAGTTGCTCAAGATTATTGAGGTCGTTGGTCAATTGGGCTTCGGTCATTTGGGTGGCATCGTCATGACTGAAGGTGTGGTTGCCGATTTCATGGCCTTGGGCGATGATGTCATCAATCAAGGTCGGATCGGTCAAACCATTCAGGAAGAAGGTGGCTTTGACATTCAGAGTGGCCAAGTTCGCCAATATTTCGCGGAGATTGTCTGCGTCCGAAGCATCGCTGATGGTAAGGGAAACGACTTTTTCGCCTGTCGTTACCTGATTGATCAGCTGTGAAAGGACGGTTTCGACCGGATCAACCGGATCGGTAGGGTCGGTAGGGTCTTCCAAGTAAACGCCATCCAATTCGATCAGATCACTGATTGTCGCGAACGAGTAACCAGCTTCACGGGCCGAAGCGATGATCTCGTACAAGGAACCTGGTGTGTTGGCGGATTCTGGCACGGCATGCATCAAATAGATGGAACCTGGTGATAATTGGTCCAACACGTTGAAGGCAATTTCTTCAGAAGATAATGTTCCAAGGTAATCCAAGGTATCGACCGACCAACCTACAGTGTAGGTATAGCCAAGGCTGCCGAGCGTTTCCAGAACAGACTGATCGTAGTCCCCGTATGGCGGACGGAAGAGCGGTCTGGATGTTGCCCCTGTCGCATTTACGACTTTGTTTTCCAATGCGTTCAGCTCAGCCGTAAATTCCGCAATGGTCAAGTAGGTAGAGAATTCATGAGAGTAACTGTGGTTCCCCAGTTCATGGCCTTGGGAAACGACTTGATACAGCATGTCCGGATCGGCTGTGCCGTCCGCGAAGAAAGTCGCTTTGACGTCCAATTCAGCCAGAGCATCGAGGATGCCTTGCAGAACTTCACTGTCTCCTAAATCGTCAAAAGTCAAGGAAATCACTTTTTGGTTCGTATCGATCTGTTCGATGAATTGGGATACGCCGTCAGAAATGTCGCCTGATCCGTCATCACTGCCGTCATCATAGACGCCTTCCAGCGCCATCAATTCATCGATCGTGACGAATTCATAGCCTTGATTGCGGGCTTCTGCGATTAGGTACCAAAGGGATTGTGGCGTGCCGACAGCAGTCGGATTCGCATGCAGCAAGTAGATTGAGCCTGCATCCAGATAATCAGTTACGCTGGCTGCGATCTGCGTTTCGGATAAACCTTCCCAGTCGCGTGTGTCCTGCGTCCAACCGATCGTGTAGGCATAACCGAGGCTGCCGAGTGTTTCGAGCACGGCATCGTTATAGACACCTGCTGGAGCACGGAAATACGGTTTGGAGGACACGCCTGTAGTTTGCAGAATGTAATCTTCCATCAGTTCCAAGTCATAAGCCAATTCATCGGCTGAAAGGGATGTGGAATCGTCATTGTGGGAATAAGTATGGTTCGACAATTGGTGTCCGGTTGCTACCAGTTCGGCCATCAATCCGGGGTCGGTTGTGCCGTTCAGGAAGAAGGTAGCTTTGACGCCGAGATAGTTGAGGTTGTAGATGATATCGGCCAGGTTGGTATAGTCGTCACCGTCATCAAACGTAAGGGCGATGACATTGCGGCCGGTATCGACATGGCTGACGAAGCGGGATGGTCCCGTCCCGTAATCAGGTTCTTCGACAACTGGATCGGTGACTACAGGTTCTTCACCGACATAGATGCCTTGATAAGCCAACAGGCCGGTGATGGTCTCGAAGCGGTAACCAAGTGCCTGTACTGCGGCCACCATCTGCAGGATTGCTGCAGGTGTCGCAACTGCATCGGCGCTTCCGTGCAAAAGAAGGATGGCTCCTGGAGACAAACTGTTCACGACAGCGGTACTGATTTGCGCTGCTGTCTGTGTTCCGCTCCAGTCGCGGGTTTCGATTGTCCAACCGATGGCGTATTGATAACCGAGACTGCCGGCTGTAGTCAAAACGGCCGCGTTGGTTTCGCCCATCGGTGCCCGGAAATAAGGTGTCGTGCTGGTTCCGGCTGCATTTTGTACGAGTTGCTCAAGGTTATTGAGGTCCGCCGTCAATTGAGCTTGGGTCATTTGCGTAGCATCTTCGTGGCTGTAGGTATGATTGCCGATTTCGTGGCCTTGGGCGATGATGTCATCGATCAGGCTCGGATCGGTCATGCCGTTCAGGAAGAAGGTGGCTTTGATTCCCAATAGCGCAAGGTTGCTGAGAATCTGCCTTACATTTTCGGTCCCAGATGCATCACTGATGGTCAAGGAGATGACCGGCACATCGGTGTTGACTTGGTTCACGATCTCTGCGGGTGAAGTAGTGCTCGGAGGCGTTGGATCAGGATCAGGTATTGTTTCACCAGGTTCCTCCCCGGGTGTTGTCGGGTAAGAGCCCTCCAAAGCGAGCAAACCGCTGATCGTAGCGAAGTTGTAGCCGAGTTGGCGGATGGTTGTGATCATCTGCAATAAAGCCGCAGGTGTTGTACTGGCGGAAGCATTTCCGTGCATAAGGAAGATGGCGCCTGGTGCCAAGTTGTTCACGACAGCAGAGCTGACTTGAGCTGCTGTCAATGTGCCGCTCCAGTCACGGGTATCGACTGTCCAGCCAATGGTGTACATGTAGCCCATACTGGCTGCGGTGGCAAGGACTGCATCATTTGTCGCGCCCATCGGTGCCCGGAAGTAAGGACGGGTAGTAGCTCCGCCTGTGCTGTCCTGCACCAATGTTTCCATGGCATTCAGTTCCCAGACGACTTCATCCACGGTCATTGCGGTGGCATCATCGTGGGTGTAGGTGTGGTTGCCGATTTCATGACCTTGTTGAATGATTTCGTTGATCACTGTGGGATCGGTCAAACCGTTCAGGAAGAAAGTGGCTTTCACATCCATGGTTGCCAGGTTCGCCAGAATTTCGCGGACATTATCGGCGTCCGACGCATCGCTGATGGTCAAGGAGATGGTTTTTTCGCCGGTGGAAACTTGGTTAATGACTTCTGATAGGATATCATCCGAATAATCCTCTTCGATTTGGGCTTCTTCTTCGGCTGTGAAATAACCACCCAATGCCAACAAATCGCTGACAGTGGAAAAACTGTAGCCGGCTTGTTTCAGCGCCGCAATCGAATACCATAAGGATTCGGGTGTATTGGCTGCACCTACGCTGGCATGCATCAGGACAATGGAACCGGGTCTGACATTATTGACGACTGCGTTGCTGACCGCAGTAGCAGAAATGCCGGTCCAATCGAGCGTATCGACGTCCCAACCGATCGTGTATTGGTAACCGAGGCTACCGACCGTATCCAAAACGGAACTGTTGTAGGAACCGTAAGGGAGGCGGAAGAAAGGCAAGGATGAAGTGCCGGTTGTTTCTTGGATGTAATCTTCCATCAGGTTGATATCGTTCGCCAAAGCGGATGACGAAAGTGTTGCAGAGTCTCCATGTGAGTAGGTGTGGTTAGCCAATTGATGGCCATCCGCTACAATCTGCTGCAGCAAGGAAGCGTCGGCATCGCCGTTCATGAAGAAAGTGGCCTTCACGCCTAAGTAGTTCAAATTATCCAGAATCTCGTAAAGGTTACCATAGGAATGGCCATCATCGAACGTCAGAGCGATCACATTATCTGCGATATTTACTGAATTGATGATTTGCGAAGTTCCCGAAAAATCGCTGACTGCCGCTGCAGCCATCAGTTGCATCGGTTCTTCGTAAGTGATTTCGGCTTCTTCAATCGACTCTAGTGGTGCAGTTTCTTCGGTCACTTCAATCGGTTCTGTCGGAGTTTCCGTTGGCTGTTCCGTTTCAATCGGAGTTTCTGTGCCGGAAGCAGGTTGTTCTACAGTTACATCCACTGGATTTTCTTCAGGAATGGGTGTTACCGGTGCTGTCGTATCTGGAGTAGTTGTTTCAGTTATGGGTGGTGTTGGGTCGGTTGCTTCCGGTGTGGTCGCGTCCTCAGTAGGCGTGGTCGCCGGTGTGGTTGTTTCTGTGGTGGTTGGTTGCGGATCGGCCGTTTCCGGCAGAGGCTGTTCTGTAGGTGGTGCAGGTGTTTCCGTCATCTGCTCATCTACCGCAGTCATTTCTGCGGGCGGAGATTCCGTGGTTGTTGTTGAGGGTGTGCTTGCGACATTGGTTTCCGTCACTGTTTCCGGCAGTTGAATACCTGGCGACTGTTCATAGAGAATGGGTTCTGAGAGTGTCATTTCAGTAATCTCTGCGGTCCCTTCCATTGCTGCAGATACATCTGTCAGCGCGCCGTAAATCGTAAATATGACTAAGAAAGGAGGCAGTATAATGAAACTTTTTTTCATAATTCAGCCCTCCTCAATCGCTAAATCTGAAAACAAGCATATTCAATTAAGTGTTTCTTTTTGCTGCGGTGGGGGTTATGCTACGTAACCATCAGGACCATCTCCTTCTTATTTTAAGTAAAGTGGAATGAGCCGGAAACAGTGTAAGAGGTCAAGTGCTGATAGGTTTATTCACCTGATTAACTTAACCACTTTATGTTATTATAACGCAAATGGAAGCGTTTTAAAAGAATTTGGGAGGGGGCGGTCAATTACAAAAAGCATCCGTAGAGGGATTTGTGAGGCTATGCTAAAGTTGGTGCATGATATTTTGCGATAGGTTTGCGTTTTTGTTAAGTTTTTGAATATCCCTTTTTCATTCGCCGGAATTGTTCTATACTTGATGAAGCGATATTAAGTAGGGTGATGGGCTGTTTATGCAGCCGCATTGCGCAGAAAGAGGCTCAAATCGATGAATGACACAAGAAGCAATTATTTTAAGAAGAAAAAAAGGAACCGAATCATTATTCTATCATTGGTGGGTTTTGCTTTCGTCGCTTTCGCGCTGTTCTGGACTGTCTACGACGATGTGGAGAGCACGCTGAAAACTGTTTTTGAAGATGTCGAAACGGAGAACATGCGGAAAGAGGAAGTTTCGGTCGATGCGACTCATCCGATTTCGTTCGCGCTGTTGGGGATCGACATGTATGGGGATGGGATCGCGGAAGGTAGCGGTCGTTCGGACACCATCATCGTTGCGACGGTCAATCCTAAGACCAAAAAGACCACGATCGTCAGTGTGCCGCGCGACAGTTATGCCGAGATGGTGGGTTACGAAACGAATAGCTATCCGGAGTACAACGACAAGATCACGCACGCCTACGCATTCGGCAGTACCCAGATGGCCATCAACTCCATCCAGGAATTCCTGAATGTGCCGATCGACTATTACGTCGAAATCAATATGCAGGGGCTGCATGACATTGTCGAAGCAATCGGCGGCATCGAATTGACGAGTCCGTTGACTTTTGAGTTTGAGGGTTCTTCCTTCGTTGAAGGCGAAACAGTCATAGCGGATGGATGGGATGCTTTGGCTTTCGCGCGGATGCGCAAAGAGGATCCAGAAGGCGATTTAGGTCGTCAGAACAGGCAACGGATGGTCATCAAAGCAATTTTGGATAAGCTGATCAGCATCGACAGCGTCACGAACTACAAAAAAATCCTCAGTGCCGTGGAAGTGAACATCCAAACCAATCTTTCCTTTGAGGATCTGTTGGACATCAAGTCAGGCTATGTGGATGCCTTGGACACTTTCACGCAACTTTCGATCGCTGGGGAAGAATTGTACTATGATGAAATCTACTATTATTATGTAGATCCTGAAGAGCGCTTGCGCATCGCCAACACGCTGCGTGATGAATTGGAAATTGATCAGGTGCAGTTTAGCGACATGAACCTATCGGATGCGGACTCATCCTTTGGCTTTGGCCAGATGACCAGCGCCGGATCAGTTACAGGAACTTCCGATTTCGATAGCATCGAAGAAACGGATGAAGCAGCAAACAATTAATCGCGGCACCAATGAAAAAGAAAATAAACGAATAACAGTCAATCGGAAAGAGGGATATTATGTCAGTATTAGTAACAGGCGGAGCCGGCTACATCGGCAGCCATACCGTAGTGGAATTATTGAACGCAGGCCAAGAAGTGGTCATCGTCGACAACTATTCGAACAGCAAGCCGGAAGTGTTGAACCGAATCAAAACGATCACCGGCAAAGCACCGACTTTCTATGAAGTGGACGTTTTGGACCGCGAAGCATTGGACGCAGTATTCGCAAAAGAGAAAATCGACTCCGTCATCCATTTCGCGGGCTACAAGGCAGTCGGCGAATCCGTCGCCAAACCGATCGAATATTACCACAACAACATCACGAGTTCTTTGGTATTGTGCGATGTGATGCGCAGTCATGGCGTCAAGAAGATCGTCTTCAGTTCTTCGGCTACGGTCTACGGCATGAACAACGTGTCACCGTTGACGGAGGATCTGCCGACCAGCGCAACGAACCCATACGGCTACACGAAGGTCATGATCGAACAGATCCTCCAGGACGTAGCGGTTTCCGATTCCGAGTGGAGCATCGCCTTGCTGCGCTACTTCAACCCGATCGGCGCGCATGAGTCAGGCCTGATCGGCGAAGACCCGACCGGCATCCCGAACAACCTGATGCCTTACATCACGCAAGTGGCGGTCGGCAAATTGCCGCGTCTGAGCGTTTTCGGGGATGATTACGACACACATGACGGCACAGGCGTACGTGACTATATCCACGTCGTCGACTTGGCGCTGGGCCACATCAAAGCCTTGGAAAAAATCAAAGAGACAAACGGCGTCGGCATCTACAACCTCGGGACGGGGATAGGATACAGCGTGCTGGACTTGACTTACAACTTCCAAAAAGCCACAGGCGTCGAGATTCCGTACACAATCATCGACAGACGCCCAGGGGATGTCGCGACTTGCTATGCGGATGCGACGAAGGCGAAAGAAGAACTGGGATGGACAGCCCAGAAGACATTGGCGGACATGTGCCGTGATTCCTGGAATTGGCAAAAGAATAATCCGAACGGTTACGAATAAGAAAAGCTTATACAGCCTGGTTGATTCAATACCGGAATTAAATATATGCTCAGAGATGGCCCGCCAAAAGCATTTTGGCGGGCTATTTCCGTTCAAATAACTGTCAGAAAACCCGCCGGAACCCCCTTGGCGGGGAAAAACTTCCGCGGACAACGTGAGATTGCCCGCCAAACCCATTTTGGCTGGCAACACTATAATATGAATGATAGGAAAGAATATTGAAGTATAATATATGATTTATTTGTATTTAATGTTATTGTTAATATTACAACATTTATAGCATTTGATTTTAGGAGGAATAGGATGAAGAAAGTTATGCGCAAGGTAAAGTGTCAATGGATAACAGCGGCAGTAATGGGTGCCACAATCGTTGCTTTGGGTGCAGTAGACGTACCTCAAATAGCAGCTGTGGAGGGAAATGACCCAGAAACGACAGTCCCAGTGGAGGATGAGAATTTTTCTGCAATAAGCACTGAACCGGGTTCTGTTACTGATAGCATCAGTGATGCGCCAATCGAAACTACGATAACAGCAACGTCCGTTGTAGCCAAAAGTTACGTGCAAATCCTTTCGACAGCAGACGTTTTCTATGAAGCAATCATCTCCCGGGGAACAGATGCCATCAACACCGCACCATGGGGTACCGAAGGGTATGAAACAGTCGGCCACAGTTCGGCTTATCTGAATACAGAAGTGAGCGTCAGCCAGGAACAACTGGCGGATAATGGCGTACTCTGGGCGCTGATTTCAGTGAATGGTCAGGAGTTGGGCTGGATCGCAAAAGATGCCTTGCAGGAACAGAAGTATGCCCAAAGCGTATCCGAAAAAGCAGTCGACTATTCTGCGACCGTCAACCGCGGAACGGACGCCATCAACACGGCGCCATGAGGAGCGAAAGGATTCCGTACAATCGGGAACAGTTCGGCTCATTTGGGAACGGAAGTGCGTGTGAGCCAAGAAAAAGTGATGGATTATGGCGTGACTTGGGCGCTGATTTCAGTGAATGGTCAAGAGTTGGGTTGGATAGCGAAGGATGCCTTGAAGGAAAAGGTTTATGCCCAAATCACAAAGGAGACTACGGTAAGCTATGATGCCATCGTCAACCGTGATTCGGACGCCATCAACACCGCGCCTTGGGGAACGAAAGGCTACCGGACAACAGCATCCAGTGCGGATTATCTGGGCCAAACGATTGAAGTCACGAAGGAACAAACGACCGATTACGGCGTGGTCTGGGCACTGCTTTCGGTGGACGGCCAGGAATTGGGCTGGATAGCAAAGGATGCTTTGAGAGAGGTAACCTATGCCCAAATCGTTTCCGAAACCGAGGTGGCCTATCCTGCATTGATCAGTCGCGGCTCAGATGCCATCAACACGGCACCATGGGGAACGAAAGGCTATCAGACAAAAGCATCCAGTGCGGATTATCTGAATCAAACGATAGAAGTCACAAAGGAGCAAACGACGGATTATGGCGTGACTTGGGCGCAAATTTCGGTGGGCGGCCAGGAGCTGGGTTGGATCGCGAAAGATGCCTTGACCGCATTGGAAAGAAAAACGGAAACAAAGACAGCGGAGATCGGCTACCCAACAATCGAAAAGGTAGACGCCACGATTCCTGCAGGCGAAAGATGGACTGTCCAATCGGGGAGCAAAGGGTACGATACGGTAACGTATGAAGTGGATTATGCAGACGGCATCGAAATGGGCCGTCGGGAAGTCGGCCGCACAACCAAAGCGGTGAGGGAAGAAATCGTCAAGGTCGGCACCCAGCAGGTAAATGGATCTGGTGAACCGGGTTCAGCCACCCGATATCACCGTGTGGCGAACGGCGACACGCTTTGGGGGCTATACTACAAGTACGGGCAAACACTGGATCGCCTGTTGGAATGGAATGACATTGTGGATCCGAATCACTTGTCCCTTGGGCAATTAATCAGCGTTGATGGATACAACCGTTACGATGCGATCCTCAAGGAACACCAAATTTTCGCATCGGAAGAAGAATTTTTGGCGTACATCATTCCGGTATCCCAAAGGCTGGCAGCTGAGAATGGCCTTTATGCCTCAGTGATGATCGCCCAAGCAATCCATGAATCCGATTGGGGGACGAGCGGCCTCACGACATTGAGTCACAATCTGTTCGGCATCAAAGGGGCGTTCGATGGCAATTCGGTCGAAATGCCCACAAATGAAGTGATCAATGGCGAACTGATCACGATCACAGCGGGTTTCCGGGCTTACTCAAGTTTGGATGAGTCAGCGCGCGATTATGTGCATTTACTTTTAAATCAACGGGGTGAAAACGGGAAATATTATGCCTCTGCCTGGATGGAAAACACCACTTCCTACAAAGATGCAACAGCGCACCTGCAGGGTAGGTATGCGACAGACCCAAATTATGCGGCGAGACTGGATAAGTATATAGTAACCTATGAATTGTACAAGTATGATAGCCCCGATGCGGGGACTCCAACTTCGAAATAGTAAGCGAAGGCATTAAATGCATGAATGACTGGAGGATGTCCGATAACTATGAAGAATCGGACAATCAAGCAGCGTGCTGTCTGGAGGATGTCCGATAACTATGAAGGATCGGACAATCAAGCAGCGTGTTGTCTGGAGGATGTCCGATAACTATGAAGAATCGGACAATCAAGCAGCGTGTTGTCTGGAGGATGTCCGATAACCGAGAAGAATCGGACAACCAAGCAGCGTGTTGCCAGGAGAATGTCTTATAACCGAGAAGAATCGGACAACCGAGTACCAAGAATGGCTGAAAAAACTCTTAAGTTATTCTAAACAATCGCGTACCGAAGGGAATTTCCCCCGAGGTGCGTTTTTTTTTGGCGGCATCTTTGTTATAATGAAACGGACTATTCATGAAAGAGGGAGACACATGACGAAAGTACGGAAAGCTGTAATACCTGCAGCAGGTTTGGGAACACGTTTTTTACCAGCAACAAAAGCGATGGCTAAAGAGATGATGCCGATCGTGGATACACCGAGTATCCAATATGTGGTGGAAGAAGCTATGGCTGCCGGCATCGAAGAGATCATCATCATCTCCGGGAAAGGCAAGAGTCCGATCGAAGACCATTTTGACGTAAATATCGCGTTGGAAGAAAACTTGAAAGACAAAGGCAAGACGGCGATGCTGGAATTGGTTCAGAAGACGAACATTCCGCACATCCATTATGTGCGTCAAGCCTACCCGCATGGACTCGGTGACGCTATTCTGCAGGCCGAGGCTTTCATCGGAAACGAACCATTTGTCGTGCTGTTGGGCGATGATATCATGCCGAGCGAAGTACCGTTGGCTAAAGCGTTGATGGATACCTACGACGAAACGAAGGGCGGCGTCGTGGCGACGATGCGCATCCCTGAAGACATGACGAACCGCTACGGCATCATTGACATCAAGGAGCAGGTCGGCGAACACATCTACAGCGTCAACCATTTCATCGAAAAACCAGCTCCGGAAGAAGCGCCGAGTAACCTTGCCATCATCGGCAGGTATCTTTTGACACCGGAAATATTCGACATTTTGCGCAACCAAGCGCCGGATGCCGGGAATGAAATCCAGCTGACTGATGCGATCGAATCTTTGAACGCGATCCATCCGCTTGTCGCTTATGAGTATACGGGCAAGCGCTATGACGTGGGCGATAAATACGGCCTGTTGATCGCGAACATCGAATTCGGTCTGGAGAACAAAGATACAGCCGACAAAATGCGCCCTTATCTGAAAGAATTGGCGAAGGAATTAAAGAACAAAGCGTAACGCGTTGCACTGACAGGAGCAAATTTCTGCATAGCCCCGGCCTTTTTTGGCCTGGGTGCTCTGTCATGCCCTACGTTAGGAAGGAAAACTAATGGAAAACAAACCTTTTTTCAGCATCGTGATCCCAGCCTACAACTGCGCCGGGACTATCCGTGCCACATTGGAGAGTATCGCCGCCCAGACGGTCAGCGATTTTGAAGTCATCATCGTGAATGACGGTTCGAAGGATGCGTCAGCGGATGTTCTGCAAGGATTCGCAAACATGGACAGCCGCTTTTCTTTCATCACCATTCCGAACAACGGACCGGGAAATGCCCGCAACCAAGGCATCGCCCGCGCACAAGGGCGGTATCTGTTTTTGATGGATGCGGACGATGAAATTGAGCAACATACTTTGGAACGCTACCAAACGATCCTAACCGGCGAAGCCCCGGATCTGATTGTGGCTTCCTATAATCTGCGGGTGCTTGACAACCAGGAGATCGTTTCGGAAAAACAAGTCATCGCCGAAGATCGAACCTACGCTTCGAACACGGCGTTCCTGGAGAATCTGTATCCTTTGATGAACAAGCAGCTGATGTATGTCATCTGGAACAAGATTTACCGTCTGGACATCATCCGTGAGCATCAGATCGCCTTTCCGAGCTACAGCAGCTGTGAGGACCGCTTGTTCAACATCGCTTACTACCGACATGCCCAAAAAGTCGTGACGACCAGCGAAGTGCTCTACCAGTATGCTTTCGAAGGCAAGAGCAGCTTGACAAACAAGTATTTCGACAATAAATTCGAGACGTTCCTGGAATTCTACAATGAATTGCTGGACCTGACCGACAAGGACCTGGGCGGTTTCAGCGCGCTTTTCCTGAAAGGTACGATGTCCTGCATCATCCCGTTGCACGGCTCCAGCTGCCCGTTGGATTGGGCAGGCAAAAAGACCTACATCAAAAAAATACTGCAGCACCCGCGCGTGCAGTATGCAACGGCCAAGAGTCTGACCGATACGCCGATCCGGAAAATCATGAAACTATTATTCCGATCGAAATCGATCTACCTGAATTACATCGCTTCCGGCATGATGCATCTTTTGAGCAATGCATCGCCGAAACTGATCGAAAAACTCAAAGGAAATTTCTAGAAAGATGGGAGAACTATACCAATGACTCAGCTTAAACGTGTCCTGCATTTCCAGGGCAGAATGGGAAAGGGCGGGGCGGAGACGTTCATGATGAATGCTTACCGCAACATCGACCGTTCCAAGTACCAATTCGATTTCGTCATCTATGAAGAATTTGCCGACGTGCGTCCCTACCATGATGAAATCGCCGCATTGGGGGGCAAGATTTTTGTCGTGCCGAACCCGAACAAGCACCCGCTGCGCTACATCAACACCGTCAGTAAGCTTCTGCAGGAGAACCAAGTCGATGTCGTCCACAACGAAATCTTCTTCGGCGGCGGCCTGAACCTGTGGCTGGCTGCAAGAGCCGGCGTCAAAAAACGCATCGCCCATAGCCATGCGACTTCCGACGGCAAAGGCAATCGCTTCCCATACAGCGTCGTGCGTCCGATTTTCAACAATCTGATGATGAAATATGCGACTGATTTCATTGGCTGCTCGGATGAAGCCGGCATCGGCCTATTCGGCAAGGAACAACCTTTCGTCATGCTTCCGAACGGCATCGATCTCGACCGTTACCGCAACGTACCGGTGACGAAAGCAGAAATGCATGCGCAGTTGGGCATTCCGACAGATGCCTTTGTGATCGGTCACATCGGCCGTTTCGAAGAACAAAAAAATCACCGGCTGTTGTTGAAGATTGTCCAACACATCCTTAAGAAACATCCGAATACGTACCTCTTGTCGGTCGGAGCCGGCAGTCTTGAAGCAGAAATCCATGGCTTGGCCAAGGAACTGAAAATCGAAGACCATGTGCTCTTTTTGGGCGAACGCGAAGATATCGCCGAACTGCTGAAAGCGATGGACGTCTTCCTGTTGCCTTCGTTGTATGAGGGCTTGCCGATCGTGGCGGTGGAGGCTCAGGCTGCCAACGTCAAATTGGTACTGTCAACAGAAGTGTCAAAAGACACCGTGTTGTCCGAAAATGTCCGTTTTGTGCCGTTGGATGCGGAGCTGGACCGATGGGAAGCAGAAATCATGGGCGATCCGCAAGGCAACCGTCCGAAACCAGAAATGGAAGCATTTGATATGCTGAAGACCGCAAAAGCGCTGGAAAAAATCTACGATGCAACGGAGGGTACAGCATGAAAAACTTACCGACCATGAAGGAAACGAAGGCATTTATGCAGGACAACAAAAAGACGATCGTCGGGACAGCTTTAGCCATTGTCATCCTGTACGCTCTGGCGATCGCTTATACGCTGTTCAGCGATGATAAAGTCGAAGAAATCAAGGAAATCAATCCAGCTACCGGCTTGGAGCTGCAGTTGATCACGGATGCTGAATACAAAGCTTTACTGGAAGATGCCGTACGGTTTGATTTCTATGTAGAGAATACGGAAGGCTATGCCTTTACGAACTTCAACCTTTTAGAAGCTGTACTGTTGTCTCCGGAAGTCTACGAGCTGATCCATTCCGTGGAACCGATCGTCGCGACCGAAGAAATCGAAGCGATGGAGGAGGGCAATATCCCGGCAAATTACATGATCGATGTGGATACGGATTATGATACTAGCGAATTGCATATTACGGTAGGGACTGGTGATGAAGCGAAAAACACAGCAATCGCTACGTTGCTCTATCAAGCCATCCAGGATGAGACACTGCCGTTCTTTGCAAACAAGAGCGTCTACTTGCTGTCTGAACCGCACGTGGTCCAACTTGAGAAAGGGCCTGAGCCAACGGATGAAACCGGAAGTGCCAGCTTGCCACTGTATCTCATCATGGGAGCTGGCTTGTTCATCGGCGGCTTGCTTCTCGGCATGTTGTTAGCCTTCTTCCGTCTCTTCTTCAAAAAGGAAATCACAGACGTGTTCAACTATCGCATGAGCGATGACGATACTGTATTGGACTTGTCGCATACGACTGCCGCTGAGCAGGAAACGGCTTTGGCGCACGGCATCCAGCATCCGGCTGCGGCACGTAAACTGATCCTGTCCGAGGAACCTTTGGCGCCAGCTGTGCAAAAACGCTTGGAGCAGATGACAGGCGCGCCGTACGTGTTCGCGCAATCCGTACTCGCGGCAGATCCCTTATTGCATTTCGATGAAGTTATCCTCGTTTCCCGTAAGAACGGCACAACAAAGGATTGGTACAAGAAACAACGCACGCTATTGGAAAATTACGCGACTCCAATCAAAATTATCTTAATCTAGCATTGGAGGAGGAATAATGGATGGCTCTCTATGTCTTTACATTCATCACCCTGTTGCTGCTCAGCATTGCTGAAGTGTTCTACGACAACAAAAAAATCGTTCTGATCGGTGGCGGCTTCCTGGCTATTCTGGCTGGGTTACGCTATTACTCGGGATACGATTTCGTTTCTTATTATTACTTTTTCTACGATTTGACCGGGTTGTCCGATGTCTTCAATGGCAGCATCGATGCCGAGCCCGGCTACCTGTTCTTGAATTATTTGTTCCTAAAGCTAGGTTTGAATTACTATGCGTTCATTCTCTTTTTTGCATTCCTGAGCATGGGGTTGTTGGTCAATTATCTTTACAAAAACAATCCGTACCCATCCTTGGTCCTGTTCTACTATTTTTCGCGTTTCTTTTTGGCGAGGGATATGGGGCAGATCCGTGGTTCGATCGCGAGCATCATCCTGCTCTATTCGGTGAAATACATGCAACAGAAACAGCTGTTCCGCTTTCTGTTGGTGGTCGGGATTGCCTCGCTATTCCACATCACAGCGCTCATTTTCATCGTCGGCTACGTCTATGAAAACTATCTCCATAACGGCAGCTGGCTGCAGGTGATGGTGCTGTTCGGACTGGCGGTCGCTGCGGGAATTGTCGTGCAAATGCCTCAGTTGTATCTGTGGGCGGTGCCGGATCGCTACGCTCCGTACTTCACGAATCCGGCCTACACTGGTGGGCAATGGCTGCTGAATCCGGTCTTGCTGATGCAATTGTTGATTTTCTTCGGCACCTTGCTGTTCACGAATATCCGCAAAGATGAAAAATACCGCACGTACCACAACCTCTACTTCCTGGCTTCGTTGATCCTGATTGCTTTCGGAAATCTGGCGACGGTAGGGGGACGTTTGAGTTCACCGTTCGCGACCTATGAGATGTTCGTGGCGCCCTATTTCATCCTGAATTTTACGAAGAACAAAATGGTCAATCTGATTTTCTGCCTGGGATTTACGGTAGTCATCTTCCTGCTGATTTTCATCCTGTCAGGAGATTACGCCTACTTTATCCCTTACGACACGCTTTTGAAATAGAATATGTAGCAACCTCTGGCTGATCTGTAGATTTTACGGATAGGCCAGAGGTTTTTTTGCAGGCTGATATTTTGACAGTCCCAAAAATGCGGATGCGATTCGGGTTGAAAAGTGGTAAGATGAAAATGCATTCACAAATTTTATGTTTTTTGATGCAAGGATTGTTTGAAGGAGGAATTTAAAAGGATGTTTCATGGAAATAGAGGGCATGGGCGCAGAGCCGCGTTGGCAAGTGCAGTCCTGCTGACTTTAGGGCTGGCAAGTGCACCTGCGACTTTTGCCGAAGAGCTGAACGAAATAACCACCATTGTGACGCAAGCCAGTGTGCAGATCCTGTCGACTACGGTTGTTGATTATGAGGCGCGCGTGCTGTCGGCAACGGATGCGATCAATACGCAGCCTTGGGGAACGCCGGGATTCGAAACGATTGGCTGGAGTGCTGACTACACAGGCAAGACGGTCGCGGTGACGCAAGAAAAACTGGCCGATAATGGCGTAACGTGGGCATATATCTCAGTGGACGGAACGGCTATTGGCTGGATTGCGAAAACCGCCTTATCCGCGCCGGTCGAGCCGGATTACCTTGAGGTCGTGTCGACGACCGCAGTCGAGTACACGGCAACGATTACCCGTGGCACGGATGCCATCAACGCAGCGCCATGGGGGACGCGGGGGTTCAAGATACTAGCCTACAGTGCCGACCATCTTGGTGAAACAGTCACAATCAGCGAAGAAAAAGTAGTTGAAAATGGTGTTACCTGGGCTTTTATTTCAGTGGACGGCACCCAACTCGGCTGGATCGCCAAGGACGCTTTGACCGAACCGGATTATTTGGAAGTGTTGGAGACGACCGATATCGATTACACCGCCACCATCACGCGCGGCACAGATGCGATCAACACTGTCCCATGGGGCATGCGCGGCTTCAAGACCGTGGCTCTCAGCTCTGCTTACCTAGGCAAGACCGCCACGGTGACGCAAGAGAAGTTGCTTGAAAACGGCGTAACCTGGGCGTTGATCACAGTGGATGGCAAACAATTGGGCTGGATCACCACAGGAGCTTTGACTGAACCGACTTATGTGCAGATTGTGTCGACGACAACCGTTGATTACGATGCCACAATTGTCCGCGCAGGCGATGCCATCAACACGCAACCTTGGGGGACCAGAGGCTACAAAACAATTGCGAACAGTACGTCCTATATGAATCAGCAAGTACTTGTCACGCAAGAAAAAGTGGCTGATAATGGCGTTACTTGGGCCTTGATCACCCAAAACGGCAGACAATTGGGTTGGATCGCCAAGGATGCATTGAGAAAGGTTATCTATGTTGAAATTTTGTCGACGATCGACGTGGATTATCCGGCTACAGTCACGCGCAGTGGGGATGGCATCAATACGCAGCCTTGGGGAACAAGAGGGTATCAAACCATCGGCTCTAGCTCCGACTATCTCGGTAAGCAAGTGACCGTCGTTCAAGAAAAAGTGGCGGACAATGGCGTGACCTGGGCCTTGATCTCGATAGATGGGAAACAGCTTGGCTGGATCGCAAAAGCCGCTTTGACGGAACCGACGTATGTTCAAGTTGTCTCTTCGAAGTCCGTTTCCTACCAAGCGACTGTTTTGCGGGCAACGGATGGCATCAACACCTCTCCATGGGGAACAAAAGGCTACAAAACAATCGGCTACAGTTATACGTATCTGGGGCAAAAAGTGACCGTCACGAAAGAGCAAGTAACGGATAATGGCGTGACGTGGGCTCTGATTTCCATCAATGGAAAGGAAATCGGTTGGATCGCCAAGGACGCACTTTTCAATAAGGTCATCTCAACGACCGACACATTCTATAAGGCGACAATCACACGCGGTACGGACGGCATCAACACCTTGCCATGGGGCATGGAAGGCTACCAAACAATCGGTTATACCTCGAGTTACCTCGGCAGTAGCGTAACGGTCAGCCAAGAAAAGTTGACTGCGGATGGAGTCCTCTGGGCATTGGCTTCCCTGAACGGAAAAGTATTGGGTTGGATCGCCAAGGATGCCTTGACGGTTGCGGATCTGAATCATACTGTGTTCCTTGATCCTGGACATGGCGGCTGGGAAGCGGGCGCGACCTACAGCAATGTGATGGAAAAAACGATCAATCTAGCCGTTTCGAACAAGGTGAAAGCGAATCTGGAAGCTTTGGGATTCACGGTCATCATGTCGCGCACAACCGATACATATGTTGGTTTGTTGGAGCGTTCGAAAGAAGCAAATGCTTCGGGAGCGGATATTTTCGTCAGCATCCACCACAATGCGATGCCTGCGAATGCAACCGTCACGGGAATTGAGACATATTACTATGAATACGACTCCGACTATCCACCGATCATCAATGAGGACATGCATAATGACCCGACACGGATTCTGGAAAGTGCAGATTTAGCATCGGCAATCCAGGGTTCCTTGGTTGAAAATACCGGTGCGATCGATCGTGGTGTGCGTCGGAATACTTTTGCTGTTCTACGCGAAACGGCAATTCCGGCTGTATTGCTGGAATTGGGATACATGAGCTCGCCGACCGAATTAGCGAAACTGACTACGTCCAGCTATCAGACGACTTTGGCGAAAGCCATTACGGCAGGGATTGTGGCCTATTTCGAGTAACTGAAAAAACGGGAGAAACTTCACTTAGAAGATTCTCCCGTTTTTTCACATAATTAAAAAACAAAAAAAAACATTTAATGAACAAAAACAAAAAATAAAACAAAAAAACGAACAAAATGATTGATTTTATGTTTGATTCTGTTTATAATGAGGGCATAAGGAAATAAAAACGCTTCCGGGAAAATGAGTTGTGATTTTCCAGACTGTCTTCGTAAAATCTTTAAAATATTTTTAGTAAGGAGAAATGAATAGGGCTATTGTACCGGGGACGGATTTAACGGGTGAGGAATTGAAATCAATCATTACAAATCAAAGAGGGTGAGCAAGCTGCAAGTAATTGGTGGCGTAAGACTGGCTTTAATACTATCGATACACTAATCAAGGTTCTTGGAACGACAGCAACATCTTGGTAAGAAAAAATCTGAACAAATTGGAGGAAATGAAATGAACAGGGAAGAAGCTACTTTATTAGGGTTTGAAATTGTTGCCTATGCAGGTGAAGCACGATCGTACCTTTTGGATGCTTTAAAAGCAGCGGAAAAAGGTGATTATGATAAAGCCGAAGCATTATGTGAAGAAGCAAATACCAGCATCAAAGAGGCTCATAAAGCTCAGACAAGTTTGCTTACTATGGAAGCTTCAGGTGATGATATTGCGTACAGCGTTACGATGATGCATGGACAGGATCACTTGATGACAACATTGCTGCTTAGGGATTTGATGAAACATATGATTGAATTGTATAAAAGAGGGAGCAACTAATTATGATGAATGCATTGATTGCACAAATTGAAAAAGCTAAACCTTTCTTTGAGAAAGTATCCCGTAATATCTATCTACGCGCAATACGTGATGGCTTTATCTCAGCGATGCCTGTTGTTCTGTTTTCAAGTATTTTCTTATTGATTGCATATGTTCCTAATATCTTCGGTTTCTCATGGAGTGCATCGACTGAAGCTTTGATTATGAAACCATACGGATATACAATGGGGATTTTAGGAGTTTTGGTTGCCGGCACAACAGCAAAAGCTTTAACAGATTCCTTTAACAGAAAGCTGGAAAACACAAATCAAATTAACTTTCTTTCTACCATGTTGGCTTCCATATCTGGTTTCTTACTCCTTGCTGCGGATGCAGTTGAGGGCGGTGGATTTGCAAACGGATTCTTAGGGACAAAAGGATTATTAACAGCGTTTCTTGTAGCGTTCATTACTGTGAATATCTATCATATCACTGTGAAAAATAACGTGACGATTCGGATGCCGGAAGAAGTACCACCAAACATTTCACAAGTATTTAAAGATATCATTCCTTTTACCTTAGTGATAGTCGTTCTTTATGGTTTGGATATAGTGACCAGGAATATTATGGGCACGAATGTGGCAGAGTCTATCATTAAGTTATTCGAGCCCCTATTCACAGCAGCTGATGGTTACTTGGGTATTACCATCATATTTGGTGCCTATGCACTATTCTGGTTTGTTGGTATACATGGACCGTCTATCGTTGAACCTGCTATTGCAGCGATTACTTATGCGAATATTGAAACAAATTTCCAACTTTTACAGGCTGGACAGCATGCAGATAAGATTCTGACATCCGGAACGCAGATGTTTATCGTTACAATGGGTGGTACAGGTGCAACTTTAGTTGTTCCATTCATGTTCATGTGGTTATCAAAATCAAAACGGAATAAGGCGATCGGCAGAGCGTCAGTTGTACCAACTTTCTTTGGGGTTAATGAACCCATCTTATTTGGAGCACCTATCGTTTTAAATCCAGTATTTTTTGTGCCTTTTATTTTTGCACCGATTGCCAACGTCTGGATTTTCAAATTCTTCGTTGATGTTCTTGGGATGAACAGCTTTAGCGTGAATTTGCCTTGGACAACACCAGGTCCTTTAGGGATCGTTATCGGAACAGGATTCGGGCTGATGTCACTTGTTCTTGCTCTTACATTGATTGTAGTGGACGTAGTGATTTACTACCCATTCTTTAAAGTCTACGATGCACAAATTCTTGAAGAAGAAAAAGCTGGAGTATCTTCTACGGATAGTTTGAAAGAAAAAGTTGAAGGCAGCTTTGATACTAAAAAAGCCAAAGCGGTCCTTGCAAGTGTTGATGCGAACGAGAATGATCCGAAAGTTTTTGAAAATAAAATAATAGAAGCTAAAAATGTTCTTGTCCTTTGTGCCGGCGGTGGAACAAGTGGCCTTCTTGCTAATGCTTTAAATAAAGCTGCGGCTGAATATGGGGCTCCTGTAAAAGCAGCAGCCGGCAGCTATGGTGCGCACATGGATATCATGAAAGACTATGATTTAGTCATCCTGGCACCTCAAGTGGCTTCGAATTACGAAGATATCAAACAGGATACTGATAGATTGGGCGTTAAACTTGCTAAAACGCAAGGAGGTCAATACATTAAATTGACCCGTGATGGCCAAGGAGCTCTTGCATTTGTTCAAGAACAATTCGAAGACTAGACGGGAGATTATAATATGAAGAAGTTACCAAAAGATTTTATTTTCGGCGGAGCAACAGCAGCCTATCAAGCTGAAGGGGCGACGCAAACAGATGGCAAAGGCCGTGTAGCTTGGGATACTTATCTTGAAGAAAACTATTGGTATACAGCAGAGCCAGCCAGTGATTTTTATCATCGTTATCCTGTGGACCTGGAGCTTAGTGAAAAATTCGGTGTAAACGGCATTCGCATTTCCATTGCATGGTCACGCATTTTTCCGACTGGTTTTGGTGAAGTAAATCCTAAAGGCGTTGCATACTATCATAAGCTCTTTTCAGAATGCCATAAACGTCATGTGGAGCCTTTTGTCACGCTGCATCATTTTGATACTCCTGAAGTGTTGCATTCAGATGGAGACTTCTTAAATCGTAAAAACATTGACCATTTTGTAGATTACGCTGCGTACTGTTTTAAAGAATTTTCAGAGGTTAACTATTGGACTACGTTCAATGAAATAGGCCCGATAGGTGATGGTCAGTACTTAGTCGGTAAATTCCCACCAGGGATCAAGTATGATTTTGAAAAATTATTCCAATCCCATCATAATATGATGCTCGCACATGCAAGAGCCGTCAAGCTTTATAAGGATAACGGCTATCCAGGAGAAATAGGTGTCGTTCATGCACTCCCAACGAAGTACCCTTATGATCCATCCAATCCAGGAGATGTTCGTGCAGCAGAATTGGAAGACATCATCCATAACAAATTCATTCTGGATGCCACTTACTTGGGTAGGTACTCTCAAAAAACGATGGAGGGTGTCAATCATATTCTCTCCGTAAATGGTGGCAAGTTGGATCTTCGTGAAGAGGATTTTGAAATGCTTGAGGCAGCGAAGGATTTAAACGATTTTCTGGGCATCAATTATTACATGAGCGATTGGATGCGTGCCTTTGATGGTGAATCAGAAATTACGCATAATTCAACCGGGGCTAAAGGCGGATCTAAATATCAGCTGAAAGGTGTCGGAAGAAGAGAGTTTGACGTAGATGTTCCACGAACGGATTGGGATTGGATGATCTACCCACAAGGCTTATATGATCAAATGATGCGGGTCAAAAATGATTATCCTAATTACAAAAAAATCTACATTACTGAAAATGGCCTAGGCTATAAAGATGAATTTGTAGATGGTACAGTCAAGGATGATGCACGTATCGATTATGTTAAAAAGCATTTAGAGATCATTTCAGATGCCATAACAGCAGGTGTGAACGTGAAAGGTTATTTCATCTGGTCATTGATGGATGTTTTCTCATGGTCAAATGGCTATGAGAAACGCTACGGATTATTCTACGTGGATTTTGAAACACAGGAACGTTATCCGAAGAAAAGTGCTTACTGGTACAAGAAGTTAGCAGAAACTCAGCTGATCGAATAGCACGGTTTATTCTTATAGAGCAGGAAAGTAAAAAATAATACAACTACACAAAACAGCATCGGGAAATTTTTTCCCGATGCTGTTTTTTCGGGGAATTGAGAGCCAGCTCCGGCGAAGGGACTGCTCGCCGGTGGAACCGATCCACGAACAGGGGCAACGCCGGCGAAGCCCCCCTCGCCGGAGCAGGACAGCGAAACCCAGCAGCCAACTACGGCGAAGCCGTCGTTCGCCGGAGCACAGCTCCCGTTGATACGGTAACCTTGGCAACACCGTAACTCCACAAAAAGAGAACGCACCATCGGCCGGGCCGAGGGTGCGTTCTCTTTAATTTTTATGCTTGTTCTGCGAAAAGGCGCTGGGTGAAGCCGTGGAAGTCCGTAATGACGCCGTCCTTACAGAGGTTTTCCTTTTGAAAGGTTTCCCGGTTCTTGAAGAACGGGTCGATTGCGATGATCATACCGATGTTCGCGCTGTTGGCCGCGCGGAGCCCGGAATAGGCGTCCTCAATGACCAGACATTCTTCGGGGGGAACCCCGAGTTTATTGGCGGCATGCAGGAAGATATCCGGCTCCGGCTTGCCGGGGAAGGAACCGTCATCGAAGACGACTTTTTCCGGATCGAACCAACGATCGAGCGCAAAGGTGTCGAAATAGAAGTCGACATTCTCTTTGATGGTCGCGGTGGCGATCGTCAGCGGCAACTTGCGCTCCTTCAGATCGTCCAGCACTTCGATCAAGCCGTCCGTCAATACGAGTTGCTCCGGTTTGCTCAGGCAGAGTCTGCGGTAATGTTCTTCCTTCTCCAAAGAAAGTTTCTGCACTTCCTCGTCCGTCAGTTCAGGGGATACAAAATGACGCAGGATTTTGTCGTTCGTGCGGCCGTGTACGTTTGTCAGAATCTCTGTTTCTGTGAGCCCGTTGCCTGGACTGTACTTTTGGATCATGTCGATCCAGGCCTGTTCGTGCAGATGAGAATCCTGGAACATTGTACCGTTGAAATCAAAAATGATGCCGTTCAGTTTCATAAGTTAGCTCCTTCTTCTGTTTGGGCTTGGGTCAGGGTGACGTATTGCGAGTAATGCGTGACCAGATCTGCGCTGATATGGTCATCGGTGACCAGGTGATCGATGTCGTGCAGGTTGTAGAAATTGTAGAAGTCGTCCCGGTTGAATTTCTTGTTGTCCGCCAGCAAGTATTTTGTGCGGGAGTTGTTCAGGGCGATGTTCTGGGTTTCACCTTCCGCCATGCTATAGGTAGAGATCGCTTCATTGTGGATGCCGTTGGCGCTGATGAAGCATTTGGAGAACTTCAATTTTTTCAGGTTGTCGTTCGCGATCGGGCCGAAGAAAGCACCCGTGTTTTTCCGGTAATCGCCACCGATCATAATGATATCCGCGGTGTCGTATTGGCGTAGATTTTCGAAAACCGGATAGCTGTTTGTGATGATGCGGATTTTTTTGCCGCCGAGATAGCTCGCCAGTATTTCGATCGTCGTGCCCGGCCCGAGGAAAATGGTGTCGCCATCCTCAACGTAGCTTGCCGCCAATTTGGCAATCGCTTTCTTTTCTTCTTTTTGGACTTCTTGTTTTTCCGTATGTGAGAGTTCCTGGTCCAATGCGTAGCTGATGCTTTGTGCTCCGCCGTGGATGCGCAGGATTTTTCCGGCCTTATCGAGTTCGTCCAGATCCCTGCGCACGGTCATGTCGGAAACGTTCAGTTGCTTGACGATATCGGCTACGGTGATGATGCCTTCCTGGTTGACGATTTCAGTGAGTATCAGCAGGCGTTCTTTTTTTAACATTTTCATTCACCTCTTTATGTTAACCATAATTTAGCACAATTTCACGATCTGGTCAACAGAGAACGAACAAAAATAAACAAAAACGCGACAATTTGATGGGTTTTCGAACAAAAATGTGTTTTTCAATGCAATTCAGGTGAAGTTAATTGCTGGAAAATCATTTGGATGCGGTTTCTGTAAAGACATAAAGAAACACAAACAATCATTAATGAACATGAATTGGGGAGAGGCAGCTGTTTCGATCACCTTCAATCGGCGAAACCGCCGCTCGCCGGAGCACCGAATCTCGTCCATCGTCAAGTCAATGAATTAGTTAAAAGGTGTGTCCTATTTTTTTGTAAGCGCTCGTAATCCAAATGAAACAATTAGTTCTCTGTGTAAAATGTTATAATGAATATAATATTTTAAAGTACTCTTAAGAAATCCGTCGGTAAACTAGGAGGACGACTATGAAGATTGTTCAAAGAAAATACACACGAGCGTATGTCGCTTTGTCAGGCTTGGCTGCGAGCTTGCTTGCAGGAAACAATATCGCTTTTGCGGACGAAACGGATGCAGCGACTGCAGGGGTAGCGCCAATCGAAACAACGATTCCGGCGTTTCCTGTGCAACCATCAGCAGATCTGATGCCAACAGCAGATTCTGCTCAAGAGGAGACGGCAGCTTATACGGATGCAAGCAAGGAGTCAATTGTGGTAACCGCTACGGTTTTGGATGCGGGCATATACGGAACCGATCAGATTTCAGGAACAACCCAACCGAATGCGTACGTGTTGGTTTGTGCAGGAGAGAGCAAAGTTGGCGAGCAAACCGCCGATGAAGCCGGACAGTTTACGGTTACTTTGGAGACAGTTCCGGAAGGGACAACGGTTTTGCAGGTGAAAGTCTATAAGGATGCTACCCAAACATTCCTTCTGACTGAATCGGAATGGCAGGTGCCTGTGGCTGAAGCAGTTGAAGCAGTGCCAACTGTGGACGCGGATGGGCCGCAAACAAGTCCGACAGATCCAACTCTGCCGATCCTTGAAAATGATGTCGCTTTACCAACTGTTGAAGAAAAACAGCCGGAATTGGTAACCGAAGACAACCAAGCTGAACAAATCCCAGATACTGAAAAGGAATCCTCTGATACCGAACAATCGGTTCAAGCACCTTTGATGACGTCAGCAACTCCCTCTGTGACCTTGGCGGCCGTCACCGAAGCGAAAGGCACTTGGTATTACTACGTCCAGTCCGGCGATACGCTGCAGAAAATCGCCACGCATTACAATACGGATGTCGCTAGTTTGACGCGCTGGAACAATTTGACGAGTACGCTCATCAATATCGGTCAACTCTTGAGCGTCAACGGCACGAATGCCTATGCGGAAATCGACAAAGAGACGCGGGCGTTCGCCACTAAAGCAGAATTTGTCAACTACCTCGGACAGTACGCTACGGAAATCGGCAACGACTACAATCTCTACGCTTCCGTCATGGTCGCCCAAGCCTCACTGGAGACCGCCTACGGAACCAGCAAACTCGGCACAGTCGGCAATAATCTCTTCGGCATCAAAGGTTCCTACGCCGGCAATTCGATTGTGATGCGTACGTGGGAGGAAGAAAGCGACGGGTCGATCATCTGGATCGATGCCTTTTTCAGGCTGTACCCTTCCTATTATGAATCGATGATCGATTACGCAGAGAAGCTGCGCAACGGGGTCAGCTGGGATGCGAATTACTACAAAGGGACCTGGAAGGAAAACACGACCAGTTATCAGGATGCCACGCTGTATTTGACGGGGCGTTACGCGACTGATTCTTCCTATTACGTCAAGCTGAATGCCATCATCAGCGCCTATGATCTGACCAAATTCGATGGACCGAAAACAGTGGCAGTGAATTACAACGCAATCGTATCGAGCACGAACTTTTCGATCGACAGTCTGCCTTGGGGCACGATCGGCTACAAATATTTGGAGCCTTGTTCGAACTATTACGGCAAGGAAATTGTGGTCACGAAGCAGACCGTTGATGGGCAGTTCGCGTTTATTTCCTGCGCCGGCAAGGAATTGGGTTGGGTCGACATGGATGCGCTGAAGACCTTTTCCACCGTTAAGGCCAGTTACACCTTACCGATCATGAACAGCGGTTACTCGATCGATTCGTTGCCATGGGGTGAACCGGGCTATGTCCATGTCGGTGATACAGCAAGCTATTATGGTAAACTGTCCAAGGTCGTCCGGGAAACGGCAAATGGTATCTATGCCGAAATTTCGGTCGACGGTGTCAAGCTTGGGTGGATCGACAAACGGGCTTTCAATGCGGCTTTTCCGAGCTACAACGCAGTCGTCCGCAAGGGGAATTACTCGATCGACAACTTGCCGTGGGGGACTTCCGGCTATCGGATGCTCGACACCAGCAGTTCTTATGTCGGCAAGACCGTCACTGTGATCGGCAAATCGGCGGACGGTGCATACTTGTGTTTGGCCTATAACGGCTTGCCTTTGGGATGGGTCGACTATCGCGCTTTCGAGAGTTTCGATGCAACTGTCGTTTCTTATACAGCGATCGTTTCTGACACTAATTTTTCGATCGATAGCCAGCCTTGGGGCGAAGCAGGTTATGTTTATCTGGATGCTTCATCGAATTATTACGGCAAAGAAGTGTTGGTGACCCGCAAAACGGCAAATGGTGCGTACGCATATATTTCTTTCGCTGGGAAACCATTGGGATGGATCGACAGCAGGGGCCTGCAGAACTTTTCAACAGTGGCCGTGAATTACAGCTTGCCGATCATGAACGGCGTTTATTCAATCGACAGTTTGCCGTGGGGTGAGCCAGGTTATACCAAAATTGCCGATGCAGCGGCTTATTTCGGGAAATTAGCTACTGTGCTGCGGGAAAGTGTGAACGGTGCCTATGCGGAGGTCGCCATCGACGGTCAACGGATTGGCTGGATCGACAAACGGGCCTTCAGCAATGCGCGTCAGGTTTCCTATTACGCCGGCGTCTCCGGTCAGAATTATTCGATCGACAGTCTGCCGTGGGGTACTGCTGGATACCAGTACCTGGAAAGCACGAACAATTATTTGGACAGCCTCGTGAAAGTCGTCGCGGAATCGATTGACGGGAATTACAAGCTGATCCAACTGAACGGCCGGAACTTGGGCTGGGTCGACTACCGCGCGTTGGCGGCTTTGAATACAAAAGCAGTGAATTACACCGCCACGATCCGCTCTGTCGGTTTTTCGATCGACAGTCTGCCGTGGGGCACGCCAGGATTCACGATGCTGGGACTGACCAGTTCCTATCTGAATACGACTGTGCAGGTCATCCAGGAATCTGTGGACGGCTACTATGCGCTTGTGACGCTGAACGGCAAAACGCTGGGCTGGGTCGACAAGCGGTGTCTCTGATGCTGCAATGAAAAAAATCTCCGGCAGGCGGGTGCTTGCCGGAGATTTTTTTGCTTGTATGCGTGACAGAGGACAGAGCGCCAGCTCCGGTGAAGGGATCGCTAACCGGAGCAGACAACAGAAAATAGCCGCCACCTGCGGCGAAGCCCCCCTAACCGGAGGAGGGCAAAAAAGTCAGTAGTCAACTCCGGCGAAGCCGTCGTTCACGGGAGCACAGCTCCCGGTGACCCACTATCAGATCAGTGATGCAGCATCTCCTCGACGATTTCGTTCCCGTCCATCCCGGCAGGGTAGAAAGTCGGCCATTTGTCCATCTCCTCAAGCAATGCTGCGTGGCTATCATCTCCCAGATAAATGTGGAAGTGCGCGGATGCGGTCGGTTCGATGATATGGTCGCTGAACTGGACGTACTTCGGCGTATCCTGGGTATCATCCGCCCGTTCGAACAGATAGCGGACGCCTTTTTTGCCGGATTCGTAGGTCAAAATCTGATAGCCGCTGTACGCGTAAGTGCCGGTGCGTGCGGTATCGCCTTCGTAGAACGTGATCGAATCGGCGGAGATCGTCAGGCCGGTAAAGGTCGACTCATAGCCGACCGTGTAGTACGCCTTGTATTCCTCGGCGGTCTTTTCGCCAAGGTCTTCGGCTTTTTCCGCGAAGACGCTGTCGAGTGTGCCGTCAAGCAGGTAAGGGTAGACGGATTGCCATTCGCCTTCCCAATCGCTCAATGGGCGGTCGGCAACTTGGCTGTCCTCAAAGATACCGTTGGCGGCATCGATGGTCGCTTGGTCCTGCAGGTTGACGGGCTCGATCGTGATCTCTGCGGCAGTGGTACTGGATTCTGTGGTCTCCTCGGTTTCCGGATCGGGCTGGCAAGCCGCCAAACTCAGCACGAGCAGACTGCCGATCATCCAGCGGGTTGTTCTATGTTTTTTATTCATGTGGTCCTCCTGAAAAATAAATGATTTATAAATCGAAATGATTACGTTTTGTATTATTGCATAGTTGTGCGAAGGCTGTCAACAATAAATAAAATGATTTTGTCTGCCAAAAGTCAGGATTATGATTGAAAAAGCACAAAAAAAGACGCGCACCAGTCCGATTACTGGGCGCGTCCGTATGATTTTGTATAAATAGACGGCTAGCTTCACGGGTAAGCCCTTCGGAAATTAGATAAATCGTACCTATTGCGCTCTGCGATGCTCAGTCGGCACGATTTCCTAAATTTCTTTCAGGGCTGAACGAACCCGTTTCGCTTTTCTATTTTTAAAGTGATTTTGCCAGTTCTGTAACTTTAGCAAGGCCTTCTTCGATGATTGCTGCTGCTTGATCAGGAACAGCTGCGTGTCCTTCGATGATGACTTCGCCGATGATTTCCATTCCGAATACGCCAGCAAATACGTTGCGCATGTAGTTCACGCCCATGTCCATTGGAGACATTTCAGGAGTTGAGTAAACGCCGCCGCGTGCGTTCAGAAGGATAACTTTCTTCTCAGGCATCAAAGCGACCATTTGGCCAGTTTCATCGTATTTGAAAGTGAAGCCGGCTGCAAAGATGTAGTCGATGAATGTTTGCAATTTAGCAGGGATCGTCAAGTTCCACAATGGGAAGGCGAAAACGATCACGTCAGCTGCAGTCACGGCATCCATAACTTTTTGTTTTGCTGCCAAAAGGCGTGTTTCGATGTCAGTCAATTCTTCGCCGACTGCCATTTTGCCGTAAGCGCCGAAAAGGTCTTGGCCCAAGTAAGGCATGTCTTCCGAAAAGACATTGTAAGTTGTGATGTTCAATTTTTCATTTTCTTTAGCCGCGGCCAAAAAAGTTTCGTACATTTTTGAAGAAATTGCTTCCTCTGCTGGTCTGTTGTTTCCTTTTACTACTAAAACGTCCATGTGTGTTCCTCCACTTATTGTATATTTGATGCGGTTTTCAGTTCACTTACCGCATGTAAGTACAGTATAACATCTCGGATTCGAAATAAAAAGTCGTAATGCTCAAAAAAATAAACAATTTGAAATTTTGTAACATTTGAACTACCATAGGAAGGAATATTTCGATAGTTTCGAAACAACGGGAGTGAATGATTATGCAAAAATCCGGCCAAAGCCAACGGATCGAAATCTTTGACGGCATGCGGGGATTGGCCTCCGTCATTGTCATGATTTTCCACATGGCGGTCTGGACAGTCTATGGCTACAGCGCCAACGAATACAAAATCTTTGCCAATACCTTTTGGAGGGTGGCGACGCAGACACCAGTGAAAATGATCTGGGGCGGCAATGAAGCGGTACTGGTCTTCTACATCATCGGCGGTTTCGTGCTGGCACGGCCCTATCTGAACGGGCGGAAGCTGGACTTCAAGTCGTTCATCATCAAACGCTGGATCAGGCTGATGCTGCCTTATATGCTTGTCATCGCGGTGACGGTCATCCTGATTGCGCTGTTTGGGGCCTGGAAGCATGATACGATCGACTTGAGCGGTTCGTTCAATGTGAAATGGAAAAGGGTGACTAACGCGGGCGAGATTTTGTTGTATATCCTTGGGTATGACTACAACTTGAACATCCTCAGCGGTGCTTTCTGGAGCATGGTCCAGGAATGGCGCTTGTCTTTCATCCTGCCTTTTGTGGCAGTGGCGCTGCACCGTAACCGGACAGGGAAGGTCCTTGGGTATTATGCCATCCTGCAAGTAGGGATTGATGCTTTGACGAACTGGGGCATGCGGAGCGATACGGTTTGGTTGGCGCACCTTTCGGAGTCGCTCAACCGGACCAATTATTATGCGATCTTTTTCGTGATGGGGGCGGTGCTGGCGAAGCATCTGCCGGCTATCCGGGCCTTTGTGCGGGAGCATCGCCGTTTCCGGATACTTTCTGCCTGGTCGATTCCGTTTATGATCCCGAGCCAGTGGATCCTCTCTGCGCTCGGGTTGTCGTTTCGGGTACGGAACGCGCTGTTGTTGACGGGGCTGGGCATCATTTTGTTCCTTGTGTTGTGTCTGGAGTCGCCGCGGTTTACCGCAATCTTCAAATCGAAACCGTTGCTGCTTTTGGGAAAGCTGTCCTTCAGCCTTTACCTGACGCACACGACTTCAATCATCCTGTTCGTGACATTTTGGGGTCAGGTCATCCCGCCGGAAACGGCGCTGTTGTTTTCTCCGCTGTTCGCTTTGCCGGTGGCGTATCTTTGGCAGCAGCATGTCGAAACCAGGTGCCTCGGTTTGCTCAATCATTTCAAGAAATAGACGGCCAACCCGCGTCAAGTATGATACGATAAAGGAAAGCTCAGAATTCTGAAAGAACTTGCAGGGGTGGACACATGTCAAAAGATATCATTTCCATCATCGTTCCTTGCCATAACGAGGAAGAGATGGTGCCGATTTTCCATAAAGAGATTGCGGCGGTCAGCGAACAGATTCCGGATGCCGCTTTCGAGCTGATTTTCGTGAATGACGGTTCGAAGGATGCCACATTGGCGGAATTGAAACGACTGGCCGCGCTTGATGAGCGCGTGCACTACCTTTCCTTTTCGCGCAACTTCGGCAAAGAAGCGGCGATGGTGGCGGGGCTGCGCCACGCGAACGGGAATTACGTCGCCGTGATGGATGCGGATCTCCAGGACCCGCCGGCTATGTTGGTGGAGATGGTTGCTTTGATCCGCATCGGCGAATATGATTGCATCGGGACGAAACGCCTTGACCGAAAAGGCGAACCGCCGATCCGATCCTTTTTCGCGAGGCAGTTCTACCATTTGATCAACCGAATCTCCGATACCGAAATCGTCGACGGCGCCCGGGATTTCCGGCTGATGACCCGCCAGATGGTCGACGCCGTCCTCGAGATGACCGAATACAACCGGTTTTCGAAAGGGATTTTCAGCTGGGTCGGCTTCGAGACGAAGTACCTGTCCTATGAAAATCAGGAGCGGGTCGCCGGCAAGACGACCTGGTCATTCTGGAGCCTGTTTAAATATTCGCTGGACGGGATTGTGGCCTTTTCCGAGGCACCGTTGGCGATCGCGGCTTTTACCGGGTTCCTCTCGTTCGCCGTTGCGATTTTGGCGGCCTTGATCCTGACCGTGCGGACACTGGTTTTCGGCAACGCAACATCCGGCTGGACCTCGCTCATCGTCATCATTTTGGGGATGGGCGGCTTGCAGCTGCTTTGCCTGGGAATCCTCGGTAAATACCTGGGGAAAACCTTCATGGAGACGAAACGGCGTCCGCTCTACATCCTGAAGGAGAAGGATGTGAATGTGCCGACTGATCGCAGGGAGGGGCAGGACAATGACTAAATTGTTGGGCCAAGTGGCAAAATTCGGAATCGTCGGTGTGGTGTCGACGGTGCTGGATTTTCTGATTCTTTATATTTTGGCCGATTTCATCGGCCTGCATTATTTGACGGCAGCCGCGCTGGCGTTTGTCGCGGCGACTTTATTCAATTACGCGGCGAGCATGCGCTACGTGTTCACGAGCCGCTTCGGCGAAGCCGAGAAGCGCCAGGAATTGCTGCTGTTCGTCACTTTAAGTGTCATCGGTTTGGGATTGAACCAAGTGCTGATGTGGCTGTTCGTTGATCAAGTGGCGTTGCATTACTTGGTGGCCAAGATCGCCGCGACTGTGTTCGTGATGGCCTGGAATTTCATTTCGCGGAAGATTTGGCTGGAGGATAAGAACGCAGGATAAAGAAAACCGTGGTTTTGGCCCGGAACTCCGGTGACAGCCTGCTTGCCCGGAGCTGGGGCTAAAATCAGATACTCTTCTCCGGTGAGCCGCTTTTCGTCGGAGCTGGGGGCTGAATCGCTTCCGCTCCTCCGGCGAAGGACTCCTTCGCCGGAGGAGCCACTTAGTTTTTCCAACAGGCATCAAGTATATATGAAAAAACGAATGCGGCTGCCTCCTTTTCGGAATAGCCGCATTCGTTTTTCTGTAACAGTAAGCAAAAATCAGTAACTGGTCCAGCCGCCGTCCGCGGTCACGACGGATCCGTTGACGAAACTGGAGTCGTCGGAAGCCAGAAAGAGCGCGACGGAAGCGATCTGGTCGGGCATTCCGAAAGCTGGATTGATCGCCATGCCGACGCCGGTCGTTTCCTGGCCGAAGGTGCTGACGGTACCCATCGATTGGGCGATATTGGTAGCGACAGCTCCAGGGGCGATCGCGTTGCAGCGGATGCCTTTTTTCGCGTACATGAAAGCCGTGTTTTTCGTCAGGCCGATGACAGCATGTTTGGAAGCGACATAGGCGACACCGGCCCGTCCGCCTTGCAGGCCGCCGATCGAAGCGATGTTGATGATATTGCCGCTGCCCTGTTCCAGAAAATATTGGATGGCTTTGCGGCTCGCATGCATCGGACCGTTGACGTTGACGGCGAAGACCTTTTCCCAACGTTCATTCGAGACTTCCCCGACCGGTTCGAAGCCATCCATGATGCCCGCGTTGTTGACGAGGATGTCCACTTTTCCGAAGAGGGCGATGGCGGTATCGATCATGGCGTCGGCATCGGCTTCGATGGAGATGTCGGTTTTTATGGCAGCGGCAGCGTCCAGGGTTTCGGCGTTGATTTCATTTGCGACTTTCAGTGCACCCTCGTAGTTGTAATCAGCAATAACTACTTTTGCGCCTTCTTTTGCGAATTTACGGCAGATGGCTTCGCCCATACCCGAAGCGCCTCCGGTTACAACAGCAACTTTGTTCAACAATCTCATGGTGATTTCCTCCTTATGCCTTGTTGGCTTAATCATAGCACGATAGCGCTTATAAATATTGGATGATGATCTGTGCAGAAGAAAAAATACAAAAAGCGATGGCTTATTTCCACATTTCGGATAAAATAGAGTGATAATAACGTGGGAAAGGATGTGGAAAGCGGAAGATGGCAAATTATCCATTCGACAAGGAGCGCAGCCTCCTGAAGACGGACGAATCGACCAGAATAACGATGCTGCTGCTGAATATATTTTTGATCGTGACTGGCGTATCTTTGGCGATCAGCTTCTACATCCTGGCCAATCTGGAAATCAACGAGGAACCTGTCGTATCCGACATCATCATCGTACCGGAAGGCGCGCCGGAGCGGGGCATCAAGGCATCCGAATTGCTGGATGAAGGCTATTCCGATTCCGGCAAGATCATCGTCTCGCCGCTGCTTGTGGATGCCGAACTGATGTATCTGCAGCCATACGGCGAACTGGGGATGATGGATGATGACATACTCGCGGATTACCAGGCGACCAGCACTTGGACCAATGCCCTTTACAGCATCGCGTTGATGGAGGAGAACGGCTACGACACAGCGATCGTTGTTTCGAGCGATTATCACATGAACCGGGTCAAATACAGCTTCGAGAAAGCGGCGGAGGGGAAGGACTTGACGTTCATCTACGTGTCCGCGGGCGGTCCGTATGGCTTGCCTTGGATCGAGACCCAGCTCGGCAGGAGATTGGCTCAGTATGAGATCTTTAAGACAGTCGGTTATTGGTTGGGGTTGTATAGTTTCATCGATATAGGGGAAGGCGGCTCCTGAATGGGGAGCGCGCCTTTTTTAGATTGTTCGAGTGTAGGTTCAACCGCTCAGCTCCGGCGAGGCAGGTCTCATCGGAGGACAGCGCCTGATCGCCTCCGCTTCTCCGGCGAGGCAGGTCTCATCGGAGAACAGCGCCTGATCGCCTCCCGCTCCTCCGGCGAGGCAATCGTTCCCCGGAGCTGGTGAGCCCCGGACTTTTTCGTTGGTTCACTGAGGATTTCGCAGATGCAAACACTATCGAAATGCCTACAAATCCGCACTCGTGTATACGTTTGCAAGAACATCCTTCGTTTTTGCAATCTTGACGGTTATTCTTAGAAGAAACGCCGCTATGGTGCTATACTTTTTGGTATAGGAGGTGCGGAAATGCTCGTGGAAATTGTGATGGAGAACTTTTTTTCCTTTAAAGATGAGGCTACTTTTTCGATGGTCGCCAGCCCAATCGCTGAACACCCTGAGTCCGTCTATGGCAAGGACAATATCGCCGTGACGAAATTGGCGACGATCTATGGGGCGAACGCCAGCGGGAAAAGCAATTTGCTGAAGGCCATGAAGATGATCCAGGAAGGCGTACTGCTGCAGAATTATACATCCACAGAATGGTTGGGCCACATCGAACCGTTCCATCTGGATGCGCGGACCGAGAAAAAGGACACAATGTTGGAAGCCAGTTTCCTTTTGGCCGGGAGGCTTTATCGCTATGGTTTTTTCGTCAATCGCAAACGGGTGACCGAGGAATTCCTTTATCTGGAGGGCGAAGCGCAGAAGGATCTGTTTTTCCGGAATGAGACAGGCAAAATCGTCGGTGGGGAATGGGCCGAACTTTTCAACCACATCATTTTGGATGATACACGTTTGGCCTTGTCATCCTTGCTTTCAGCACCTGAATCAGCCGAACATCCGGAGCTGAAACTGTTTCTCGAGTGGTTCACGGAGATGCGCATCATCCTGGATACGTCGAAAATCGGGCTGACTATTTCGATGGCGAAGATGCATCTGTCCAAATACAAACATAACCTCTTGGCCTTGATCCGCGTTGCCGATCCGTCCATCCAGGACATCGTTGTCCATGAACTTGGCAACCCGCGCAACGGCCGGTCGGAACTGGCATTTTTCGTCGTCAAGACCCGGCGCAACGAACAGGGGGAGTCGGAGCCGCATTGCGAAAATTTCCGTTTCCAGGATACGGAATCGGCCGGCACCGTCAAATTGTTGGCATTGGCCGGTCCGATCATTGAGGCGCTCGAAAAGGGTGGCCTGTTGATGGTCGACGAGATGGACACGCAATTCCACACCTTGATGACGCGCTATGTGCTGGAACTTTTTTCCGGGCCTGTCAACGATAAAGGCGCGCAGATGATCTATTCGACGCACGACATCACGAATCTGTCCAGCAGCCTTTTCCGGCGGGACCAGGTCTGGTTCGTGGAAAAGGACAGCTACAGCGCCAGCCACCTGACTTCCTTGGTGGAATATCGTTTTGATGACGAGGAAAGGAAGAACAGTTTTGAATTTTACCGCAACTACCTGAACGGCAAATACGGGGCGATCCCGTTCCCGCGGCCGTTGGATTGGTGGGTCGACAATGGAAAATAGAAGAAGGGAACACAAGAAAAAATTCGAACGGCCGGTCGGAACGAAACGGCCGGAAAAAACTTTCCTGATCCTTTGCGAAGGCACCAAGACCGAGCCGAACTACTTCCGCAGTTTTCACGTCATTTCGGCGCAGGTCGAAATCGTCGGGACGGCGATGAATACGATGTCCTTGGTCAACTATGCGCGCGAAGTCGTCGATACCCGGCCGGATGAATACGATGAAATTTGGCTGGTGTTCGACAAGGATTCCTTCGATCGCGACATCTTCAATGAAGCCGTCTTTTTCTGCGAAACTCATTACCGTCAAGGTTTCCGCGCCGCCTACAGCAACGAAGCTTTCGAAATCTGGTATCTGCTGCATTTCGAGCTGATCAAAAAATCGATCTCGCGCTTCCATTACCCCGACATGCTGTCGAAACGGCTGGGCTTTTTCTACAAAAAAAATCATCCGCACATGTATAACGTACTATTATCAAGGCAGCCGGCCGCCATCCAGAACGCCAAGACACTCTACAGTCAGCGCTCACCGTCGCCAGCGCGGGACAACCCGTCCACGACCGTCTTCATGCTGGTCGAGGAACTGAACAAACATCTGCGAAAATAATTTAAAAAATTTTAAAAATAAAAAAAGCTGGCGCGAATTATTGCGGATAATACCAGTGTAGGTCTTATCAAGCAGCAAAGGCCACTCAACAAGACGAGAAGGGATCGATTGCATATGTTCATGACACCGGTATTGGGGATGGATTTCACAGAGGACAAGAAAGGGATCGTCATTCATTTTGTTGAAGACGACGCAGTGGCGGAGGAGTATCTGTTCGAGACAACGGGTGAGGCGGCCGCGTTTTTCAGAAGCTGCCAAAACTTGTGCGATGAGGTCAAGGAGGAGCCGCTTGAGGTGCAATATGCCATCATCAGAGAGTTCTTGGATCTGGATATCGGCGAATTCAACTACGAACGCGCTTATTATTGATGGAAAACGCAAAAGAAGGCCAGCCCCGGTATGATTCGGGGTTGGCCTTCTTTTGTAGCTTCGGAATCGACGCGCAGCTCCGGCGAGAGTCCTGTTCGCCGGAGGATACCGGTAATAATCGGCCTCACCTACGGCGAAGCCGGCCTCGTCGGAGCAGGGAATCAAAAATGTGGTCTGAACTCCGGTGAAGCCTGCGTTAACCGGAGCAGAGAGTGTAATACAGCTTCAAAGGAATCAGCACCAGCAACAGGGGGCCGGGTGCTCTGCTTTTATTGGGGTTTCCGGTATCGTTCAGTATTGGCGTACCTTCAATTGTTGGCCAATCAAAATCAGGTCGCCCGACAGCTGATTCAACTGTTTTAGTGTTGCCGGGGTCGTGCCGTACTTGCGCGACAGCGCCCAGAGCGTGTCGCCTTTGACGACGCGGTGCAGCAGGAACGTGCCGGGCGCGCTCGCAAGGGGTGGCAGCGAGGACAGACCGGCTTCGATGTCCTGGCGGAACCGGGCTTGCGAGATCCCCCAGATCGCGAGGTAGCCGTCCGGATCGGTATGGTCAGTTCCGCCGACATTTTTTGAAACCCAGGAATGTGTTTTGATGCCTCTGTCCTGCACGCTCGCACCGCTGTTGAGCGTGCAGGGGATGCCGGCTTCCAGCGCCAGTTTCTGCAGCAACCAGACATAGGCTTTGTAGTCCTGTTCAAAAATGGGGCGGCTGTTCGTCCGCGCCAGCTCGACTTGGGCATAGGCATAACCGTTCGCTTTCGGGCCGACACCCCATTGGACTTTGCCGGTGTTGGCGATCTGGATTATTTTCCCGCCTCCGCCGACCCAATGGGAAACGAAGGCGTTTTGCCAGTTGCGCTGCATGTAGCTGACTTCGTTCTCGAGGCTGTTTTTGCCGACATTGTTCGGGTTGCCGGATTCGTGGGCGATGATCAGGTTGGCTGCGGTGAGTTGATTCTGATAGATGGAAAAAATCCGTTTTTCGATTGTGTGGTTCATCATGTTCCTCCTTGTGGTTGTTCTTGCTGTAGACTCTTGTGGCCGATGGGAAATCAAAAAGGGTGCCTCTGAATGAGACACCCCTGGGCGTTGTTGATGAATACTTAAGCTGTTCAGCAGTCCAAGCGGCTTGTACTGCTTTTCTGATATAACTAGGTAAATATAAAATTTTTTAAGTTCAAAAGTACATCACCGTAGGTGTTCCACAGGATTGCAAAATGTTTCATGCATCCAATGTAGATGGCTAGCTTCACGGGTTAGCCCTTCGGAAATTAGATAAATCTGACCCATTGCGCTCTGCGATGCTCATTCAGGGCCAGATTTCCTAAATTTCTTTCAGGGCTGAACGAACCCGTTCAGCTTTTCTTATTTTTATTCGGCTTCGGCGATCAGGTCAGTGATGGTGCGTTCCACGTAGCGGGCGCTGTTGACTGCCGTGAATGGGTTGATGCCTTTCACTTCGAACGCGTTCAGGCCGATGATGGCGTCCATTGCCGGTTGCAGTTCAGCCGATGTCAAGCCGCTTTTCGGGTTCTTGACACTCAAGTTGCGGGTTTTTCCGTCGGCCGTCAAAAATTTCAATTCCAAGGTTACAGTTGTCGTCATGTTCATTTCCTCCTAGATGTCTGATGGGTAGGGATTAAAAAGCTGCTTTCGGTTGGCTTAGGCGATGGAGTAGCGGTTCTTTTCGACAACAACTGCGTAGGCTGCAGGCAGGTCGACGAGACCGGATACGGCTGATTGGAAGGATTGGACCTGTTCAGCTGTGACGCCTGGTTTCAGGTTCGCGAATGACTGTTTGACTTCCTTCTCGTTTGCAAAATCATTGAAATAAAGTTCGATGTTTCCTTCTTCGTATTGTTTCACCATTTGGCATTCCTCCGTTTTCTTTTCTTGTAAGTGTCATGACTGCCTACACCTATAACGACGAAGGCGGACAGGCAATGTGTAACCCCGTCTGTCAGGACTTCAAAAAAGGGCTGGCTTTGGTTTGGATCTGCCGTCTTCTTTTGTAGATCGTTTTGCGCGAGATGCGTTGTTTTTTGGCGATTTCGGTGATGTTCAGTCCTTCCAGCGCATCCCGCAGATAGGCATTCTCCTCAGCGGTCAGACAGGCGCAAAGGCGTTGCAGCAGATCAGCCTGCTCCAGTCGGTCTTCATGGGAATAAGCATGGGGGATTTCCTCCAGCTCCTCGTCGGAAAGGTAGGCTTCGCGGCTTTCTTTTTTGCGGTCTTTGCGGATTTGGTCCAGGAAAGTCCAGTGAATTTTTTGTTTGGCATAGCTGACGAACAGAAAGCTGTTCTCGGTTGCGAGCGCGTCCTTCTGGCAAGTTTCGTAAGTGTCAAAAAGGGTGATCAGGCCTAATTGGTAGAAGTCGTCGTAGTCGTTGTGGTCCGGATACCGATTGATTTTTTTCAGACAATGATGGATGACGCCCGCGTACAGGTCGCTCAGTTGTGTGGCGGCTTCATCGGTGCAGATTCTTTTTTTGATATTCATGGTTTTGCCTCCGTAAGGTAGTGGATGGCGTGATGCAGGGGATGAACCCTGTGCATGCTCATCACGGCCTCGGCAAGCTTGCTGATGCCCATATTAGCGGTCCGGGGCCGGTAGGGTCAAAACGGCAAATGCGGCAAAAAACCTGACAAAAATGAAGCCAATCGCATAGTTGCATGCAAATTTTCAGAATACGCGACAAAATGTAAGCGTTTTAATATCATTCGGATGCAAAGTAGTATATATTTTTAATAAACATTCCTAATTGGGGGGACTTTATGGAAAATAAGACAAATAAACAATCGCGGAAAAGGGCAGAGCGGAAAGTGGACCATCAAACTGTCGAAACACATATCAAGCCAATTGCCGGGCATTCCTCGGCAGATTTGCTTGCCGAGCATAGCCTAAACGATTTGAAGGCAACCAAAAATGTAGGCAAAACACTTGATCCGGAAATGTTGGATACGATCATTTCGCATCTGCGCACCTCGTTGGAGGCATCGTTTGCGCATAAAAGCCAGAAAAAAGAGGAGCCGGAACCGTTTCAGGTGCTGCTTGATCCGGAGAGCATTCAGGCCTATTTGGAAAAAGCCTGGGATTTGGACCGTTTTGTGTTGGACAACAGTTTCCTCTACTTGCTTAGCTTGGATCCGCAGCTGCACCGGACCGATTTCCGTACGCTCATTTTTTTCAAGGACGGTCGCCTCATCAAGACGCGCGAAAGCAGCAACAACGTGATGCGTTCGCTTTTTGAATTGATCGGGTTCAACTATGATTTCATTCGGGGGATTTCGACGCGGGTCAACGGAAAAGAGGGCCATTGCGTACCCTATATTTTCGGGAGGTACAGTTTTTTGCCGTTGAGCGGCCCGACCCGCAAGCAGAGTTCCTGGATCAATCTTTCCAAAGTGCAGCATTATCGGGCGCTGAAAGGCGAAAAGGGGGTGGAAGTCCATTGTGAGAATCAGCATGTTTTCCAGCTTCCGGTGCGCCCGCAATTTTTTGCCGAAAAGGTCAAACAAGCCGGCCAGACCATCCATCGCCAAGAGCATTTCTTGCGCAACGTTTTAAAGAATTTCGATTATGTCGATGGAAGGAAAGAGGAGCGCGAGAACAATCTGTTGGGGAATGCTTTTCATGCGCACACCGATCGCATTTCGCTGATTTCGATGGAGGATTATATCCGCATTTTCCAGTTTTCCTTTGCCGAAACGGCTTTGCGCCATCCTTCCCTGCGTGACAATCCGGTGACGGACGAAGCGCTGCACCTGTTGCGGGAAAACCTCTACGCCGATCTGCCGCACCTGCGGAATGCAGTGCGCTAAAAAACCGCAGAGGCTGCTGCTTTACCGGTGGCTGAAAAAGGCTATCATTTGTGATTCACGTGGAAGTATCTTAAAATGAATGCAAAGAACAAATCTTCAGTAACGGGAGGAATCGAAATGGACAAGAGAATCGAAGGTACTTTTGCTAACCAAGAAATGCTGATCGATGAAATCACGCATCTGATCAAATATGAAGGCTATGCACCGGAGCAACTGCTGGTCATCACCCGCAACGGCAAAAGCAATTACATTACGGAAGAGACTGCGGTGCAGGTCATCATAACCGGTGAGGACCGCGAAGAAGATTCTTTATGGGACAAAATCGTAAAATTCTTTACGGTTGATTTGGAGGAAGAAGAGGAAGAAGCGATTTTCGAACGCTACGGCATCGACGAGGACACGTACGAGCGCTTTGAGGATGCTTTGGATGATGGGGAATTGCTGCTGCTGATCGATGATGCGGCTCCGATCAACGATGAGCATGCCGAATTTTTGGTGCGCGATGGCATACTGCCTGACGAGAAAGTCGTCCCTGTCGCAGCTGCCACTGCCACGAAACCGGATTGGACCCCCGCCGACAGCGATGAAGCCGGTGATGTGCCGGCTCATTCCATCGAAGCCGAGAAAAAACTGGAGGGCACCAAAGTTGCTGCTGCTTCGCCGACTCAGCCTGCTGATGTGACCGACGATATCACGGGACAACCGATCGAGGCGGAAACGGTAGCCGATCCTGCGATGGCGGAAGACAGTCACCATTTGCCTGAAATGCAGTTCGACAAAGATGATTCCTTGCCGGAACTGGACGAAGAGAAGGGACAGTTTTCCAAAGACCCATTCGGAGGCGATACGGTTGCTGCCGAAGCCGGTGAAGATGCGGAAGACATCGAGCCTGATTATGAAGAGACGGACAAACCGAAACCGGCTCTGTGATTGATAGAAACACCAAGAGCTGCCTCATTTTGAGGCAGCTCTTGGTGTTTCTGGCGGGCGGAAGCCATCACCAACTCATAGAAACGATTTCGAACATACGTTTTGTCCGTTTTGATTTTTGCGTGTATAATGACAAGTGAGATTCGCCGAAAGGATGTAGAACATGGATCATACCGAAGAACAGGCTGAAAAATTGCCTGTCGTAACAAAAATAACCGTCCAGAAAAAACGGAAGGACCGCTTCAATGTCTTCATTGACGGGGAGTACTCCTTTCCGATATCGGAAGCCGTGCTGATCAAGGTCGGCTTGCATAAAGGCATGACGCTCACGAAAGAGCGCAGTGCCGAGATCGAGAAGGAAAATTACGATTACATGGCTTACACGACGGCAGTCAATTATCTGTCCTACAGCCTGCGCAGCGAGAAAGAGGTCCGCAAAAAACTGCATGACGAAGAAATCAGCCCGGACGCGATCGAACGTGCGCTGACGCGGCTGATAGACCAGAATTATGTCAATGACCGCATCTATGGCGAAAGTTATACGCGCACCGCCGCGAACCTGAACCTGAAAGGACCACAGCTGATCGCAAACGAATTGAAAGGAAAAGGCTTGTCGGAAGACGATATCGCCATTTCGCTGCAACAATATCCGCATGAGCTGCAGCTTGAAAATGCCCAAACGATCGCCGAGAAGCAACTCCGCAAACAAAGCCGGGTCTCTTCGCATGAAGCGGCTTCAAAGATCCGTCTCCATCTGCATCAAAAAGGCTATCCTTCCGACATCGTCCTGGAAGTCATGGGAGAAATCGAAACAGAAAAAGAGGAAGAGGACGAAATGGCCGCACTGCGTATGCAAGGCGACAAGCTTTGGCGCCGTTACGAGCGTAAAGCGAAAGGCCGCGAGCTGCATCAAAAAGTGAGGTCGGGCCTTTACCAAAAAGGCTATCCGGGAGAGCTGATCTCCGCCTATATCGAAGAAAAGGAACAGGAAGCAGAATAATGACAAACTTAGAACACCAAAAAATATTCAAAGCAGCTGGCATCGAAATGTGGCCGGCCGAGAAGATACAGGCTTTCCGCAAAGCCCTGCTGGATTGGTACGACAAAGAAAAACGCGACCTGCCTTGGCGCCGGACGAGCGATCCCTACAGCATCTGGGTGTCGGAAATCATGCTGCAACAGACGCGGGTGGACACGGTGATTCCGTATTACCACAATTTCCTGGATAAATTCCCCGACATCGCAGCGTTGGCGGCAGCGCCGGAAGACGCGATCCTGAAGGCTTGGGAAGGGCTCGGGTATTATTCCCGCGTCAAGAACATGCAGAAGGCGGCGCAACAGATCGTCGCCGATTACAATGGTGTTTTCCCTAAGGATCCGCAGGAAATCGCGAAGCTGAAGGGCATCGGTCCGTATACCGCCGGCGCCGTTTCCAGCATCGCCTTCCAGATACCGGAGCCGGCAGTCGACGGAAACGTCATGCGGGTCATGAGCCGGTTGTTCGAAATCGATGCCGATATCGCCAAACCAGCCAGCCGGAAAATCTTTGAGGCGGTCGTGCGCGAACTGATCGACCCGGAGCGGCCGGGCGACTTCAATCAAGCATTGATGGACCTGGGCTCGAGCATCTGCTCTCCGCTGAATCCGCAGCCTGAAATCAGCCCGATCAAGGCCTTCAATGCCGCCTATAAAAATGGAACGATGCATCTTTATCCGGTCAAGAGCAAAGCGAAAAGGCCGGTGCCGATGAACCTGCAGGGCGTCATCCTGCAGAACAAAGAGAAGCAGTTCCTTTTGGAGAAACGCCCGAGCAGCGGCCTATTGGCGGATTTTTGGACGTTTCCCTTGATCCAGCTGGACCTCGATGCGGTACCCGGATCGGAGGATGCGACACTTGAACCGGCGATCATCCAGACAGAATTGTTGGTCGCGGAGGATTTCCCGAAGCTGACGGAAGCAGCAAGGAAGGCCGGCAAAAAGTTGCCGTCCTTTAACCAGATCGAAGCACAGCTTTCAGCGGTTGTGGCTGAAAAATACGGATTGAAGCCCGTCTGGCTGAAGGCGGAAACCGGATCGGTCAATCACATCTTCAGCCACATCAAATGGCACATCACTGGCTATTACGGACGCGTGTTGACGAACGATGACAGCCGATTGCCGGAACAATGCCGCTGGGTCAGCGAAAAAGATTTTGCAGATTATGCTTTCCCGGTGCCGCAGCAAAAAATGTGGCAACAATTCCAGCAGCAAACCCGAAAAGAATTTGGTCTATAATGGCTAAAGTTTCGCAATCTATTTCCATTCTATGATATACTGTTCAATGAACTGAAAGTTGAGAGTTCCGCCGAAATGATTTCCGGCGAGGGCTCAAATAGTTGAAGAAAGTTGGGCACCGTGATGCATAATCCTCGGGAGGGAGAATTCATCACCATAAAGAGTTATAAGCATGACGGCAGCCTGCATCGAACGTGGCGTGACACCATGGTATTAAAAACTAGTGACCAATCCATAATCGGCTGTAATGATCACACCTTAGTAACGGAAGCAGATGGGCGTCGCTGGGTCACCAGAGAGCCTGCATTGTTGTATTACCATAAACATTATTGGTTCAACATCGTCACCATGATCCGCCAAAAGGGTGTCTCCTACTATTGCAATCTGGCATCGCCTTATGTGATCGACCAGGAAGCACTGAAGTACATCGATTATGACCTGGACATTAAAGTTTTTCCCGATGGTGAAAAACGTTTGCTTGATGTAGATGAGTATGAATTGCACCGCAATCGCATGAATTACCCAAAAGAGATCGACCATATCCTGAAGGAGAACGTGAAGATTTTGGTGAGCTGGATCAACGAAGAAAAAGGTCCATTTTCCAAAGAATACGTCGACTTATGGTATGAGCGGTACTGTCAGCTGTCGCATAATCAGCAAAACTCGTGATGAATCCAAATTATAAAAAACCAGTCGAGCTTTTTTGATCGGCTGGTTTTTTATCGGAAATATCCGCCGGCTCGAAAAAATACCGTGCATTAACACAACCGTTATATTATGATAAATATATCTGTAATATAGAGTCAATATTTGAAATGCGATTAAAATATTGGAGGAATCAGAATGAAAAAAAGGGAAATAGTACTTGTTTCCATCATGGGTATCCTTACGATTGCCATTGTTCTTTTTGGATATAAATACGCGGCCGGTAAAAAAGAGGCCTTATTGAACGAAGGGGAAAAACAAACGGAAACTTTTTCCGAACTTGCTTCCTCGCAAGGATCTGCAATCGCAGAGAGTGACACTTCAGGGGCTTATGCGCAGCTCTTGGCCGCTTTTGCAGAGAACAGAAGCAATGCATCGGTCGTCGATTATCTGCAATATGTTCATCATCATACGAAGGAAATCAATGTCGCTTTTTTCGGGGATGTCGCAACCGATGCGGTTTGGGCCAAGTCTGCCATCGCCGGCATCCAAGCCGATTATCCGCTGGAGAATCTGACGACGTCGTTCTTCAGTCATCCGTCCGACAGCAGCTCGGTTTATCTGAGTAGCCAGTATGTTCAGGAAATGGTCGCAAGCAATCCGGATGTGATTTTCTACACCATTCCGACGAAGACAGATCAAGTGGTTGATATCAGTCTGGTCGAGTCGACGCAAAACATTTATGAAATTTATGATGAAATCAGAGCTGCCTTGCCCGACGCGTTGATCGTTTTGGTGACACCGCCTCCGGCAGAAGCAAAAGTGGCCGTTTGGAATTCACGTTCATTGGATTACCGGAACTATACCAACAATCTGGTGGAAGAGAACGCTGCTTTCACCGTTCCGTTATACGATCTGCATGCGGACTTCTTAGCTGAGTTGACAAACCGCAACGAAACGTTGGCCAACTTTATGGATGCGGCCGGTTTGGAATTGAATGAAGCCGGACAGCAACTTTACGGTGAGCTGTTTGCGAATAGCCTACGGACAAAAATGATCGATACGACAGCCGGTTTGTACGTGGAAGGCGAAAAACCTGCCAACACACCGATCGCCCCGACCTTAGTCATGCCGGAAGCGACTGCCACTGTAATCGAGGAGACTGTCAGCGAAGAGACGGTTTATGAAGAGCCAGTTTATGAGGAGTCCACCTACGTAGCGCCGACATATGAATATGTCGCGCCGGTTACTGATGCAACAGTGACGCCGGTCGTTCCGAGTGAAAATACTACAACAGATCAGGGTACAGCTACAGAAGATGCAATAACTGAGCAGTGATTCGCTCACGAAGTCCTGGTGGATTTGAACCTAATCCTCACATGCAAAACACACAAAAATATAGTCTGCATTTACCGGATTGTACGGTATATGCGGGCTTTTTTAGTGGTTTTTTCGTATTTTTGATCACAGCAAAGCAGATAGGTCAACCACAATTAATCCGCGCTTCACAAAGTGACTTGGTAAGGATAACACAAAAACATTATTGTCCTTCCTTTTTTGGAAATCCTTTGAAAGATTGATATTATTGAGGTTTTGATGTATAATAATGACGTAACCAAAAGATGTAAGCGTTTTTATAAAAGGGGTTCTGTGTAGGTCCAAAACTATGTATTTCACAAATATGCAGACAAATTTGGAAACCGCCGCACGATAGCCATCCGCGTAAACGCAATTTCATCAGAAGAGAGATTTTTCGGAGGTAATGTCATGCAAATACAAGTTGATGAACGGAAACGGACTGACGTTCTATCGACTATTTATTATCAATATAACTTAGATAATTTAGATGATCGACTAGAGCAATTTGTACAGTCGCCTGTTTTTGATAAAAAGTATTCATTTGATGGAGAATTGGGGGCACTTTATACACCGCAGCGGACTATTCTGCGGTTGTGGGCTCCGACTGCGCTCAGCGTAGAAGTAATTGTTTATGAAAGTCTGTACCGCAAAGAGAAGAAAAGACACACGATGGGGAAAGGCGGAAGAGGGACTCACGAACTTATTATGATTGGGGACTATGCAGGGACTGCCTACAAATATGCGATTACTTTCCCGGATGGAAAAGTCGTCGAAACGGTCGATCCCTATAGTTACGCGACCACCGCAAACGGAGAACGCTCCGTCATTTTGGATGCAGTAAATACGAATCCGAAAAGATGGGGAGCTCGTTTGGAGCCGATAGCTTCACCAGTCGACGCCATTATTTATGAATTACATATTCGTGACTTCACGATTTCCCCAACAAGCGGGGTCAGAAACAAAGGCAAATTCTTGGGAGTGGTCGAGGAAGGGACTCTATCCGTGGATGGCGACAAGACAGGGTTGGATTACCTGAAAGAACTGGGCGTTACGCATGTCCAGTTTTTGCCGATGGCCGATTTTTCCACAGTCAACGAGTTGAAACCCTTGGAACAATACAACTGGGGCTATGATCCTCAGAACTTCAATGTTCCGGAAGGATCCTACGCGACCAATCCCTATCAACCGGAAGTTCGCATCCTGGAAATGAAGGAAATGATCCAAAGTTTGCACGATGCGGGGATCCGGGTCATCATGGACGTCGTTTACAACCATGTTTATTTACCGAAGCTGCATGCATTGGAAAAAACCGTGCCTGGCTATTATTTCCGCAGAAATGCCGATGGAACGCTCTCCAATGGGACGGGTGTCGGTAACGATACTGCTTCGGAGCGCTATATGATGCGCAAATACATCATCGACAGCATCACCTATTGGGCGAAGAACTTCCATATGGACGGGTTCCGCTTTGATCTTATGGGAATCCACGATATCGAAACGATGAACGAAATCCGTGTCGCTTTGGATGAAATCGATCCTTCCATCATCATGCTTGGTGAGGGGTGGAATCTGAACACCAATCTGCCTCCTTCCGAAAAGGCTGTCCAACAGAACGCGGACCGCATGCCCGGTGTGGCCCATTTCAATGATGCGTTGCGTGAAGCGATCAAGGGTTCCGACTTCAACAGCGGGAACGACACCGGTTTTGTCACCGGCAAACCGTTCATGGAAGGCTGGGTCGCCACCAATCTTCAGGGCGGAGCGTACTATCCCGCTAACCGAGGAAGCTACAAGACGCCTGCTCAGATGGTGCAATATGTGGAGGCCCACGACAATCTGACGCTTTATGACAAACTGAAGATTTCGATGCCGTGGGATGAGGAAGATTCGCGTATGCGGCGTCACCTTTTGGCAAGCAGCTTCGTTTTGTTGAGCCAAGGCATTCCGTTCATTCATGCGGGGCAAGAGTTTATGCGCACAAAGAACGGGCTGGAGAACAGCTACAATGCGCCGGATTCGATCAATCGCATGGATTGGCACCGCCGTTCCGAGATGAAACAGGCTGTGGAGTACATGAAAGGCCTGATTGCATTGCGCAAGCAGGAACCGTTATTCCGCTTGCGGACCATCGATGAAATCAAGGGGCACATGAATATACTCAAAGCCGATTATCAGATTGTTGTCTATCAGTTGGAGGACACAGAAAAGTTATACTACGTCATCTTCAATGGTCAGACGAATGCCATCGATTTTGATGTCGAAGCCGGGGATTATCGGGTGTTGATCGAGGACGGTAAAGCGAACTTGGATGAACCGAGAATGGTTGAAGGGCTGTCCCGCATCCGGGTGGAAAACCTGTCCGTTACAGTGCTTGTGAAGAACAAATGATGGTAGTCCGGGCGGTCGTCTCATTTGAGGCGACCGTTTTTTTGTATGCAGGAACAGCCCGGAGCTGTCCTCCGGCGTAGGTAGGGTTGGCCGGAGGACAGCGGCCGTATTTGCACCTAACTCCGGGCAGCGGGTGCTCGCCGGAGAAGGGCCGCCGAATCCGCGATGAACTCCGGCGGTCCAGGCCTTGGCCGGAGTTGGTGATCAGGCGCCAGCCTGATTGCTGTCCAGTGCAACATTTTTCATTCTGCTTTATGCAAGATTGTCACATCCTAAAGCATTTTTTGGTACAATGAAGAGGCAAATACATCGAATGAGAATGATGGGGTGGGTTCACTGATGATAAAAATGATAGCAATCGATATCGACGGCACTTTGGTCAATGGCCAGAAAGTGATGACGCAAAAAGTGAAAGAGACGATCCAAGAGGCGATGCGTCGAGGCATCAAAATCGTGCTATGCACAGGCCGTCCGCCTGCGGGCATCAAGCCTTACGCGAACGAACTGGGATTTGGCGAACATGAGGACTACATCATCGCACAGAATGGCGCCTATATTCTGCGCGCGGACACGAACGAAACGGTCTACAAAAAGACGTTGACGCTTGCTGAAGTGCAGGAAATTTACGAGTTCGGGAAAGGTTTTTCTGCCGGCACGCTGTTGGTCGGGGAGCACCATTACTACAGTCTGGAAGATGAAGTGACGGAATCGATGCAGAAGGATGCCACCATCGTCAACATGGACATCAGCGTATTGGATCCCAAAGCGGTAACCGAAGAGATGGGCTTGATGAAGATCCTTTACATCGGCGAACCGAACGAGGTGGATGTCATCGATTCGGCCATTCCAGACAAGATGCGGGATGACTTCTATATCGTCCGCAGCCAGGATTTCCTGATGGAAGTGATGGAGAAGAGTTCGAACAAAGGCACGGCATTGACGAAATTGGCGGACCATCTGGGGATCGCGATGGAGGAAGTGATGGCGTTGGGAGACGGGGAGAACGATTACGAAATGATCCAAGTTGCCGGCCTTGGCGTCGTGATGTCGAACGGAACCGACAATCTGAAGAGCATAGCGAACGAAATCACCTTATCCAACGAAGAAGATGGCGTGGCCCATGCCATCGAGAGATGGGCTTTCCAAAACTAGAATCAAACAATCGGGTAATAAAATAAAAAGAGGCGCGCAGTCGACAAGAAAATTCTTGGTCGATTGCACGCCTCTTTTTTGATGTCCCTAAACAAATTAAATCGGCTGTTTAGTGGATGATGTCTTCGATATTTTTGATGTTTTTTGATTTATTGCCCGGGGTCGCTTTGTAGCTGCGGACCAATTTGTTGAAGTGGACCAAATCATCTTCGTATGCCAGGATGGCACTCATCAGATGGATGATGCCATAGCTTTCGGAACTGCTGTATTTGCCGAAATCACTTTCTTCTTGGGCGCGCTGGAAAAAGACGTCCATCAGAACGTGGCGTTGGGCCTTATCGGCTTCAAAGAAATTGACCTGATTGGCCGGAACACGTCCGCTGAATTTCAGCATGATCTGCTCATGTCCACTCATCAGCGTTTCCAGACGTTCGCGGATCATGACGCGCATTTCGACAGGGAACTGATAGAAAACATTTTCGTAATCGTGCAGCACTTCCAGGACGTGGAAGGCGGAGCGTGTCGTTTGGATCATTTTGCGGTAGACGACCAGCATTTTTTTGTTCTGATATTTATTTTGTTTGTTGAACAGACCGCTTTCGGTCAAATACTGGTAGAGATTGTCCATTTTTTTGAGCTGCGTACGCGCCCATTTCAGGTCGTTGTTCATGATGGAGTATTCGGTATTCTTGCGCAAGCCGGCACGAATCCAAATCAGAAACTCGGTAGTTGCGTAGTCCACTGTGTGGTACAGGCGTTCGTCGTATCGCGGCGGTGCGACGAATGTATTGACCAAAAAGGCAATGATGACGCCGACGAACGTTTCCAATACGCGGTAGGTGGCACTTAACATCAAATTGTCATCCGTACCGACCATGATGACGATCAATGTCACAATCGAGAGCCCGATCACGTCTTCGAGCTTGAGGGCATTCAGGATGGCGATCAACAGCATGACCGAAATGCCGAGTAGGTAGATATTGTACCCCAAAGTCATGACGACGAAAACGGCGACCAAACCGCCAATCGTGTTGGCCATTATCCGGCTCTTCAGGTTGGCGTAGGAACGGCCAAGGGAGGGTTGGGTGGAATAGATGGCAGCGATGCCTGCGATGACGCCTCCGCCTTCGAATCCGAAGTATTGGGCGACGATCATTGATAATGCGACGGCGAGACCCGTTTTAAAGGTGCGGGCGCCAAGTTTCATAAGTTTCAGCTCCATGTCAATAATTTGTGTAGATGGCTAAACAGATTGAATCAAGTTAAGAATATACCAATCAGGAGCCGGTGTAAAGATTGGATGAAAGCGTCCTAACCCAAGAGCTGCTATGCATCCGCTGTCATCGGCGGCGAGATAATAAAAAGTAAGTATTTTTTAATAATGTTAGGGGCTTATGTATTGCTATTTTCGGCAAATCGATATATGATGAACTCAGCTAAATGTAAATTATAATGACTATCATATACAAGTGATTCCAGAAGAGGGGGGATACACCATGCACCATACAATCGTAAATGATTCAATCGAGAAAATGAAAAATGCAAATATCCGAATTACACCACAACGTTACGCGATTTTGGAATATTTGGTCGAGTCCAGGATGCATCCGACAGCGGATGATATCTACAAAGCGTTGGCCGATCGTTTTCCTAACATGAGCGCAGCCACTGTTTACAATAACTTGAGGCTTTTTGTAAAAATTGGCTTTGTGAAGGAATTGGCTTATGGGGATGCTTCAAGCCGTTTTGACTTCAGCAACACGCAACATTATCACGCCATCTGTGAAAGCTGCGGAAAAATCGTCGATCTTTATTATCCGGTATTGGATGATGTGGAGATGGTTGCCGAGAATTTGACCGGTTTTCAGGTCAGTCATCACCGCATGGAAGTCTACGGAATCTGTCCTGAGTGCCAGGAAAAAGGGGTCCAAAAAGCAGACATCGATGATGGGGCCGAAGCTGCCGGGCTTCACCACCATCATTAATGAGTATGAGCTCTTCCTCCGATTTTGCGAGGGAGAGTTTTTTTGTATCACAAATGAAACCCCTGAGCCAATGCAGCGGCTCAGGGGTTTCGTTTTGGATAGATTCAGTTTTCTTTCGGTTTGCTCATGGCGATGGATTTGTCGATGGTTGTCTGGACTGCCGAAATGACAGCTGATCGGAATCCATTTTTTTCCAATTCCGCAACGGCTTCGATTGTCGTTCCGCCCGGGGAACAGACCATGTCCTTAAGTTCGCCTGGGTGTTTGCCGGTTTCCAGAACCATTTTTGCGGAACCAAGGACAGCCTGTGCGGCAAATTTGTAGGCTTGTTGACGAGGCATGCCGCCGCGTACGGCACCATCCGCCAATGACTCGATGAACATGAAGACCAAGGCCGGAGATGAACCGCTGACGCCCGTCACTGCGTCCATCATGTATTCCGAAACCATTTCGCTGCGGCCGAAGCTGTCGAAGATGTTTTTGACATCCGTCAGCTCAGCGACGTTCACCAATTCGTTGGCGCAGATGCCGGTCATGCCTTCGCCTACCAAAGCAGGGGTGTTCGGCATGGCGCGGACCACTTTGACTTTGCGGCCGAAGCGTTCTTCGATGTCACTCAAGCTTTTTCCGGCTGCAATCGTGACGATGACTACGTTCTCTTTGATGGATGTTTTGATTTCATCGATGACGACAGTGTAGACATTCGGTTTGACGGCCAAAAAGAGGATATCCGACTCGACTGCCACCTGTCTGTTGTCGGCCGCGATGCGGATGCCGTGTTGCTCCTTCAGTGCTTGCAGGCTTTCGTTATCTTGGCTGGATACGATGACTTGGTTAGGTGCGACAAGTGCAGAACCGACAAGCCCGCCGATGATGGCTCCGCCCATATTCCCGCTGCCGATAAATCCGATTGTTTTTTTCATGGATGAGGACTCCTTTTGGATGATGAGTAAGTTAGTTTAATTGCTTTAACTTCATCATTATACCAAGGAAATAGGGAAACGGTACAGAAAATGATGGAATGCTGCAAAGTATGGGCATCATCACATCCTGTGATTTGTTTTTATTAGGCCTTTTGGGTAAGCTTAAGGTAGGTATTCGTACAACCAATAATGATGGCTAGCTTCACGGGTTAGCCCTTCGGAAAAAGGATAGAGGAACCTCTTGTCTCTGCGAGCCAAGGCATACTGTTCGACTAACCTGCTGACGCAGGAAGTCTCTCAGCAATTGCGCTCTACGATGCTCATTTGCATGGGAGTCTTTGGGATTTATCCCTTAGAGTCCCAGTACAAGGTGACCGCAGGGAACGTTGCGAGGCCAGATTTCCTAAAATTCTATCAGGGCTGAGCGAACCCGTTCCGCTTTTCACATCATAAAAGTGAGGTTTTTGATATGGGTAACGTGCGTGAGTGGTGGCATGGATTGATTGTGTATCAAGTGTATCCGATGAGTTTCCAGGATTCTAACGGCGATGGTGTAGGGGACGTCCGCGGTGTCATCAACCGGTTGGATTATATTCAAAATTTGGGCGTCAATATGATTTGGCTGAATCCGATTTTCAAATCGCCGAAAGTCGATAATGGCTATGATATTTCCGATTTTCTGGAGATCGATCCGATTTTCGGGACGATGGCTGAAGTTGACGAGTTGATCCTCGAGGCGCACAAACGCGGCATCAAAGTCATCTTCGATTTTGTGATGAACCATACCTCGGACCAGCATCCGTGGTTCCAGGAAGCCTTGAAGGGGAAAGGCAATCCGTACCGCGATTATTATATCTGGGCGGACGGCAAAAACGGCGGGAAAGATCTGCCGAACAATTGGGAATCCTTTTTCACCGGCACTGTCTGGGAAAGGGAACCATTCGGCGATCAATATTATTTCCATCTGTTTGCGAAAGAAATGCCTGATCTGAATTGGGACAATCCGGAAGTGCGGCGCGCGATGGTCGACATCGCCTTTTTCTGGCTCGACAAGGGAGTAGACGGTTTCCGTCTGGATGCTTTCATCCATCTGCAGAAGGAAGAGGGTTTTCCGGATGTGGAAGGGCTGGACGAAGGGGAAATCGGTTTGGCTGAGAACTATTACGCCAATCTTCCGAAAATCAACGAGTACATGAAATTCTTCACCTCGACTTTGCGGGAACGCTATCCGGATACCTTCATCGTCGGCGAGGCAGCCTCGGCCACGGTCGATCTGGCGCGTTCCTATACGGATCCGGTTGTCGGAGGCTGCGATACGGTCATCACTTTCCGTTACTTCACGATGGATGAAAAATCGAAAGACCCGCGCCTATCCCAAAATATGCAGAAAACAAAACTGCTTTATGGCGCCTTCAAGAAAAATCTGCAGGAGTGGCAGAAGGTAATGGCGGATGTCGGCGGACCGACGCTCTATTGGAACAATCATGATATGGCTCGGGTCGTTTCCCGGATCGGAGATGACACTGTCCACCGCGATAACAGCGCGAAAATGCTGGCGACTCTGATGTATCTTCAGAAGGGCATCCCCTTCATCCTGAACGGGGAAGAACTTGGGATGAAGAATCTTTACCTGAACGACATCAAAGATTTCAAATCGCCGGAAGCGCAGACGTTCTATAAGAATGCGCTCGCTTTGGGATACAGTGAAGAGTCGGTTCTTTACAATCTGCGGGAAAGTTCCAAGGACGCCAGCCGCGGTGCGATGCAATGGGATCAGTCGGCTTTTGCCGGTTTTTCGACGGTACCCCCGTGGAGTGGCGTCAATGTTGAAGCGGATTATAACGTAGCCGCGGAAGAAGCCAATCCCGGCAGTATCCTGCATTTTTACCGGAAAGTATTGGATCTGAAGAAGACGGATCTGTTCGTCGAAGGCGACTATCATCTCTGGGATACGCACGATGACTTCTATGTCTATGAGCGTGTGATGGACAAACAAGTCGGTCTGGTCATCTGCAACGTCACGGATCAACCGAAGGAGTTTGTGCTTCACCCGTTGGAACACCATGGATACCGCCAGATTCTGTTGCAGAATGAAGGGAACTGGCTTGAAGGGGAAACCTTGCACCTGGCGCCTTATGGGGTGGCTGTTTTCCAGACCGTTTACAACAGTTGAAATAGATAAGGGGGATCCTTATGGCGAAAGACACATTCTTGAATTTGCGGAATCAAATCTTTTATTGCATTTATGTGCGTAACCACACACCGGAAGGGACTTTTAAAGCCATCATCCCGGATCTGCAACGCATCAAGGGGCTGGGTGCCGACATCATCTGGTTCATGCCAATCCATCCCATCGGCGAAACAAAGCGCAAAGGCGTGGAAGGCAGTCCTTATGCCATCAAAGATTACCGCGCTGTCAATCCTGCCTACGGAACGATGGACGACTTCAAAGCATTGGCCGCCGCTATCCACGATTTGGGCATGAAAGTGATGATCGATGTCGTGTATAATCACACTTCGCCGGATTCACAGCTTGTCGAACAGCATCCGGAGTGGTTTTACCGCAGACCGAACGGCGAAATGGGCAACAAAGTCGGTGAGTGGTACGACATCGTCGACTTGGACTACAGCCATCCGGAATTGTGGGATTATCAAATCGAAACACTGAAGCAATGGGCAACAATCGTGGATGGCTTCCGCTGCGATGTGGCGAGTCTCGTGCCCGTGGAATTTTGGGTGCGCGCCAGAAAAGAAGTGGCGGAAGTCAAAGCAGGCGTCGTCTGGTTGGCCGAGTCGGTCCATCCGAGTTTCCTGAGGATGAACCGGGATCGCGGCAATATCGGCTATTCCGACAGCGAATTGTATGAAGCGTTCGACATCACCTATGACTATGATGTGCACGATTTCCAGCAGGCTTACTTCTGGGGGGAAATCAGCCTCAAAAATTATCTTGATGTCCTTCTGTTCCAGGACGGCATCTATCCCGTGAATTACGTCAAATTGCGTTTCTTGGAGAACCATGATCATCCACGCATCCGATCGAAGATCGATGACATCGGCAGGCTGCGGAATTGGACTGCTTTTGCCTATTTCCAGAAAGGGACGCTGCTGCTCTTCGGCGGACAGGAGACCGCGACGGCGCACCTGCCGGATCTGTTCGAAAAGGATCCGATTGCGTGGACCGGTGAGGAGGATCTGACACCTTTGTTGCAGCGGCTGCAACGTTTCAAGCGGGAAGGCGCTGTTCGGGAGGGCAGTTATGACCTGAAAGCAGCTTCCGGATCGGAAACGGTCATCGGCCAATACCGGTTCGGGAATGAAAGGCTGACGGGCATTTTCTGCCTGGATGGGAAAGCTGCCAAGGTTGCTGTCGATTTGCCGGATGGTGCTTATCGGAATCAGCTGGATGACCAGGAGTATCAAATCAGTGAAGGGTTGCTGGAAACCCGATACGTGCCAATCCTGTTCAAGAGTTACGGCGAGGCGCTGCTGACCGAGGTCTGAAAGCGCATGGGAAATATTGTAAAGCAATGGATGATTGCGCTTGCATTGAGGTGGTCAAAATTGGGATAATAGAGTCATCAAAACAATCATTCTTATGCGGGCTCCGAAAAGGACCGGCATCTGATTCCGGAAAGAAGGTCTGTTATATGAAAAGACTGTTTGATATCGATCCTTGGAAAATAAAGACGAATGTATTGGACAAAGAAGAGAAGCGGCTGCAGGAAAGCTTGACTTCGATCGGCAACGGCTACATGGGGATGCGCGGCAATTTTGAGGAGGGTTACTCAGGCGATACCCATGAAGGGACCTACTTGGCGGGTGTCTGGTATCCCGACAAGACACGTGTGGGCTGGTGGAAGAACGGCTACCCGGAATATTTCGGGAAAGTCATCAACGCCATGAACTTCATTGCTGTGGGTATCCTCGTTGATGGGGAACCGCTTGATTTAGCGAAGCAGCCTGTCGCGGATTTTCATATGGAATTGGATATGCGCCGAGGCGTATTGAACCGCAGCTTCATTTGGAAAAGCGAGAGCGATGCTGCGGAAATCAAGTTCACTTTTGAACGCTTCGTCAGCATCTCACAGAAGGAGCTTTGTCTCGTGCGGGTAACGGCAGAAGTGTTGAAAGGGTCCGCCGACCTGGAATTCCACCCGCGTCTGGATGGCAATGTGACGAACGAAGATGCAAATTACGAGGAGATGTTCTGGGAAGAAGCTGGGCGTACGCTGGATGCGCCTGTCAGTCTGAGCGCCAAAACGATTCCGAATCCGTTCGGGATCGAACAGTTCACGATCACCGCAGCGATGAGCAACCGAGTTTCCGGATTGGGGCAGACCGGCAGCAACGAAAGCGGCCTTTTAGTAGAAGAAACTTTTTCCGGAATCGTTACCGCAGGAGAAAAGATAGTCTTGGACAAGTACGTGGCCATCATCACCAGCCGCGACATTCTGGATGCCGAGCAAGCGTTCATCGCCAAAAAGATGGCGAGTGAAGCGGCTGGGGCAGGCTACGATCCATTGCTCGCCGCGCATGAACGTGCTTGGGAAGCAAGGTGGACGAAAGCGGATGTGAAAATAATGGGGGACGATGAAGCGCAGCAAGGAATCCGCTTCAATCTTTTCCAACTGTTCTCCACTTATTACGGTGAGGATGAACGCCTGAACATCGGTCCGAAAGGCTTCACCGGTGAGAAATACGGCGGCGCCACCTATTGGGATACGGAGGCGTACATGGTGCCGATGTACCTTTCTGTGGCCGATCCGAAAGTGACCCGCCAATTGTTGCGCTATCGCCATCAGCAGTTGCCGGGTGCTTATCACAACGCGCGGCAGCAGGGTCTGAAAGGCGCATTGTATCCGATGGTGACTTTTACGGGAATCGAATGCCACAATGAGTGGGAGATCACTTTCGAAGAAATCCACCGCAATGGGGCGATCGCGCATGCCATCTATAATTACACAAATTATACTGGCGATGAAAGCTATCTAGTCGAGACGGGAATCGATGTCCTTATCGGAATTTCAAGGTTCTGGGCGGATCGTGTCCATTTTTCCAAACGCAATCAAAAATACATGATCCATGGCGTGACTGGGCCGAATGAGTACGAAAACAACATAAACAACAATTACCACACCAACAATATGGCGACTTGGACGCTGCAGTACACACTGGATGCGCTCAAAAAAGTGTCCCCGGAGAAATGGGCAGAGCACAGCCTGACGGAAACGGAAACGGGCCACTGGGAGGATATCATTGCCCGGATGTATTATCCGTATGATGAAGAGCTGGGCGTTTTCGTCCAGCATGACACGTTCCTTGATAAAGACCTTCGCCCAGCCGATTCATTGGATCCGAGCGAAAGACCACTGAATCAGCACTGGTCATGGGATAAGATCCTGCGGTCCCCATTCATCAAACAGGCTGATGTTCTCCAAAGCATCTATTTTCTGAATGATCGGTACAGCATGGATGAAAAGAGACGCAATTTTGATTTCTATGAACCGATGACTGTGCACGAATCTTCCTTGTCACCTTCCGTTCATGCTGTCCTGGCTGCGGAACTCGGCAAAGAAGAAAAGGCGGTCGAATTGTATGCACGCACTGCAAGGTTGGATCTGGACAACTACAATAATGACACAGATGATGGGCTCCACATTACTTCGATGAGCGGTGCCTGGTTGGCAATCGTCCAAGGCTTTTCCGGAATGCGCGTAAAAGAGGGAGTCCTGCATTTCAAACCTTTCGTTCCGAAAAATTGGCAAGGCTACGATTTCAAGATCAATTTCCGCGGCAGCCTGCTTGATGTGAAAGTGATCGAGGGGGAAGTGACCCTCACTGTTGAAGAAGGACCTGAGCTTGCTGTGTACTTGTATGATGAATTGGTTCAGGTGAAGGGAGCCGTCGCCGTTAAGCCGTGATGAGTTGGGGCTGCTGAAAGGCGTCCCTTAATCTATCGGTGCTGGAGAGGGATTGCACCCGTAAAGTCAGCCCTAAACTTGGATGATACGCGAAAAAAATCGGATAATTTTAAAAAACTGGCAACATTCACTTGCAAAGCAAACGCTTTCATGTTATTATTACAGTGTAAAGAAGGAATGGCATATGATCCGAAAGGATTATATAAAATGAATTCTTTACATAGAACCAATTGAAGTTCTTGCATCTTATGGTTTTAATTTCATTCATGATCGAGTAGAGACTTTAAGTACAGATCCGAAAAATCTAGAAAAGATTCAACATGACAGATTGAATGAAAAAAGTAACGTAGCAGCAGAAAAGATTTAGATTAGCTTGAAAACTAAGAAAAATTGATTTAACCTGTGAAGTTAAAACCGTAATAGGATGGATAAAGGTTCAGAAGTGGGAAACATTTTAGGCGAGTAAACCTAACATGTTATCTCGAAGAAGATTCGTGTTTAAATGTGAGTGGCGAGATGCCCCGTTTAAATGTTTTATGAATCTTCAGTTATACAACTTCATATTGTGGCCATGTTCCTCATTCAGTGGAAAAGAAGTCCGGAAGTTTGTAAGACTCACATGAACGAAGATCATGAAAACTAACGTTAACTTTAAATGCCAACAGGAGCAACAGTGTTGGCGGATAAATTACAGGAACTAGTGCTACAAGCATGAAGTGAGGCAACCTCGCAATTTGAGGTTGCCTCTTTAATTTTGCCTGCAGCTTCAGCATTACTGTCGGCAAACACGGCTTATTTATGCCTCTATTTGAAAATTTAATCGAATTTTCCGGAAGATGACTGATCCGCAATAATGCTGATGCACTGCTGTTGACAAGGCTTACATTTTTGTGGTAAAGTTTAGTTCCTCGGTAATCCGATGCGTTTTGTTTTGAAATCTGTTTGACACGGATTTGAAATGATGATAGTATTATGAAGTTGTCTTTTGTAAGGCAACGGCAAGATAAGATTCATTGTTGACAGCAAGATAAAACGATGTTATCATATGAAAGTTGCTGATTCATCCGAAAAACAGTTTGAAATTTAATTTTAAAAAGCTGTTGACAACATGCGGTGACCGTGATAATATGAATAAGCAATCACGTAACACGTGATATGCGATTGACCTTTGAAAACTGAACAAAGAATGAACGAACCAAATGTGCAGGGAGCTTCGATTTCGGTCGAGGCAAACGAAGGCGATACTTAGTATCGCAAACATAAAGTCAGCAAGAAATTAAGAGCTATCAGCTTAACATGTAGGATTTCTGTACAAGAGTCCACATTTACATGAGAGTTTGATCCTGGCTCAGGACGAACGCTGGCGGCGTGCCTAATACATGCAAGTCGAACGGTCTTTTCTATGGAAGCTTGCTTCCGCTGAGAAGATAGTGGCGAACGGGTGAGTAACACGTGGGTAACCTGCCCATAAGAGGGGGATAACATCCGGAAACGGGTGCTAATACC
>NZ_FONM01000001.1:0-356044 GCF_900112935.1 Trichococcus pasteurii
CAACAAGGCGAAACGCCTGCCGGCATCCTGATCGCAACCGGTTCGGAAGTGAACTTGGCTGTTGAAGCGCAGCAACAATTGCGTGAAGCCGGAGTGGACGTTTCTGTTGTCTCCATGCCGAGTTTCGATCTGTTCGAAGCCCAAGATGCGGCCTACAAAGAAACAGTCCTGCCTGGCGCAGTCCGCAACCGCATGTCCATCGAAATGGGCGCGACCTTCGGTTGGGAACGTTATGTCGGCCTGGATGGATTGGCTTACGGCATCGATACTTACGGCGCATGCGGAAACGGGAACACGGTGATGGCTGAGTTCGGGTTTACGACCGAAAAAGTGGTTGCGGCTTATCAAGCGAAGTTCGTAAAGTAAACGGAATCCTGCTGCAACTGTGCGGGGCTAATGATGAAGGGAGCAAAAATGATGAAGATAACCAAGAAAAAATTGGATGATATGTATAGAAGCTATTGCGCCAGTTATATCACAATCGGAGGCGAAACGTGCGCGTTGATCGCCAGCGAAGAGGAAGGCTACCCTTGCTACATGTATTCGGGCAAAGACTTCGAAAAAAAAGAAACCGTTTGGGAAAAGGGCGGTGGCTGCATGTCCATCATTCCGATCCCGAACAAAAGCAATGAATTTCTGGCCATCGTCGATTTTTACCTGAAGGTCAGCCCAAGCAAAGCGAAAGTCGTCTGGGGCAAGTATGACGCGGAAACCGGTTGGGAAATCAAGGATGTGCTGTATCTGCCTTACCTGCACCGTTTCGACATCTACGCTGTGGACGGCGTGAACTATTTCGTTGGCGCCACGATAGCGGACGACAAAGATTTCAAGGACGATTGGTCGCGATCAGGCAGCATCTATTATGGTGTACTGCCGGAAGACCCTACCGAAGGCGTCGAGCTGAAGGTTTTAGGGAAAGGCTATTTCCGCAACCATGGTTACTACAAGGATTATGAAGGCGACAAACCGGTCGGCTACTTCACAAGTGATCAAGGGATCATCAAAGTGACGCCGTTTGCTGATAAAGAATGGGAAATTGAGCAGATTTTGGACACTCCGATAGGCGAAGTCGCATTGTTTGACATCGACTCGGACGGGGAAAAAGAAATGATCACGATCGAGCCATTCCATGGCGACAGCATCAAAATCTACAAAAAGACGGAATCCGGTTATGAATCAGTTTATGAATATCCGCATAAAATCGATTTCGCCCATACCTTGGTGGGCACCACGCTTAGGGGAGTTCCTAGTTTTGTCGGCGGTATCCGGCGCGAAAACTGCGACCTGTTTTACATTCAATATGTGGACGGCGAATTCAAGACGGAAATCGTCGACAAAGGCTGCGGCCCATCCAATATCATGGTTGTGAACGAAGCGGATCGGGACATCATAGTAGCCGCCAACCATACCGGCAACGAAGCAGCAGTCTATATAGTGGAAGATTGATTTGACGGCGAATGATGACTAACGGGAGGACAGGGTACCTGATCGTTCTCCTTCGGTGAACGGAGGCTTCGCCGGAGTTCGGCCAACATTATTGCTTGTAATCTCCGGCGAGGTCCGCTTCGCAGGAGGTGAGGTCGGTTCTGACCGGTGTCCTCCGGCGGGCAGCCGCCTCTCCGGAGCTGGAGGGTGAAACCAAGATTTCCTCCGACTAACGGCCGCCCGCAAATCTTTTTCACTAATAAAATACAATCAAAAAAGAATGTCCGGCCCCAATTCCAAGGCCGGACATTCTTTTTTTTGCAATTATTGATGCAGTCCTTCATACAAATCTTCAGCAACAGCTTCCAGCCATTCCGGTTTTCCGGCAGTGATGGCGATGTGCTCGAACCAGCTGTCCTTAGCGGCACCGTGCCAATGTTTCACGCCGTCATGCGTCACGATGACATCCCCGGGCTTCAAGGATTGGGCAGGCTTGCCGTCTTCCTGATACCAACCCTCTCCGCCGGTGACCAACAGGATCTGGTAGCCGTCGTGATGGATATGCCAGGTGTTGCGGCAACCCGGTTCAAAGGTCACATTGCCGACGCCGACAGCCACTTCAGGATCGGCAACCAGTGCATTATAATAACTTTGGCCGACAAAGTACTGCGCGTAAGCTGTATTTTCATCCCCGATCGGGAAGATGACGCCTTTTTTTACTTCTTCGTTTTTGGACATATTTTTTCCTCCTGTGAATTAATCTTTGTATATTTCTTTTGCGATATTGAATGCGGACCAGGCTTTCGGCCAGCCGACATAGAACGCAAGCTGGGTGATGATTTCCACAATCTCCTCTTTTGTAATGCCATTTTCTTTCGCTTTGTTCAAGTGGAACGGAAGCTGCTCGAAGTTTCCGCCTGTGATGAGTGCGGTGACGGTGACGATGGAACGATCGCGCGGCGCGAATTCCTTTTCCCGCGACCAGACTTGCCCGAACAGAACATCGTCATTCAATTCAGCAAATTTTGGCGCAAAATCGCCCAATAAATCTCTTCCTGCAGTTACTTTTGCCATAAAATCATCTCCTTAGGAATATTACATTCAGCATACTCCCTAGAGTGCACTTTAAGTCAAGCGCGAGTTCATAATTCTTTTCCGTTCTCAAAATATCGTACTGTTGTATCTTTGAAAATGGAGGTGAAAGCACATGGCCTGTTCAATTTGAGCATTCTCTGAAAAGGGTAGAAAATTCGGGCTTCATGTAAGAGCTTCTATTCGATTGCTTGTTATATATTAGTGTACAATGAGAGTACTACATCTTAGCGATAGAACGGGCTGAATTATTTTACTTTTTTTGGTGTGGCAGGATGTATAGAAATTTGAAAGAGGTGGCCTATGGATAAGAAAAGAATTGTAATTTATACGCTATTATTTATAGCAACATTAGCAATAGCGACACAAGGATTCACGAATACAGGTTTGGACGGACTGCTTGTCCCATTAATTTTTACCTTTGCTTACTTTACGATCATCTTTATTATCGCAACAGTAATCAAAAACAATTCAATTGTCGATATTGGTTGGGGGATGGGCTTTGTTGTGGGGAGCTGGCTTACACTGCTTGTGACTGAAAATCCCACAGTTTTATCGTATGCTATCGTTGGATTCATTAGTGTATGGGGCCTTAGGTTATCACTGCGTTTATTGAAAAGAAATTATGGGAAACCCGAAGATTTCAGATACGCACAGTGGCGTAAAGAATGGGGCGATAAAGTAGTCATCACCGCCTTTTTCAGAGTGTTTGTGGTTCAGGGTATCATCAATTTTATCGTTGGATCTGCAAGCTATGTGGTAATCAAATACAACGAATTCAGCTTTGATTCAGCTCACCGCTATTTCGTTTACGCTGCATTATTCATTGCGCTGGCAGGATTGTTCTTTGAAGTAGTCGGTGATGAACAACTAAGACGACACATCAATAAAAAAACACGCACACTTCTGCAATCAGGATTATGGTCAATCACACGTCATCCAAACTATTTCGGTGAAATCCTGATCTGGATCGGATTGTATGCAAGTGGTATTACCTTGTTCTTTACGGATTCCATCAACCCTTATTATTATCTGTTATTAGTCATCTCGCCTATTTTAATGAGTACCGTATTAATCAAAATATCCACGCCATTACTGGAGAAAAATATGGAGAAATATGATGGATGGGAAGAATACACCAAAAGAGTTCCAATGCTTTTTCCTTTCACTAAAAAATAGTGCTATAGTATGCGTAATAAATGGAGGTGGGATTGCATGTCCTATTCAATCGGAGAATTTTCGAAAATGATCGGTCTGCCTGTGTCGACGCTGCGCTACTATGAAAATGAAGGGCTGTTGAAACCGGATCGCGATGAGAACAACCTGCGCGTCTATACCGATCAGGATTTAAAATGGGTGACTTTTCTTCTGCATCTGAAAGGCACAGGCATGTCGATGGCGGAACTGAAGCAGTACACCATTTGGCGTGCCGAAGGGGATGCGACGATGCTGGAGCGGATGGAACTCTTGGAAAAGAGACGACGCTTGTTGGAAAAAGATATCCAAGCATTGATGCACAATCTTGAGGTGATCGAAAATAAGATCGATTTCTACGAGGAGCGCCTTCAAGGGAATAAAGAGGACTTCTCCACTCAACCGGAAGCAGAAAAGGAAAAAAGTACGAAGTAAGCCCGCCATTTGGCTGGCTTATTTTTAGTGCTTGACTTAATGTCAAGGTTAAGGTGTACGCTCTGTATGTATCAGAGAGGGGTAATGAATTATGGAACATCTTAATCAACAGCTATTCACCGGGGAACGGGCTCTATTCAAAGAAAAAGACCTGCAGATCAGTCATTCAGTCTTTGCGGACGGAGAGTCTCCGTTGAAGGAAAGCAGCAATATCATACTCGACAACACGATCTTCCGTTGGAAATATCCTTTGTGGTATGCGCGGAATATTCAGGCAAACAACATCACTTTAGTGGACACAGCGCGTTCCGGCATTTGGTATACAACTGGCATCACCCTCACCGACAGCATGATCCAAGCGCCCAAGACATTCAGGCGAGCCACCGATATCACGCTGGAACGAGTGGAAATGCCAAATGCCCAAGAAACGTTATGGAACTGCAACGATATTACGCTGAAACATGTAAACGCAGCGGGCGATTATTTTGCGATGAACAGCGAAAATATCCATATCGAGCACTTTACGCTGTCGGGCAACTATGCCTTTGATGGTGCGAAGAATATTGAGGTTTCACATGCCAAGTTGCTTTCAAAAGATGCTTTCTGGAATTGCGAGAATGTGGTCGTCAGGGATTCGACGATCATCGGCGAATATTTGGGTTGGAATTCCAAGAATATCACCTTCATCGACTGCATCATTGAGAGCAACCAAGGCATGTGCTACATGGAAAACGTGAAGATGGAGAATTGCACGATCATCAACACGGATCTGGCGTTCGAATATTCGACGGTCGACGTTCAAGCGAACAGCCGCATCGACAGCGTCAAAAATCCGATCAGCGGCACGATAACCGCTGCGGGAATCGGAGAATTGATCCTGGATGACCCGGAAATCGCGGCCGAGAACACCAAATACCAGCTTGCGGAGGAACAGGAATATGCCATTCGATTTTGATCAGATCATCGACAGACGGAACACCGACTCTTACAAGTGGGATGTCAAAGCGGGCGAGCTGCCGATGTGGGTGGCGGACATGGACTTCGGAACGGCGCCTGTTGTTGTTGACGCCATCGAAAAGCGGATTCGGCAAGGCGCTTTCGGCTACAATACCGTCCCTGACAGTTTTCGGGAAAGCATCATCAGGTGGTGGCAGAGGCGGCATCGATTCACGATGGAAAAAGAATGGATCCTCTATTGCACAGGCGTCGTCCCGGCCATCTCTTCGATTGTGCGGAAAATGACGGAAATAGGCGATGACATCGTTGTTCTTGCGCCGGTCTACAACATCTTTTACAATTCCATCCTGAACAACGGTCGGAAAGTCTTGGCGAGCGAATTGCGCTATGAAGACGAAAGCTATGCCATCGATTATGCGGATCTGGAAGAAAAACTGGCCCGCGAAACGACTTCGCTGTTCATTTTCTGCAACCCGCATAATCCGATCGGCAAAGTTTGGGATCGGCCGACGCTGGAACGGATCGCCGAACTGTGCATCAAACATGATGTGCTGGTCGTGAGTGATGAAATCCATTGCGATCTGACGCATATCGGCCACGCGTATATCCCGTTTGCCTCCATTTCCGAGGAGATTGCTGACCGGACAATCACCTGCATCGCGCCGACAAAAGCTTTCAATATCGCCGGACTGCAAACAGCGGCGATCGTCATCCTGAATCCTGAAATCAGAAAACAAGTGGACAGAGGGATCAATACGGATGAAGGGGCGGAACCGAATACTTTCGCGATCCAAGCGGCTGAAGCGGCTTTCGACGAAGGGGAAGAATGGCTGGAGGAGCTGCGGGAATATCTGGAACTGAACCGAAAATTCCTGATTGCTTCTTTGAAGGAACTTGTTCCTGAAATCCAGGTGGTCAAGGCTGAAGCTACTTATCTGGCCTGGATCGATTGCGCGGCGATTACGGAAGATACGAAACAACTGTGCGCGTTTATCAGGGAGAGAACGGGACTGTACCTGTCCGAGGGAAATATCTTTGGAGGCAACGGATCGCGTTTTGTCCGCTGGAATTATGCCTGCCCGAAAGCACTCCTGGAGGACGGCATCAAACGTTTCGCCGAAGGAATCGCGTCGTACAAAATGGAATATCCGCTATAAGGGGAAACACTGCAAGGCCGCACTATTGATGCGGAAATGCAGTGTTTTTTGGTTTGGGCTCCCGCTTGTCGGATGGGGATACTTGTGTCATCATGGAAGTGTAAACGCCTTCGATGGCGAAATAATCAGCAAACGGAGCACAGTAATTATGGAATTAAGGGTCATGCATTATTTTTTGACGGTTGTTTATGAGGAAAACATCACTAGCGCAGCCGAAAAATTGCACATCACGCAGCCAACATTGTCCAGGCAGATGATGCAGTTGGAGGAGGAGTTGGGTGTCCAGTTGTTCCGGCGCGGAAAAAGGAAAATCACTTTGACAAGCGAGGGTTTGCTCCTGAAGCGAAGGGCTGAAGAAATTCTGGATTTGACCCATCGGACCGAGAAGGAGCTGAAGCAGCAGAAGCCACTCATGAACGGCGAAATTGCGATCGGCGCTGGCGAAACGCAATTCATGAGGCTGTTGGCTGAACATATCAAGCGATTCAGTCTGGATTATCCGCAGGTCACCTACAAGTTTCACAGTGCGGATGCCGACGAAATCAAGGACCGGGCCAATAAAGGGCTGCTCGACATCTGTCTGTTGACGGAACCGGTGGACGTCGAAAAGTTCGATTTCCTCCGGATTCCGCAAAAAGAAAGATGGGGCGTCCTTATGAGAAAAGACAGTCCCTTGGCGCAAAAATCGGAAATCAACCCGGATGACTTACTGCCTTATCCGATTTTGGTAGCAGGCAGGTCGATTGTCCGCAATGAGTTGGCGAACTGGTTCGGTGATGCGTACGATCGAATGAACATCATCGGAAGCTACAATCTGATCTACAATGCCGCTATCATGGTGGAGGCAGATCTGGGATATACGCTTTGTCTTGAAAAGCTTATTCCGGAAAGTGAGGACAGTCCGCTTTGTTTTAAATTGTTGGATCCCGTATTGGAAACAGGTTTTGTGATCGCCTGGAAAAAATACCAGACTTTCCCGCCTGTCGTCGCGAAGTTCATCGAGGAATTGAAGCATGCTTTGCAGGCATGATTCATGATGCAATATAACTATTGGTATTGGCGCCCAAACAGCGTTAAGATAAGCACTATAAGATAGTCTGCAGTTGTCCGGATGAACCGGATCAGAAGGAGGAAAATAAAATGGCAACACACAAACAAGCCGTTCCACCACCTACCGTATTCTTTGGAGAAGAAGCTTTTCAACCGATCGACCACACGGAAGTCCGCTGGCTGGGCAGCGGCGGGATGTTCGTGAACACCCGCGGCACCTGCATCATGATGGATCCGATGCTGAAGGGTTTTGATATGCCGCTTTTGATCGACATGCCGATTGCGCCTGAAAATATCCCGCATCTGGATGCGGTCTTGATTACGCACTGCGACAATGACCATTACAGCGTGCCGTCGCTGCACGCGATGGAGCATGTCTCCAAGGCATTCCACGGGCCGCATTATGTGGCCGAACTGATGCAGGCGGAAGGGTTTCCGGCAAACGGGCATGACATCGGCGACAGCTTCGAAGTCGGTCCGGCCAAAATAACGCTGACGCCGGCGGACCATGCCTGGCAGAATGAAAAAGCCAAATACAATTACCGGGTATTCCGGTTGGAGGATTACTGCGGTTTTTGGATTGAGACGCCGGATGGGATCATCTGGGCACCGGGCGATTCCCGTTTGATGAAGGAGCACCTGGAGATGCCGCAGCCGGATGCGATCCTCTTTGACTTTTCCGACAACGAGTGGCATATCGGATTGGAAGGGGCCATCCAAATGGCGAACACCTATCCTGAAGCGCATCTTATCCTATGCCATTGGGGCACGGTGGATGCACCTGATCTGAACGTTTTCAACGCCGACCCGCAATCCTTGTACGACCGGGTGGTTAATCCGGAAAGGATCCATGCTTATGCTCCAGGGCAGCCATTCAGCCTGAAAAAATCCTAAATGATGGGAGATTTGCGGATGAAACGATTATATTTGGTCCGTCACGGGGAAACCTTGTTCAATATTCAAGGAAAGATTCAGGGATGGAGCGACTCACCTTTGACGCAACGGGGCATCAAACAGGCTCAGGCTGTGCGGGATTATTTCGAATCGGAAGGCATCAGCTTCGATCATGCGTACAGTTCGACGTCGGAAAGGGCGAGCGATACGTTGGAACTGATTACCGACATGCCCTATGCCCGTCTGAAAGGCTTGAAGGAGGTCAATTACGGCTTCTTCGAAGGGGAGCGGGAGATGCTCAAACCGAAGGAACCACAGGAAATCGTGTCGTTCTTTGTGCCGTTCGGCGGGGAAAATACGAATGATGTGGCGGAACGGATGGCACAGACACTGACCGAAGTGATGGAGCAGGATGATCATACGAACGTTTTGGCAGTTTCGCACAGTGGCGCCTGCTACAACTTTCTGAAGCTTTGGCAAGACCCGGCGGAGGAGTTGGCGAAGGGTTTCCCGAACGGGAGCATCTTCGTTTACGAATATAAAGAGAAGGTATTCCGATTGGAGGAAGTAGTCCGGCCGGTTTTATAACGCAATAAGACTGTACGTTTAAGAGGAACGGAGGAAAAAAGATGGAATATGTGAAATTCGGCAACACAGGGATGGATGTATCGCGGATCTGTTTGGGCTGCATGAGCTTCGGGGATCCGGATACATGGCTGCACAAGTGGGCGTTGAAGGAAGATGAAAGCAGGCCGATCATCAAACGCGCCTTGGAGTTGGGCATCAATTTCTTTGATACAGCGAATGTCTATTCATTGGGAAAAAGCGAAGAAATCCTCGGACGCGCGATCAAAGACTTTGCCAAGCGTGATGAAGTGGTCATCGCAACGAAGGTCCACGGCAAGATGCACGAGGGCCCGAACGGTTCCGGGCTGTCCCGCAAGTCCATCCTGAGCGAAATCGACAACAGCCTGAAGCGTCTGGATATGGATTATGTGGATCTCTACATCATCCACCGCTGGGACTACAACACACCGATCGAGGAAACGATGGAAGCCCTGCATGATGTGGTGAAATCCGGGAAGGCCCGTTATATCGGAGCTTCCGCAATGTATGCCTGGCAGTTCCAAAAAGCGCTGCATGTTGCGGAAAAGAACGGTTGGACGCGCTTCGTGTCGATGCAGGACCATCTGAACCTGCTTTACCGCGAAGAGGAGCGGGAAATGCTGCCGCTTTGCCGGGAAGAAAAAATCGCTGTGACCCCGTACAGTCCAATGGCTTCAGGACGATTGACGCGCGATTGGTCGGAGACGTCCAAACGAATGGAAACGGATAACGTGGCGCGTTCGAAATACGATGCCACTGCCGATAAGGACCGGATCATCGTCGAACGATTGGCGCAAGTAGCCGCTGACAGAGGTGTTTCCCGCGTCGAGATTGCCTTGGCTTGGCTCCTGCAGAAGGAACCGGTCGTAGCTCCCATCATCGGGGCGACAAAGCTGGAGCACTTAGATAAACCGGTGGATGCCGTCTCTGTAAAGCTGACCGCTGACGAAGTCGCATTCCTGGAAGAACCGTATGTTCCGCATTTGATTGTCGGACACAGCTGAGGCATTCCGGCAGGTAGAAAAATCATCCTTGAGACTGATTTATTTACTTAAGATAAGCAGTATACTTTGTTCACGATAACCAGACAGAGCCAGCTCAAAAAGCTGGGTGCTAAGAATGGTTGTCCAAATCAATCAGCAAAGGAAAATGCATAATGAAAGTAAAAAAGAAAATCAGTCTGACACCGTTTAGTAAAGTCAAGTCACTTATACTTTCCCTGTTCGATTCCAAAGTCGACGGCAAGAAAAAATGGCTGGTGTTGGGGATCATTCTTTACATCATCAGTCCGATCGACATTATCCCGGATTTTGTGCCGATGGCCGGTTACGCGGACGATGTGCTGTTGCCGATCCTGTTTTTGGTCGCTGAAAAACTATTGAGCGACGGAGCGATTGAAGAAAACGAGCGTCCAATCAAAGAAGCCAAAAAAATATAATGCATGGATTTTCTGGCCCCGTTCCTCGCCTAAATGGCAAAGGAGCGGGGCTTTTTCGCGGTTTGTACCTTGAGCACCCGGTTGGACGTGGCTTCTGCAATCCTTTAGAATGATCTTATGGATTCAATATAAGCTATTCTGAAGGCGAGGAAAACAATAGATGAATGAAATGATCGAGCGCATCCTGGCGCATCGCACGGTAAGGGATTTTGAAGAACGACATTTGAACCCGGAACAGATAGAAACGATTGTCCGCAGCGCCCAGGCGGCTTCGACTTCGAGCTTTGTGCAGGCCTACTCCATCATCGGAGTCACGGATCCTGACAAAAAACGCGAATTGGCGAAAATCGCGCGCAACCAGCATTTTGTTGCCGAGAATGGCCATTTCTTCGTGTTTTGCGCCGACTTGCATCGCCACGATGTGATCGGAAAGATGGAAGGGAAGGATGTTGCAGCCTCGCTTGAGAGCACCGAGAAATTCATGGTCAGCGTGGTTGATGCATCCCTGGCTGCCCAGAATGCTGCTTTGGCGGCTGAAGCGATGGGGCTCGGGATCTGTTACGTAGGCGGCTTGCGGAATGACCTCGAAAAAGTCAGCGAACTCCTGAAGATTCCCGATAAAGTGATCCCGCTCTTCGGACTGGCGGTCGGTTATCCGGCCAGCGTCAACGACCAGAAACCGCGTCTGCCTTTCGAACATATTTACCATGAAAACGAGTATCAACAGAATAATGCGGTTTATAAAGAACAACTGAAGCAGTACAACGAAGAGATCCAAGAGTACTATCGGGCGCGGACCGAAGGCGAACGCTGCGACACTTGGACCGGCCAGATGGCAGAGATGCTCTCCCATCCGCAACGCATGTACATGCATGATTTCGTCGAAAAGCAAGGAATGAACAAGCACTGACTATTTAGGACTTTGCAGAAGTTAATTCCGTATTTTGAAACACTCAACTGGAATTTAGTTTTTCAAATAGCAATTCACCATAGCTTCTAGAAAATAAATATTTCCACTTGCATCGAACGGATATTCGTGTTATAGTTACCTTTCAACGTCCAAGAACATATGCAACTGATATGTATGGAACCATGGCTTTTCTCTATTCTGCAGCGGATGCTGCAGGCAAACGGAACCAAAAATAAGCGAAGTTAAATTTATTATGTAGCGCCACAGTGTGGTGCCCGCAACATGAATTTCCAAGATTTAGATTTGATAGTGAAAAAGCCGCGATTCCTGTACAGGAATACCTTTTTCTTTCTTATGATAATAAGTAGAGACGGGAAGGTACTCGATTGAGTGCCTTTTTGATTTCTCTAAATACAGAAAAAAAGGATATATGAGGAGGTTGAAAGATAGTAGCGTACGCATATGGTTACGCTAAAGAAGGAGCAAGAAATATATGAAGAACATCGTCTATACGAATTCGCAGAACGTGACTATTGAAATATCGTGGGAAGCGTATTACAAAGAGATCGACATGCGCAAACAAGAGCGTTTGAAGAAAAAACAAGCGCAAACAAGCGGCAAATAAGGTATAAACAGCCCCCTATGAACGCAGAGCTGTAAATTAAAAAGCTTGGAATCCCTGACTCACAATTGATGAGTCATCGGCTTCTGGGCTTTTTTGCTTGTTTCCGTTTCAAGGAGGAATTGGGTTCTGTATCCAAATGTTGCGTTCGGTTCGGACAATAACTTTCAGATATTCCTATTGGTTTCGTGGTATCATCATTTGAGGATGCCTTATAAAAGGCGCGGTGAAAAATATCAGATAGAAGAAGGATAACAACAATGGATCAAAAGAAAGCAGCGGTTTATCAAGAAATACTTTTTTATGGGATTGCGGCAATCCTGATGGGCATACTCGTGGGAGCTTTGGACGCCTTGTTCGGCGAAGTCCTCATTCTGATCACGCAGTTCCGCGGGCAGCACATCGCATTATTGCTACCGTTCCTCGCAGTCGCAGGCTTAGCGATCGTCTATATCTACCAAAAATTCGGCAAAAACAGCAGCAAAGGAATGGGATTAATCTTCTCCGCGGGGAACAGGCAGGATGAAGAGATACCGAAACGACTGGTTCCGCTAGTCATCGGCGGTACTTGGCTGACCCACCTATTCGGCGGCAGTGCCGGCCGGGAGGGCGTAGCCGTGCAGATCGGAGCGACCGTCGGCTATACTTTCGGCAAGAAGCTCCCTTTCCAAGATTCGAAAAAAATCCTGTTGGTTGCCGGGATGGCTGGCGGTTTCGCGGGCTTGTTCCAGACACCGATGGCGGCTACCTTTTTCGCCTTGGAGGTGCTGATGGTCGGCAGAATCGAATACCGCGCGCTTTTCCCCGCAGCGCTGAGCGCCTTTGTGGCTTCCTATACCTCGCATTTCCTCGGATTGGAAAAATTTTCGGTGGACTTGAGTGTGGCTGTCCCGGTCGATTTGCTTTTTGCTGGAAAGGTTGTCCTCTTGGGCATCGTCTTCGGAGCAGTCGGCGGGTTGTTCGCTAAGCTGCTGAAGAACACGAAAGGTTGGCTGGCGCAAAAGATAGCGGATCCTTACAGAAGGATTTTTGTGGTGGGCGTGTTGCTGTCCATCGCGATGTTTGCGTTGCATACGGGACGCTACTCGGGCTTGGGCACCAATCTGATCAGCGCCAGTTTCGATGAAGGCACGATCTACGGCTACGACTGGGTACTGAAGTTGGTGCTGACGATCGTGACTCTGGCAGCGGGATTCCAGGGCGGGGAAGTCACGCCTTTGTTCTCGATCGGCGCAAGCTTGGGCTATTGGCTGGCTCCGGTGTTCGGTTTGCCGCCGGAATTTGTGGCCGCCTTGGGATACGCAAGTGTTTTCGCATCCGCGACGAACACCTTCATCGCGCCCGTCTTCATTGGCGTCGAAGTCTTCGGCTATGACACCTTGCCGTATTTTTTTGCGATCGTGTCGGTCGCCTACGTGTTCAACAGCGGGTATTCCATCTATGCGCAAGAAAAAGCCAAGAGCGATTATTTGCAATAATTATTCTGAGTAAATAAGGGTAACGTATACTTTCGAAGCGGGCTGTCTCAAACTGAGGCAGTCTTTTCTGTGTTGGCTACGAATGGGTTTGCCGGTATGATAATCCAGGCATTCGGCGACTGCGGAGGGCAAAATTGCCGAATACAGGTACAATATTCGATAATTCGGGCATCCGGCCGGAGCTATCTGCAATAACCAAATAAAATTGCACATTTCATCCATGCAATTTCAGTTTCTCAAAAAACCCCCCTGGTTCGCTAAAATTAGCTTTTCACATCTGACGAAATTATAATAGGCTATAAAGAGACATTCTTCAGAACGACCCGGATCAGAAACAGAAAAATTCCAAAACAGAACGGAGAATAAGCATGAGCATCGGAGCATTTTCCCTCAGTTTGACGGTCAAGGACATACATGCATCAAAAGTATTTTACGAAAAATTGGGCTTCAGCACTTTCGGCGGGGACATCGATCAGAATTGGCTGATTATGAAGAATGAGGACTGCATCATCGGGCTGTTCCAGGGCATGTTCGAGAAAAATATGCTGACGTTCAATCCCGGTTGGAACAGCAACGCGGAGGAAGTGAATCCGTTCAAGGATGTCCGCCAACTGCAGGAGGAATTGCGGGAAAAAGGAATCGCTTTTGTTTCGGAAGCCGATCCGGAATCAGAAGGACCGGCCAGCTTCATCATTGAGGATCCCGACGGCAATCCGATCCTCGTCGACCAGCACAGATAACTTTCCTTTTGCTGGAATTCTGTTTCCAATTGCATATTACACGAGCCATCCACAGCGACTGTTTTTCGAAAAATAGGAGGTCAATCATGGGAAGAATTATTCATTTTGAAATCCATGTGGACGATATGGAACGGGCTAAGCTTTTCTACGGAGATGTTTTCGGGTGGACATTCGAAGATTGGACCGCTTTTACGGGTAGGCCCTATTTCGGGGCGATTACAGGGGATGCTAGCGAACCGGGTATCAACGGCGCTTTGATGCAACGCCAAAGTGCTCCGCCTGAGGTAAATCAAGGGTTGAACGCTTTTGTGTGCACGATGGGGACCGAAGATTACGATGCGACCGAAGCGCTGATCCTGGAGAAGGGCGGCAAAGTCGCAATGCCGAAGAATGCGCTGACCGGGATGGCTTGGCAGGGATATTATTTCGATACGGAAGGGAATCTGTTCGGGATCCATCAACCGGACCTGAATGCAAAATAGCAGCCTCGGAACAGGTTGAGGATTATCAAATAGCATATAGGGAAAACGGAGGGCTGTCTCTTTATGGACAGTCTTTTCGTGTTGTGCCCACAGATATATCAAATGATGTCCGATAATGCGGAAGAATCGGACAACCGGCACGCAAACGATCTGTAGCTTGTCCGATAACCAGAAAGAATTGGACAACCCGAGGACTATAACAAAAAAGGAAGGCTCTATCTCATCCCGAGACAGAGCCTTCCTTTTCAATTCATTATCTTGCAGTGATGTTCATTTTTTTCAAAATAGCCGACAGCGGCAAAGAGATGGCGATTCCGACCGCGTTCTGGACGAGGTTGCCAGGAATCGAAGCGAACGGTGTGATGGCATTGCCGTACAGGATCCATTCGCACAGATAATAACCGACCAGCATGATGGGAACAGAAAGCAGCGTGGCCAAAAGATTCACAGCAAAGCTGTTCCCTTGGCGGCCTTTCGACCAGGCCAATTTACCGACCAGATAGCCTTGCAAGCCGCGCGTCACGAATGTGAAGGGAGCCCACAGAACCCAACCGGCCATGAGATCGAAGATGGCCATGCCGACCGCTCCGGCGATGGCGCCTTTTTTCGGTCCGAACAGGATGGATGCGAGGAAGAGCATCGCAGTGCCGAGGTGGATCAAGCCACCATTTGCCCCGATCGGCAATTTGATGTTCAGGAAGACTGTAGCGACGAATACGAGCGCAATCAGGATCGCCGTCAGAACTAAATCATAAGTGCGTGTGTTTGAATAACCTTGTGCTTTTTGCATAGTGGAGCCTCCTAATTATTTTCTTTGTAAATTGCAATGAACAGTTGGGCCAAGTCGCCTTTTCCTGCGAAACCGAGATCGCGCAGACCGTTGTCTACGATGGCCAAAACATAAATCAATTTGTCGATGAAGGCATTTTCGCCCATATGGCCGATGCGCAGGATCACATCTGCGTATTGTGCCAATGAAGTTGCGACCAACAGATCGTAGTTTTCGCTGAGGTGCTCTTGCAGGCGCAAAGCACCGATCTCTTCCGGTATCCGGATGGCGGTGACGGTATTGGAACGGTCGGAATCCAGGAACAACGCCAATCCATACGCTTGGGCGGCTTCGCGCACTGCGGAAGCGATCCTGTCATGGCGTGCGTAGACGGCCTCGATGCCTTCCTCCAGTATGTTGTCCAAAGCGGCATCGAGCGCCGCAACATCGCCCGCAGAAGTCGTGTAAGGCAAGTATTCTTTTTCCGCGTAGCCTTTAAAGACCTGCAGATTGGCATAGAAGGAAGCGATAGGCGTTTTGCGGTTGTCCATCGCTTTTTGGGCGTCTTCACTGACGGAGACGATCGCCAGTCCGACCGGTGCCGAAATGGCTTTTTGGGTTCCGCCGCAGCAGATGTCGATTTTGTTTGCGTCAACGCTGATCGGCTCGCCGACCATGCCGGCTACCGAGTCGACAACGGTCAAGATGCCGTATTCCTTCAGCAACGGACAAAGCTCGGTCACGTTGTTCAGCACCGATGTCGGCGTGTCGCAATGGACCAAGGTGGCATATTTGAAGTCGGAATCCTTTTCCAGATAGGCGCGTACCGCTTCAGCAGGGATGCCGCTGCGGTGATCGAAACTCAGGACGACCGGTACGCCGCCATAGATGCTGACGAAATCCTTGAAGCCTTCGCCATAGATGCCGTTGTCCAGCACGAGCACGCGGTCGCCGGGTTCCGTCAGGCTCGCACAAGCGGCCTCGAGAGCCAGGATCCCTTCACCGACAAGCAGCAGGACCTCATTCGTAGTGCCCATGACTTGCCCCATTTTTTGGCTGACCTCACGGTAATAGCGGACGAACGTTTTGTCAAAGTCGCTGTTGTTGGTTCTTTTTGCACGGGCCAATCGCACATTTTCGCGCACATCTGTCGGACCCGGGGCGTAATTCGGTTTGTATCTCATCAGGAAATCCTCCTTATCATTTGGTATATTGCTGATAATTTTAGCAAATGAGAAGGGCTATGAAACCGTCCAATCCGACATAAAATGAGGGGTCCAATTTGGTCAGAAATGGCTTATCGGATGCGTTTTGCAAATGTGAACGCAACCAATTTCAGATTGCGTAAGTTTTCCCGCAAATCTCTTCCTTTTTTTCGGGGATTCGGGGACTCCCGGAAGCATATACTGTGGAAAAGGACGGGAACATTGACCCGTCAGTCAGCTTACAGAAAACGCTGCGAAACCAAGTACAGTGAGGAGCACTCCGATGCAAGGCATTAGCGAGATTCAAAAAGACCTATCATCCTATACATTGAAGAACCTTGCTATATTTGCGATGTTCTTCGATCATATCTTTGCAGTATTTGTGCCGCAGGACAGCCTTGAAGGTGTGGCGCTACGGATTGCAGGGCGGATCGCCGCCCCGATCATGTGCTATATGATTGCGGAAGGCTATCATTACACATCCAATCTGAAAAAATATATCGTGCGGTTAGTACTGTTTGCCGCAGTTTCCCATTTTCCGTATGTCTGGTATTTCGGGCTTCCCTGGTGGCAGGCCACGAGCGTCATCTGGGGATTGGCGCTGGGATTGATCGCATTGGCGGCGGCCAAACGGGAGGACTGGTCCCTTCCGCTTAAGGCAATAATCGTTTTGGCATGCTGTCTGTTGGCGGTCCCGGCTGATTGGAACTACGTAGCGATCTTGTGGATCCTGTTTTTTGGATTGCTCAGGGGACAAACCGAAAAACAACTGCTGAGTTTTGCGGTCATAGGGATTCTGTTCCACATCATCCCGTCCATCCGCGAAATCGGTTGGATGCAATCTTATCAGATCGGAATTTTTCTGGCGGTGCCGCTGCTGCTGTTCTACAAAGGCCGTCAAGGCAAGAAATCCAATGTGATGAAATGGGGCTTCTATGCCTTTTATCCGTTCCATCTGTTGCTGTTGGAACTAGTAAAAATGATCGTATCCGCGTAATGGAGGAATGAATGTAAATGAGTATCAAAAGAAATTGGCGCCGCGCTGTCATCGGCTTCCTGACGGCTGTGGTGCTGTCCGCTTGCTCCGGCTCGGATGAACAGACGGAAACGGAGGAGTCGAAGAGCGCTTCGGCGAATTCGGCTGTCAAAGAGGCGGCTTCGAGTGAAACTTCAAAAGAAGAGGACACAGCGGTGGTCCAGCCGGAAGAGCCGGAACCGTTGGTGTATGAAGGGAGTCTGGAACTTCCGGTCAACGGGGCGACCGGCTATGCTTCGGTCCGGATGGATCTGAAGGCGGCTGCTGATGCAGGATCCGAAACGATTTCGGCACTGGAGGCGGGAACCGCTTTTGAAGTGGTGGAGGAAGTGGGCGATTGGTGGTATGTCCAGACCGAAACAGAATCAGGCTGGGTGCAACACCTTTATTGCTTCATCAACCTTCCGGACGTGATCCCTTCCATCATCTACGACAATACCAACACGTACGCATCCAAGTTCGTTTCTTCCGGAAAAGCGATCCCTGGCATAACCGGAGTGGCGCTTTATGACGGGAAAGCATACAATATGCGTCTGGGTAAGGTATCCGATATCGTGCCGGTGCTTTACAGCATGTCAAAGAAAATTTATTTAGCGCAACAAGCTGCCTTGGCGGAGGGAAACACCTTGGTCATCTATGAGGGGTATCGTCCTTATTCCGCCCAGAAGATGACGGTGGATGCTTTGACGAATCTGGCTGCATCCGATCCGGAAGTGATGGCTGGAATCAATACCCATCCTTGGGACACCAACTGGTTTATTGCGACAAGCGTCTCAAATCATCAGATGGGCTATGCCATCGATGTCACTCTGGCGAAAATAACGGAACAACAGGAAATCGTCATCGGCGACTATGCTGCGACCGCCATAACGGGCTACACGGAATACACGATGCCGACAACCATCCATGAATTGAGTATGGCTTCGGCTACGTTCACTGGACCGGTCAAATCCAGTTCCCCGACCGCCTGGCTCCAAGCCACCTTGGCAGATACGATGAATGAGGCAGCCATCCTCCTGCAGCGCTACTGCACGGACGCTGGATTGACACCGCTGGCTTCGGAATGGTGGCATTTCAATGATCTCGATGCGCGTTTTTCCACTGAGGGAAACAGCAGCAAAGGCGAATACCTTTTGGATGCAACGATGAGCGAGGCTCCGGAAGCGGCTATTTGATGTACTGGCTCTTGCAGAAATGAACATAAAAAGAGGCACGATCGAATTTTTTCGATCGTGCCTCTTTCCTATTCTGTGCTGAAGCTTGATGGTCCCTACTGGGATTGAACCAGCGACCCCTACCATGTCAAGGTAGTGCTCTCCCGCTGAGCTAAGGAACCGATAAACAGATGAATCACCTGCTCGTATATTTGATTATAACATACTTGCGTGAGAAGTGAAGGGGTAAATTTAAAAAAATGAGAAACGAATAAGGCATGCATTCCATGGGACAACAGGGTATACTGGAAAAGGACAATTGAAAAGGAAAATTTGGAGGCTAATTATGAACAACAATGATATATTGATCCGCTTGCGCTATGCGCTGGATATCAAGGATGCGGATATGGTCGAAGTATTCCGCTTGGGCGGACTAGAATTGACGAAGGAAACTGTACAGAAAATGCTCAAAAATCCAAAGAAGGATGAAGCGACGGACACTGCCGGGGCTGCAGCTCCATCGGGAGATGATCAATTGGCTTGCGACAATGCGACCTTGGAATCATTCTTGAATGGGCTCATCACTTCCCAACGCGGCAAACCGCAAGCGAAGCCAGGCGAGCCGGAATCAAAGCCGGAATTTGTGTTGAACAACGGGAACGTCAACAATCTGCTGTTGAAGAAAGTGAAAATCGCGTTGACTTTGACAAATGAAGACATGCTTGAAATCCTGGAATCGGCAGGCGTCACCGTGTCGAAAAGTGAACTGAGCGCTGTTCTCCGCAAAGAAGGTCACCGCAACTACAAGCCTTGCGGTGACCGCTATGCGCGGAACTTTCTGAAAGGGTTGGCGCTGCGCTACAGAGGATAGACTGTATTTTAGCCCGCCAAACCGCTTTTGGCGGGGAATTCCGGTTCCGGTGGTTCCCATGATACTTCAGGCCCAACATATAGCAAAAGAGCTGTCTCAATGAGGCAGCTCTTTTTGCTATGGGTCATTTCGAATACAATAGAAAAGCTTTCGGCACGGGCGCGCTGAAGCGGACGAGTTCGCCGGTAGCGGGATGGATGAATGCGAGTGTGGAAGCATGCAGCCCCAAACGTTTCATCGGATTGGTGCGGGCACCGTACTTTTTGTCTCCGGCAACCGGGTGGCCCAAAGATTCCATGTGGACGCGGATCTGATTCTTCCGTCCGGTCTCCAACTGCACCTCCAAGAGCGAATATTCCTTGTTCGCGCGGATTTTCCGGTAATGAGTCACGGCATGCTTGCCGCCATTGTCTTTCGGACTGGAATGGACCTTCATGGCCTTGCTCTCGGTCAGCCATGAGGAGATGGTGCCTGCATCATTCTTGATTTCGCCCTCGACAAGAGCGGTATAAATGCGTTCTTTGACGATATCCTTCCAATCATTTTGCAGCTTCTCTTTCAGTTCTTCGGATTTTGCGAACAGCATGACGCCGGAGGTATCCCGGTCCAGACGATGCACGACGAATATCCGGTTCGCTTTATTGTCTTCTTTGACGTACTGGCTCAATTGGCGGTAAGCTGTCGGCTCCTTGGGATCATCGGTCGCCATCGACAACAAACCGGCATCCTTGTTGATCACGATGATCGATTCGTCCTCAAACAGGATCTTGAGACCGGAAAGGGAAGTTTTTTTGAGGGCTTCCTTGTTTGCCAAAATGCCGACAGTCTGTCCAGGTTCCAAGGGGTGATTGTGTTTGGTGATGGACTTGCCGTCTACCGTCACTTGTCCGCGGGTAAGAATCGATTTGACCGAATTGCGGCTTTGCTTGCTGAGGACCTGCAGCAAGAAGGGCAACAATTCGCTTGGTTCGGTCACGGGGTATTGGGTAACCCCTTTGGTGGACGGGCTTTTTTGGGGCTCTCTCGCCTTGTCCTGACGATTGCGTTTATGGTTGATTGGTTTCTTTTGGTTTGTTTTTTTCATCTGTTTCGCTCCTGACTCTGTTCGCCGCCTGATTGTAGCAGTCGTCTCTTCTGAAGTATAACAGAAAACAGGGCATCCATCCCACATAATCAGGACAAAAACGCAGCAAATGGCATATAATTGGGACAGAAGAATCAAATAGGAAGCGGGGAGCATACATGGACCATATCAGGATCATCGGTGCGAAGGAAGGGAATCTGAAAAACATCACCGTGGACTTGCCGCGGAACAAATGGATTGTCCTTACAGGGGTATCCGGTTCCGGGAAAACGACTTTGGCGATGGATGTGCTTTATCAGGAGTGCCAACGCCAATATCTGGAGGCGATCGGCTACCAAGGGATCCGCAAACCGGATATCGAGGCGATTCGCCATGTGTCCCCCGCCATCCAAATCAAGCAACACGTTTCCAATAAAAATCCGCGCTCGACTGTGGGAACGGTCACGGACATCTATACCGATCTCCGGATGCTGTTCGAGAAGCTGAGCACAAGGGACTGCCCGGCTTGCGGGAAGAAAATCAGTTCGGCCGATTGCCGGGAGGAGACCGAAAAGACCACCGATGACTTCAAGGTGTTCCAGTATTGCCCGCATTGCGATCAGCGGATGGAGAAACTGACCCGTACCCATTTTTCCTACAATACCCAAGAAGGTGCCTGCGCAGCTTGCCAGGGCATGGGGGAAGTGCTGACGATCGATGAGAAGCGGGTACTCCATGAAGAGTTGGCGCTTGAAGAGGGCGCGGTCGTTTTTTGGGAAAAACGCTACCGTGATTATCAACTGGAGTCGTTTTATGCCGCTTGTGACCATTACGGGATTTCGCTAAAAACAAATACGCCGGTGAAAGACTTTACGCCGGCGCAGCACGTGCTGTTGCTGCAGGGTGCAGAAAGTGAAGAAGTTCATCGGCTGTTCCCGGATGTGCCGGTGCCCCGTACTCTTGTGGAAGGCCGCTATGAAGGGGTTCTGCTGAACCTTTGGCGCAGAATGGCAGACAAAAAAGGGACTTCCAAACTCCGGGAAGCCTACTTTGAATCCGCTGTCTGCCCGGAATGCCACGGCGAACGATTGAATGAACTGAGCAGGAGCGTGACGGTGAAAGGGACGCGCTTGCCTGAACTGTCCGGGTCCTCATTGACCGGTCTTATGGATTGGGTCAGCAATCTCGAAGAAAGGCTGAAACAAACGGAGCAACTGTTGGCGGGCGTCTATGTGGCGGATCTGAAGACCAAACTGAAACGGATCCTGAAATTGGGATTGGACTATCTGTCGCTCGACAGGCAGACGATGACACTTTCGGGAGGGGAAACGCAACGGCTGAGGCTGGCGGCTGTCCTCGATTCGGATCTGACGGGTGTCATCTACATCCTGGATGAACCGACAATCAGTCTGCATCCAAAAGATACAGCAGGGCTCCTGACAGTATTGCGGTCGCTTAGGGATAAAGGAAATACGGTGCTTGTCATCGAACATGACACAGTAGTCATGGAGGAGGCGGACTACCTGGTCGATATCGGGCCGGGAGCCGGGAAATACGGGGGCGGAGTCATCGGAACGGGAACGTTGCAGCAACTGAAGGGTCAAGCGACGTCCGTAACCGGCGCCTACCTGAACAGCAAACCTGAAGCGCGCGAATTTTTCCGCAAAGGGTCCGGTGATTTCATCGAAGTGAGGCAAGCGGACAAGCATAACCTGCAGAACCTGACAGTCCGTTTCCCTATCGGCTGTCTCATCTGTGTCACCGGCGTATCGGGGTCCGGTAAATCGACGCTCGTGTTCGATGTGCTGGCGAAAGGGGACACTGCCCCTTCAGAGGATCCGAATCGGGTGAGCGGGACCGGCTCATTCGACCGGATTGTCGTCGTGGAACAGGGCCCGCTCACCCGGATGAAGCGTTCGAATGTCGCGACCTATTCGGATGCTTATACGGAAATCCGGAAAATCTTCAGCCGGCAGCAGACTGCCATCGAAAAAGGAATGACCGCCAATCACTTTTCCTTCAATGTGAAAGGGGGACGCTGCGATCATTGCGAAGGGTTGGGGGTCGTCACAAATAACCTGTTGTTTTTTGAAGATCAGGAAGTTCCTTGCCCTGTCTGTTCGGGCAGACGCTTCAAGGATGATGTCCTGTCCGTGACCTACCGCGGCCATTCGATCACCGCAGTGGTGGCCTTGTCGGTTGAGGAAGGCGCGGAACTGTTTGCGGATTCCCCAAAAATCAGTGGCATCCTGAATCTCCTGCAGGACGTCGGTCTCGGGTACCTCGAGCTCGGCCAGACGACAACGACTTTATCCGGCGGCGAAGCGCAACGGCTCAAGTTGGCAGTGGAACTCCTCGCAAATCAGGGGAAAAAGAATCTGTATCTGATCGATGAACCGACTACCGGTCTGCATCCGCTTGATGTGGAAAAATTTCTGAAGTTGTTGGATCGGATGGTCGATTCCGGCAGCACGGTGGTCGTTGTGGAACACAATCAACAGATCATCGGAGCGGCTGATTGGATCATCGACCTTGGTCCGGGGGGCGGGACAGCCGGCGGGAAAGTCATTGCGGAAGGAACGCCATCAGACATCCGGAAAAACCCAAATTCGGTGACGGGAAAATTCATTTAAGGCCGAAAAAGTGAAAATGATTGACAGATGCCGGGAAAATCGCTATCTTATTAGAAAGCGATTAGGAAAAGAAGGGGAGGCAGAACCATGCAGAAGATGATGTGTTGTATGTGCGGATGTAAGAAACATGCAGGAATATTCTTATCATCTTTTGATCTCCACGACCGGGTATTTTTGCCGGCTCTGTGAAGGGGATTATGGGGCAGATTGTGCATCCGCATCCAAGTGAAGCGCTGAAATGATGATGAATACTCGTGCATGTGTGTTTTGTTGACGCGCATGCACTTTTTTTGTGGAAATGATGGGAACCCATCGGAAAATAGAGCGAGGTGGCAAAAATATGAATCTGCAACAATTGCGATATGTTATCACAGTGGCGAAATACGGCACTTTTCGGGAAGCCGCAAGGCAATTATATATGGCGCAGTCCAGTCTGTCGTCAAGCATCAAAGATCTGGAGGAAGAATATGGCATCCAGATCTTCGAGCGTTCCAAAAAAGGGATCGAAATAACCAAAGAAGGGGCTATGCTTTTGGAATTCGCCGATCAGATTGTGGCCCAGGCGGACCAATTGGATTACCGCTATCTGTCTGCGACCGAAAATAGACGATTGTTTTCCGTTTCGAGCCAGCACTATGATTTTGCTTCGGAAGGCTTTGCCCGACTGGTTTCGGAAAAGAAGGAAGAATCATTGAATTTCCGTTTCCTGGAGACGAGCACCTCGAAAGTGATGGAAGACGTGCGGGATGCCGTCAGTGAAGTCGGCTTCATTTATCTGAATGATTTCAACGGCAAGGTCATCAAGCAATATCTCGAAGCGTTCGACCTGAAGTTCGATCCGCTGATCGTGTTCCAACCGCATGTATTCCTCAGCGAATTCCATCCGTTGGCGAAGAAGGAGAGAATAACGCAAGAGGAACTCCACCCGTACCCCGTCATTTCCTTCGATCAAAGCAAAAACAGCACGCTGCAGCTGATGGAGGAATCGATCCAGGTCGATCAGAATGTCCAACGGATCAGCGCAAGTGACCGCGCGACCGTATTGAATCTATTGTCCGTTACGAACGGGTACTTGGTCGGTTCCGGTCTTCTGAAATCAAACACGCAGGATCATATTGTCGTTGTGCCCATGGATGTCGATCAAAAAAATACCATCGGCTTCATCTATTCGAAAGTGCGTCCGCTCAGCGCGATCTCCAAACGCTACATGGAAATCGTGAGGGAACTTTTGGAGGGAGACCAACGCATCGAGTTGACTGATCATATAGACTGAGGTTTAGGGCAGTGAGTTGGGAATCGCATACGCAAAACAGGGAGCTGTCTTAATTGTAGACAGCTCCCTGTTTTGCGTATTGTTTTCAATTCCGATAATGGTAGGCAATTCATTCCGAGAACAAGGTGTCGATTTCCACACGCAGTACCCGGTCGATGCTTGGGTTGCCATGGTCGCGGTAAGGGTAAGCACCTGATTCGAAGAGGATGTATAGTTGCTTCCCATCCACTGCGATTTGTTCGAGATAGGACGGCATCGTGATTTCGGTGCTGGCGTTCTTGTCGGTGAAATTTTCGTTTTCCTCCAAGCGATCGAAAGAAAGCAGCGTCGAGTCTTTCTTTCTGCCGGCAGAGCGTGACAGCATCAGCTTTTCGTGATAAAAAGCCAGGCCTTGGATCTCTTTGCCGATCTTGTCGACATCGTCGGGATAAGCCTCTTCTGTGCTTTTTCCTGTATCGAGCGCATGGACTTCCTTCCCGTCCTCGTCTTCTGTTGTGGAAATGAGGTAGCGGTGCATGACACTCGTTTCTTCGTCATCGAAATGCGCCACGTAGAGGTCATCGCCGTGGACCGTGATTGTTGAAGCGCGTTTGATGTCAGGCAGTTCGATGCTGTCCGTATAGGTGATCGGTTCAGCGAAATCCGCGAAGTCATAGGCTTCAATGTCCTTCAAAGACAGAGTGATGACCTGCGCGATGTCGCCTTTTTCCGAGGTGACCCAGAGCAGCTCATGGTTGTTGTCGTAGGCGAGGCCGCCTGCATGCGGAATGCCGTCCAAGACGATTTCCTTGATGAAGGAACCGTTCTTCTTTTCCAGCACATAGATGACGGAATTGTGTTCTTTGGTTTGGCAATAAGCCGATATGAACAGGTAATCTTTGTTGACGGCCAAACCTTGCGGCGTCATCGTTGTGCAGATTTCTTCCTCTTCATGTTCATGATGGAGCGTCAAAGTGGCATCCATTCCCGGGATGATGAAAATGTTCTCTTCCGGATCGATGCCATCCTCTTCAAAAGCCGCTCGGTACAGTTCGGGATAGGCGGACAGTCCCTCCATTAGTTCATCCACTGAACCGAGGCTGGCTTCCGTATTCGTTTCTTCAGCAAAAGCCACCCGTTCGATCTTTCCGTTTTTTGTAAGGAGAGCGAGCGTGACCACCCCCGTCATGATGATGCCGATCAGTGCGAGGCTGATGACTTTATTTCTCTTTTTCTTTTCCACAGTATCACTTCCCGAGTTGAATATTTAAATGAGCCGTTCAGCTTTTCTAATATATTACTACAGGAGTCGATAAGCGACTAACGAAAAGCTTCCGGCCAGGCTTATTCCTGATAAGACTTGAGGACTTCCTGGAGCGGGATTTTGGCGATTTTCCGCCTGCTTATGGAGGTGCCGGCGAAGAAAATAAGTACCAGAATCGCCAATGTCTGCAACATAAAAATCGGTCTGTACTGCAGCGGCAGGATGACGCCGTATTCCTCCGTGAAGAACCGCATCATCAGGTTCAGTATACCCAATGCGATGGGGATGCTGATCAGATAGGAAATCAGGGCATAAAAGAAATAGCCGTTCAGGATCATCGCGTTGACTTCCCGGCGTTTGTAGCCCATCACTTTGAGCAATGAAATCACATAGTAATTTTTTTCGACGGTGAAGGAAGTGAGCACAAACAGGATGCTCGCCGCGATGACTGCAGATCCGCCGATCATGACGTTCGAGATGAACTGGGTATAGTTGGACATCGCCTTCGATTGTTCGATGAGCCCGGACTTGCTGATGATTGTGCTGTAGTAGACATCGGACGGCTTTTGGCTGGCATAGATGCCGCTGTAAAGGCGTGAAGTGCTGTTTTCCGACAACATATTGCTGAGCTTTTCGATGTTCAGGTACACCTTGTCGGAAATGTATTCATCGGTCACGCCTTTGACAAGAAAGGTGAAAGTGTCATCGTTCACTTCCAGTCGGATGGTGTCCCCTTCTGCGATGCCGAGCTTGATGCTGATTCGTTTTGTTATCACAGCGCCGTTCTGGATGTTTACGGTGATGTCGTTGCCCTCCTCATCATAGAGGCTGTAAAGTTTGTTGCGCGAAGACAATCCTTGCAGCGAGACAATGTTGTCGTCCAGCGAGGCGAAAGGATAAATGAGGAATTTTTCGTCCCCGGGCCGCGTTTCGGGCAATCTTTCCGTGACATCGAGATAGGCCTCATATTCGTAGTCGACCTTGTTCAGATAGTCGACCGTCATCCGATCGACCATGCCGCCCATCATGAAGGAAAAGCTCATCAGGATTGTCGAAAACATGATGCCCAGGAAAAAAATGAAGAAGCTGCCGGTGCTCTTGATGGCGTGCAAATATTTGAATTTCGTGCTGCCTTTCGCCTTCGTAAGTACCCGGCTGAGGTACCTGCCGATCCGGTTGATTGACTTGCCCTCATGCGGCTTCAGCAGCTCCAAGGCATTCTCGCCGAGGATCCGGTAGATGATGATCCCGGAAACCAAGGAAAAGAACAGGAGCGGCACCAGGATTGCCGTAGCAAAGACGGTGAAGCTCTGGGCGATTTTGACCTGGGGCAGGAGATAGAAATCCAGGTACAATTTTTTCAACGGCTCGGAATAGAGCGATCCGAAGAAGTAGCCAAGGATCAGCATAAGGGCGGCGAAAACCATCATCACGACGAAATAGGGACGGGCTATTTCCGAACGGCGGTAGCCGAGTGCCTTAAGGATGCCAATCTGGCCTCTTTCGGCATGGAGCAGGTTGTAGATCAGGATCGATACGATGATGACAGCGATGGCCGCGATGAAGATGCTGAGCCCCAAAGCCATGACTTTTCCTTGGGTCAGTTCGTCATAGATGGCTCCGCTCCTCATGGATGTCTGCGTGTCCGCAATCTGGCTGACGAAAGGCAGCTCGTCTTTGTCGTAGGCGGTGTCTATGCTGTCCTCGGTCAGGGTCATGCCGGCTAAACGGAAACTCTCCTTGTCGTCGAAGTTCTCGTATTCTTCATCAGACATGAGCAGCAAGGTCTGCAGGCCGGTATCCAAGTTGAAGGTTTCATCGAACATGGGAAGGGTGTAATCGGGGAAAAGCACAAAGCCCGTCACGCGGTAGCTTTTGTTTTTGATGATAAGGGAGCCCCCGATGGTGAGGCCGTTCTTGTCGGCATAGACCTTTGTGACCGCGACTTCGTTGTCAGCGGAAGGTTTGCGGCCTTCCTCCATATAGGAAAGATTGATTCTTTCGCCATCTTTCACGAGGAGCGCTTTATGCGACTGCCCTTGATAAGTGTAGGACGTGTTTTTGTATTCCCTCAATTCGAGGCTGACATCGCGGTAGCTCGCTTCAAACTCGGCGATCCGGTTGTCCATGAGCTTGTAGAAAGTGGCAGGTTCGACTTTTTTGATGTCGCTGAGCGAGTAAAAGCCTCTGGCCAACAGGGACGCCGCGATGGGGTAGGCCGCCTCCTCAAGCGTGACCCGGTTCAGCATCTCAACGGCAAAATCCTCCTGGTTGTAATCCTCCAGGTACGCTTCCGTCGGTTCTTCGATGCCGCTCAATCCGTAGAACATCATGGTGTAGGTGGCGGAGCTCAGGATGATGATGAAGCCGATGGCAACCAGCTGCATCCATTTTTTTTGCAAGGTTTTGATGACATTTTTCAGCAGCATGATCCGCACCTCGTCCTATCCCCAAGAGATATCCTGGGCATTCTTTTTGACTTTGTTGAGGGTGACTTCCTTGATTTGACCGGAGTTCATCTTGATGACCTTGTCCGCCATTTCAGCGATGCCCAGGTTATGGGTGATGACGATGACGGTTTTATTGTAGTCTTCGTTGAGGTTCTGCAGCAGCTGAAGAATCTTTTTTGAATTTTCCTCATCAAGCGAGCCGGTGGGTTCGTCGCAGAAGATGATGTCGGGATTCTTCGCTAAGCTTCTGACGATCGAAACCCGTTGCTGCTCCCCGCCGGAGAGTTGACTTGGATATTTGTCGCGGGCTTTTTCCAGACCGACCTTTTCGAGCAAGTCAGCTATATCGAGTGGAGCAGTGCCGATATCCGAGCCAATCTGGATATTCTCGTAGACGTTCAGGTTCTGCAGCAGGTTGTATTGCTGGAAGATGAAACCCAGATGTTTCCTTCTGAAGGCGGTCATTTCGTCTTCGTCCAGGTTCGTCAATGTCTCTCCCCTGAAGATGATTTCCCCAGAAGTGACGGTGTCCAAGCCGCTGATGACGTTCAGCAGGGTACTCTTGCCGCTGCCGCTGGGACCGAGGATGACGACGAACTCCCCTTCTTCGATGGTGAGATTGACGTCCTTGAGGGCATATGTTTCCACATCACCGGTCTTGTAAGTTTTCGTCACATTGGTCATCGTTATCATCGTATCCACCCTCTTTTGAGTTTGCTTCAATCAGTTCAAGTATATTTGTGTCGGGATTTTTTGTCAAAAAATTGAGGATAGCAGATTTTTTGCTGAGAGGCGGTGTATTCCCAAAAAAGAAAATACCAAAACGGAATTGTATGCGTTGACAATATGTTCACAGATACATCGGTCGATATGGTGAAATTGAGATACCGAAACGATGGAATCAACTGGATTATCCGGAAATTGCTCGAGGGGGTCTTCTTTATGGGAAAGCTGAAAGCTATCATATTCAAATCAAAAAAATCGATCATTGTCACGGCGGTCCTGCTGCTGACTGTGCTGGCGGGCGGAGGAACTGCATACTGGTGGTATCAGAATGCCCAGGTCCAGGAGGTTTCGCTGCAAACTGCCTGGAAAGGGCAGTTGGCGAAGTATGTGCCGATAACCGGCGACATCGAGGCGAGCAGCAGGAGTAGCCTTTATCCTTCTCCCACAGCCAAGATTGTCGAAGTGCTGGCGGTGGAAGGGCAAGCAGTCAAGAAAGGCGAAGTATTGGCGAGGATCGATTCGACCGAATACCGCACCCAGTTGGACAAACAGACCATCAATCTTGCCAATGCAGAGGCGACGCTTGCTTATCTTTCCGGGAGCAGTGCAGAAATGGATAAGTCATCCTCGCAAAATGCGGTGAGCCAAGCTCAAATAGCCTTGGAGAGCGCCCAATCGAATGCTGCCGCTTTAGCTGACAAACTGAATAACGTTGAAATAGCCAACGCCAATGCGGTCGGACAAGCCGAACTGACTTTGGAAAATGCGAAGGCGCATTATTGGATCGCCAAAAAGAATTTGGATGATCTTGAAAATGCCATGTATGAAGCCGAATGTTCGCTTGAAACAGCAAAAGCTGCCTATGCGAGTGCGAAGCTGAATCTGGACATCGTCAAAGCTTTGTATGATGCCGATCCAATCCTGTATGCCGTGGATTATCAGTTGGCGCAGCAGGCTGTTAACATAGCCGAAACGGCGGTATGGAATGCGGAACTCGCTTTGGACAGTGCTGAAATGAGCTATAAAGCCGGCTATGATGCGGCGAAATTGGCGGTGATCGATGCCGAAACAGCTGTCCACAGCGCGGAAATCACGCTTTCGAATGCCAAAAACGCAGCCGATGCTGAATATGCGGCAGCCGAAAAGGCGGTATCGGACAGTGAAACGGCCGTGCGCAACGCGGAAATCGCGCTTTCGAACGCCGAAAGCGCTGGAGCCCTTGAATATGCGGCAGCCGAAAAGGCCGTCAGCGACAGCGAAGCCGCTGTCCGCAATGCGGAAATTACCCTTTCGAATGCCAGAAGCGGCGCTGCCGTAAAATATGAGGCGGCAGTTAAGGCTATCAGCGACGGTGAAAAAGCCGTTCGGAGTGCGGGAATCGCTCTTTCGAACCTGCAGACCACGGCAAGCTTTTCCAGCGCAACAACGGAAGAAAGGATCTCCAATCAGGCCGACCAGATTGCGCTCCTGAAAACGGATATCGTCTACTTGAACAAAAAAATCGAGGAGTGCGATCTGAAAGCCAATGTAGACGGCGTGGTTACGAAGATGGATGTCGTGGCGAACGAATATCCTCAGATCGGTGATGCCATCATCGTCGACGGGGCGACTGAATATGTGATCAGCTTGGCTGTCAGCCAGTATGACAGCGTCAATATGCGGGTAGGCCAGAAGGCGAACGTCAAGGTGAAAGGGCTCATCGGGGAATATAAAGGGATCGTCTCGGAAATCGGCCAGTCGGCGGAGAAATCGGCGACGTCCGCAGATCAGGATGCGAAAGTCGCGGTAAAAGTCACAATCACCGATCCTGACGAAAATATCAAGGTAGGTTATGAAGCCGACGCGGAAATCATCACGATCGAAAGGCTGGATGCCTTGCGCGTGAACTATGAGGCTGTCCAAATCGAAGCGGAATCGGGAAAAGCGTATGTATACGTGGTGGACAGCAGCAACCGAGTCGAAAAAAGGTACATCGAAACAGGGCTGGAGACCGAATATGACATCGAAATATTGGATGGTCTGGTGGAAGGGGAGCGCTACGTCGCTGATCCGGACAAAGAGCCTGTAGCCGGCGTGAAGGTCAGGGACAGCGGGGACGCCGATTGATGGCTGTCCCGGATTGACCATCGGGCCTTCAGGAAGTGAATGCCTATCCAGAACAATGGAGATAGCGTATAATGGAAGAACGTAATCAGGCAAAGCGCAATCGGCCTGAGGATGAACCATCAATAATAATCAGAAAGAGGATTTTCTCATGTCGAAGTTAGGTTTGCAGCTCAGCCCGGCAGACAGCGAAAGCAAATGTTGGGTGGCGGAAATTACCGGCGCGGACGAAGTATACATTTTAAAAAGGGACTTCATCCCGGCCGAACCTGAAGGTGGATGGATCCTGTACGATGGGTGGTACCAACTGAATGGAGCTGTGCCCGGCGTGACGGAATTCAAAAAAGAATATATCCGCATCAAGGATGGAAAAGTCAGAAGGAACCTTCCATTCCGGGAACTCGTAGAGAGCTTGGATGAAATAAAAGCCGGTGAAGGCCCCCGTGTCGAAAGGATGCGCAAGGAAATCATCGCCATTTTGGATGAAATCAAAGAAGCTGCCTACTGTGAGCCCGTAGTAGAAGGCATCGAAAAGCAAAAAGAAGACCTGGACATGGCGGATGAGCCGGATCAGATCAAAAATGCGCTCTACATGCTGAAAAAACAAAAGCAATCCTATATCCAGCAGTACCGAAAGATGTTCAACCTATAAGGGCCGGAATCACCCAAAATGAAGAAAGACAGCAAAAAAATACTGAAAACAACAAGATTTCCGGTATAATCATATTTAAATGAAAAAAATGGAAGGCGGTGGAGCAATGATCAGAAAAGCAATGCCAGCGGATCTGCCCGCAATCATGGAAATCATCAATGAGGCGAAAGTCACACTGAAGGCATCCGGCATCGATCAATGGCAAAAAGGGTACCCGAACGAAGCGGTCATTCTTCAGGATATGGCCGGAGGGTACAGCTATATCTACTTGCGGGATGGCATTCCAGCGGCAACTTTTGCATTTTTTTACGGCGAGGATCCTACCTATAAAGTCATCACCGAAGGCCAATGGCTGACGGATAATCCTTACACGGTCATCCATCGCATCACGATCAAAGGAACATTCCGGGGTCAGGGTGTCCTTGGGGAAATCGTGGAATGGGCTGCTGATGAATCGCGTAAAAAAGGATATACCAGCATGCGCATCGATACGCATCCCGACAACAAAAGCATGCAACGAGCCCTTCAGAAAGCCGGGTATACCTACTGCGGCCACATCCTGACAAGCATCGGCGACATGCGTTGGGGTTACGAAAAGGTGCTGTAAAAAAAATAGCTTTGCAGATTTTCGAAAAGGATTGCACCGCTCGTTTCGGGTGCAATCCTTTTCGCATGGAACCAAGCAGCTGATTGATAAGACCAAAGGAGCGAAGAAATGATGAACCTGCAACTGAAAAATTTACCATTGAGCGAGGAATTGATCCAGACAGTGCTCCGTTGGGAAAATGACCCGGCCATTTCGCCGTTCATCACCCCTCACTATGATGAAGAAAGCGAGCTGCCTTTAGTGACGGAAGGCGATGTCCGCGAGAGTCTGTCCAATCCGGACAAACGCAATTATTTCATCTGCGTGGATGACAAGCCAGTCGGTATCGCGTCGATCATCAGGGACTTTCCTGCCCTGTTGAAGAATGACGGAAAAACAGCTTGGCTGGGCATCTTCATAGGCGAACCGGAGTGGCGCAGCAAGGGCATCGGCAAAACGGTCATGGCCCTTTACGAAGAAGAATGCCGGAAACTCGGCTATCAGCGGATCGAACTGGGGGTCTTTTCCCACAACGCTGGTGCAATCAGCTTGTATGAAAAATCCGGATTCGCACAAATAGGCGTGATTCCCCATTTCACCTACTCACAAGGCGAATGGCGCGACGACATCCGGATGGAGAAAATTCTCCTTCCCGATTTAGGTTAAAACCCATGCGGAAATCTATTGAAGGGAGGAACACTGTGGATGAATGAATGGTTGTCAGTCAGGAAAAAAGCGATATTATTGATTTTATTCGCGGCGTTGTTGGGGATGCTGACGCTGTTCAGTTTCCATAACTACGCGTGGTACGAAGAACCGATCGCCAAAATCACTGCAGCGGAAGCCGTTGGAAACGACGAAACGATCGGTGCCAACCGGGAAAGCTATCCCGTATACAATCAAAAACTGACGGGTCTACTGATGAGCGGGGAGTCGGAAGGGGAATTGGTTGTGCTGGAAAACAGCTATTCCGATTCACTTGCATACAGTCAAATGTATCGTTCAGGTGATGAAGTCTTCCTTTCACTGAGCGAGAGCGGTACGGGTGTCATGGCAGGCAAAATCGTCGGAGTAAAGCGGGATAAATATGTTGTCCTTTTTGGGTCCTTATTTCTTTTCGTGCTTGTGGCAACCGCGGGCAAAAAAGGCCTGCTTTCCCTAATCAGCATAGCGGGGAATATTTTGCTGTTCAGCATCGCTCTGGACAGCTATGAGATTGCGGATAATGCCCAACTATTATGGATCAGCAGTGGGGCAGTGATCGGGTGGACCGTCCTGACGCTCCTCTTGGTCAGCGGTAGAAACAGAAAGACTTACGCAGCGATCCTTTCCACTTTGATCGGAACATTCATGACCTTGATGATAGCCTACGCAGTCATTGCCTTGACGAACGGGCAGGGCCTGCGTTATGAGGAAATGCAGTTTGTGACGCATTATCCGCGGCGCATCTTCCTGTCGAGCATTTTAATAGGCTCCTTAGGTGCGGTGATGGATGTCGCCATCACGATGGTCGCAGCCATCCAGGAACTGTACGAAAAGGACCCCGCGATATCCGCCAGAGCCTTATTCCAGTCCGGACGCGAAATCGGCAAGGACATCATGGGGACGATGGCGAATGTGTTGCTTTTTGCCTATGTCAGCGGAGCGATTCCGACGCTCGTTTTTTATTTGGAGAACGGCTCCGATGTGTTCCACACTTTTTCGATGCAATTATCTTTGGAAATCACCCGGGCTTTGGCGGGCAGTCTGGGTATCGTTTTGACGGTTCCGTTGGCAATGTTCACAGCAGTCCGTCTGATTCCCAAGAAAGCAGGTGATCGCCGATGAGCGTGCAGCTGGTATTGGCGCTGATGCTTTTGCTGCTGATGGGGGTGGTGGGAGGCAGACGTGGTATTTCTTCATTCCTGTCGTTGTTTTTCAATTTTGCGGTCCTCTATCTATTGGTGCTGCTGTTGATCAATGGCTTTCCTGCTCTTTTTGTGACACTGTTGGCGTGTTCGGTGGTCAGCTACATCAATTTGTTTTACATAAACGGCGTGAACGTCAAAACCAAGGCGGCTTTTATTGCCACAATCGTCACAACGTTCTTCTTGCTGTTGCTGATCATTTTTGTGCATCGGTTTGCGATGATCCAGGGCTTCGGTCCCGAGGAAGTCGAAGAGTACACGACGCTTTCCTTTTTTGTGAATGTGGATTTCGTCCAAATCGGTATTTGCACGATGATAACAGGAACGATAGCGGCCATCACGGATACCGCCATCTCCATTTCATCCTCATTGCATGAAGTCCATCACCGCAATCCGCGGTTGAGCGAAAAGGATTTGTTCCGGTCAGGGATGACGATCGGCAAGGACATCATCGGAACGACGACGAACACGCTGTATTTTTCCTTCATCGGCGGTTATCTCGCGCTTTTCCTCTGGTTCAGGGACCTGTCCTATTCGTTTGGGGAGGCGCTGAACGCAAAAGTGCTTGTCTCGGAAGTGCTCTCCATGTTTGTCATCGGTATCGGAGTGACCGGAATCATCCCTCTCACCGCTTGGGTTACGGCACGCATGCTGTTCAACGAATCGTCGCGGGCTTAAAATGCTTATTGCCAATCAAGGAAATTGCTCTATAATAGTTAGAGTTGAAAACAAAGCTTTTTGGATGAGGCAGGTAACACATTTCCGCATCCGGAAAAAGACGCATAACGGTAAGTATACAGATACACCATTCAGACATTGGAGGAAAACAGATGAAAAAAATCGGCTTTGATCCACAGAAATACATTGAAGAACAATCGAAATACATCCTCGAACGGGTCAACAATTACGATAAATTGTATCTTGAATTTGGAGGGAAACTGATCGGCGACAAGCATGCGAAACGCGTATTACCTGGATTCGATGAAGACGCCAAAATCAAATTGCTGCAAAAATTGAAGGACCAAGCGGAGATCCTGATCTGCGTCTACGCTGGCGATATCGAACGCAACAAAATCCGCGGCGACTACGGAATCACCTATGATATGGACGTTTTCCGCCTGATCGATGAGCTGAGGGAATACGGACTGGCCGTCAACAGCGTCGTCATCACGCGCTACAACGGACAGCCGGCCACCAAAGTCTTCATCAACAAACTCGAAAAACGCGACATCAAAGTCTATACCCATGGCGCCATCGAAGGCTATCCTTCCAATATCGAAACGATCGTCAGCGAAGAAGGCTTCGGCCAGAACACCTACATTCCGACGACCAAGCCGATTGTCGTCGTGACTGCTCCAGGTCCAGGCAGCGGTAAGTTGGCTACCTGCCTGAATCAGCTGTACCACGAACGCCGTCAAGGGCGCGCGGCCGGCTATTCCAAGTTCGAGACTTTCCCGGTTTGGAATGTTCCGTTGAAGCACCCGCTGAACATCGCCTATGAAGCCGCAACTGTCGATCTGAAGGACGTCAACATGATGGACAACTATCATTTTGAGACCTACAACGAAGTGGCGGTCAACTATAACCGTGATTTGGAGACTTTCCCGGTCATCAAACGCATCATCGAGCGCATCACCGGCAAGGAATCCGTCTATCAGTCACCAACTGACATGGGCGTGAATCGCGTCGGCTTCGGCATCACCGACGATGAAGCAATCCGGGAAGCGTCGAAGCAGGAGATCATCCGCCGCAGTTTCGACACGGAATGCGACTACAAGAAAGGCCTGAGCGATGAAGAGACGCGTAACCATATGCGCCTGATCATGGAAGAGGTCGAATTGAAGCAAGAAGACCGGGCTCCCGTGAAGCCTGCCCGCGAATATGCGAAGCGTTTGATGAAACGCGCGGTCGACAACGAGATTCCTGCGGTCATCGCTTTCGAGCTGAACGATGGACGGATCATCACCGGCAGAACTTCCGATCTGATGGACGCCTGTTCTTCCGCCATCTTGAACGCAATCAAAGCCTTGGCGAACATTTCCGACGACATCCTGTTGCTGTCCCCGGTCATTCTGGAGCCGATCAAGAAGCTGAAGAGCGATGGTTTGCACAAGCGCATCCCAACCTTGACTGCGAATGAGATTCTGATTGCTCTGTCCATTTCAGCGGTAACCAACCCGACAGCCCAGTTGGCCTACGATAAACTTTCCGAGCTGAAGGATGTGCAGGCCCATTCGACTGTCATCCTGAACAAAGACGATGATCAGATCCTTCGGAATCTTGGCCTCGATATCACTTGCGATCCAGTTTACCCATCCGAAAACCTTTACTACGTATAGTATGTGCAGCTATCCTCTCCTGGTCTGTCTCGGGAAAGGATAGCTTTTTTTTAGGACTGATGCTGATCGTTATTGTCATTGGTCTTCAAAATGGATGCCCCTGGGACCGACCGAGGTGGAGAAGACGACCTGCGTGTAGGTCTTGCCGAACTGCTGCAGCTCTCCGATGAAAGTATCCAGTTCATTCGTCGTCGGAAAGGCGACTTTCAGGAGCATCGAGAATTCACCGGTCACGCAGTTGCATTCCAGCACATTCGGGATGCTGTCCACGAAAGGATAAAAAACCGGCTTTTGCTTGGGGTCGACCTCCAGATTGATGAAAGCCTTGATATTGTAGCCCAGCGTCTGCAGGTTCACATGTGCGCCGTAATCTGTGATGACGCCGTTCCTTTCCAGCTGGGCGATCCTTGCGGAAATTGCCGGCGAAGACAAAAAGGTGGCCTCGCCGATTTCCTTCAGGGAAGCCCGCGCATTTGTCTGCAGAATGTTCAAAATTTGCTTATCGATTTTATCCATTAGAGGCTCCTTCCCTTGTTGTTGTTTGCTTTTTATTCTTAAGATTCTATATCAGACCTACCAAGGGAAGCAAACGAATGCTGACATGACTTAAGAAAATAAAGTTACATCGGAAATAGCGTGGGATTCTTCTGCGGAAATACCGAATATGCAGGTTTTGTTCGCAACTTCCTTTGAGCTGTTTCATTCGGTTTGCAGGGGTGGTATTGTTTGCACTATGAATTACAGAAAAATTTCAGGGGGCAAACAGAGATGAACATGAGAATTGAAGCAGACTCGATCGGAACGTTAGCAGTACCCACAGAAGCGTATTATGGTGTGCAATCGTCGCGTGCAAAGGAAAATTTCTCCATCACGGGCACGAAATTGCATCCGGAATTGATCAGCAATCTGGCGCGGATCAAGAAAGCCGCAGCTGTCGTAAATGCTCAGTCGGGGAACCTGACAGTCGGGAAAAAGGATGCGATTGTCCAAGCCTGCGACGAAATAGTGGCAGGACATTTTCATGAAGCGTTCATTGTGGATGCCATCCAAGGCGGTGCCGGAACATCGGCCAACATGAACGCCAACGAAGTCATCGCCAATCGCGCCATCGAAATTTTGGGCGGGAGAAAGGGCGACTACCGCATCGTTCATCCGAATGACGATGTGAATCTCTGCCAGTCCACCAACGATGTCTTTCCGACAGCTGGGAAAATGACCGTCCTTCAATTGCTTCCGGAGTTGGTTGCCGAACTGGAAAAACTTGAGCGGGCGTTGGCTGATAAGGCTGAAGAATTCGCCGGGGTTATCAAAATGGGGCGGACACAAATGCAGGATGCGGTCCCGACTACGTTGGGGAGAACGTTCCAGGCTTATCAATCCTTCGTCAAAAGAGATATCCGCCACCTCATGAGTGCTGCAGAAGAGATGAAGAGCATCAATCTTGGCGGGACCGCAATCGGCAATGCAATCAATGCGACGCCGGAATACTTGGAAAACATAACCGCCTTCGTGAGTGAAGAAGTGGGGATTGAATTCATGCAGGCGGAGGATCTTTTCGATGCGACCCAGAACGTGGATGGTTTCGTCAGGGTGTCGGCGGCAATCAAGACAGCAGCGGTGAACTTGTCGAAGATGAGCAATGATTTGCGCTTGTTGTCGAGCGGCCCAAGAGCTGGCATCGGTGAAATCAATTTGCCTGCCAAGCAAAATGGTTCCTCGATCATGCCGGGAAAAGTGAATCCGGTGATACCCGAGGTCGTCTCGCAAGTCGCTTTTCGCCTAATCGGAAACGATCTGACCATCACGATGGCTGCCGAATCCGGACAGTTGGAGCTGAATGCCTTCGAGCCGATCATTTTCCATTCGTTGTTTGAATCGATCGATTGCTTGGCGCATTCGGTTGCTACGCTGACCCTCAACTGCATTCAAGGCATCCAAGCCAATGAGATGGCCTGCTACAAACAGGTGGAAGAGAGCGCCGGCATTGCGACTGCGCTTTGCCCGACAATCGGCTACCAAAAGGCCAGCGCAATCGCCAAAGAATCACTGAAGACAGGCAAAACCGTCAGGGAATTGGTACTTGAAAAAGGACTGCTCTCGATTGAGGAAACGGACAGCATCCTCGATCTGAAACGGATGGCCGGCATCCCTGCGGAGTCAAGCTTGTTGGCAGGCAAGGCCGTCTGATTGAATTGTAGGGACCAACAGAAAGCCTGACAGGTTGATTCAAGGCTTTCTGGCGGTCCTGTTTGTATCTTCAACAAGCATGGTTTATGGGCCAAAAGCAGGATTATCTAATCATTTTATAATTGTATTCCATCACTATTATTGCTAAAATAAGCGAAGCAAAGTCCTTTAAACTAATCCTGAGAGATTAAAAAGGGTAACAAATCGAATATTTGATACCTTAGGTCCTTTTGCGAATATCATAATTCAAGGGCTTTTTTTTGCGCCCATAGGAGGAATTTGGAGATGTCTTCAAAGAAAATTATTCAGGTTGACGAAAAGGTACCTGCAAACTTGCTGATTCCGCTTAGTTTGCAACATACTTTCGCAATGTTCGGTGCTTCTGTGCTTGTGCCTATCATTTTCGGTATTGATCCGAGCATCGTACTATTGATGAACGGGGTCGCCACGCTATTATTCATTTGGATCACAAAAGGGAAATCGCCGGCCTATCTTGGTTCAAGTTTTGCATTCATCGGACCGACAAGCATCATCATCGCTAACCAAGGTTTTGAGTATGCTCAGGGCGGTTTCGTTGTATTAGGTATCATTGGCTGTATTATGGCCTTTGTCATCCATCGTATCGGCACAAAGTGGATCGATGTTGTCCTACCGCCTGCAGCGATGGGGGCTGTCGTTGCCTTGATCGGTCTGGAGCTGGCTCATCTTACGATTCAAGGTGGATCGATCGGTGCGAACTTGATGACCGAAACGGCGACAGCACAGAACTTCGCTGTCTTCTTCATCACTTTAGGCACGGCTGTTCTGGGTTCCGTGCTGTTCAAAGGTTTCTTGTCCACTATCCCTATTCTGATCGCTATCGTCGTTGGCTATATCTCTGCGATTGCTTTCGGGATGGTCGACTTCACTCCGGTAATGGAAGCAGCCTTGTTTACGATGCCTCATTTCCAATTGGCAAAATTTGATATGAATGCCATCTTGACGATGCTTCCGGTTCTGCTTGTTCTTACTTCTGAACACATTGGCCACCAAGTAGTCACTTCCAACGTCGTCGGCCGCGATTTGATCAAAGATCCGGGCTTGCATCGTTCGTTGTTTGCTGATTACTTTGCATCTGCTTTATCCGGTTTGATCGGTGGGGTTCCGACAACGACTTATGGCGAGAACATCGGGGTAATGGCGATCACACGTGTATACAGCGTGCGCGTCATCGCCGGCGCTGCAATTTTCTCCATGGTCATGTCCTTCTTCGGACCGTTGGCGGCACTGATTTCCACAATTCCTGGTGATGTAATCGGTGGTGTTACGTTCCTGCTTTACGGCATGATCGGCACGAGCGGCTTGCGCTTATTGGTTGAAGAAAAAGTGGACTACAGCAAGTCCAAAAACCTGATCCTGACATCCATCGTTTTCGTGACTGGATTGAGCGGCTTGACAGTTCAATTTGCAGGCATCGAATTGAGCGGAATGGTGCTTGCGAGTGTGGTCGGCATCATTTTGAGCTTATCGTTCTATCTGTTCGAAAAAGCAGGCTTGATGAACGAAACAGACTGAGAACAGTCTGTCTCCTGATAGAATAGACAGACTTTTAGAGGATCCAATCTTTCCGACTGTATCAGCTTATTAAAATTTATGACGGCTCCAATCCGGGATTTTCTGGGCTGGGGCCGTCATTTTCGCTTTTTTGAGCAGCAGTAGTATAATTGAGGCAAATGAGCAGGTTGATTTTTATGCTGACAGATGAGGGGAGTTGAGCATATGCTGACGAACAGAATGAAAATTTCAATCGTTGCGGGAGCTCTTCTGGGAGTGATCTGCATCGCGGGTGCCCAGTTGCGTTCCGGATTTGAGAAGGAGGCACTGTATCTGTTCGCCTTCTGGTACAACCGGCTGCTGATGGGTATCGTCATCGGCTTTGCAAAGGAAACGCACGAATTGAAACTAGCATTGGGAAGGGGAGCCATCCTAGGCTTGCTGGTTTCCTTTGCTTTCTACAGTTCAACAGGGTTCGAAGATCCCGTCGGTTTTGCGGCGGGCATCGGTTACGGAGTCATCATCGAGTATGTAGCATACAGATTTGCAGATAGGGGATGATGATTTGAAAGCCAGAATCAAGGAAATATCGGAAGAATTGAAGTTGGTCATTTCGGGGAAGACTTTCGATGCTTTATTGCCGCCTTTGCTGTTTGCCGTCGTCAACGGCAGATATCAGTTGATGGTCGCAATCATTATGGCGATTGCTTTGGCTGTGCTGTTGGGGATCATCAGAGTAGCACGGAAACAACCGTTGCGTTATGCAGCGGGTGGTTTGCTGGGGGTTTTGGTCGCCTCCGGAATCGCGTATTTCTCGAATAATGCCGCCAATTATTACCTCCCCAAAATAGTCACCAGTGCCATTCTTGTGTTGGCGGCGCTGGTGAGCCTCATCCTGGGGAAACCGATGGCCGCTTTGACGAGCCATTTGACGCGCGGATGGGATTTGGAGTGGTATTGGCGCAAGGATGTGAAGCCGGCCTATCAGGAAGTGACGGTTCTTTGGTTTTTATTTTTTCTGATGCGCTTGGCCTTGCAGGTCATTCTTTTCAGGCGCGGCGACGTTGTCGAGTTGGCTTGGACCAATACACTCTTAGGGCTTCCAGTAACGATTGCAGGCCTGATCATCAGTTATCTCTACGGCATTTGGCGCCTCCGCAACCTGAAAGGGCCAAGCGTGGGGGAGCATCGGGAAGGGAAACCGCAACCGTGGGAAGGGCAGACACGTGGTTTTTAGTCTGATGGGTTTAGGAAAGAAGGCTTTTTGATGGAAAAAGTGGGGAAATTCGCAGTAAAGGGCCGCTATGCCAGTCGCATTCCCAAAAACTACCTGTTTCTGTTGCTGAGTCTGTTGCTTTTTGGTTGCGGAACATCCAATGATGACGACACCAGTGAGATTGATCTGGAAGAACTGACCAAAATCGAAGTGACCGAATACGACGGACAAGATTTGTCTTCTTTGACCGATTTTCGGGAAAATTCTATCAAAGGTCCTCAATATATAGACATAGATACTTACATGCTGACGATTGACGGCTTGGTCGAGCAGCCGGTTTCCTTGTCCTACGACGAAGTGCTGGATAATCAGAAATACACAAAGGTTGTGACGCTGCATTGCGTGGAAGGATGGAGCGTCGACATCCTTTGGGAAGGGATTCTGCTTGCGGACCTGTTCGAAGCAGCGGACGTTCAGGCAACCTCCGATACGGTCATTTTCTATTCAGAGGATGGCTACAGCACCTCCCTGCCGCTGCGGACGATCATGGACAGGCAGCTGATGATCGCCTATAAGATGAACGGGGTTGTCCTGCCGCCGGAAAGAGGCTTTCCGTTCCAGTTTGTAGCGGAGGATAAGCTGGGATACAAATGGATCAAATGGATCACCCGCATTGAGCTGTCTGACGACGCCGACTATGAAGGCTATTGGGAACAGCGGGGTTTTGACAATGAGGCGGATGTCCAACCATAAGGAGAGCGGCTGAAGTGAGGGCCAGGCTGTATCTGCACAGTGCTCTGCTTTCGGTACAGACAGAATGGCCGGGCTGTTGTCCTGGCCATTTTTTTGTCAGTAGTCAGTTTTCCCAAAACTATAGGCTGAAGTCCCAGCATTTGGTATGATGGACCTATCATTTTAGAAGGTCCGCCAGGTACATGGAAAATGATAGATGTTAGATTATAAAAATAATAATATTGATGAGGATACGTATGATACTTGTATTAGATAATTATGATTCCTTTACCTACAATCTTGTCCAATATCTGAAGCAATTGGATGATGATGTTGTGGTGAAACGGAACGATAAGATAACAATCGAAGAGATAGCGGCATTGGATCCGCTGATGATCCTGATTTCCCCGGGTCCGAAAACTCCTGATGAAGCGGGTATCAGTCTGTCTGTCGTCAAACATTTCGCAGGAAATATCCCGATTTTGGGGATTTGCTTAGGGCACCAGACGATCGCGGGGCTGTTCGGCGCGGAAATCGTGAAGGCGAAAGAGCCTGTCCATGGGAAGGTGCATGCCATCCAACACACAGGGAAAGGCGTCTTTAAAGGCTTGAAAAGTCCGCTGAATGTCACAAGATACCATTCCTTGATCGTGGAAAAGGGAAGCCTTCCGGACTCGTTGGAGGTCACCGCTTGGACAGAGGATGGCGAAATCATGGGCTTTCTTCATCGCGAAGAGTTGATCGAGGGGGTCCAGTTTCATCCTGAGGCGATCCTGACGGAGCATGGCTTGTATATGTTGCGCAACTTTTATGAGCGCGCCAAAAGAAAGCGGGAAGGAGCGATTTTGGATGAAAAAGAAAGCGGCTGATATCGTGATCAAGGAAATCGTCACCGGGCTTTCGAGCTTCGAACTGTTCTCTTTGTTCCGCGACCGCAAGCATTGTTTTTTCCTGGACAGCGGGATGGATCCGGAAAAATTGGGGCGCTATTCCTTCATCGGATTCGATCCCGAACTGACACTGACAGCCAAAGCGGGCGTAGATCCGTTCGAAGAACTGAAATCGTTGCTGGAAGATTATCAAGTAGACTATACAGGGGAGCTCCCTTTCATCGGCGGAGCTGTCGGTTACTTCGGCTATGAGCTGCGCCATCAGGTGGAACGCTTGCCGAAGGAAGCGCACGATGATGTCCAGATTCCGGACAGCTTCTTCGGCATCTACGACGGGGCAATCGTGGTGGACCATCTTTTGGGGAAGGTACATCTTGCTTCACCGGGGTTCTTCGGCGATCCTGAAAAGTGGGTGGCCGAGGTGGAAAAGGTCATTCTGGCCGCGGAAGGGGGGCAGTTTCCGGTCGCGGACTTTGAATTGGCAAGTGAAGCCAGACCGAAGCTCACCGCGAACATGACAAAGGATTACTATTTGGCGGCAATCGCACGCATCAAAGAGTACATCCGTTCCGGCGACATCTATCAGGTCAACATGACCCAACGCTTCCAGTGCCGGACGGAAGCAACGCCCTACGAGCTGTACACGCGCTTGCGCAACATCAACCCCGCTCCCTTTGCCGCATTCATCGACTTCGGTATGGGCCAGCTGTTGAGCAGTTCGCCGGAACGGTTCCTGCAGATCCGCAACGGCAAGGTGCAGACGCGGCCAATCAAAGGCACCCGGCCAAGGGGCACCACCGAACAAGAGGACGGCGCCAATCGCCAGGAGTTGCTGGAAAGCGAGAAGGACCGGGCTGAATTGTTGATGATCGTCGATCTGATGCGCAATGATTTGGGCCGGGTCTGCAAGACAGGCAGCGTCAAGGTCACGGAAATGTACCATATCGAAGACTACAGCACGGTTTTCCAGCTTGTTTCGACAGTCGAAGGGGAGCTGGAAGAAGGCATCCATGCGCTCGATTGCATCAAAGCCGCCTTTCCGGGCGGATCGATAACAGGCGCACCGAAAATCCGGGCGATGGAAATTATTGATGAAATCGAACCGACCCAACGCAACGTCTATACCGGATCGATCGGCTATGTCGGCTTCAACGGCGATGCCGATCTGAATATCGTCATCCGGACGATCCTGCAGAAAGGCGACATGGCTTATTTTCAGGTCGGTGGCGGAATTGTCTGGGATTCGGATGCGGAAATGGAATATGAGGAGACGCTTGTGAAGGCAAAGGCACTTATCGAAGCGCTGCAAGCGGAATTACCGGAAGGGGAATGAGGATGCAAATATTTTTGAATGATGTCTATCTTGAGGAAGATTCAGCGCTGATCAGTCCGCTGTCCCCGGGATTCATGTACGGATACGGGGTTTTTGAGACGATCCGTGTCTCCGGTAAACAAGCGCTGTTTCTGGACCAGCATTTCGCGCGTATGGTCCAGGCGCTGTCCGTTCTGGGGATGACTTGCCCTTATCAGGAACACGAACTCCAGCAGATCATCGAAAAATTGCTGGAGCTGAATGGTGTCTCCGAAGGATTCGTAAAGGCCGTCTGCAGCAAATCGACCCCGAAAAAACAGCCGCAGCAGGAAGCGGATATCCTGATCCTGACAGGAACGAAAACCTACAAAGAGGAATATGCCACAGGCTTGAAAGTATGCTTGGCTGATGCGAGAAGGAACGAATTCTCCAAACTCGTCGGTATCAAAAGCATGAACTATGCGGAGAACATTCTGGAAAAGGAAGCTGCCGTTCAGAAAGGCTTTGACGAAGCAATCTTTTTGAACACGCATGATCATGTTTCCGAGGGGTGCGTTTCGAATGTTTTTTGGGTGAAGGACGGAATCGTATACACCCCATCGCTGCACTGCGGCATACTGGAAGGGACGGCTAGAGCGAGGGTAATCAAGAAATGCGCTGAATTTCAGATTCCGGTCCAGGAAGGGGCGTACGGCCTGGAGACACTTTTGAGTGCGGATGAAGTATTCGTCACCAATGCCCTGATGGACATCATGCCGGTGAGTCTTCTTGAGGAGCGGCATTTGGATCTCGGGGCATACCAAGTGGTGCCCCAACTCCGGGGAAACGGGCGCTAATCGGAGCACACCGTTGATTCCTAGCCGCAACTCCGTTGAAGCCAGCTTTATCGGAGGACGCTTGCGAAATATAGGTTGAACTCCGGCGAAGCCTCCGTTCCCCGGAGCAAAAGAATAAAAAATCAACTGGACAGCCCGCAAGAAAGGAAAACCTAATCAAATGGAAAAATGCGATCAAATCGAAAGAAGCCTCATCAAAAAATACCGGAAGCCGCTATGGCGGCCCTTCATCAAAGCGATCCAGGAATATGAACTGATTAAGGACGGCGACAGGATAGCCGTCTGCATCTCCGGCGGGAAGGATTCGATGCTACTGGCCAAACTGATGCAGGAACTGCAACGGCATGGCCCGCTACGTTTCGAACTGGTCTTTTTGGCGATGAATCCGGGATACAGCGAACAGAATCAGCAACAGATTTTGGCCAATGCCGCATTGATGGACATCCCGCTTACCGTTTTCGAGTCCTCCATATTTGATGTCGTGGAGAGTGTCGAGTCGTCACCTTGTTATCTTTGCGCGCGCATGCGCAGGGGCAGCCTGTACCAAAAAGCCCAGGAGCTCGGCTGCAACAAGATCGCTTTGGGCCATCATTTTGATGACGTCATCGAGACGATCCTGATGAATATGTTCTATGGCGGGACCATCGAGACGATGATGCCGAAACTTCAAAGCCGGAACTTCGCAGGCATGGAACTGATCCGGCCGCTTTATCACGTGAAGGAAACGGATATCATCGCTTGGAAAGACTACCATCAACTGACTTTTCTGCAGTGCGCCTGCCGTTTCACGGAAATGTACGAAAATCAACCGAGCGATTTGGGAGGTTTTAAGCGCAAAGAGGTGAAGGCATTGATCGGGCAGCTGCGCGAAAGGAGTCCGCTCATTGATGCGAACATTTTCCAGAGTGTGCAGAGCGTGAATCTCGAAAAAATCATTTCTTGCCGCGATCGGGACGGAAGGCATCATTTTCTGGAAAAATACGCGGATGGGGCTGAAAGGCCGCAGCCGGATATGGTAGAATGAGTCGAACCTCCGCAAAAAAATCGGAGAACATTATTAGGGAGTTGAAAGAAATGACCTTGTCATTCGAAGAAAAAAAAGCGATATTTGATGATTATGAAGAACTGACGGCTGTACCAGTTTCGATGAACCGGATCAATTATCATTTCAATGCGAGCGCGGTGGACCACAAGATTGTTGTCCGCTTCCTGCATCCAAACGGCAATGCCTTCATTTATGCAGGCTACCTGCCGAAAGAAGAGACTGAGAAAGGCTATATTTCCGTATTGGAAAGCGACGAAGGAACGATCCGTTTCCTGTTGGAAAAGGCGATTTCCTTCCTGAAGAAAACCGCAGACGGCTATGTGGAAGGCTACTCGGAAAAATGGGTGGATCCGTCCGGAGATGTTTTGTTACTGATCTACGATAATCCGATGTGGTCGGTTGCTTTGAAGAACGGTCAAATCGAAGGGATCTTCAAGACCCGTGATGCGGCTGTCGGTTATCTGAATGATGAAGGCTTCTCGCGAACCAATTAAGCAGCAAAAGCATGCGAAAGGAAGGCTGGCATGGGAATCAGACAAATACTTGCGGACTATTCTCCCTTTAATGAGCAGGAAGTAAAGGATCGTGAGCTGATGCTTCGCTATCTGGATCAGTTCGATGATCTGTTCAAGCGCGAGAATGAGTTCGCCCATTTCACCGCTTCAAGTTGGGTCGTCAATCGCGACCGGACCAAGGTGCTGATGGTCTACCATAACATCTACCGTTCCTGGTCCTGGATCGGGGGCCATATGGATGGTGAAACCGACTTTCTGGCGACAGCCATCCGGGAAACGAAGGAAGAGACAGGTATCGAGCAGGTGCAACCTGTATCGCAGGAACTTTTTTCGCTCGAAATATTGAGTGTGGACGGGCACGTCAAAAACGGCAAACAGGTAGGGACACATGTGCATCTGAACCTGACCTACCTGCTGGAAGCGGACGAAAGGCAAGAGACGAGCGTCAAACCGGACGAAAACAGCGGGGTTGCCTGGATGGGGTTGGAAGAGGCGCTCAGTAAGTGCAACGAGCCTTACATGAAGGGCATTTACGCCAAGCTGAACGATAAATTGAACAGAATGCAATAGCCGCTCAGCTCCGATGGTTCTCATTTTCCATCGGCAACGAAAAGTGGCATAATGGCAGTGGAGAGCACCGACTGCGCCGAAGAAAGACTTCGGCGGGCCGATGCAGCCGCTGTTTTTTTGTTCATTTGCACTGTCGGGGTCGGCATGAAAAAAATCAAAGGGGATTTTATATATGAATAAAATTGTTCCGCATTTTTGGTTTGATACGCAGGCTACAGAAGCAGCCGAATTCTATACCTCGCTGTTCGATAATTCCAAAATCACAAGCATCAGCCAAATCCAAAATCCGCCACCATATGGAGACGCCGATATTGTCTCGATGACGTTGGCCGGTCAGGATTTCATGGCGATCTCGGCAGGTCCGTATTTTCGCCTCAATCCGTCCATTTCCATCCGAATCGATTGCGCATCGATGAAGGAAGTCGATTTCCTCTGGGAACAGCTTTCGGATGGCGGCACGGTGCTCATGCCGTTGGACGCTTATCCCTTCAGCAAAAGGTACGGTTGGACGGAAGACCGCTATGGACTGTCCTGGCAGGTCATGCATGTCGGCGAACGGGAGATAGAGCAGAAATTGACTCCGACACTGATGTTCACCAACAAACAGTGCGGCAAAGCAGAGGAAGCAATCCTTTTCTATGAGGCAGTATTTTCAGATACCGAAATCGACGGAATGGATTACTACGGAGTGGGGGAGGAGCCGGATGCGCCCGGGACGGTAAGGTTCGCATCGTTCAAGTTGGAAGACCAATCGTTCGCAGCCATGGATAGCGCTCAGGCGCATGATTTTGAATTCAATGAAGCCTTCTCTTTCATCGTCAATTGCGAAAATCAGGAAGAAATCGATTACTATTGGGAAGCCCTCACTTTTGTCCCGGAAGCGGAAAATTGCGGATGGCTGAAGGATAAATACGGGGTATCTTGGCAGATCGTCCCAACGGACATGAACGAGATGATGCAGACAGCGGATCCTGAAAAATTGGCACGCGTCACAGAGGTGACTCTGAAAATGAAAAAATTGGACCTTGCAGAGCTGAGAAGAGTTTATGAAGGATAGTCACTTGCGTTTTATTTGAAAGAAGGAAGCAAGATGAATAAGAAGGTTTGGTGGAAAGGGTTCTTCTGGAGTATCAACTTGCTATTTTTGGCGATTTTGTTGGGCTTTTCGGGCGTTGCTTCGGCCACGACCATGCATGCGGAAAACCTTGATCATTTGGCTGCAGGCGAAACGATCGATGGACCGGGATTCTTTGCGGGTAATGTGGTGAAGGTGGACGGAAATGTGGAAGGGACGACTTTTGTATCCGGGCAGGATATCCGGATCAATGGCAACATCAATGGCGATCTTTTTGTGGCTGCCCAAACGATTACCATCAACGGGACGGTGACGGGAAACATTTACGGAGCGGGGCAAGCGCTCACCTTTGATGGGCAGTCGGAAAGCGATGTTTTCTTTGCCGGTCAGAATATCTCCATCGGACAGGATGCATCTGTAGGCAGGGATTTCTTCGCGGCAGGCGCAACCATCCTGCAGGAAGGGATTATCCAACGCAACCTCTTCGGGGGTGGGGCCGAGATTGTGCTCAGCGGCCCAATCGGCGGGAACGCCAATCTGCAGACGGACAGCCTGAAACTCCAGGACGGTGCGAACATAGCAGGAGACCTCTACTACAAGGGTGAAAACGAAGCTGACATCGGCACTGGCGCAACGATTGCGGGTGACACGAATTGGGAATTTGCTGAAACTGTGAACGTGGACAGGGAAGTTGCGTTGAAAAAGACGAGAACTCCGGTAAGGAAATTTTTCTGGTTCCTCTGGAGCTTGGCGAGCGCTTTGTTGATTTGGTTCCTGATACGGATCTGGCGGCCTAATTTCTGGAACAATACTGCCCGCCCATTGGCTGAGACGCCATTGAAGACGTTAGGGGTGGGTTTGTTGACGTTGCTGGTGGTGCCGCCGATGATCATCTTGGCAATGGTCACCGTCATTGGAATACCGGCAGGCGTCATGTTAAGTGCCATCTATACGTTTTCGCTGTACTTGTCGCGGATCATCGTGGCGGTTTTCATCGGACAGTGGGTGGCGAAGCGCTTCAAATGGCCAGAGCTGCATAAGGGAGTCTGGCTGGTGCTCTTGGGCTTGGCTGTCCTCGGGCTTTTGGGGCTGCCGCCGTTTGTCAAATTCCTCAGCTCCCTGCTGACCGTCATGGCGGGCTTAGGCGCTTTGGTTATGGCTCATTACAAGGCTACGCCTGAAGGAACCAGCGTTCAGACCGAGCTGGACGTATAGGCAGCCAATCCGAAAGTGTGGAATCAGCAACGGAATTGCCAATTTTTTTCACCGGTAGCGTGGCCTTTTTGCTATAATGGACCCTGAGGTGAATTCATGAAATTCGTAGTGGCAAGGACATTCAAAAAGAACGGCAGTGCGGCGATCGCGATCGATGCGGTGCCATCCATTTTTGGCTATTCGGAAGAATTGGAGCAGCGTTTCGGGCGGAAAATCGAGGTGCTTATCTTGAGTGGGGACTCCGCGGAAGCGTTGGAAGAGGCATGGCCGGAATACGCGCCCATAGCGGTAACGGACAACAAGGAAACATTCGAACGCACGATAGAAGAAAAAGTCAGCCGGAAAAAATAGCATCGGATCGGCGCGGCAGCATAGGAAAATGCTGCCGCGCCGATCTTTTTTTACTTGTGCTCCGGTGAAGACAATCCTGGCCGGAGCACCGACTTCAGATTCGTACGCAACTCCGGCGGGCACCGCCTAGCCGGAGCAGCCGGCCCAAGATCCGACATTCCTCCGTGCAACGCTGTCTTCACCGGAGCAGGCATCGTTTTTCCATGCTCATCAGCCCAGTCTTGGCCGTGCGGGAACCCATCTGGTATAATCGAAGCAGAATCAAAAAGACAAGCCAAATAACCGCTGCGGCGGCCAAAACAGCGAGAGGGAAGGCAACAAACATGACCTTAAAACAATTAAGATATATGCTGGCAGTCGCACAGTACAAATCGATCAACGAAGCTGCAAAAAAATGCTTCATTTCACAACCGAGCCTCTCGAATGCCATCAAGGACCTGGAGGAAGAAATCGGCTTGGAACTGTTCATCCGGACCGCCAAAGGCATCACGCTGACTGCGGAAGGCAGCGAATTCCTGAAGTACGCGCAGCAAGTGATCGAGCAAGCGGAATTGCTGGAACAGCGCTACCTCGACAAGAAGCCGGCCAAGCAACTGTGTTCCATTTCGACCCAACATTACGCGTTCGCCGTCAGCGCGTTCGTGAATATGATCAAAAAGAGCGGAGCGGATGAATACAAGTTCACCCTCCGTGAGACGCGGACCCATGAAATCATCGAGGACGTCAAAAGTTTCCAGAGTGAAATCGGCATCCTCTACCTGGATTCGTTCAACCGCAATGCGCTCAAAAAAATCCTACAGGAGAGCCAGTTGGAGTTCCACCCCCTCTTTGAGGCGGAACCGCACATCTTTGTCAGCGTCCGCAATCCGTTGGCGGCCAAACAGAGCGTTACCTTGGCGGATCTTGAGGACTATCCCTACCTGTCGTTCGAACAGGGCGAGCATAATTCCTTTTATTTTTCGGAAGAGATACTCAGTACTGTCTTCCATAAAAAAAGCATTCTGGTCAGCGACCGAGCGACTTTGTTCAACCTGGTGATCGGCTTGGATGGCTACACCATATCTACAGGCGTACTTAGTGAAGAGTTGAACGGCACGGATATTGTTTCGGTTCCGTTGGATGTCGAAGACCGGATGGTGATCGGTTGGATCGCCAACAAGAAAGCGGGAATCAGTCGACAGGCGGCCGCCTATATCAAGGAATTGAAAGCAGTGATCCGGACCTATGGGAATTAACAGGTTCGCTCTTTTTTTGATATAGCCTTCTGCTATAACTGAATATATTTTTTTGGTGTTACTCTATATCTTCATTTCATGGCATACTATTGGAAATAAATGACTTCTTGTGGAAGTCATCAACTGACATGATCAATTGTACACAAAGTAAGTGAGCTTAACATTTGCCACTTTGAACAAATTGAAGGAGGACATGATTATGAAGATTAGAGATATGATCAGCAAAGGGGAACCAACCGTTTCGTTTGAAATTTTTCCGCCGAAAAGCAGTTATGCCCTTGAAACAGTGTTCGACACATTGGGCGAATTGAAGGACCTGCATCCCGATTTCATTTCCGTGACCTACGGCGCCGGCGGGACAGCCCAAAGCAACACGGTCGAAATCGCATCGCGCATCAAAAAGGATTTCGGCATCGAATCGATCGCCCATTTGACCGGCTGCACCTCGACAAAAGAGGGCATGAAACGGACACTGGCATCGATCAAGGATAGCGGCATCGAAAATATCCTGGCTTTGCGCGGGGATATCCCGCAGGAAAAATTGACGGACAAGAATTGGAATCCGGAATACCGTTACGCTTCCGAGCTCATCGACGACATCAAAGCAGCAGGCGATTTTTCGATCGGAGCGGCCTGCTACCCGGAAGGACATGTCGATTCCATCAACAAAGTGGATGACCTGAAAAATCTGAAAAAGAAAATGGACCATGGCGCTGACTTCATGATCACGCAGCTTTTCTACGACAACGATCTTTTCTATCAATTCAAGGAGAAATTGGATCTTGTCGGCATCGAACAGCCTGTCATCGCAGGCATACTGCCGGTCCTGAACATCAAACAAGTGAAACGGATCCAGGAAATTTCAGGCTGCAACTTGCCGCCGAAATTCTTACGGATACTCGACAGATACGAGCATGATCCGGCATCACTGCAGGAAGCCGGTATCGCTTATGCAGTCGATCAGATCATCGATTTGCTTTCTTCCGGGGTGGATGGCGTCCACATCTACACGATGAACAAGCCTGACGCAACAAGAAGGATCATGGAGAACATCTCTTGTGTCCGCAAAGCGGTATGCAGAAAAGAGCCGCAAAGATGAAGACGGATCTGAAGCTGGTCGCGAAGTACCTTGGCTTCGGCAACAAACAACCGGACGAACGGACAAGGAATGACATGGAGAACATCGCTGCCCAGTTTGAGCAGGCGGTAACCGGGAAATGGACTTATGGCCATTATCTCCTGGACCATTCAATTGAAGGCTTGATCAAGCTGGAGGGGACTGCAGTAGTTCTTGAAGGGAAAAGCATCAACCGCACGCTTAAGCGCTGCAAAGAAGTCTATATCATGGTCTGCACATTAGGCGCGCAAGGAGACCTCCTCATTGAGCGCAATAAAATGATGTCACCTACTATGGGCATGATCGCGGATGCCTGTGCATCCGCATTCGTCGAGACGATTGCGGACAGTTGCCAGCAGGAAATCGAAAGCCAGCTGCCAGCGGGAGCCGCATTGACTTTCCGCTACGCGCCCGGATACGGGGACCTTCCGTTGGCCACCAACAAAACGCTGCTCGGGGAATTGCAGTCAGACAAACGGATCGGGGTCCATCTGACGGATTCGATGCTGATGACTCCAAGAAAATCGATTGTGGCGATTTTGGGCGTTCTGGAGGAAGGCATCTCCAAAGGGAAGAATCATCGCTGCGGGAACAAAAGCTGCAGCGAGTGCGATCTGAACGACAGCTGCACGGCCAGAAGTTAAGCCAGGGGGACAAAAAATAATGGATATCAGAAAACAAATTGGGGAAGAATTGCTTCTTTTCGATGGAGCGATGGGCACGATGCTCCAGAAATATGGGATGAAAGCCGGCCAAAACCCGGAAGCGTTGAATCTGGAGGATCCAGAGCTGCTCAGCCGGATCCATCGGGAATACGTCGAAGCCGGTGCACAATTCATCACGACAAATACATTCGGCGCCAATGCCTACAAATTGCAGGAGACCGGCTACTCGGTCACGGAAGTGATCACTGCGGCAGTTGAAATCGCCAAAGCGGCAACGGCAGGGACCGGGGCGAAAGTGGCGCTCGATATCGGACCGGTAGGAAAGATGATGAAACCGATCGGATTGCTTGATTTCGACCAGGCTTACGACTATTTCCGCGAGCAAGTGACGATCGGAGCGGCGGCCGGAGCTGATCTGATCCTCATCGAAACGATGTCGGATCTGGGGGAAATGCGCGCTGCCGTGTTGGCGGCAAAAGAGAACTGCGACCTGCCGATTTTCGCAACGATGACCTTTACGGAGGACGGCAACACCTTGACCGGGACTGAGCCGGAAATCATGGCGCTCTCTTTGGATGCATTGGGTGTGGATGCACTGGGCGTGAACTGTTCATTGGGGCCTAAGGAGCTGATTCCCATCATCAAAAGGATATTGGCATTCACGAACACATCAGTGATGGTGCAGGCGAATGCCGGCATCCCTGTGACGGAAGCGGGCGTCGCCAAATATAACGTCGTTTCCAAGGCTTACCTTGAAGTCGCGAAAGAGTTGGCCGGTTTGGGGGTTTCCGTTATCGGCGGATGCTGCGGCACGACCCCGGAATACATCCGTGATTTGCAGCAGGCCAAGGCGTCTTTTGCGAAAAGGGAAATCAACAAATTGAAGCGGTACGTCTGCTCCGCGCAGAAAAAGGTTTGCCTGGACGGCCAGATCACCCTCATCGGTGAGCGGATCAACCCGTCAGGCAACAAGGCTTTGAAGGAACAATTCGTGGCAGGCAATCCATTAGCGGCCATCAAAGTCGCTTTCGAACAGGTCCAAAAAGGTGCGGATGTTTTGGACGTCAACACCTCTTTGCCGATGATCGACGAAACGGACTATATGACAAAAATAATCGATGGGATGAGCGGCCTAGTGGAAGCGCCGTTGCAGTTCGATTCGACCAAGCCGGAAGTGCTTGAAGTAGCCTTGAGGCGCTACAGCGGTGTTGCGATCGTCAATTCGGTCAACGGGAAAGAATCCTCGATGGCCGAAATTTATCCAATCGTCCAGAAATACGGCGCCTTTGTGGTTGCCTTGTGTCTGGATGAAGCGGGCATCCCGGATGATGCTGACGGCCGGACAAAGGTCGCCCAAAAGCTGATCGACCGAGCGGCAGAGTACGGCATCGCTGCCGAAAGATTGCTGGTGGATTGCCTTGTGCTCACTGCAGCTGCCCAACAGAAAGCGGTTATGGAGACGCTGAAGGCCTTGCGTTGGGTCAAGGAAAACACGCAAGCTTTGACCACTTTGGGATTGAGCAATGTTTCCTATGGGCTGCCTTTCCGTGCCTTGATCAACCGTACCTATTTTGCGATGGCTTTGACTTCGGGACTGGATACGGTCATCATCAATCCGGGGGCCGACGGAATCGTCGACACGATGCGCGCCTTCAATGTTCTGTCAGGGCAAGACGAAGGTGCCATCGACTATATCGACTACAACAACAAGAAGGCTGTGGTCAAATCCGATGGTCCCAAGCAGGAAAACGTGGTACGTTCCTACCGGGAAATGCTGTTGGAGGGCGACGAAACAGGGATCATGAAGGCAACCAACGCGCTGCTTAAAGACAATACACCATTGGCTGTCGTGGACGATCACATCGTGCCGGCATTGGATGAAGTAGGCAAGCTCTATGAACAGAAGAACATCTTCTTGCCTCAGTTGATCCGCGCTGCCGAAACGGCCGGAAAAGCTTTCGAGACAATCCGTGCAAAACTTGCGGCCGGCAATGAAAAGCTAGAATCGAAGGGGACGATCGTCATGGCCACCGTAAGAGGGGATATCCATGATATCGGAAAGAATCTGGCCAAAGTGCTGCTTGAAAACTATGGCTACGACGTCATCGACCTGGGCAAGGATGTCCCGATCGAGGAAGTTGTCGCTGTTGCCAAGCAACGCCAAGTCAAACTGGTCGGGCTGTCTGCGCTGATGACGACGACCGTCACTGCGATGGAGGATACGATCACGGCCTTGCGCGAGGCAAATCTGCCTGTGAAGGTCTTCGTCGGGGGAGCCGTACTGACAGAAAAGTACGCCAAAGCCATCGGTGCGGATTATTACTGCAAAGATGCCCGAGCCGGCGTCACCGTAGCCGAAGAAGTTTTTAGTACAATGTAAAAAAAATCCCGGAAGAGAATCCATTCAAAATGGATCTCTTCCGGGATTTTTCTTTTTAGGCTGGACGTCTTGTTTTATTCATGTCATCCGGTTTTGATCTTAAGATAACAGCGCTGATGAAGAGAGCGACCGAATACAGTGCCAATACGACATAGAGAACGTTGTTGAAGGAACCTGTCTTCGCAATGATGAAGGCACTCAATTGGTTCCCGGAAAGTCCGGCAAAAGCCCAGGCAGATAAAGCCAGTCCGTGGATGGTGCTGATGCTGTTCATCCCGAACCGGTCGGCAAGCAATGGCGGAAGGCTGGAGAAACCGCCGCCGTAGCCGGCGTTGATGACACAAAGCGTAATGATGACTAAAGGAGCGATTGCATTGTTGATGCCGTTCGCCAAAAGTGTAAGCGCCGTAGCAGCGATCGACAGACCGAAAATCCAGATATAAATGGTGTTTCTGTCCTTCAACCTGTCTCCGAAGGATGCAAAGCCAAGCCGGCCACTTGCGTTGAAGAGTGCTGTCAATGAGCTGATCACTCCGACTGCACCGAAGCCGATGAAGTGCAGCAAATCCTTCTCCTGCGAGATGAGCGCCAATCCGCAAGTGATGTTGATGAAGAACATCAACCAGATGCCGATGAATGTTTTGTTTTTGAAGATGTCGAGGATGTTTTCGCCTTTCTTCATCTTCACGGGTACTTCCACCCAATCGGATGGTTTTTTCAACAGCAGATGGCCCAGGAACATCATGATGAAATAGACAACAGCCAGGATATAGAACAGTTTGTAGAGCCGGGTCGGGTCAACGAGCGTACCATCCGCATTGGTTGCACCCAAAAGCATCTCGATGATCGGGCTGGCGATGACCTTTGCCAATCCGAATCCGGCCACCGCTATCCCCGTTGCCAAGCCTTTGTTGTTTTTGAACCACAGCATCAGGGTTTTGACCGGCGAGAGATAGCCGATGCCGCAACCGATGCCCATCAGGACACCATAAGTCAGAAAGATGCCGATCAGCGATTTTTGCTGGATGAAGAATCCGGTTCCGGCCATCCCGGCGGCAAAACAAATGGACGCAATCAGGGAAGATTTGTGGATGTCCTTCTCCACGACCCTGCCCGCGAAGGCAGCCGACATTCCAAGGAAGAAGATGGCGATGCTGAACGCCCATTCGACCTCGCCTAGCGGCCTGCCGATATATTCGGCGATGCCCCCCTTCAGCAAGGACCAGCAGTAGACTGTCCCGATGCTGCAGTGGATAAGCAGTGCCGGGACAGCGGCACGCATCCATTTATTTTCGATGTTATTCATTTTGAAGCCCCCCTTAGGTAATGATAGTATGATTGCGTGAATATTTAATCATGCTACCGTCATCTTAACCCCGATTTACTGGAAATGCAATCGCTTTCCGAAGCCGTGGGAGAGGGCAGTTTGTCCAATCTGGACAATGTTCTTCCCTGGGAGGCTGAGCAGACGGAATTTTCTGGATAAATAGAAGATTTGTCGGTAATATGAACTATGGACAGTGAAGGAGGAGTCAGAGGATGCAAGTTGAGATAAGGAAAGCTGATCTGCAGGATTTGGACGCACTGAAAATAATAGAGGACACTTGTTTCCCGGAAGCCGAGGCGGCTACGCTTGAATCACTCAGTGAGCGGCTACAACTGTTCCCGGAGAGCTTCCTGGTTGTTGAAGTCGAGGGTGTACTGGTTGGATTCGTGAACGGAGCCGTCATCGATGAACCGATCATCCGCGATGCCCATTACCATGATGCTGCGCTGCATAATCCGGATGGCGCTTATCAAAGCGTATTCGGTTTGGATGTGAGCCCAAACCATAGAAGGCAAGGAATCGCTGAAAAGTTGCTGACGGCACTGATCGATGCGGCCAGGCAAGCAGGCAGAAAAGGCTTGACGCTTTGCTGCAAAGAGGAAAAGATCCCTTATTACGAGAAATTTGGGTTGGTGAACAGCGGCAAATCGAGCTCCACGCACGGGAACGCCGTTTGGTATGACATGATTTTGCATTTTGAAGAAAAAAGGATAGAGAAAATGGATCTGAAAATCATATTGGCGAGTCAATCGCCAAGACGCAGCGAATTGCTGTCATTATCCACAAAAGACTTCGCGGTCCAAGTTGCGGACATTGACGAAAAAGCGATAGAAGAACGCATCCTGGCCGAAGCGGGACAAGAAAAGTTCCTGGACACTGCCACGGAACTGGTGGAAACGTTGGCGCGGGAAAAAGCGTCGGTCATCCACCATGAGAACAGGGAAGCGATGGTCATCGGTTCGGACACTGTGGTCGTGTTGGACGAAAAGATCCTCGGCAAACCGGTAGATGAGGCCGACGCCTATGCGATGCTGCGCGCACTGGCAGGCAAGACCCATTCGGTCCTGACCGGCGTCAGCATTTTATGGGGCGAAAAGGAAGAGACTTTTGCTTCTGAGACGAAAGTCAGCTTCTTTGATTGGGATGATCGGATGGAGGCGGAAGTGAAGGCATATGTTGCATCGGGCAAGCCGATGGATAAAGCCGGAGCATACGGCATCCAGGAGGAAGCCGCGCTCTGGGTTTCCGGAATCGAAGGGGACTACAATACGATTGTCGGGTTTCCGGTCGCCTTGGTCGATAAAGCCATCCACCGGTTGCTGACGGAAGCACAGACAGAGAAGTAGTTTTTGAAAGCAAGAAAAAACGATCGCGGTCAGCTGGATGCAGCTGACGCGATCGTTTTTTGCTTTTACTCGTGTATTTAGGACTTGGAATCGGAAAGCTCGATCTCACGGATGACGCGCGCCGGGTTCCCTGCAATCACGACATTGTCCGGGAATGATTTGGTCACGACGCTGCCCATGCCGACGACGACATTGTCCCCCAGAGTGACACCTGGACCGATTACGGAAGAGCCGCCGATCCAGACATTGTTCCCGATCGTGATCGGTTTCCCGTACTCCCAGCCGCTGTTCCGTTCGACCGGATCAATCGGATGGGTGGCGGTATAGAAGCTGACGTTCGGCGCAATCATCACGTTGTCCCCGAATGTGACCGGGCAGGTGTCCAGTATCGTACAATTGAAGTTCGCATAGAAATTCTCGCCGACAAAAATATTGAAGCCGTAATCCAGCGAAAATGTCGGTTCGATATAAATATTTTCCCCAGTTTTTCCGAACCAATTTTTCAACAGCTCACTGCGCTTGCGGGCATCCGTTTCGTTGTTGAAAAGGTGCATCTTTTCCCGGGAACTGTGCCGCATGGAGGAAAGCTCCGGATTGCTGGAAAAATAAAGTTCACCGGCGATCATTTTTTCTAGTTCTGATTTCATTTTATAGTCTCCTTACGTATAGGATAGTAAATTTTTTGATTATTTTTACTAATTATAACGAAACATTTACTGATTTGATATACGAAATGAATCAGGCGCTATTTTATTTTTGCTGGATTAAGGCATATTGGATTTTTCGGAAATCGGACTGTTAAATTTTGGATTGTAAAGCATAAATGCAGTAAGATGTGTGTAAGCGATAACATTTACGAAGTGGATGATTGGGGTGGATGAGTTGAAGGAAGCTATGTTGTACGAAAAACTGGGGGACGGCAGAGTCAGGTGCGGCGTCTGTCCACATCATTGCGTCATAGCGGAAGGCAAACGGGGAATCTGCGCCGTCAGGGAGAATCGGGAGGGGACTCTGTATGCATTGAATTATGGGAAAGCAATCGCGGTTGCGATCGACCCCATCGAGAAGAAGCCGCTCAATCATTTCCTTCCCGGCACTACAGCCTATTCGTTCGCTACGATCGGGTGCAATCTGCGCTGCCTCTGGTGCCAGAACTGGGCGATTTCGCAGGCCTCCAAACCGGATCGTCCGATCTATGGAGAGGACATCAGCCCGGAAGAACATGTGCGGCGGGCTTTGGCTGCCGGCTGTCCTTCCATCGCCTACACGTACACGGAACCGATCATCTTTGTAGAATACGCGCTTGACACGATGAAGCTGGCCCGTGAAGCGGGATTGAAGAATATCTGGAAGACGGCCGGCTATGCGACGAAGGAAACGCTGGATGCAATCATTCCTTATTTGGATGCCGTCAATGTCGACCTGAAAGGGACTGATGACGAAGTCTACAAGGAACACTGCGGCGGAACGACGCAGCCGGTCCTGGACACGATCAAACACTTCCATGCAGCAGGTGTGCACCTCGAAATCACAACGCTTGTCGTCCCAGGGGTGAATGACCGCATCGACCAACTGGAACGGATGGCGCGCTTCATCGCCGAGGAAGTCGGCAAAGAAGTGCCTTGGCATGTCAACCGCTTTTTCCCTGGCTGGAAAATGATGGATACGGCCATCACGCCGATGGAGACCTTGGAAACAGCCGCAGCCATCGGCAAAAAATACGGTTTGCAGCACGTGCACATCGGCAACATCTGAAAAGGAGGGATCCCTTATGTTGGTTTTTGGCGTCATCAGTCCGCATCCGCCGCTCATCATTCCGGAAATCGGTGGGAAGGACATTGAAAGGGTAAAACGGACAGTGTCTGCTATGGAGAGCGCGGCCGAAAGACTTTCCGTCGCAAAACCGGACCGACTACTCATCATCTCGCCGCATGAAGGACATGGCTTTGAGGTTCCCTTGCATTATCTCGACAGACAACTGCCGCCCAACCTGGAAACGGAAAAGATTTTGGTGACGGTGCCTTCCTACGAGCACTATTATGAATGGGGAAAACGCTATGGGGGAGCTTGCGACCAATCGGATCTGCGCACAGCCATCATCGCCTCAGCCGATCTGTCGCACGTGCTGAAGCCGGACGGGCCCTATGGCTATCATTCGGCGGGACCGTTTTTTGATAAATTAGTGATCAAAGCCATCAAGGAAAAGGATGCCGGGCAACTCTTGCGGTTGGATGGCGGGTTCCTTGAAAGGGCTGCGGAGTGCGGGCTGCGCTCCATCCTGTTCCTGATGGGAGCGTTCGAAGGCAGGGAATACGAAGCGGAAGTGCTCTCCTACGAAGGCCCTTTCGGGGTCGGTTACCTTGTCGCAACCTTTATGCCTTCGGAGTCCGAAGAGCAAATCAAGGTTGCGCGAAGTTTATAAAACAAGTTTTGGAAGGTTGCGTCATTCATTTTTTAGTAAAAAGAGGCGATAAAGTATGAAGAGAACATTTTTCACCTCGGAATCGGTCATGGAGGGGCACCCGGATAAACTCTGCGATCAGATAGCCGACGGGGTTCTGGACGCCATTTTGGAAGATGATCCGTTCGCGCGGGTGGCTTGCGATGTTTCCGCCAGTACTGGTTTGATCACGGTTTTCGGCCAGATTACGACGGTCAGCACGGTGGACATTCCGGCCATCGTGCGGTCCATCATTCAGGATGTCGGCTATACGGACAGCGACTTTGGTATCGATGGGAAGGCCTGTTCCGTCCTGATCGGTTTGGACAGGCAATCGGCGGATATCGCCGCAGGAGTGCGATCCTCTTTGGAAAAGCGGCTCGGTTCGGACGATGAAACGGACCAATTGGGCGCCGGCGATCAAGGGCTGATGTTCGGCTATGCCTGCAAGGAAACAACGGAGTTGATGCCGCTGCCGATCACGTTGGCGCACAAGTTAGCCGAGAAGGCTGCGGACCTGAGGAAATCAGGGGAGCTGCCCTATTTGAGGCCGGACGGCAAAACGCAGGTGACTGTGGAGTATGCGGACGAACGGGTCAAACGGGTCGAAGCGGTCGTCATTGCTTGCCAGCATGACGAATCAATAAATCAAGAACAAATCAGAGAGGACATGCTACGGAAGGTGATTCCGGCTGTCATCCCGCCGGAACTGTTGGATGATCAGACGAAATATTTCGTAAATGCCACCGGCCGTTTCGTCATCGGCGGTCCTGCCGGCGATTCGGGATGGACCGGTAAAAAGATTATCGTCGACACCTATGGCGGCTCTGCGCGGCATGGGGGAGGATCCTTTTCCGGCAAAGATCCGACCAAAGTCGACCGCTCCGCTGCCTATGCTGCCCGATATGTGGCGAAAAACGTCGTGGCAGCAGGCTTGGCCGACAGCTGCGAAATCCAGCTGGCTTATGTCATCGGAATGGCCAAACCCGTTTCCATCCGAGTCGAAACTTTCGGGACCGCCAGCATTGCTGAAGAACAGATCGAAGAACTGATCAACAAGCACTTCGACCTGCGCCCATCCGCAATCATCCGCGATTTCGACCTGCGGAATCCAATCTACAGAAAGCTTGCCTGCTACGGCCATTTCGGTAGGCCTGAATTGGATTTGCCCTGGGAGCGGACCGATAAGGCTGCCTTGTTGGCGGAAGAAGCGATGGATTTGAAATGATTGCCGAAACGTCAGACAGGGGATGAATTTTATGGATAGAAAGCAGATTCGTCAGGAAAGGAGCAATTTGTTAAGATTGGTCCTGTTCCGGCTTTTTTCAGGGTTGCTCCTGATCGGAGGCACCTTGTTCGCATTGGCGGGCACCTTCCGGTATTGGCAGGCATGGCTTTTTCTGGGGGCATTGGCGATTCCGTTGGTCATGACGCTAGTCTTTTTGATGCGGAAGGATCCCGTTTTGCTGGGAAAACGGATGAACCTGAAGGAACCGCGCAAAGAGCAACGCAAAATCGTCCAAATTTCAGGGCTGTTCATGCTCCTGGGCTTTTTTCTGCCGGGGGTGGATTTCCGTTACCAGTGGTCCGATGTTCCGCTTTGGCTGATTGTTGCCAGCGTCATTGTGTTCGAGTGCGCCTACGCGATGGTGGTCGCCGTATTCGCCCAGAACAGCTATGCCTCCCGGGTCGTCGAAATCCAGGAAGGGCAGCAGCTGATCGATACCGGGCTCTATGCGATCATCCGCCACCCGATGTATTCGGCATCCATCATCCTGTATCTGTCGATTCCGCTGATGCTCGGGTCCTATGTTGCCGTGATTCCGATGGTTTTGAGCTGCCTCGAAATCATCGCGCGTATAAAAGACGAGGAGGAGATGCTGAAAGCAGGGCTAGCCGGTTACACAGCCTATACCCAGCGAGTCAAATACCGCCTGATCCCCTACATTTGGTGAGTTTGCGAGTCTGGCATGTTCACTCATACAACAAAAAAACAGCCCGCTGACTGGTTCGGATTTTTCCGAATAGTCAACGGGTTGTTTTGGATTATTGGGTGATTAGATGGCTAGCTTCACGGGTTAGCCCTTCAAAAAATATAAAGGAACCCCTTGTCTCTACGATCCAAGGATACTATTCGACTAACCTGCTGACGCAGGAAGTCTCTCAGCATATTGCGCTCTACGATGCTCAGTCGGCACGATTTCCTAAATTTCTTTCAGGGCTGAGCGAACCCGTTCCGCTTTTCTTATTTATTCAAATATTCTGTCAGTCCGGCGTTCCGGAGTTTGCAGGAAGGGCATTCGCCGCAACCACCGGGGACACCCATATAACAAGTATGGGTATGTTCCTCGATGTAGGCGAGGCAACCCAGCTGATCGGCCAGCTCCCATGTCTGCGCTTTGGTCAGGTACATCAACGGCGTTTCAACGTTGAAATTGTAATCCATGGCCAAGTTCAGGGTCACGTTCATCGATTTGACGAACACATCGCGGCAGTCTGGATAGCCGCTGAAGTCCGTTTCGCACACGCCCAATATGATGGTGCGGATGCCTTTGGATTTGGCGAAAATGCCTGCCAACAACAGGAACAGTGCGTTCCGTCCATCGACGAAGGTGTTCGGATAGTCTTCGGCATCGGCTTCTTTGATTGTCTGCGACTCATCCATCAATGCGTTCGTCGTGACTTTACCCATGACCTGCGCATCCAAGATGTGGTGTTCGACCCCCAGATCTTTGGCAATCCATGCCGCCCGTTCCAGTTCGATGCCATGGCGTTGGCCATAGCTGAAGGAAAGCGCCACTGTGTTTGCCGCGCCGTACTTTTGGATGGCTTGGATCAGGCAAGTCGTGGAATCCTGCCCGCCTGAAAAGATGACCAATGCTTGTTTTTGCGTTGTCCCGTTCACATTTTCCATCTAGCGGTTGTCGACTTTCTCAGGATAAAGATCGTGCTGCGCCAAGCGTTGCCAAGCCACGTCTTCCCATTTTGTGTCGGGTTTGCCGTAGTTGCAGTAAGGATCGATCGAGATGCCGCCTCTCGGTGTGAATTTGCCCCACACCTCGATGTATTTCGGCGCCATCAACGCAATCAGATCCTTCATGATGATGTTCATGCAATCCTCGTGGAAGTCGCCGTGGTTGCGGAAACTGAAAAGGTAGAGCTTCAACGATTTGCTTTCGACCATGATCTCTCCCGGGACGTAGGAAATGTAGATGGTCGCAAAATCGGGCTGTCCCGTCATCGGGCACAGGCTCGTGAATTCGGGGCAGTTGAATTTCACAAAGTAATCATTATCAGGATGCTTGTTCGGAAAAGTCTCGAGGACTTTCGGATCGTAGTCCTGCGGGTATTTAGTCTGTTGGTTGCCCAATTGGGTGATGCCGTTCAGATCGGCTTCATTTCTGCCTGCGGTCATTTCTTTTCCTCCTTGCGCTTAGGGTTTCAGAAGCGCGCTTTTATAGAATCGTTTTTCCAGTGCCTGCACCAAAAAGTAGCCGACGAAAGCCGGTACCGATTGGCCGATGCAGAGGCTGACGACAAGCGGCAGGAACGGGATGGCCAACAGCTGCGACAGGTAGATCGGCACAACGATTCCCGGAATGAAGATGATCGGTAAAATCAGACACCACTTCGGCAGGTTGTATTTGCGGACAGCGTAAACGAGCGAAGCCGTAACGATGCCGACCAGGGTCCCTCCAAGCATGTCAATGATTCCAAGTCCGCCGAAGAACAGGTTCGACATAAGATTGGCGAGACCTGCCGGGATGATCAGAAACGGGTTAAAATAAGCTAGGGCGTAAAGAGTTGTGGCGATGCGGATTTGATATTGTCCAAAAGCGAAAGATTGCGTCAGAGCCATGATGACGATGTACATAGCGATATACATTGCTGAGAAAGTCAATTTTTGTGTTTTTGTGAATGTTTTTTGCATCGATCCACCTCCTAATATTTTTTTCAACGCCTTACAAGAATATGCACAAAAAAAGACGCACGGATGCCGAGAAGGTTGTATCTAAGGATAACAAGCCATCTCAAAAAACATTCCTGCGTTTTGATTGCATGATTCTATTTCCCTAGTTTTATTTAACGACAGGATGGTTACGAACTGTCCCGAACAGTTTAACAAATATCGGCGAAGTTGCCAAGGGTGGTTTTCAATGTTCATGGACCCAAGTTTGTATAAGGGAATTTATTTTATTATAATGAGGATAAAGATAACGCTATCACAGTCGCATATGAGGGCAGTAGAGTAGGTTCAATCAGCAGGAAGGATGAATAAAAATGGATTATATCAAGAGTAACATCAAGAAAAGCATTTTTATCGAAGCGCCGCTGGTAAAGGTATGGCAATATGCCGCCAATGTGGGGAATTGGGAAGAAATCCATGAGGGTCTGAAGATCGTCAAGCAGATCAGCGGGGACGGCGGCCTGTCCAGTGTCTACAAAGCGGAATACGACATGTTCGGGAAAATGGTGCCGGTGAACATCGAAGTGCAGCAATCGGAACTGTTCCCTGAAGAATTCGTCATGCGCGCAGCCATCCGGGTGGACACAGTCGATCCGGCCGAAGATTCTTTCGTGCGGCAAAATTACACGGCCAAAGCGGAGGAAGGCGGAACGACGTTAAACTTGGAAAGCATCCAGAATATTCCTTACGTCGATAAGAATAAAACATTCGACAAAGAAGCTTACCAGGAAAAACGTGATGAACTGGCGCAGCAAGCAATCGAGCGGATCAGGCTGTTCTGCGAAGAGTGAACTGGCGCAAACGGTGATGGTGGAACTGGAAGCGGAACCCTTTGCGGGATTCAGATCCAGTTCCGTTTTTAATTCCGTCCCGCACACTCGATTTCACAAAAACGCGGATTTATTACGTTTTTCCTGTTATACTGAGACGACAAATCAAAAGTGAAAGTAGGACAAGATGAATTATACAACATTTGAAGACTTCGCAATCAGCGAAGAAATCGTTACGGCACTAAAGGCATTGCGTTATTTCAAACCGACGCAAGTACAACAGGAGGTCATCCCGCTGACCTTAAAGGGCAAAGATATCATTGTCGAATCGCAGACCGGCAGCGGCAAGACCGTCAGTTTCGGCGTACCGTTGTGCGAAAGTGTGAGCTGGGAGGAAAACCGTCCGCAGGCGCTGATTTTGGTTCCGACAAGGGAACTGGCTCTGCAAGTGAAAGAGGACATCACCAACATCGGACGGTTGAAGCGGATCAAGGCTACTGCTGTCTTCGGCAAAACTTCCTTCGATACGCAAAAATCGGAATTGAGACAGAAAAGCCATATCGTAGTCGGCACTCCGGGCAGGGTATTGGATCATCTGCAAAAAGGGACAATGAAATTTGACAAGATACGCTACCTGGTACTTGATGAAGCGGATGAGATGCTGAATATGGGCTTCATTGAGCAAGTGGAAGCCATCATCGATTTCCTGCCGAAACAAAAACAAACGCTGTTGTTCTCCGCGACCATGCCGAATGAAGTGGTGCGTTTGGCCAGCTTCTATATGAAGAACGACCGCGTATCGGTGAAAATGGAAAGCGACGAGGCATCCAAGCCGAAGATTCTGCAATCCTTCATCCGTGTCCAAGAGTCGGGCAAACCCAAGCAACTATTGGATCTGCTGACCGTTGAGAATCCGGACAGCTGCATCATCTTCTGCAATACGCAGGAAGCCGTAAACGGACTGTACACATTCTTGAGCAAAGCCGGTTTACCGATCGATAAGATGCACGGCGGGATGGTGCAGGATGACCGCACAGCCGTCATGGAAGATTTCCGCAAAGGCAGACTGCGTTATTTGGTGGCTACGGATGTGGCTGCGCGCGGGATTGACGTCGATAACGTGACGCATGTCGTCAATTATGATGTCCCCGAGGAGAAAGAAAGCTTCATCCACCGTACCGGCAGGACCGGCCGCGCCGGTAAAACAGGGGTAGCCTTGACCTTGGTTACGCCTAGTGAGGAAAGAACCTGGCAGGGAGTGAAAGACTTCGCGCAGCAGGAAATCACCGAAATCGATCCGCCGAGCGCACGCTTCGTGCAGCATCACAAAGCGGCTTTCGAAAAGAAACTGCAGGAACGTCCAGTCATCAAACGCGCGCGCAACCGGGAATTGAACAAGGACATCACCAAAGTCTATTTCAACGGCGGCAAGAAGAAAAAACTGCGCGCCATCGATTTCGTCGGCACGCTGACCAACATTCCCGGCATCGATGCGGATGATATCGGCATCATCACGATCCAGGAAAACGTGACCTACATCGAAATCCTGAACGGCAAAGGCCATTTTGTGATTTCCGAGATGCAGAACCGCACCGTCAAAGGCAAAGCGTTGAAAGTGCATAAAGCAAAGAAATAGATGCAGCAAAATTGAACGATTGAATGCGAAACGACCCGCATGTCTCCGTTAATTGAGGAGCTTGTCGGGTCGTTTTGATGCGCTTGCCTCAAGATTTCGGGTGGCATTCCTGACCGACAGGGGCTATACTAAGAAACAGAAAGTGGTGAATCAATTGAAACCAGTCGCAACGTATGAAGAAATAGAACAGCAACGCGGAGACAAATCGATTTTGTATGTGGATGTCAGGAGTCCTTCCGAGTATGCGAAGTCAACCATACCAGGCGCCGTAAATGTGCCAGTCCTGGATGATGAGGATCGGAAAACAGTGGGGACGCTTTACGTCGCCGGCAAGATCGATGATGCTAAAAGCCACGGTATCCAAACCATTTCCCCAAGATTACCGGAAATGTTCAACCTCTTCCAGGAGTATACAAAAGCCTACGACCAAGTCGTCATCTTCTGCAGCAGGGGAGGATTCCGCAGCAATTCAATTTTTTCCCTGCTCAAATCCTTGGGGATGAATGTTCATCGGATGGAAGGCGGCTACAAAAACTACCGCAGCACGATCAATAAGCTGATCCCTGTATTGTTCGAAAAGGTCCAATTTGTGACTCTCTACGGCAATACCGGAACCGGGAAAACAGCCATTCTGGAGGAACTGAAGAAACGCGGAGCCAATGTGCTTGATTTGGAGGCCTGCGCCAACAACAGAGGGTCCGTCTTCGGAGGCGTCGGCCTTAAGAAGAAACAGCCGCACAACCAAAAAATGTTCGAGAGTCTTTTGGCCGAGAGCGCTGCTGGATGGAAGGAGCCGCTGATCGTCTTTACCGAAGGCGAAAGCAAGCGGATCGGACAAGCCGTATTGCCGCCTTCGTTGGTGGATGCGATGCAGAAGGGCCTTAACCTGAACATCGAAGCTTCATTGGATTACCGGATCGGACAGATCAAAAAAGATTATCTCCACAGCAATGAAACAGAGCTTCTCACAGCGCTTGACCGCTTGAAACCTTATCTGAATGAGGCGCGTGTCGAGGGCTACAAGGAACAGGTGCGCCAGCAGAATTTCGACGCGGTCATCGCGGATCTGTTGGTGAAATACTATGATCCCCGTTACAATTTCAACAAAAAGGAATTTGCCGCCATCTTCCGGAACGAAGATGCCGCAACAACGGCCGAATCCATTCTGGAATGGATGAAGCAGAGGAACGATTGATCAACCAACAAAACAGAGCAGCTGCCCGTGAATGGGTTGGCTGCTCTGTTTTGTTGTTTTACAAGAAGATAGTCGCTATATTAAGCCGCTCGTGCTGTGGTTGTCCGATTGTTTCCGGTTATCGGACAACTTTTTATTTTTATCCTTCTTCCGCCAAGCTCCTCAGCGCTTTGGCTGCGTAGTTGATTTCCTCCACCGTATTGAAGCTGGAGAAGCTGAAACGGACCATGCCGGTTTTTTCTGTCCCAAAAGCTTGGTGGATGAGCGGAGCACAATGGGCGCCGGGACGTACAGCGATTGCGTAATCCATGAAGAGCGCATCGCTGAGGTCGCCGGAGGACCAACCCTCCAGATTCAGCGAAACGACCGGCGCACGCTCCACGGTTTCAGCGAAGCTGCCGTAGATGGTGATTCCCGGGATGTCCTTGATCTGTTCATGGAAGCGGAAAGTCAGTTCCTGCAGTTGCCGGGTGATTTCAGCCAATCCTTTTTGCTCGATGTAATCCAAACCTGCGGAAAGGCCCGCCAAGCCATGGACATTCTGGGTGCCGGCCTCGAACAGGGTAGGCATCTCTGTCGGATATTGTTTGTCGGAAGAATGGAAGCCGCTGCCGCCGGTGAACACCGGCACGAACGCCAAGGGTCTGTCTCCGAGGCAGATGCCCCCGGTTCCTTGCGGGCCGTAGAGGCCTTTGTGACCGGTGAAGCAGAGGACATCGATGTGCTGCTTCACCATATCAATGGCGAGGACGCCTGCGCTCTGGGAAGCGTCGACGATCAAAATCAGATTGTGCTCCCGGCAGAAGCTGCCAATCCGTTCCAGATCCGCCACATTGCCGGTGACATTCGAAGCATGGTTGACCACGACTGCACGGGTATCTGTTCGCAACAAGCGCTCGAAATCGGAATAAAGGAGCGTCCCAAATTCATCAACACCGACAAAGGAGAGGGCAGTGCCCTGTTCTTCAAGTTGATAAAGCGGACGCAGGACGGCGTTGTGCTCCGTCACGGTTGTGATGATGTGGTCTTCCGGCGTCAGCAAGCCCTTCAGGACCATGTTCAGCGAGGCGGTCGCGTTGGCCGTAAAAGCGACGTTTGCCGCATCCGGCACGGCGAACATGGCCGCCGTTTTCTGGCGCAACGTTTCCGTCAAACGCAATGCGTTCAGGGAAACGGTATGGCTGCCGCGTGCCGGGTTGCCCAGCTGACCGTCGGCGAGGGCGTGATAGACGGCTTCAGCCACCGCAGCCGGCTTCTTCAGCGTCGTTGCGCTGTTGTCGAAATAATAAAGTTCAGTCATGCCATTCCTCCACAGTTTTTATCCGGTTCTCAAAACGTACTTCGTAGCAGCCATCGTTGGAAATGGTACGCTCCGACAACAATGCTCGGACAGCGTTCAGTTCGGCAAGATGCGTCTGCAGCACAAGGCCGCATCCGGCCGAAATCTGTTCCGGCATGGGGATCAGCCGGCATTCGCGCCCGGCATCCAGGACAACGGCTTCTGCGGATGCCGCGGCCTGGGATGTCGGAAACGCGATGATGCCGTAGTGTTTGCGGTCGATCATGGCGATACGGTCTTGGCTGTGCGCAAGATCTCAACGATGCGGTACATGTTCGTGTAAGCACCGACCGCCAGTTTGTCCTTCACGCCGTAAAATTCTCCGCAGATGCCGCACGTCAGCACCTCGACGCCGTCTTCATCCAGCGCTTTGAGGTCGTCCAACACGGCCGAACCTTCCGTCGTCAGCAGCGCGCCGGCATTGTAGCAGAGTACTTTGTCGGGCAGGACTTCCTGCTCCGTCAGGGAGAAAAGGAAACTTTTCATCAGCGTACGGCCCAATTCCTCGTTACCGTTGCCGATGAAGTCGCTGTTCAATACGACGACATAACTTGTGCCGGATGATGCGACTGTGTCGGTGGCTTGCTCCGGAAGCGCAGTGTGTTCGGCGGCGTGTGCTTCGTTGCCGGCATTCGGATCCGAAAGCTGGACTTCATAAAGGGAGTCATTGATCTTTTCGACCTGGACTGAAAGTTTCAGCTGCTCCGCCATCTTGGCAAGGTTCTGCGTCGCGATCTCATTGTCCACGCTGATGAGCACCCTCTCCCCGTTGCTCTCCTTCAAAGCCCGTTTGGTCAAAATGACCGGCATCGGACAAGCTTGCCCGACTGCATCTATTTTTTTCATACACGTTTCCTCCTGGTTAAGTCATATTTTTTCTCTGCTCAATGGACAACCGTAATCTTCTTGGCGCCTTTTTCGGTAACTTCGCCGATGATGCCGCAGGGAAGGCCCAAAGCCTCGATTTCGGCAAGCAGAGCGGCCGCTTCTTCGACAGGGACGCTCACCAGCAGTCCGCCGGATGTCTGTGGATCGAAAAGGATCTCCTCCAAGGCATAGTCATCGATCTGGAAGTCCACATCGGCTTCCAGGTGGTTCCGGTTGCGCTGCCCGCCGGCTGTGATCAGGAATTCCTTGGCTCCCTGATAGGCTCCACTCAGGCAAGGCACACTGTCAGCATAGACCGTCGCTGAACAGCGGTCGCTGACCATTTCCGACAGGTGCCCCAACAGGCCGAAACCGGTGATATCCGTACAGCTGTGGACTGTGTAATTTTTCAGAACTTCCGCTGCATAACGATTCAACGTCGTCATCGAGGTGACTGCTTGATCGAAGGAGTCTTGGGCCATTTCTCCGGCGCTGTAGGCCGTCGTGATGATGCCGGTACCTAATGGCTTCGTCAGCAGCAAGACATCGCCCGGGATGCACGTGTCATTCCGGTAGATCCGATCGGGATGGACTCTTCCCAATACCGAGAGGCCGTATTTAGGCTGGGGGTCGTGGATCGAATGTCCGCCGACCAGTACGCCGCCTGCCTCCTGGACCTTATTGAAGCCGCCAGCCAAAATTTTCCCGAGTGTATCGGTGCTTTTTGTTTCGGGCCAGCAGACGATGTTCATGGCCGTCAACACTTCGCCGCCCATAGCAAACACATCGCTCAAGGCGTTGGCTGCAGCGATTTCCCCGAAGAGTGTGGCATCCGCGACCATCGCGGGAAAGAAGTCCAAAGTCTGGATCATGGCCGTTTCGGCGTCTATCCGGAACACCGCCGCATCATCGGACGAGTCGAAACCGACCAAAAAATTCGGGTTCTCCTGTTTCGGAAACTGACTGAGCAGGTCGCCCAGAACGCCGGGACCGATCTTCGCATTGCACCCCCCGCAGATAAATAGTTCATTTGATAATTCCTGTTCCATATTGTTCACTCCTGTAGGTCATGACGTATTCACCTTATAATTATATACCACAGGTCAAAACATAAGGCGGATAATCTGCATATTTAATAAGTAGATTCTCCTATTGAGTCAGAATAGTAACATTTTTTGTGCGAAAAAAGAGGCCGCGGATGTGATATGATGAAGAGGTCATTTCTGACTGTCCGCCATTGCTTTATTGAGTGCAGGCAGGATCCTTCAGGAATATTCGGTTAACAGGAAAAGATAAACAATTAAGGATGGGTGCAAGTGGAGGACAAAGAATTATTGTACGCGACGCTAAAAAAATATTTCGGATATGACAGTTTCCGGGAAGGCCAAGAGGAATTGATCACGAATACCCTGCAAGGGAAAGACGTGCTCGGAATCATGCCGACAAGCGGAGGGAAATCGCTCTGTTACCAACTGCCGGCATTGCTGCTGGAGGGCATGACGATTGTCGTATCCCCGCTCGTGTCCTTGATGAAGGATCAGGTCGATAGCCTGCGGGAAATGGGGATTGCCGCGGCGTACCTGAACAGCACGCTTTCCAGAGAAGAATTCATGCAATTGATGGACGACATGCGTTCCGGCCAGCTCAAACTGCTTTACATCGCGCCAGAACGGATCGACAACGAGTCGTTCATGAATGCGTTGCGCTTTGTGAAGGTGCCGTTGCTGGTGGTCGATGAGGCCCACTGCATCTCGCAATGGGGCAGCGATTTCCGTCCTTCCTACCAAGGCGTGGCCCGGTTGTACGATGTTTTCGACAGGCGCCCGCGGGTTGCCGCCTTCACCGCCACGGCCACCGAACCGGTCCAGGACGATATCTTGGTCCAATTGCGCCTGCAGAATCCGTTCCGCTTGGTGACCGGTTTCGACCGCAGCAACTTGGCCTTCAGCGTGGAAAAACCCGCCGACAAGTTCAGGTTCCTCGTGAAGGACCTCAATCCGAAGGAAGCGAGCATCATCTATTGCTCGACCCGAAAAAATGTGGAATCGGTCCAGAAGAAATTGGAACAAAAAGGCTTTGCCGTGACGCTTTACCATGCCGGGCTGCCGGAACATGAGCGCCAGCGGAACCAGGATGATTTCCTGTTCGACCGCAAACCGATCATGGTCGCGACCAATGCTTTCGGCATGGGGATAGACAAAAGCAACGTTCGGACCGTTTACCACTACAACATGCCCAAAAACATCGAAAGCTATTATCAAGAAGCCGGAAGGGCTGGGCGTGACGGAGAAGAAGCGCGCGTCATCCTGCTGTTTTCGACGCAGGACATCATCATCAATCAGTTGCTGAACAGCAAGACGAACGACAGCGAAGCGACCAACAAATTGAACAAGATGATCAATTACTGTTACACGAACCAATGCCTGCGCCGGTACATACTGGAATATTTCGGCGAAACGACAGCGGAGCTTGATTGCCAACACTGCTCCAATTGTCTGCGCCGCACAGAGCAGATCGACATCACTGAAGAAGCCCAAAAAATCCTGTCCTGCGTCGTGAGGGTGCGCGGGCGTTACGGCGTCCAGAAAATCATCGGCATCCTGACGGGGAGCAAACAGAAGGGCATCACCGATTTCGGCTTGGATCAACTGAAGACATACGGACTGATGAGCGCCTATAATGATGGGGAAATCCGTGAAATGATCGGTGTTTTGATTGCGGATGAATACTTGCAGGTGACGGGCGATCAGTACCCGCTGATCCAAGTCACTCCGAAAGCGCTGGAAATCCTGAAGGAAGGGAAAAAAGTTGGGATGTCCTATGCGGTCGAGAGCGAAAAGGGAACCGCCAAACAGAGCGGAGGCGGCTTGTACGATACCGAGCTGTTCGACCGGCTGCGCAGTGTGCGCACGGAAATGGCGAATGAGCACGGGATTCCTTCCTATATCGTCTTTTCGGACAGCACGCTGCATGAGATGGCCCGCAACTTTCCGACCGATGATGACGCCTTCCTGCGTTTGTCCGGGGTCGGCGAGACGAAGCTGGAGCGCTACGGCGAGGTGTTCATGGGCGTCATTTCCGATTATCTGAAAGAGTTCCCTGATGCCGAAGCGGTTCTGCAGCAAAAACGGCAAGAGCAGAAAGAGCTGCCAGGCAATCCGGAATCCGCGGGAAAACGCCCGAAACCAGCTCAGAAAAATTACGCCGGCACTACTTTTGAGGAAACCTACCGCCTGTACCAGGAAGGCAAGACGGTCGAGGAAATCATCGCCATCAGAGGATTGGCGCGGATGACCATAGAAAACCATTTCCGTCATTTGGCTGAACAGTCGGCCTACGAAATGCGTTTGACGGATTTCGTCACGGCTGAACAGGCGGAGGCCATCAACAGAGCAATCGAGGAAGCCGAGGATCAGCACCTGAAACCCCTCAAGGAAAAGCTTGGGGACGACTACAGCTATTTCCAGATTGGGATGGTACTGGCTTTCCGGAAAAGAGAAAATTAATCGTATTTAGATAAATTCCAGGGACGCCTCGACATGAGGTGTCCCTGGAATTTTTAGCTAGTCTGATTTTTGGTCAACGGGCACGCTCTTTTGATCAAAAAAGTCCAACTGTTTATTTTTGGTAAGCAGAGTATATTTGGTATAATAGAGGAAAGAGAGCGGTTACGAATGGACGCTCCAATTCTTGTCGCTTTTGCTCCTGCCGGGAGGGATTATCATGAGAAGGAACATTTTGTTTATTCTGTTAGGGTTGTTCATTGTTGCCGGATTAGCCCCTGCCCGCATCGCCGCTCCAGCATATTCGTTGGAGAACGGTGCTGTTCTCCAACAAAGTTTACTGGACCTTTACCATCCAGCGCACATAAAAATAGAGAGCGCGCTTGCCGAAACCGGCAATGATCATATCACGCAGCATACAAGAAGTGTTGTTGCCCTGTTGAGGGCACTGGATAGCCAGCCTTCAACGCAAACGGCCGGCAACGCTGAATTAGTTTATACGACTTACTTACAGGATAGCGGCTGGCAATCCGAAGTCCAGGAAGGCGCAATCAGCGGTGGGGCGGCTTTGCCGCTCGAAGCCATCCGGGTGCGCTTGACCCATTTGGCCGAAGCGGGCAGCGTTTCTTATCGGACTTATCGTCAGGACAGTGGTTGGTCAGGCTATGCCAAAAACGGCGAGACGGCCGGAACGACAGGGGCCGGCGAAGCGGTCGAGGCCGTGCAATTCAAGCTTACGGGTGCTTTGGCGGCTCAATACGATCTTTATTACCGGGTGCAAACGAGCCGATTCGGATGGCTCGACTGGGCCGGAAACGGAGAAACAGCCGGAACAGATGGTTTCCGCTATCCGATCGAAGGGATCGAAATCGTTCTGATGAACAAGGAACAGACTTTTTTAGGCAAACGTGAGCAGAGCTTCATCAAACGGACCGAACCTGTTTTGTCCTACGGCAGCTATCTGACGGGTTCGGGTTGGCAGGAGCCTGTCCTCAATCCGGGACAAAGCGGATCTCCGGATTCTTCGCAATCCTTGGAAGGCTTGCAGGCGAAATTGGCCTCCCAGCCTTATCCAGGGTCGGTTTCCTACCGAGCCGCCACAAGTGAAAACGGTTGGTTCGAGTGGACGCAGGACGGATTGGAAGCGGGACTGCCCGGAACAGGCCAACGCATCGAGCGGATCGAAATGCAGTTGACGGATGAACTGGCTGCGCATTATGATATCTATTATCAGGTCCATGTGCCCGGAGTGGGATGGCTGGATTGGGCCAAGAATGGCGAAACGGCTGGAACACAAGGTTACGACTATGACGTCAGCGCCGTCCAGATGCAATTGGTCCAAAAAGATGCCGTAGCGCCGGGGAACACGGCAGTCGCTTTCATGAAATACGTACCGAAACCGCCGCCTGTTCCGGTTGCACCGCCTGTCCCAACCTATCCGACGGGACCCGATTGGACTGTCCAGGATGGCAACTTCCGTACGAATGCCGGCACCAACTACCATGTCGGCTCAAGCTTCATCATCATCAGCATCGCCTACCAGCGCGTCTGGGCTTATATCGGCAACCAGCAGATCGTCAACGCTCCGGTCATAACCGGCCGGCCTTCGATGCCGACGCCGAGAGGGCTGTTCGCGATCCAGCCGTATAAGGAATCGCCGAGTGTCCTGATCGGTGAAGATTACGAGTCGCCTGTCCAATATTGGATCCCATTTTTGGGGAATGCCTACGGTTTGCATGACGCCTCTTGGCAGACCCAAGGCTTCGGCGGCGACCTTTATCTGTATTTGGGATCGCACGGCTGCGTCAACACCCCTTACTATGCGGTCCAAACGCTTTACAATACCTATTCCGTGGGCACCCCGGTCGTAGTTTATTGACCGGAAGATGCCGGCAAAATCAAAAATAATGAACAAGCAGGTGAATGTGTGACTAAGAAAAAGATATTGATGATCGGAACGGGCGGTACGATCGCCTCCAAAATAACGCCGAACGGACTCGATCCCCAGCTGACATCCGAAGAGATACTGGCTTTTATCCCCGGTATCTCCGAAATATGCGAGGTCGATACCCTGCAGATCTGCAATATCGACAGCACCAACATCGCGCCAGACATTTGGGTGCTGATGACGGACACCATCAGGGGAAAGTATGAACAATATGACGGATTTGTCGTCACCCACGGAACCGACACAATGGCTTATACGGCTGCCGCGCTTTCCTATATGATCCAGGATTCCCCCAAACCGATCATCATTACCGGTGCCCAAAAGCCGATCAATATGGAAATCACCGATTCGAAGACGAATCTCTTCGATAGTTTCCTGTACGCATCGTCCGATTCCGCCAGTGGTGTCCAGATCGTCTTCAACGGGAAGGTCATCCTCGGAACACGGGCAAGGAAGACGCATTCCAAAAGCTTCCAGGCTTTTTCCAGCATCAATTACCCTTATTTGGCGATCATCCAGGACGGCCGCGTGATCTCCTACATCACGAAGGAAAAAGCGGGAGCACCGCGTTTCTATGATAGTCTGGATGCGAAGGTCGCTTTGTTCAAGCTTACGCCGGGAGTGGATTCGGATATTCTTGCTTACATGCTTGAGCGGAACGATGCCGTCATCATCGAAAGCTATGGAGTGGGCGGCATCCCTTCGGCGCCCGAGTATGGATATTTCAAGGTCATCAATCACTGGATCGGAAAAGGCAAGACGGTTGTCATGACGACGCAGGTCCCGAATGAAGGCAGCGACATGGAAATCTACAAAGTCGGACACGAACTGAAGGCCCGGGTCAATATTCTGGAAGCCTACGACATGATTACGGAAGCGGTCGTATGCAAACTGATGTGGATCCTGGGCCAGACGCAGGATCCGGCCCGGATCAAGGAGCTGTTCTACACCACGATCAGCAACGATATCCTGTATTAAAAGAGCGGAAAAGCCATCCACTGCGAGGGCTTTTCCGCTCTTTTCCATTTATGTGATGTCATTTATTCTTGTCGGTATCTAAGCAGCCGCACCTGAACCTGATTCATCCCTAGTCAATCTAAAACCCGTAGCTTCCGGTCGGTGTGTCCAGAAAGAGCGGCAGGGCGGGGGGCTGGAAACTGAACAGCACAAACGCAATTGTGAAAAGAAGCCAGAGAGCGGCTGCCACTCCAAGCAAAATGCGGCGAGGCTCGACATATCGATAGGTGCGGAAAGCCAACAGTTGACCGCTGGTGATGCCGAAAATGAACAGCAGCCCGTCAGTGAAAAGGGATTCGATGCCGAAAGCGCCTTTGAGCGTGTAGAATCCGGTGACGATTAGGAGCGGGCAGAACAGCATGGACACGATTCCCGCCAGCAACCAGCGGGATGGCGAAAGCAGGTGCTTTTTTCCGAAAAAGAGGAAGATGAAGAAAAACCACAGGAAGGTGGACCAGTAACTCATTTTCAGATGTTCCCAGACACTCTCGTTCACGGGGACGAAAGGTGCTGCCCATTCCGCATTCCCTAACCATGCGAATGCGAAATGGGACAGGCCGCCGAACATCAGAATGAATGGGATGCCGGCAACAAAGGAACGGATCACGAATGCATCTGATCGGAAAACTCTCTTTTCAGTCATCGCAAGGACCTCTTTCTCTCGGGCCGGCAATCGGCAGATGCCAGGTGGATGAATCATCCTTCGTGATAATTTTACCACGCGCTGCTCCTTGTTTCATCTAAATTGGCTGCATGACAAAACACCCCACAGAATGGCAGTTCCTACTCGGAGCGCCCATTCTGCGGGGTGTTTCACATGTTTGTAAAGCGTTCCATGCATCCAAAAATGATGGCTAGCTTCACGGGTTAGCCCTTCGGAAATTAGATAAATCTGACCCATTGCGCTCTGCGATGCTCATTCAGGGCCAGATTTCCTAAATTTCTTTCAGGGCTGAACGAACCCGTTCCGCTTTTCTTAAATGCTTTATTCGAGCTCGAATGCTCCTGTATAAAGCTGATAATATTTTCCTTGCTCGCCGATCAATTTCTCGTGATCGCCGCGTTCGATGATGCGGCCTTGTTCCATCAGCATGATCACATCGGCATTCTGGATCGTGGACAGGCGGTGGGCGATGACGAATACGGTGCGTCCGTGCATCAAAGCATCCATGCCGCGCTGAACAATCGATTCCGTCCGCGTATCGATGCTGGAAGTCGCTTCATCCAAGATCATGACGGGAGGATCGGCAACAGCCGCACGGGCAATCGAAAGCAATTGCTTCTGCCCTTGGGATAGGCCTTCACCGTCGCCGGAAATGACTGTTTGGTATCCCAACGGCAAACGGGAGATGAAATCATCGGCATTTGCCAAGCGTGCTGCCGCATAGATTTCTTCATCGGATGCGTGCAGATTGCCGTAACGGATATTTTCAAGAATCGTTCCGGTAAAGAGGTTGGTATCCTGCAACACGATACCCAGGGAACGGCGCAGGTCATTTTTCTTGATGTCTGAGATGTCGATGCCGTCATAAACGATTTTTCCGTCCTGGATATCGTAGAAACGATTGATCAGGTTCGTTATGGTCGTCTTGCCGGCGCCCGTCGATCCCACGAAAGCGACCTTCTCGCCGGGATGGGCATAGAGGCTGATGTCATGCAGAATCTGTTTGTCGGGATTGTAGGAGAAGTCGACGTCAAAGAATCGGACATCACCGGTCAGTTGCGTATAGCGGACCGATCCGTCTGCTTGAGGCACTTTCCATGCCCAAAGTCCGGTATGGTTTTCGGCTTCCTTGACTTCATCACCGACCATGGTTGCATTCACCAAGGTTACGGTGCCTTCATCCAACTCCGGTTGTTCATCCATCAATTCGAAAATCCGCTCAGCACCCGCCAAAGCCATCACGATCGATGAAACTTGTTGGGAGATTTGGTTGACCGGCATCGTGAAGGAACGGCTCAACTGCAGGAAGGAAGCGATCGCCCCCAAGGTCAGGCCGCCGAAACCTGATACAGCCATGGCTCCTCCGAACATAGCGATCAGAGCATATTGCAGGAAGCCCAGATTCCCCAGGATCGGCATCAGGATATTTGCGTAGATGTTTGCGTTCGTCGCGCTCTCGCGCAACTCGTCATTGAGTTTATCGAAACGTTCCTTGGATTCCGTTTCGCGTCCGAAGACTTTCACTTCTTTTTGCCCATGCATCATTTCCTCGATATAGCCATTCACTTTACCGAGCGTCTGCTGCTGCTTGACGAAGTTGACGGAACTCTTGCCGCCGATCGTTTTCGTGACTGTGATCGACAAAGCGACCATCAGGACGACGATTAGCGTCAGCGGCAAACTTACCGCCAGCATCGCAGCGAATACGCTGATGATCGTGACCAGGGAAGAAAAGGCCATCGGGATGCTTTGCGAAAGCATCTGGCGCAAAGTATCGATATCATTGGTGTAGCGGCTCATGACATCCCCGTGCGCATGAGTATCGAAATATTTGATCGGCAAGGTCTGCATATGCGCGAACAGCTCATCGCGGATTTTTTTCTGGATTCCCTGGGAAATGGAGACCATCAGGATGTTGTAGACATAAGTCGCCACGACACCGACCATGTAAATGCCGGCCATCATTGCGATTGCACGGTACATGCTGGTGAAGACTGGGTTGGTTACCCCCAATAAAGGCGTGATATATTCATCAATCAGCGTCTTAAGGAAAAGCGAACCCACAACATTGGCAAGGGCGCTTATGAGGATACAGATCAATACAAGGCTAAAGGTGAATTTGTGGCCTTTGGAAATATAGGACAGGAGGCGTTTTGTCGTTTTGCCGGCATCTTTGGCTCCGCGCCGTTTTGGTTGATTAGGCTTCATCAGCAATTTTTCCCCCTTTCGTTTGTGAATAGTAGACTTCTTGGTAAATCGTGTTTGTTGCCAGCAATTCATCGTGCGTTCCGATGCCATTGACGCTGCCGCTCTCCATCACAATGATCTTGTCGGCATCCTGCACGGAAGAGACGCGCTGGGCGATGATGAATTTGGTTGTGTTCGGGATTTCTTGCTTGAAAGCGGTCCGGATCAAGGAGTCCGTCCGCGTATCCACGGCGCTGGTCGAATCATCGAGAATCAGGATTTTTGGTTGTTTAACCAAAGCGCGGGCGATGCAGAGCCGTTGTCTTTGCCCGCCGGAAACGTTTGTGCCGCCTTCTTCAATATAAGTGTCGTATCCATCAGGAAGGCGTTGGATGAATTCATCGACTTGCGCTTGTCTGGCCGCTTTCATCAGCTCTTCATCGGTAGCGGCGGGATTGCCCCAGCGCAGATTGTCTTTGATCGTTCCTGAGAACAGGATATTTTTTTGGAGCACCATAGCGACTTCGCTACGCAATGTTTGCATATCATAATCGCGTACATCGATGCCGCCGACTTTCACCGTACCACCGGTTGCATCATACAGACGCGGAATAAGGTGGACCAATGATGTTTTGGCACTGCCGGTACCGCCGATTATGCCGACCGTCTCCCCTGATTTGACGGAAAAACTGACATTTTTCAAAGCAAGCTTCTTCGGATCGTTGGTGTAACTGAAATCCACCTGCTCGAAAGTTACCGATCCGTCAGGAATGACCACGATTGGATTGCTGCCGTTCTTCAGGTCGCTGTCCTCACTCAGTACTTCCACAATCCGCTCCGCTGAAGCGCGGGAGATCGTGACCATAACAAAGACCATCGAAATCATCATCAAGCTCATCAGAATTTGGGAAGCGTATGTGATCAGACTCATCAGTTGGCCTGTCGTCATCGAACCGGAGACGATCATGCGCGCACCCAATAGGGACAACGTCAGAATGCTTGCGTACATCGTGAACTGCATCAACGGGCTGTTGAAGGCCAAGATTTTTTCAGCTTTGGTGAAATCAGTGTAGATTTTCTTGGAGACCGACTTGAATTTCTCGGTTTCGTGCTCTTCACGGACAAAGGACTTGACGACCCGGATGCCGTAAAGATTTTCCTGTACGACACGGTTCAGCTTGTCATAGGTGCGGAACACTTTCTGGAAAATTGGGAAAGCTTGTGACATGATCAGGTAGAGACCGAAGCCCAGGAACGGGATCGCGCCAAGGAAGACCATTCCGAGTTCGCTGTTGATGCTCAAAGCCATCATCAATGAGAACACGAGCATAAGTGGCGCCCGGACCATGATCCGGATGATCATCTGGTAGGAGTTCTGGACGTTTGTGATGTCCGTCGTAAGACGTGTGATCAGACTGGACGTCGAGAACTGATCGATATTCGAAAATGAGAAATCCTGGATATTGTAGTACATGTCCTTGCGGATGTTTTTTGCGAATCCGGCCGAAGCTTTTGCCGCATGCAAACCGGACAAAACTCCGAAACCTAAGGAAAAGAGGGTGGAGACAATCAAAATCAGTCCGATTCGGATGATGAACGGCATGTCTCCTTCTCCGATCCCTTTATCGATGATCATAGACATCAGATAAGGGATAAGCACTTCAAGGACGACTTCCAAAGTGACATATATAGGGGCAAGGATCGAGTCCTTTTTATACTCGCGTATGCTGCCCATGAGTTTTTTTATCATAGCGTTAATCCTTTCCGTAAATAATTATTGGGTGTTCTTAGAAATTGTTGAGGCAATCAACCTTCTGCATTTTTCGAGATTTTTTCGAGAATGCTCAAAAAAGTCGTGATTTCTTCTTCGGTTAAGCCTTTGGACAACTGGCTCTCCACGGAATCAATCACTTGTTCCGTATTTTCTTTTGCATGCAACGCCTTATCCGTCAGGATCATTTTCCGCAGTCTGGCGTCATAAGGAACGGTTTCCCGAAGCAGCAAACCATCCCTCTCCATCGTATTCAGGATGCCTGTGACGGTCGATTTGCGGATGTCGAATTTCTGCTCGAGATCTTTCTGGAAGACGTCCCTCTCTGCGGATTCTTTCGCGATGTAGGAAACGATCGCAAATTGCATGCCGGTCAGGCCATACCCATCATTTTCGGTCAAGTGCCTGTTCATAAGGCGCTTAACTTGTTGCCAAACCGATCTGATCCGGAATCCCAGCAGGTCTGTGTTGCTCATTATTTTTCACCACCCATATAGTTCGTGCCCTAACTATATTATGCCTGTTACAATGGATTGTCAATCATCTTGCTTACTTTTAAATCTTTTTTATTTACTAATAATACCGGGTGGGGTATAATACGTTTTGTTGATAAGAAATTAAAGTAAAAATATACAGTTTAAGGAAGGACAGATAAAAAATGAGCACACAAGTAACAGACGCAACATGGCAGAGTGAAGTACAAGAAGGTTTGACATTGATGGATTTTTGGGCGCCTTGGTGCGGACCTTGCCGCATGCTAGGACCAGTTTTGGAAGAAATCGAAGAAGAGATGGACAACAAAGTGAAAATCGTCAAACTGAACATCGATGATAACCAAATGACGGCTTCACAATTCGGCATCATGAGCATTCCGACAATGGTTCTGTTCAAAGACGGACAACCGGTGGAAAAACTGACCGGCTACCATCCGAAAGATGTTTTGGTTGATTACCTGGAGACTAAACTAGCGTAATATAGTATGAATGGAGGGCTGTCTCGTTTTCGGGGCGGCCCCTATTCTGGTCGCCCAGCGCCTGATACCCCTGAAGACGCGATTGTTTGACGCCTTCCCGCTGTGATATAATGGGCTATCATGATCAGTCAAAAAAATGATTGCATAAGGGCAAAAAGGGGCGGGAGCAGATGGGCGAAAGTATATTGTATCAGCATCAAACGCTAGGGGATCTGATGGCGGGGGTATTCGACGGGACCCTGACATTCGAAGAACTATTGAAGCATGGGGACATCGGGATCGGAACTTTCCATGATTTTGAAGGGGAACTGATCCTGCTGGACGGCATCGCCTACCAAGCGAAGGAGGACGGTTCGATTTCAAGCGTGGATCCATCGCAGACAACGCCGCATGCCGCGGTGACGTTCTTCCGACCGGACCGCGAATACGACATCGACCGGCCGATGACGCTGAGAAAAGTACGCTCGGACATCGTCAAGCGCGTGCGCAGCCGGAATGTGTTCTCGGTCGTTAAGATTACTGGGCATTTCGAGTACATGCATACGCGGGCGGTGCCGAAGCAGCAGAAGCCCTATCCGCGCCTGATTGAAGCGACACGCGTCCAGCCGGAGTTTGAGGCCTACGATATGCAGGGAACCGCAATCGGCATCTATACGCCGGAATTGTTTGACGGGGTAGCCAAAGGGGGCTTCCATTGCCATTTCATCAGCGACGACCGTAAATTTGGCGGACACATCCTCGATTACATCGTTGACGAAGCAAAATGCGAAATCCAAACCATCGAAAGCATCACGCAACATTTCGCCGTCCAATCCGATGATTTCATGGACAAAGAAATCGAATACCACAACCTGGCGGAAGAAATGGCCGAAGCAGAAGGCTGATAAAAAAGATGAACAGAAAAGCGTACCCAGTCCTCTAAACGAGGACTGGGCACGCTTTTAAATTTTGTATGCTATTCGATTTTTTCCAGGACAACGCGGCCCAATTGCGCCTCGATTTCTTCAGTGGTTGCGATATCCGGGGAGAAGGCGGTCGCGGTTCCGGCGGCTACGGCTACCCGGAAAGCTTCCGAAGCGTCCCCTGTCCGGATGAAGGTGCCGACGAACCCGGCCACCATGGAATCTCCGGATCCGACCGGGTTGGCGACTTTCCCGGATAAAGGCGGCGCATAGATGACTTCATTCGCTGTGAAGAGTAAAGCGCCATCCCCGCCCAAGGAAACGATGGCATGCTGCGCGCCCAATTCAACCAGTTGTTTGCCGTAAGGGACAACCTCCTGCCAAGTGGTGAAAGTCCGTCCGAAAAATTCGCCGACTTCCTTCTGGTTGGGTTTCACAACCAAGGGATGGTACTGCAAACTGTTCCGCAATTCATCCTTCGTGATATCGCAGGCAAAAGGAACACCTTCCTCATGCAAGGAGCGGATCAACTGTTCATAAAAATCCTTCGGCATGGAAGGGAGCTTGCTGCCCGACATCACTACAAAATCCTGCGTCGAGATGTCCTCGAAGCCTTTCAGGAAACGGGCGACCTCCTCATCGGTTGCGCTGGGACCGTAGTCGCTGATTTCGGTATCCTGGTCTGACTTCAGGACGAGATTGATGCGGGTGCGCTCCTTGATCACAGTGAATTGGTTGAGGATATTCAGTTCCTCCATGTAGTCGCGCACAAAGTCACCGGTGAAGCCCCCGCGGAAGCCCAGCGCGATCGAGGGAATCCCGAGTGCTTTAAGGACGCGCGAAACCATGATGCCTTTCCCTCCCGGCGTGATCAGTTCATCCTGCATGTGATGGGAATGGCCCAAAGTCAATTGAGGGACAGTGACGATATAATCGATGGTCGGATTCAGTGTGATCGTGTAAATCATATATAACTCCTCCAGTCTGGGATGGCACGCAGTTCTTTTCGCTTTCAACCAAAGTATAACCCTGTCGGAAGGCAAACTCAAAAGATAGCCTTTTTGGGCAGATACCCTGGCCAGAACGGAAAAGCCGTAAGCATAAACGCATGAAAAGGGACGGAATTGTGCTAAAATAAAGGGCATCGTGAAAAGGTCCATTTTAAATAAAAAGAATATACGAACGGAAGGAAGAAGCTTCGGATGACAGACGAGAACTTAACTGAAAACATAGACGAGAGGCTGAAAGGGATCGAAAACAACATCAGGAAAAACATGTCCTTGAGCAGCGTCCCTGTCCTGATGGAAGCCATCCGGACGCATCCGGATCATCCGCATGTGAATTATTTGCTGGGGCTCAGCCACTACAAGAACCGCAATCTCGAAAAAGCGATGCATTATGCATTGCGGGCAGTGGAATTGGACGGCACCGGCGATTCCTATCTGACATTGCTGGCGAAACTGTATACGGAGGACGGAGACGACAAGGCAGCGGAGAGCTATGCGCAAGCCGCCTTCACCCGCAACCCCGCCAATTGGGAAGCGGCCCTCGTCCTGGCGAAGATGGCCTTCGAAAAGAACGATTTGCCTCGGGCACTGGAACTCGTCGATCAGGTGCTGGAGCACAGTCCGAAATCTTTCGCGGCTCTGCGTTTGAAATCGAAGATCTACCTGCAGCAGGAAGAGGAACTGGAAACGATCCTCGCTTCCATCGAAGAATCCGAGAAATACGGCTATGACGATGCCATCGAGTACGATCGCGTCTATGCCTACTACATCCACGGCCGTTTCGATGAATGCCGCCGCATCCACAAGGAATTGGAGCGGACACGGCCGCTTTCGCACAGCACCGAAAAAGTCGGCAAGCTGATTGCGACCATGCAGTCAAGCCGGCTGGCAAGAAGGGTACCGCATGCCGATTATTTCCATATGGATGCCGCCCATTCCAACAGGAAAGTCAAAGTCTCCTTGGAAGAGTCCCTGGCCGAACTGAATGAGCTGATCGGTCTGGCGGAAGTGAAGGAGACCATCAACCGGATCGTGAAGCTTGTCGAATACGACAAAAAACGGGCCTATATGCTGTCGATCGAGAAGAATGAACAGCCTTCCTATCATTTCGCCTTTTCCGGCAATCCGGGCACAGGGAAAACGACGGTCGCCAGGATTCTGGGGGATATCTTCTATTCCCTGGGCATCCTTGAATCGGGACAGTTGGTGGAAGTCGATCGCTCGGATCTGGTCGGTGGTTATGTTGGGCAGACCGCCCAGAAGACAAAGGCCGTGATCGAATCGGCCATGGGCGGCGTGCTGTTCATTGATGAAGCCTATTCCTTGGCGTCCTCGGACAGCGATTCGCTCGATTACGGCTCCGAAGCCATCGATACTCTGATCAAAGCGATGGAAGATCACCGCAATGATTTCATTGTGATCCTTGCGGGTTATGATACCGGCATGAAGCAGTTGCTGAAATCGAACCCGGGCTTGTCGAGTCGCATCAACATGCAGATCGATTTCGAGGATTTTTCCGATCAGGAATTGCTGGAAATCGCCAAGGCACAAGCCAAGGATAACCATTATACGCTGACCGAGGAAGCCGAGCAGGCTTTCAAGGTCAAAATCAATCAGGAAAAAGTCGTTCCGCAATTCGCCAATGCCCGTGCCGTCCGGAACATTATGGAAGAAGCGATGCGGGAACGGGCCTTCCGCCTCAGCGAAAAGTCCGTGACGAAGGCTGATCTGGTCATCCTCGAGCCGCTCGATTTCGGCATCGATCCCAACCAACTGTTCGGTGACAACATTGAAGACTTGATGGCGCAGCTGCGCAATTTGGTTGGGTTGAAGGATGTCAAAAAACAAGTCAGCTCGATCATGAATTATGTACGCGCCGAAAAGCGCCGCGAAAAGATGGGGCATCCGATGAACGATTTGTCCTTGCACATGGTCTTCACCGGGAATCCCGGCACAGGCAAGACAACCATCGCGCGGCTGATCAGCCAAATCCTGAAATCCATCGGGGTGCTGAAGCGCGGACACATGATCGAAGTCACAAGGGAAGATCTGGTCGGGCAGTACGTCGGCCAGACCGGACCGAAGACATTGGAGAAAATCAAGGAAGCTTACGGCGGCGTCCTGTTCATCGATGAGGCCTATTCCCTTTATTCCGCCTCCGAAAACGACTTCGGTTATGAAGCCATCAGCGCTTTGATCAAGGAGATGGAGGACAACCGCGACAAGTTGGTCGTCATCATGGCAGGCTATCCGAGCGAGATGGAGCAGATGCTCAGCATGAACTCCGGCATCCGCAGCCGGATCGCCTACACGGTCGATTTCCCGGATTACGACAGCGAAGAACTGACGGAAATCTTCCACATGGCTGCCACCCAGCAAGGTTTTGTGTTGACGGAGGAAGCCCAAGAGAAAGTGAAGAACCTGTTCGTGCAGTCCTATACAACGCGCGACAGCCATTTCGGTAATGCCCGCACAGCCAGGAGCCTCTTCGAGAAGGCGAAGCTGCACCAAAGCAACCGCTTGGCCGAAGACGAGGACGCCGATCTTTTCACGATCCTTCCCGAGGATATCGAAGAAATTTAGTGGACAAGCAAAAAAACTTCTGCACGGGAATAATTCCGTAATGCAGAAGTTTTTTCTTTTATTCGGCGTTTGCTGATTTTTCGATTCCGGCAATCCCGAAAGCTCCGGGACCGCCATGGGAAGTGATGACGCCGCCGGTCTGGACCCAAGTGACGTCCTGGAAACCTTTTTCCTTCGCGTAGTTTTCCATTTGGGTCATGATTTCTTCATCCAAGCCGAGCGATTGGATGAGGTACAGCTTATTGTCTTCGATGGCGTAAGCCTTCAGGTAGTCATCAAAAAAATCGACAACGACGCGGCTCATCTTGCCGCGGTATTTTTTTGTGGAAACCAATTTGCCGTCGATCAATTCGATCGTCGGTTTTATCTTCAGGAGGGATGCACCCAAATAAGCTGCGTTGGAGACGCGGCCGCCTGCCCTCAGGAACTCGAGACCGGATGGCATGAACGAGAAGTGCGCGCGCGGCACTGCTGCTTCGATGGCGGCAACCAGTTTTTCCACTGCGATATCCGGCTCCTGTTCAAGCAAATCGGCGGCATAAAGCACGATCGCGGCCAAGCCGCCGGATACGTTCAGGGCGTCGATGAGGTGGATGTTCTCGAAATCTTCCGCCGCCAACACGGCACTCTGGAATGAGGAAGAGGCTTTGGAGGTGTAGCCGATATGCACGATGATGCTGTCGGGCTGCTCAGAGCGGATCTTTTCGAAAAAAGCGGTATATTCGTTCGGATTGGTTGCGGTAGTGGAAGGTATTTTTTTGGTCCGCTCGTAATAATCATACAGATCCGTGACCGGAAAAGATCCATCAAGATGATCGATATCATCCATGATGACGTGCATCGGGACAATCTGGATATTGTGTTTCTTTGCCAAATCAGCCGGGACATCCGCACCGCTTTCAGTCGTAAGGATTACTCTGCTCATACTATTCCTCCGTCTCCAATGGTCAAATTTGTTATTGCCAATGGACTTAATTTGTTGGTTCCAATATACCACACTTTTAGTGCCCAACCAAAAAGTGTTATGATTGAATCAGAAACAGGAAGGGAAGAATGAGGCATGGCAAAAAATGGGAAAAACCGGAAATCGGATATCGTCACGATGCTTGCGGTTGCGGGGTATGTGCTGTTCTTGGTGGTTGGCTTTCCTGCGGCTGAGAGAGCAGGCGGCTTTTATCCGGCGTTGATGATTTTGGCTGGAATCGCTGCGTTGTTCGCGATCGTCTACTACCATTCGTGCGTGAATGCGTACGAATGCCCACAGTGCCGGCGCAAATTCAAAATCAAATTCCTTACGGATCTGATGTCGTTGAACGGAGGCAAGCAAGGCAAACGGTTGACTTGCCCACATTGCGGATTCAAAGGTTGGATGCAGGAGACCGCTCCTGATGAGGAGTAACTAAAAAAGCAACCTCATTTTCCGAGGTTGCTTAGTGAAAGGTCAATTATTTAGCTGCTTTTTCCAGATGCTTGCTGCGCAGTTGGCCGCAGGCGGCATCGATGTCGGTGCCGTGTTCCTTACGGATGACGCAGTTGATGTTGTTCTTTTTTAGGATATCATAGAAAGCCAAAATATCCTTTTTGGTGCTGCGTTCATATTTGATATGCTCGGCAACCGGATTGTAAGGGATCAGGTTCACGTAGGAAAGGTGACGCTTATCCTTCAATAAGGCAACCAATTCTTGCGCCTGCTCAGGTCTGTCGTTCACACCTGAAATCATGATGTATTCGAAAGTGATGCGGCGGTTTGTTTTCTCCAGATATTCGTCGATAGCGGACATGACTTCCTTCAGCGGGTGTTTGCGGTTGATGCGCATCATGCGGCTGCGGATTTCATCGTTCGGTGCGTGCAGGGACAACGCCAAGTTGACTTGCAGGCCGTTTTCCGCGAATTCGCGGATCTTCGGAGCCAATCCGCTTGTGGAAACGGTGATGTGGCGCGCGCCGATTGCCAAACCTTTGGCATGGTTGACGATGTTCAGGAAAGCCATGACATTGTCGTAGTTGTCGAACGGTTCGCCGATGCCCATCACGACGATGTGGCTGACGCGTTCACCATTGCCTTTTTGATCCAAGTAGTGCTGGATCTGCATGATTTGCGCGACGATTTCGCCGGCAGTCAGATCGCGTTGTTTGCGTTTCAGGCCGCTTGCGCAGAACGTGCAGCCGATATCGCAGCCGACTTGCGTCGTGACGCAGACGGACAGCCCGTATTCCTGACGCATCAGGACGGTTTCGATCATCAGTTTGTCTTCCAGTTGGAAGAGATATTTAGTGGTGCCGTCCGCTGATTCTTGGACGACCACTTGATTCAGGGGCTGCAGCAGGAAGTTGTCGGAGAGAAGGGCAACCAAATCTTTTGACAAGTTCGTCATTTCCGAGAATTCCAGGACCCGTTTGATATATAGCCAGTCCCAGATCTGTTGGGCGCGGAATTTTTTCTGGCCTTGTTCCAACAACCAAGCTTCCAGCTGATCCAAAGTCAATCCATAAATAGAAGGTGTGTTCATTATACTTTCCTTTCTTTACCGTTCAAATTTTCAATCCATATCATACCACATATTTTTGAAAATGGAATTACTTCCTGAAAAGAAGTGAAATGGTGCAAAAACGGCAACCTGATTGCTAGGCTATAAGCCAAAGAAATCCTTCAAGAACAGTAAGCCGATGCCAAACATCACCAACGTTGCAATGCCGCCGACCACATTTCCCAAACGGCGATTCGTATGGCTGCCCATCACTTTTTTGTTGTTCCCGATGAAGAGGATCAGCAGCATCAGGGGCGGGGCCATCAAGCCATTGATGGCTGCGGAATAGTACAAAGCCCTCATCGGATCGATCCCGATGAAATTGATCGTCAGTCCGATGAGCGTGGCGATGGTGATGACGCCGTAGAAGCCATGCGCCTCCTTCAGTTTCTTACCCAGACCAGTCTCCCAACCGAAAAATTCGGAAATGGCGTAGGACGAGGATCCGGCCAAAACAGGCACACCAAGCAGGCCTGTTCCGATGATGCCCAAAGCGAACAACCAATAGGCGAAGTCTCCCACCAAGGGACGAAGCGCTTGAGCGGCTTCCGCCGCGGAATTGATGGTGGTGATGCCGCTGAGGTGAAGGGTTCCTGCTGTCGTCAGCACAATCATGAAAGCAGTGACTGTCGTAAAAAACATCCCGACAATCGTATCAATCTTCATATCCTGGATGTCCTTGACAAAGATGCGGGGTTTCCCGATGCCTATCCCTTTGATTTTATGCTCGACAATCTCTTTTTCCACTTCTTCATCCGCTTGCCAAAAAAACAGGTAAGGGGAAATCGTCGTACCTAAAAAGGCCACCACATTGAGCGTGAATTCCCGGGAAGGGTAAAAGGTTGGGATGAGGGTATGCTGAAGGACAGCTCCCCAATCCTGGCGGACCGTGAATGCCGTGAAGAAATAAGCGAACAGGGAAAGCGTCAACAGCATCAGGAATTTCGAATAGTTCTTGTAATCCATAAAAATTTCCAGGACCAAGGTCAGGGCAGTCATGATTAGGATCCAAAAAATGAACGGCAAACCGAGCACCATCTGGGCCACCGCGGCCATCGCGCCTAGATCGGCACCGATGTTGATCGTATTGGCGATGAACAGAAGGGAGATTGCCGGATAGCTTATCCATTTAGGGTAAGACTGTTTCATGATCCCTGTCAGCCCTTTACCCGAAACCATCCCGATCCGTCCGCACATTTCCTGGATGGCAATCGCAAAGATGCACGAAATCGGAGAAAGCCACAACAGATGAAGGCCGAACATGGCACCAGTCTGCGAGTAGGTGACGATGCCGGATGGATCGTCATCAGAGGCTCCGGTGATGACGCCGGGTCCAAATTTTTTGAGGAATTTTTTGGTTTTTTTAAGAATATTGCGCATCTTTCTCACTCCCTTATTGGGTTGTGAATCTGCAACCAGACTTTCCGATTATAGTTGCGTTAGTCAGAATCAGTGTCTGTAGGCATTGGGATTAGGGAGCGGGCTTGTCCAGTTTTTTTCTCTTCTTTTTCTCTTCTTTGACATCATCATACCTACTATCCGCCAAGCTTGCAAGCACTTGCATCGCCATATGATATACTAGTGACAGGAACGCAAACAACGAAAAATCCAGACTGTTGAGGTGGATAAAAATGGAAGAATCAGCTATAAAAATTGAAACGATTGATGCATACATCAGCCGCTATGATCGGGATATCCAGGCAATCCTGCAGGAGTTCCGCCGGGTGATAAAGGAAGAAGCGCCTGATGCGACCGAGAAAATCAGCTATCAGATGCCGACCTTCTATCAGAATGGGAACCTTGTGCATTTTGCAGTGCAGAAAAATCATATCGGGTTCTATCCCGCACCGAGCGGCGTTGCGGCTTTCAAGGAAGAATTGACGGATTACAAGACTTCAAAAGGCGCGATCCAATTTCCCTTGACGAAGCCTATCCCTTACGAAATTGTGCGCCGGATAGTCCGCTTCCGGGTCGAAGAAGCAAAGCAAAAAAAGAAACAGAGCAAAAAATGAATCGTTCCGCTGGAGTATCTCAAGTACATAAAGGAGGCGTATCATGAATCTGCATGCAGTCTTAACCGAAGTCATCCCAACACTTGCGAGCCTGATCGAGGGCATCGGCGTCCTGATAATCCTTTATGGATGCGTCAAGTCGTTGTATCTGTTCATTGTGGACAAGCTGAATCTGAACAACAATCAACCGAAACTCGAATTGGCCAAAGCGTTGGCGTTCAGCCTGGAGTTCAAACTGGCAGCGGAAATACTGAAGACGGTCATCATCCAGACAATCGATGAATTCATCGTGCTCTCGGCCATCGTCATCCTGCGGGTTGTGCTGACGGTCGTCATCCATTGGGAAATCAAAAGCACCAATTCAGAAGAAGGGGAGTGACTTTCACACTCTTCTTTTCTTGACGTTGAAAACGTTCTCTTTCTGCCCTGATTTTGCCATGCTTTCGACATACTTCTTTCCTATACTGAAACTGTAGAGAAGAAGATCACGTAGCATACAAAAAAGGGAGCGAATCAAAATGAAAAAATGGATGAACGGAATTGTGGGTGGGGCTTTGGCAGTGTTATTGTTAAGTGGCACCGGTGTCATGGCATCCGAGGATGAAGAATTATATGGCGCAGCAGCGGTCAGCGAAGGCGAAACGTATACAATAGAAGAAATGTTGGTTTACGCTATCCAGGATGAATACATGGCCGAAGCGGCCTACGAAGCAATCATGGATGCATACGGGACAGTCAAACCATTCACAAGCATCGCCAAGGCGGAAGGCACACACATTTCCTTGCTTTTGCCGCTGTTCGAAACTTACGGATTTGAGGTTCCGGAAAATGAAGCGGAAGCCCGTATTGAATTGCCGGCGTCCTTGGCTGAAAGCTTTGAAGCAGGTGTGGCCGGCGAAATCAAAAACATCTCTGTTTATGGGCAATTCCTTGAGGCCGAAGATTTGCCGGATGATGTCAGAAGCGTCTTTGAACGTCTGATGGCAGCTTCCGAAAACCATTTGGCCGCTTTTGAACGCGGCGTCACCGGAAATCCCGACGGAGCCGGCAGGAAAAAATGATACAAAACCATAGAACAAGCCACGCGCATAATCAACTTGCGCGTGGCTTGTTTTGTAAAGGAGGACGCAAAAGCAAGAATGCTTCCCTGACAATTTTCCTTTCCGTTCTCAACCTGTCCATTGGGAAGCAGAACAATCGGGTGTATAATGGATGTATAGGTTAGAACAAACCAGTTCGTAAATGTAAGCGATATCTTTTTTGTTTTGGGAAGGGATGATGTAATGGGAACCGAAGGCGTCATCTTGGCCGCCGGGAAGTCCTCCCGGATGATGGGAAACTCAAAAATGACGATGGACCTGAACGGCAGGACCGTAATCGAAAGAAGCATCGATAGCCTGCGTCCGTTCTGCAACCGTATCATCGCGGTGACGGGGTTTCATGTTGAAGCTGTGCTGGTTTCGGCCGGACACTGCCGGGAAGTCGTCTTCGTTCACAATCCAGCCTGCGAAAAAGGCATGTTCTCCTCCTTGAAGATGGGCTTGGAGCATACAGAAGGGGAGCGTGTCCTCATCCTGCCCGGCGACTGCCCTTTCATTACCCATGAAGTCTCCGACAAGCTGCTGCAGGATAAAGGGGATATCGTCCTGCCGGCCTATCAGGGGAAATGTGGGCATCCGGTCCTATTGAGCCGCCGTGCGATTGAAGGCCTGTTGGCGGATGATCGCTGCCAAAGCCTGCAGGAATACATAAGCTCAAACAATGCGGAAATCATCGCGGTGGATTGTCCGGAGATTATTTGGGATATCGACACGCCTGAGGATTATGCCAAGGCAGTGGACTATTTTCAAGCGAAAGAAGCGAGGTGAAGGGATGGAAAACATCAGCAAATCCATAAGGCGTTTCGATTTTGACGACAAGGTGGAAGGGAAAGCCAAATACTGCGCCGATCTGCATCCGGAAGGCATGCTGTATGCAAGGACGTTGCGCTCCGAAGTGCCGCGCGCAAAAATACGCGCGGTCCGTTTGCCGGATCTGCCGGAAGGGTACACGATTATCGATCACAATGATATCCCCGGCAAAAACATCGTGCCAATCGTCTATGAGGATCAGCCGTTCCTTGCTGTGGATGAAGTCAATTACATCGGACAACCGATCCTACTCGTTGTCGGGGCGGAGAAGGAAATCATCCTCGACATCATCGGAAAAATTGAAGTGGACTACGAATTGCTGCCGCCGATCCTTTCAATCGAGGACGCGATGAAGCAGGCAGGCTCCTTTATTTTCGGCGACAAACCTTATTTTGTGGGTTATGAATATGCAAAAGGCGATCCGGATGCGGCCATCGCCCAATCAGTCCGGGTAATCGAAGATGAACTCCGCACCGGCTACCAGGAGCATGTCTATATCGAGCCGCAAGCGATGCTGGGCAGCTATGATGGTGAGCGCGTCTCTGTTTACGGCTCGATGCAATGCCCCTATTATATCCACAGCGGGCTGAAGCAGGCGCTCGGCTGGGAGGATGAACGGGTGCGTGTCGTCCAGCTGCCGACGGGTGGAGGCTTCGGCGGCAAGGAGGAATATCCTTCGATTCCGGGAGTCCACGCTGCTTTGGCAGCCATCAAGACGGGAAAACCGGTCCAATTGCTGTTCGACAGGCCAGAGGACATCCGCGCCTCGACCAAGCGCCATCCCAGCATCATCCGGATCAAGAGCCATCTGGATGCGGAAGGCCGCATCATCGCCCGGGAAATCGACGTCAAATTGGATGCCGGAGCCTATGCGGGCCTCTCAAGCGTTGTGCTGCAGCGGACGATCTTTTCGGTTTGCGGCGTCTATGGCATCCCGAACCTGAAAGTGACGGGGAAGGCCTATGCGACCAACAACATCGTGACCGGCGCGTTCCGGGGCTTCGGCGGACCGCAGGCATTTTTTGCCATCGAAATGCATATGGCGCATATCGCGACCGAATTGGGTGTCGATCCGCTTGAATGGCGAAGGAGTTACTTCCTGAAAAAAGGGGACACATCTTCGACCGGCGGCGTCTTCCATTCCGACATCAAACTGCCTGAAATCACCGAAGCCGTGAACAGACTGTCCAGTTATCAGGAGAAGCATAGCGCATTCGGCTCCGATAATAGTTACTGGAAGGGAATCGGTTGCTCGTTCTTCTTCCATGGCTGCGGCTTCACTGGATCTGGCGAGGCGGAACTGCTTAAATCACGGGTGAAACTGAAGAAATATGCGGACGATACAGCAGGTATTTTTGTATCGAGCACAGAAATTGGCCAAGGAGCACTGACCACTTTGCGCAAAATTGTCTCCCAAACCTTGGAAATCCCGATCGAACAAGTCAAACTAACTTATCCGGACACCGCGGACTGCCCCGATTCCGGCCCTACTGTCGCATCCCGGACTGTCATGATCGTCGGACGCCTGTTGCAGGAATGTGCCATCGAAATGAAACAGCGTTGGACTGAGGAAACATTTGAAGTGGTGAAGGATTACGTTTATCCGGAACATTTGTCTTGGGACAGCGAAAAATTGGCCGGGAATGCTTATCCTGAATATTCCTGGGGAGCCAACGTTGTCGAAGTGGCAGTCGATCCAATTACATATGAAGTCGAAACCAAAGGCGTTTGGGCGGTTTACGACATCGGAACGCCAATAGATGAAAAAATCGTACAAGGGCAGATCGAAGGCGGCATCGTGCAGGGCTTGGGATACGCAGCCATGGAAAGGCTGCAGACCAAAGAAGGCAAACTGCTGCAGGACAGTCTTTCCGAGTATCTGATCCCCGCGGCTGTGGACTTTCCGCGGATTGCGTTTGAATTGATTGAAAACCCTTATGCTGGAGGCCCGTTCGGAGCCAAAGGATTGGGTGAATTGCCGATGATCGGTGCCGCTCCGGCATTTGCGGCCGCTGTAGAACAGGCAATCGGCAAAAAAATCGACCGTATCCCGGTGACCCCGGAATACATCAGGGAGTTGATGACATGATGGAGGCCATTTCTTTCAAACTGAACGGGCAAGCAGTCGAACTGAAGGCAGAACCTGCCAGAAGGCTGCTCGATATCATAAGGGAGGATTTTGATTGCAAAGGGGCCAAGGAAGGTTGCGGGGAAGGCGAGTGCGGCGCCTGCGCCGTGCTGCTGGATGGCCGTTTGGTCAATTCCTGCCTGATCACGGCAGCGATGGCAGCCGGAAAAAACATCTGGACCATCGAAGGCTACCGGGAAACGGAACGGTTCCAACTGCTGAAGAACAAACTGGCGGATCACGGCAGCATCCAATGCGGATTCTGCACGCCAGGCATTATCATGGCGGCTGAAGCGTTGCTCTCGAAAAATCCCCATCCGACTGAAGCTGAAGTTAGGGAGGGGATTTCGGGCAACCTATGCCGCTGCACCGGCTATACGATGATCGTCGATGCCATCCTGTCCGCAGCACGGGAGGGGGATGGATTATGGTGAACATATTCATTCCGGATACCTTGGCGGAGGCGCTGCGGATCAGAGGACAACATGAGACCCTAGTCATCAATGGCGGAACCGATGTGATGGTGAAATACAGGCGTTGGAACGGTATGCCGCCGGATTTTCCGCTGGATGTGCTCCACATTGGAAACCTTGCGGAGCTTAAGCGCATCAAAATCGTAGAAGAAAAACTTATGATTGGCGCAGCTGTAACGCTTGCTGAACTTCTGGAGCATCCTATGGTGCCGGACTACATCAAACTACCGATTCGTCAATTGGCTTCGCCCGCCATCCGTAATATGGGCACGCTGGCTGGAAATCTTTGCAACGCCTCTGCATCGGGTGACAGCCTGCCGATGCTCTATGCGCTCAATGCGGAGATTACTTTGGCATCCGCGCACGGGACGCACAAGCTTCCCGTCAGACAATTCATCACCTTTGCCAAACAGACGCTGCTTCAACCCGATGAACTGGTGACGGAGATTGCGATACCGCTTGTCGATTATACGGTATCTCATTATCGGAAGATCGGTGGCAGGCAAGTCAACGCCATCTCCAAGGCGAGTTTCTATGCAGTGGCGATCAAGAAGGACGGCATAATCGAAGACGTGCGGATTGCATTCGGTTCCGTAGCTCCGACTGTCGTCAGGGACAGGGCTTGCGAAGAGATTTTGATAAGGACAGCGGAAACGGAACTGGATGGAAAAATAGAAACGTTGCGCACGCGATATGGGGAGTTGCTTGCGCCGTTGGACGACACCCGTTCTACGGCAGACTATCGGCGACACGTATCGCTGCAGTTGTTGGAGGATTTCATCGGGAGGGGGATGGAGACATGAACAAGAAAGCCATTCAGATTGTCTACTGGGGTTCGCTGTGGGGGATAGCCGAGGCGACGTTGGGATATGTGCTGCATATGGTCGCAATCCAACTTCCCGGACTTCCCGGGTTCGTGATGTTCCCTGTCGCCTTTTATTTTATGAGGAAAGCTTACTTGGCGAACGGGAAGGCCGGTGCGGTCTTTCAGGTGGCGCTGGTTGCGGCGTTGATCAAGTGTTGCGATTTCCTGATTCCGGGGAACATCCCGATCAGGATACTCAATCCCGCCCTGTCCATCCTGTTGGAAGGGCTGGCGGTGGCGCTTGTATTCGCCTATTCCGAAAGGAAAAGTATTGCTGTTGGCTTCGCGTCGGTTTTTGCGATGGGCATCCTTTGGCGGGCAGTCTTCCTCTTCTATTTGTTCCTGATTTCGCTCATCGATTTGCCGGCTGCGCTTGTGACGGACGGACTGCAGGTCAGCCTACGCTTCCTATTTTTGGAAAGCCTTGTGAATGCGAGCCTGATGATTGCTTATCTGAAAATAGAAAAGACAGCGCGCGTTGTTGCGGTGCCCCCGATGGTTGCCTATGCGGCGCTGGTGACGGCCATCATCCTGACGCTTGCGTTTTAGGAGGGACGGCATGGGACGCGTGACTATCATCACAGGTGAAATGGACACCGGAAAGACAACGGAGCTGATCCGGCTCTACCATGGGATGCCGGTCGGTACGGCCGACGGTTTCGCGAGCATCAAAGCTTTTTCGAAGCAGGGTGCGTTCGAAGGATATGACTTGAAGAGACTGGCGACCGGAACAACAGCTCCTTTCATAAGACTGAGCAAGTCTGATGAAGCTCCCCTTCAGCAGGACAACTTCGATTTCGATCGTTTCACTTTCCTGCGGGAGCCTTTTGAGGCTGCCGAGCAAGCCGTCCGGGAAATGATTTCCGATCCGTTGATCCGGACCGTGCTGCTGGATGAAATCGGTCCAGTAGAACTTCAGGGTTACGGGTTCTGCAGGGCGTTGAAGGATCTGTTGGCGAGCGATAAGGATCTGTACCTTTGCATCAACAGAAAGAACTTGGATCCGGTGGTGAAAAAGTTCGAAATCGGGTCATATCGCCTGATTGAAGTTGAAAATCAAACATTTCCCTCGCGCTGATGCAAACGAGGGGAATGTTTTTTTCTCAAATGATGAGGCTTGCGTCCCGTCCCTTTTCCGCTTAAAATGGAAGGACTGCAAAATAACGGAACAGAAAGGATGAGGATAGATGCGATTGGACAAACTGCTCAGCGAATGCGGCTACGGTTCTCGAGGACTAGTTAAAAAATTGATCAGAAGCAAACAGGTCAGCATCGACGGAGAAATCGTCCTGGCGGAAAACCGCAATGTCGATCCGCAGCTCCAGAAGGTCATGGTTTCGGGAAAGATGCTGACGCACCAGACTAATGTGTACTACATGCTGCACAAACCGGCGGGCGTCGTGACTGCGGTATCCGATGAAGGCAACCGCACCGTCATCGATCTGATCGACCCGTCCGACCGCAGACCGGGCCTCTATCCTGTGGGACGGCTGGACAAGGATACGGAAGGTCTGCTGTTGATCACGGACAACGGGCAGCTGGGCTATCAGCTGTTGCTGCCGCACAAAAAAGTGATGAAGAGCTATGAAGTAGTCGTAAACGAGCGCGTGACCACCGCCGATCAGGAAGCCTTCGCTGAAGGAATCGTCTTCCACGGAGGGACGACCTGCAAGCCGGCCCATTTGACCATCCTCAGCCACGGGGACGATGAAAGCCGCGTACTGCTGGATATCAGCGAGGGGAAATTCCACCAAGTTAAGAAGATGTTCCTCTCGGTCGGCAAGAAAGTCACTTATCTGAAACGTTTGACGATGGGACCGATCGAACTGGATGAATCGATTCCGCCAGGGAGCTATCGGCCTCTCAACGAAGCGGAATTGGAACAACTGAAGCCATTTTTCCGCTAGGAAGAAGGCAAATCAACCAAAAAGAGGAGGAGCTAATCAAAGCTCTTCCTCTTTTTGGCGTGCCAAGGCTTTTTTCCTAGGTTTAGTCTGCGTCAACCGATAGCTTTCCGTGATTATCCGGTCGGCAATCGGGTAAAGCTCTTCGGATACTAGGCGCAAAGTGATCCAATGGGTCTTGTTCATATGATAGGCTGGCATGATTTCCGGAATCGTCTCGCGCAGATACTCGTTCCGCTCGGGGGTGTTCTTCACATTGAGCCAGATTTCATTATTCCGTTCATAGATGTAGGCGAAGGTTTTGCGGTTGCCTTCGTGGCGCATGACTGTCCATTCCGAGTCTCCGAAAGGATAGTCTTCGATGACGTGCGCGTGCTCTTGGCAAACGGCAATCAGCCGGCTTCGGACAGTGGGTGTGATTTCCATTTATGAACCTTCTTTCCAATTCATTTGATGCTCCCTCCATTATATTAAATTTTCCCGAAATTGGCTTGTATCGTGTCGGATCTATTGACATATGGATGGATAATGCGATAATAGATAGCATGCTATGTATAAATTTCCGGAAAGGAGGAGACATTGTGATATCACGAGAGATGATGGGAGTCTATATCCCGATGCTCCATAACCAATTTAAGGAACAGATGAACCGTTTGGTGGGTAAAATCGACCTGACCACTTCCCAGATCCATGTCCTTTTTTACCTGAAGGGGCGTGGCGATGAGGAAGTGATCCAAAAAGACATCGAAGAGACGTTCAACCTTACCAATCCGACCGTGACCGGAATCATCAAACGGCTAGAAGCGAAGGGATTCGTCACACGCACGGTCAGTTCGAAGGATGCCCGTTCCAAGAGTATCCATCTGACCGAAAAAAGCATCGCCGCATCGGAAGAGATGAAGCGGGCTTTGTATGAAGCCAATAAAAAAGTTTTCGAAGGCTTCACCGATGAGGAGCTGGACGTATTAGAAGGGTGCTTCAAAAGGATGCTGCACAATCTGGAAGGCAGCTGCGTCCACCAACACGGACACGGGCTTGTGCATAAAAAAGAAAACAACTAAATTAGGAAAGAAAAGGGATTGCACATGAAAGTCATAATGAAATACTTAAAACCTTTTGCCGGCACGATACTGATCAGCCTACTGATTTTGTTCGGTCAGGCAATCGGCGAATTGAGCCTGCCGAATCTGATGAGTGACATCGTCAATACAGGCATCCAAAATGGAGGCGTCGAACAGGAAGCGCCTCAAGCGCTGCCTTTGGATGGCTTCGCACTTATGACGTTATTCATGGATGAAAAAGACAAGGAAACGTTCCAGAACAGCTATCAGTTGATTGAGGGCGGATCGGCGGAAGCCGAAGCCTACAGCGCAGACTTTCCGGAAAGCCAGGAAACGGATTTCTACGTGCTGGATGAAACCGATGCGGAACAACTGGCCTCGTTGGAGAGCATCTTCAGCAAGGCAAGCTACAGCTTCGTGACGTTTATGCAGGAAATGGGCGGACAGCAAGGCAATGCCGCATCAGTCGATGCCGAGAGCGGCTTCGAAGATGCAGATATGAACCAACTTTACGCGCTGTTGCCGCAATTGCAACAGCTGCCGCAGGAAGCTTTCACGGCGTCCATGGATGTTGCCGATGATGCTGAACCGATGCTCTACAGCCAAATCGGGATCCTGTTTACGAAACTCTTCTATGAAGATCTGGGAGCGGATATGGATGCGCTCCAGAACCAATACATTATGACGAAAGGCGCACAGATGCTCGCTATCGCAGTCGCGGTGTCCGTTGCTTCCGTAGCTGTAGCGTATTTCTCTTCGCGGATCGCCGCGAAAGTTTCCGGCCGGATGAGAAGGGATGTCTTCGCCAAAGTCGAAAGTTTTTCCAACACTGAGTTCGATAACTTTTCGACCGCATCCCTGATTACGCGCACGACCAATGATGTGCAACAGATCCAGCAACTGATCACGATCGGAATCCGCATGCTGTGCTATGCACCGATCTTGGCCACTGGTGGTCTGATTATGGCGATCGACAAGAGCGTCTCGCTGGCGTGGACAATCGCCGTTGCGGTTATTGCCCTCGTCGGCATCATGATGACGATTCTGTCGATTGCGATGCCGAAGTTCAAAGTGCTGCAAAGCTTGACGGACAGATTGAATCTGGTCAGCCGCGAGAACCTTTCCGGCATGATGGTCATCCGCGCTTTCGGGAATGAACCGTTTGAAGAAAACCGCTTCAACGACGCCAATGAAGACTATACCTTTACTAACCGCTTTGTGCAGCGTTTGATGTCACTCTTGATGCCGGCGATGATGCTCGTCATGAACGGCGTTTCGCTGCTGATCATCTGGTTCGGCAGCCAGCAGGTCGCTGATTCTGCCCTGCAGATCGGGGATATGATGGCCTACATCCAATATGTGATGCAGATCATTATGGCCTTCTTGATGATTTCGATGATGTTCATCTTCCTGCCGCGTGCTTCTGTATCGGCTATACGGATCGGGGAAGTGTTGGATACGGATCTGAGCATCACTGATCCAATCGATGCGCAACCAAGCTTAAAGAACGAAGGTCTCATCAGCTTCAACAATGTCTCTTATCATTATCCGAAGGCGAGCGAGAATGTCTTGACCGACATTTCCTTTACCGCCAGGCCTGGCGAAACGACGGCAATCATCGGTTCGACTGGTTCCGGAAAATCGACGCTGATCAATCTGATTCCGCGCTTCTACGATGTGACGGACGGCTCAATCGAGATCGACGGCATCGACATCCGGAAAATGACGCAAACCGATCTGCGCCGCAACATCGGCTACGTTCCGCAAAAGGGGATGCTCTTCTCCGGAGACATCGCCTCAAACGTTCTGTACGGAAAAGACGACGCTTCGATGGATGAGATCATGAAAGCCATTGAAGTTGCCCAAGCGAAGAACTTCGTATCGGAGATGGAAGACGGCATCGAAACAGCCATCGCACAAGGCGGCGGCAACGTCAGTGGCGGGCAGAAACAGCGCTTGGCCATTGCCCGCGCGTTGGTCAAAAAAGCCCCGATCTATATTTTTGACGACAGCTTTTCGGCGTTGGACTTCAAAACGGATGCGGCATTGCGTTCCGCTTTGCATGCCTACACGGACAACGCAACTGTCCTGATCGTGGCGCAGCGGATCAGCACCATCATGGATGCGGAACAGATCATCGTCCTCGATAAAGGCAAAATCGTCGGGATAGGGACTCACGATGCGTTGATGAAAAACTGTGAGACTTACCAAGAAATTGCTAAATCTCAGCTTTCAGAGGAGGAATTAGCATGAGCGAAATGAAACAAAGAAGACCGCAAGGCGGCCCGGGCGGAGGCCACGGTCCGATGGCCGGCATGAGCGCGCCGGTCGTGAAAGCGAAGGACTTCAAAGGCGGATTCAAAAAATTGGCCGCATACCTGTCGCCTTTCAAATGGCTGATGGCAGTCGTCTTCATATTGGCGATCGCTTCCTCCCTGTTTGGGATCGTCGGACCAAAAATCATGGCTTTGGCCATCGACAAATTGGTCGCCGGCGTCATGCTGAAGTTCACAGGCGGATCCGGCGAAATCGATTTCGATTACATCGGAACAGTCCTGTTGGGGCTCTTGGGCTTGTACGTGCTGAGCGCCACTTTCTCTTATCTGCAAGGATTTCTGATGTCGGGTGTTTCCGCAAAAGTTTCCTATAAACTGCGCAAAGACATCATGGAGAAAATAAACAAATTGCCGCTGGCCTATTTCCACAAGAACAGCCAAGGGGATGTGCTTTCCAGGATCACGAATGATGTGGACACCCTGAATACCAGCCTGAACCAGAGCTTAACCCAGATCATCACATCGATCACGACGCTGGTGGGTGTCTTCATCATGATGCTGACGATCAGCTGGCCGCTGACGCTTGTCATCCTTGGCGTGCTGATCGTGTCCATGATGCTACTGATGCTGATCATGTCGAAGTCGCAGAAGCACTTCGCCAACCAGCAGAAATACTTGGGTGCGGTCAATGGCCATGTCGAAGAAATGTACGGCGGGCATGTGGTCATGAAAGCCTTCAACGGGGAAGAAAAATCCGTTGCCGCTTTCGATAAAGAGAACGATCAGTTGATCGAAGCCGGTTTCAAGGCCGAATTCCTTTCCGGTTTGATGATGCCGTTGCTGAGCCTGATCGGAAATCTTGGGTATGTCGTGGTCTGTATCATGGGTGGCGCGATGGCTGCTGCCGGAAACATGACGATCGGGGATATCCAAGCCTTCCTGCAATACGTGCGTAACTTCACTCAACCATTGACGCAAGTCGCGCAAGTGGGGAGTCAATTGCAACGGATGGTTGCTGCCTCTGAACGAATCTTCGAGTTCCTCGAAGAGGAAGAAGAGACAGTGACCGAAGCGAAAATCGAAATGGCGACCGCTGATGTCAAAGGGAACGTCCGCTTCGATCACGTCAAGTTCGGCTATGAACCGGATAATCTGGTCATCAAGGACTTCTCCGCGGATATCAAAGAAGGACAAAAAGTCGCGCTCGTCGGTCCTACGGGCGCCGGCAAGACGACGATGGTAAAATTGTTGATGCGTTTCTACGACTTGACGGGTGGAGCCATCTACATCGATAACCACAACCTTACCGATTTCACGCGCAGCGATCTGCGGACGGAATTCGGGATGGTGTTGCAGGATACGTGGCTGTACAACGGCACCATCATGGAGAACATCCGCTACGGGAAACTGGATGCGACCGATGAAGAAGTCATCGCCGCCGCAAAAGCCGCGCAAGTGGATCACTTTGTCCGGACATTGCCGGATGGCTATGATATGGTCCTGAACGAGGAAGCCAACAATGTTTCTCAGGGAGAGAAACAATTGCTGACGATCGCGCGGGCAATCCTTGCTGATCCGCAGATCATGATCTTGGATGAAGCGACGAGCTCAGTGGATACGCGGACGGAAGTGCTTATCCAGAAAGCGATGGATACGCTGATGCAAGGCAGAACCAGCTTCATCATCGCGCATCGTCTGTCGACCATCAAGAATGCCGACCTGATCCTCTGCATGAACAACGGGGATATCGTCGAACAAGGAACCCACGAAGAATTGCTGGCGAAAGGCGGCTTCTACGCCGACCTCTACAACAGCCAGTTCGACGAAGGCGAATAAGTATAAGAAAAGCGGAACGGGTTCGCTCAGCCCTGAAAGAAATTTAGGAAATCTGGCCCTGAATGAGCATCGTAGAGCGCAATGGGTCCGATTTATCTAATTTCCGAAGGGCTAACCCGTGCAGCTAGCCAATGCTTTGGGATGCATGGAACATTTTGCAACTCTATGAAGCACCTACGGTGATGCACTTTTGATTCTATAAAAGTTCTCTATTATGACAATAAAACTGCATCATGCAACCTAAAGAAGATGATCCTGATACGCAATCGGGATCATCTTCTTTATTTTTTTGCCCATTTCCCAAAGAATAGTTATGAAAGCGGATTTGTCAATACCGAATATAAAAAAACTTCATCGAAGAGTATCAAAATGGACACAGGAGCATGCTCAAGAGGAGGTTGAAAATTTAACGGATGCCATCACAGCACACTTATTCAAGTAAACATGATAGCGTTCACAAATTATTAACAATAAAAAAGTTGTAACCGGTTACCGCCGATGGTATTATTTCCTTAGTTCTTACAACCGAGTTTTATTAAACGTTCTGCGGTTTCTTTTATAAGCAACAAAGTTTCACGATGCGATAATAAAGATTATTTTGTAAGCGCTAAATTTCATAATATGGAGGGGATTTTTATGTCAAAAAATGATCCAATGGTTCTAAGTGAAACGAAACTCAATCGTGCCAAACTATGGCAAATCGTTTTATTCACTTTGAATAACTCATCAACAAATATTTATATGTTCGCTTTTGGGTTTGTCACCTATTATTCAACGGGTCTTGTTGGTTTAGCCGCACTATTCGTAAGCCAAATTATGGGGTACATCCGTATCTTTGATGGGCTCATTGACCCGGCTATCGGGGTTTTGATCGATAAGACAGACACTAAATTCGGTAAATATCGTCCCATCATGGTTCTAGGTAACGTCATTACTGTTCTTTCATTCTTGATATTATTTAATATTCATAGCCTAGGCGATGGAATGAAAATTCCAATTTTCCTACTTTCGTTAGTCGTGCATAAAATCGGTTATTCGTTGCAAGCGACGGTTACAAAAGCCGGTCAAGCAGCATTGACAAGCGATCCAAAACAACGTCCCATCTTCAATATCGTTGATGGTTGGGTAACAACTTTATTGTTTACTGGTGGTCAAATTGTGGTCGCAAACTTCTTGGTGCCAAAATATGGCGGCTTTACTCCGGAATTCTTCAAAGTGTTTATCCCAGGTGTCATGGTCATCTCAGCTATCCTCGGAATTTTGGCAGTCATCGGTATTGCCCAAAAAGACAACAAACAATACTTTGGTATTGGTGAAAAAACGACCAAAACCTCGTTCAAAGATTACTGGGAAATTATCAAAGGCAACAAACCTTTGCAAATGTTAACCATGGCAGCAGCTTTTGTGAAGTTCAATTCAGCAATGTTCGGTGACCAAATTGTGTTGATGATCCTATTCGGTATCATCTTTGGTAATTTCGGTCTATCAGGAACGATTTCTTTAGTGCTGATTTTGCCTAACCTTATGTTCACTACTTTTGCTGCAACCATTGCTCAAAAAAGAGGGTTACGTTACTCGTATGTTCGATACTTGCAAGGTGGCGTTATCTCATTAGCGCTATTAGGTGGTTTACTTTTCTTTGCGAACCCAGGAGATTTGAGCTTCTCTAATCCATCCTTATGGACAGTTGCCTTCGTAATCGTTTTTGCTTGTGCGAAAGGATTTTCATCTACACCAACAGGCTTAGCCTTGACGATGGCAGCGGATGTCTCCGACTACGAAACAAGTGTTTCCGGACGTTACGTTTCCGGAATGTTGAGCACCATGTTCTCATTGACCGACTCAGTCGCATCATCATTCGCACCAATGTCGATTGGTTGGGTCTTAGCCGCTGTAGGTTTTGCAAAAGTATTCCCAACGGCTGACACGCCACTTTCGCCACAATTGCGTTTGGCTGGTATTGTATTGCTTGCAGTGTTGCCTTTAGTCGGTACTCTGATTGCTCTAGCGTTTATGAAATTCTACCCATTGAATAAAGAAACAATGGAAGGCATTCAAATAAAAATTGCAGAAATGAAACAGGGTAATCCAAGTGATGGTGATGCAGAAATGCCTCAAGCAATCCCTAATACAATCCCTGCAATGAATGACTAAAGCTACGACTTTTCATTTTTGAGCAATAGGAAAAATAATAATGTTAGCGGTTGCGTGGATAGTTAGCCTGAACTAGACACCAAAAAAATCTATCATGCAGCCCGATAAGATGATGCCGATAAACTATCGGGGTCATCTTATCTTATTAATACCATGATGCTTAGTGGGAGAGTTAGCTGATTTGAAAAATATAAATTCAACTTATATAGAATAGTTCACCAAGTAAAAGAGAGAAAAGAGGAAAATCTTATGGCAGAAGAAAAAGTTGTTAAGCAGCAAAATTCAGCAAACGAAATGAAAAGCAGTCTAACCCTGAAGCATAAATTGGGTTATGGTGCCGGAGATGCCGGTGGGGTTGCTACCCTGGTCTTGATCGGAACATTTATGAACCGATATCTTACAAACGTATTAGGCATACCATTTGCAACGCTATCTATACTGTTGCTCGTTTGGAATATTTGGGATATGGTCAATGACCCGATGATGGGTACTATCATGGATAAGTCCTTCTCTAAGGCACATGGCCAAAAAGATAAGTTCCGTCCTTGGATGTTGCGCTCTATTCCTTTGATTGTTATCGGTCTTATTGCATTCTTCTCTGTTCCTTCAATGTTTGATGGTATGATGCGTTTAGTAGCTATTTTTCTATTAAAAGTTATCTACGAATTAGGTTACACTATGATGAACATTGCCATGGGATCAGTTCTTGGGGTTATGGCCTTAAACGATAGAGAAAGAACTACTTTATCTTCGGCTCGTGGTATGGGATCAACAGTCGGTGGTTTAATCAGTTCAATGATTATACCGGTGATTCTTTCGCGTTTAGGTGAAAACACAACCGGTTATATGGTTTCAGGTATCTTCGCGGCTATCTTAGGTGGTGCACTGATCTTCTTCCACTATTGGGGAACTGAAGAACGGAATGTTGCAGCGAAACTTGCCGCAGAAGAACAAACAGAACCGACAAAAGTCACAGATATTTTTATTACATTAGCTAAAAACAAAGCGTTCTTGTCACTTTGTTTACACTCGATTGTAATCGTTTTCGGTTCAACCTTATTCAATACAACGCTTCCTTATATTTATGGCGATGTATTTGGTGATATTGGTTTAATGGGAACTGCTGCTTTAATCGGTCAAGGGTTACCAGTAGTGCTGTTACTTATCGCTCCATACTTGGTAAAATTCATTGGATCTACAGTTAAAGTAATCCGTACTTATTTACTATTGAGTGCCGCTATCTTTATTGGCTTGTACGTCTGGAAATTAGTGGGTGACTTGCCACCATTCCTATACATGGTTTCTGCCAGTGTCGGTATTGCTTTCATGCTGATGTCCGTTCAACTTCAATGGGGTCTTGTTTCAGAATCCATTGACTACAACGAATACATCACTGGCAAACGTTCCGAAGGTTCCATCTACGGTAACTTCTCGCTGACAAGACGTCTTGGCCAAATGTTGGCGCAATCCCTTGTTGTCTTGATGATTGGTTGGATTGGTTACAGCCAACAGGCCGCTCAAGCTGGTCAAGCGCAATCAGCTCAAGCTGTTGAAGGATTAGTTCTAATGAACCTTGTTGGTCCAGCCGTTTGTGCTTTATTATCATGGGTTTCATTCAAATTCATTTGGAACATTACTGATGAAACACGTGAGGCGATGACTTCAGCTCGTCTGGCAAGACTTGAGGAATTTGATAAGAAAAATGATGAACCAGAAGTATAATAGCGAGGTGCACTTATGAAATTAAGAAGTCACTTATTGAATGTTTTGGTCAATGATGAAGTGGAGGCTTACTTAAAGGAGAACGATGTCATCATCGTGCCTTTTGGACCAACCGAACTACATGGGGGCCTACCCTTGGATTGCGAAACAATATTGGCTGAGGGGATTGCCTTATTGATGGCTGAAAGGACAAATTCACTTGTCCTTCCGCATGTGCCTTACATTTATTCAGGGGCAACCGCCTCAGGTAAGGGAACCATCCAATTGACCGTCAGGGAAAGTGCCGATATGCTGTATGGTCTGGCACAGTCCTTATTACGGTCAGGCTTCAAAAAGCAGATCTATATTAGCCTGCACGGCCCAGCCCATATCTCCATCCATCCGGTTGTGCGTGATTTCTTTGATGAAACAGGGGTAGCCATCCTCTATATTGATGGCATGATAACCGCCCAGAAATCCGGCGTCTTTTCAGATCCGAAAGAGATGATGCTCAATTTGGATAAGATGATTCTTGGGGCTTACAAGTTACGTAATCGTTTGGATGATATATTGCTGACCTCCGATTATGCAGAGCCAGTTACCCAGACACCATCGGTTTTCGGTAATCTAAGTGCCCAAGCCTTCCAATCTGGAGCAACAGGTTATTATTTCAAGGAACATTCAGACCATATGGCAACCTCTGCTGTACCTGATATTGAAACGCGAGACCGCATGGCAGAAGAGGGACTGGTACTGCTTAATAAGATGGTGGATACAATTGATTTTCCAACTTTACTTAAGGAAATGGCGATTCAAGAAGATTATCTTGAAGAGGTTTACGAACGTTATCCACACGTGCCAGCTGCCTACAATCGACACAAAAACAGTTGAATAGTTTCACAGACTGCTCCTCGTAATGTGGGGGCAGTTTTTTTGTGGAATGCTCAAACCGATAAAAATGTTTGACAAGGTGTGAAACAGATGCTATATTTAATTAAATTTTAATAGAAGAGCGATGAAGAGAAGAGTACCTTTCGATCGTCATTCCAGAGAGCCCCGGCAGGTGAAAAGGGGTATGATGAAAAAAAGCGAAGATGGTCTCGGAGCAAAGCAATGCGGATAGTGTTGCTTCGGTTTGTGCACGATAACGCACAAGAGTATAACAAGCAGGAGCTTGCGTACTTTTTAAGGTATGGATCGCGAGGTCTCTACGAACATGGGTGGTAACACGAAGAGCTTTCGTCCCTGTATTTCAATCAGTTGGAATATAGGGACGAGGGCTTTTTTCTTTTTGCAAAATCAGAGAAATGAACAGAAGCAACCTCGGCTAATCGGAAATGACCCAGAAGAGCAACTGCCATGCAAGAATAGATCGAAAATCAGAAGGGAAAGATGACAAATGACAGAGAAAAATTACAGTTTTGAAACGTTGCAAGTGCATGCAGGCCAAGTGCCGGACCCCGTTACCGGAGCCCGTGCGGTGCCGATCTACCAAACTACCGCTTTCGTCTTCGACAGCGCGGAACAGGCTGCCGGCCGCTTCGCTTTGACGGATGCCGGAAATGTCTACACCCGTTTGACGAATCCGACAACCGCAGTCGTTGACGCGCGGGTTGCAGCGCTTGAGGGCGGCACCTCCGCTGTTACAGTCGCTTCAGGTTCGGCTGCGATCACATACGCAATCTTGAACGTAGCGAATGCAGGCGATGAGATCGTCGCAGCCAGCACACTCTACGGCGGAACTTACAATCTTTTCAGCGCGACTTTGCCTAATTTGGGCATCAAAACAACTTTCATTGATCCTGAAGATACGGACAATTTCGAAGCTGTCATCACGGAAAAGACGAAAGCCATCTTCATCGAATCGATCGGAAACCCGAGCACCAACCTGATCGATATCGAAAAAGTCGCTGAAATCGCGCACAGCCACGGCATCATTTTGATCGTGGACAATACTTTCGGCACGCCTTACCTGATCCGTCCGTTCGAATTTGGTGCTGATGTTGTGGTCCACTCCGCTACGAAATTCCTGGGCGGACACGGCACAACTATGGGCGGGGTCATCGTCGAATCCGGCAAGTTCGATTTCGCCGCCAGCGGAAGATACCCTGGCTTCACGACGCCGGATGCGCATTACAACGGGTTGGTCTATACCGATTTGGGAGCGGGAGCGTTCACGACCAAAATCCGCGTTCAGTTGCTGCGTGATACGGGAGCCTGTATCGGACCGATCGATTCCTTCCTGTTGCTGCAGGGGATCGAAACTTTGTCATTGCGCGTTGAACGCCATGTCGAAAATACCCGCAAGGTTGTCGCTTATCTGGCGAACCACCCGAAAGTTTCCTGGGTGAACTATCCGGAACTTCCGGATAGCAAGTACAAGGGTCTTGCCGATAAATACTTCCCTAAAGGCACCGGATCGATTTTCACTTTCGGCATCCAGGGCGGCAAGCAAGCCGGCATCGAGTGGATCGATAAGTTGGAGTTGTTCTCGTTGCTTGCGAACGTTGCCGACGCAAAATCATTGGTCATCCATCCGGCCAGCACGACCCACGCGCAATTGAGCGACGAAGACCTCATTGCTGCGGGCGTTTCCGGGGACATGATCCGTCTGTCCATCGGGATCGAAAATGCCGATGACATCATCGCCGACTTGGATCAAGCTTTCGAACAAATCTAAAACATGCGAAAGCCGGTCTGTCAGAACCCAAATTCTGACAGACCGGCTTTTTTTCGGTCCAATATTTGCTGACCAAATGTCGGAATGCTATACTATTCCTAGTTATGATTACTAAGGGAGGAGAGCGGTCATGAGAGCGAAATTGAGAATTTTTTTGACATTGATGCATGGTATTTTTTCCGATGCGGCAATTCAAGGGGTGGAGTCTGCCCAAAAATCAAAAAAATTCAAACAACAATACGCTTCTTGCTGCTTATCCTGAACAAAGAGATAAGTCCGGCTATGGGCCTCCCATAGCTATTTTTTTTGCAAGAAAAGAAGGGACTATCAAATGGAAAATCACATAGCATTACATAAAAATATCTCGCTGGCGAAAAAATATGCCTTCATCCAATATTTTGGCATCACCTCGTTATGGCTCCTTTACCTGAGTTCATTCAAAGGGATGACCTTGGTGCAGATCGGTTTTCTGGAAGCCATCTTCCATATCACGAGTTTTGTCTTTGAAGTGCCTTCAGGTGCATTGGCGGACCGTTTTGGCTTCAAAAAAATCCTGCTGTTCGGGAAAGTGATGGCCATCATCAGCTCAATCTGGATGATCTATGGACAAAGTTTCTCGCATTTTGCGGTTGCATTTGTATTCTCTGCGCTTTCATACAATTTCAACTCGGGAACCTATGAAGCGCTGGTCTTCGAAACCATGAAGGGGTTGGACGAGGAAAGCGGCTATCTGGACAAGCTGGCCCATATCAATTTCCTGATCGAGATCAGTGCCCAAAGCGGTGTGATCCTTGCCGGAATTTTGGCCGATACTTATTTTCCGGCCGTATATATGGTTAATATCGTGCTTTGCTTACTGAATATGTTCCTGATTTACCGCATGGTAGAGCCAATCAAGCGACTGGACTCACAATCGGATGAAACAGTCGGGTTATCAAAAAAAGTGGGGCAATCCTATACCCGGATATTGGGCAATGCCTGGCAGTTGCTGAAGCGGCATAAAGAACTTCGGGGATGGATTCTTTTTTTTGTCTTGCTGGACAGCTTTGCAGCGACTTACTATTTCTATTTCCAGAACTACTTGTCGGTGCTGGGATACAACGGTAAAGCTACGAGCTTCTATCTGTTTGCGGCTGCCCTGTTCGGCATCTTTGGAGCAAAATTTTCTCCATCCATCGAGCAGAAAATACGCAAAAACCGCATTCCTTATGCCTTTCCGATAGTTGTTTCGTTATCGTTGCTATTGTCATCTTTGGGTAATCAGTTGCTGATTTTTGTTGGATTTGTACTTTCGATCATTTTTTCCGCGGTGTCGCCGACCATCGCGAGCGCCTACATCAATCAGTTGATTCCTTCCGAAGAACGGGCGACGCTTTTGAGTGCGAACAGCATGGCCTACAGCCTCTGTATGATCATTCTTTTTCCGGGGATTGGCGGCGTCATCGATCTGTTGGATTTTCGGATTGCCTATCTTACGATGGGGCTAGCGATTATGGTTGTAGGTGGAACTTTCGCGGTGGCCGCAAAAAAATAATTTTACCGAAAATGAGATGACAAATTAATTGAAAGAGTCGGGCGCTTCGAAGCGGCACCCGACTCTTCTTCATAAAAGATATTCCTTCAACACCGACCAGGCTTCCAGCTTTTCCGGCAGCGTTTTGACATGTTTGCCGCGCATGGGGCTGGTCGAGGGGAGTGGGAGGTAAACCAATCCGGAGTCCTCATCCAGACCGAAGTGCTTTTTGTAGCTGCGGTAAGCTTTTCCGCCGTTGAAGGCGACTGCCTTGATCTGGGGATGTTCGCGCAGAAGAGTCTTCAAGTCGTTCGGATATTCCTCTTTGATGGCCGAATCGAGGCTGCCTTCGCGGTAACAGGAGTGGATGACGTCCCAGAGGGCGATGTGATGCTTTTTCAGCAGTGAAAGGCGGTCCTCATAGGTGACCGGATCCTCTTCTCCGAGCAAGGAGAAAATGATTTCCCAGAAATGGTTCCTGGGATTCCCGTAGTAGTGCTGTGCCTCCAGCGACTTCGCGCCGGGCATCGATCCCAGAATCAGGACCTTGGCATGCGGATCGATGACAGGTGCCATCGAGTAAAGTTTGTCGGATTGTTTCAGTCGGAAAACATCCTTTCAAAGTTATTGTGTATCCATTCTACCAAAACCGCGCCGGAGCAGGAAACATTCGAGCTTGCCAAACTATTTAAATAAAACAGTTGACGGAAGGATAACGATGCGTTAAAATAATCCCAACATTAAGAAATCGTTAGAAAAATCATTTCCATCTAATAAAACCGATAATCAAGAGGAGTACGCATCATACCTTGTTTCCAGAGAGTCGCCGCCAGTGAGAGTGCGATAGCGAAGGGGATGCCGAATGGACTTGAGAGGGTTGCCTTGAAAAGAGTAGGGGCAAACGGGGAACCTGGTCCGTTAACAGACAGGCACATATGTTGGTATGTGAACGAGTGGGCGATTCATTTCGTCAATTTGGGTGGTATCGCAGGAGAATGCAAGCTCTTGTCCCTTTAAAGGGGGGACAAGGGCTTTTTTTGTACACAAAAAATGATGAGGTGAATGAAATGCTAGAGATAAAAGAGACGAAACAGACCGAAGAAATTTTCCCGCAAGACAGCATGAAAGCCGCTATCGATAAACTAGTGAAAAAAGAAGAACTTTCCCCGCAATTGACGAAGACCATCATGCACCAGATCATGAGCGGTCAAGCCAGTCCGGTTCAGATCGCATCTTACCTGACTGCTATGCGTATGAAAGGCGAAACGGCCGGAGAAATCAGCGCTTCCGCTGAAGTGATGCGGGATTTTTCCAATAAAGTACGGACCAAGACGACGGCATTGGACATCGTCGGAACCGGCGGCGATCAAGCCTTCACTTTCAACATCTCAACCGTCTCATCCTTTGTCATCGCAGCCGCAGGGATCCCGGTGGCGAAACACGGCAACCGCAGCTCCTCAAGCAAATGCGGCAGCGCGGATGTGCTGGAAGAACTAGGTGTCAACATCGAAGCCAGCGCACAGCACAGCGAAACGATGCTGGAAGAAATCGGGATGTGTTTCATGTATGCCCAAAAATATCATCCATCGATGAAGCATGCGGCACCCGTCAGGAAAGAAATGGGCGTCCGGACGATCTTCAACGTCCTTGGGCCATTGGCGAACCCGGCCAATGCGAATATGCAATTGCTCGGTGTATACGATGTCGCGCTAGTGGACACGATGGCTGAAGTGCTGAACCAATTGCAGATGGAACGGGCTTTGGTGTTCGGCGGCAATGACGGTCTGGATGAAATCACTTTGACCACAACATCGGAAGTCGCGGAGCTCCGCGACGGCAAGGTCACCCACTTCACATTCGATCCGAAAGATTACGGTTTCGAGTACTGCACGAACGAAGATCTGGTGGGCGGGGAACCGGCTGAGAATGCCGCCATCGCCTTGGCAATCTTGAGCGGCGAAAAAGGGCCGAAGCGCGACACTGTGTTGTTGAACGCCGGCATGGCCATTTATCTGGCCAACGACGACTATACGATCGCTGACGGCATCAAACGCGCTGCCGAATTGATCGACAGCGGAGCGGCACTGGGGAAATTAAAGCAATTCATCACAGCATCACAGGAGGCGACAAAATGATATTGGATGACATTATAGCAGCAACAAGGATAAGGGTGGAAAAAGCCAAACAGGTCATACCGCTGGAAGAAATGAAGCAAGCCGCCTTGGCGCTGCCGATCAATCAGGATTTCCCATTCGAAAAGGCGCTGACCGGCGAAGGGATCCGCTTCATCTGCGAATGCAAGAAGGCGTCCCCTTCGAAAGGCGTGATCGCGGAGGATTTCCCTTACCTCGAAATCGCAAAGGCGTACGAAAAAGCAGGCGCATCCGCAATCTCGGTATTGACCGAGCCCGATTTTTTCAAAGGCGAAAACCGCTTCCTGACGGAAATAAAACAGGCAGTATCGCTTCCGGTCATCCGCAAAGATTTCATCATCGATGCCTATCAGATCTATGAGGCGAAGGTCATCGGCGCGGATGCCGTGCTGTTGATCGCGACCATACTGACGGAGGAAGAATTGGATACCTTCCAACGCTTGGCCCGCGAACTGGGGCTTTCTGCCCTGGTGGAGGCACACACCGAAGAAGAGCTCCTGAAAGCGTTGCGGACGAATCCGAAGATCGTCGGCGTCAACAACAGGGACTTGAAGACTTTCAAAGTGGACATCCAGCAGTCCATCAGGCTGCGCGCACTGGTGCCGGATGACATCCTTTTCGTGGCCGAAAGCGGCATTTCGGAAAGACAGCAAGTCATCGAATTGGAAGAGGGCAACGTCGATGCCATCCTGATCGGCGAAACGATGATGGTTTCGCCAGACAAAAAAGGCATGCTCGATCGCCTGCGGGGAATCGGCTGATGGTCAAGGTGAAAATCTGCGGCCTGAAGCGAGTAGAGGATGCCGAAATGCTGAACGAGCTGCGCCCGGATTTTGCAGGCTTCATTTTCGCCCCCAGCAAGCGCCAGATTTCGTTGGAGCAGGCGCTGCAGATCAGGGAAGCCTTGATTGATGCCATTCCGGCAGTCGGCGTCTTCGTCAACGAACCGATCGAAAACATCGTCGCCATCGTAGAGAGCCGGGCCATCCAAGTCGTGCAGCTCCACGGCGATGAGGATAACACTTATATAGAAGAGTTGGGCAAGCGAATCACACTTCCGATCATCAAAGCGGTCGCAGTCAAGGACACCGCCGATGTCAAGAAGGAATACGCTGCCGATATCCTCCTCTATGACACGTACCAAAGCGGCGTGGCAGGTGGGACCGGAAAGACATTCAACTGGGATTTGCTGAAGGAAGCAACGCACCCATTCTTCCTGGCGGGCGGCCTGCATGCAGGCAACCTCGAATCGGCAATCCAAAAGGTGAAACCATACGCAGTGGACATCTCGAGCGGCGTCGAAACGGACGGCGTGAAGGATTTTGAAAAAATCAGAGCAGTAATGAAAATCATTGGAGGTCAATAAAATGGAAAGTTATTTTGGAGCACATGGGGGACAGTTCATTCCCGAAACCTTGATGAACGCTTGCTTGGAACTGTCGGAAGCTTTTTTCCGATTCAGTAAGGATCCGGAATTCAAAAAAGAATTGAACGATCTGTTGGACAACTACGCAGGCCGGCCATCCCGCCTCTATTACGCGGAAAAGATGACAAAGAACCTCGGCGGGGCGAAAGTCTACCTGAAACGCGAAGACCTGAACCACACGGGCTCGCATAAGATCAACAATGCGCTAGGCCAAGTGTTGTTGGCCAAGAAGATGGGCAAGAAACGGATCATCGCTGAAACCGGTGCCGGCCAGCATGGTGTGGCAACCGCCACAGCAGCTGCGCTTCTGGATATGGAGTGCGTCGTCTACATGGGCGAAGAAGACACCCAACGTCAAGCTTTGAATGTGTTCCGGATGGAATTGCTGGGCACGAAAGTGATTCCCGTGACGAGCGGTACAGCCACTCTTAAGGACGCGGTCAACGAAGCGATGAAGGATTGGGCTTCCACGTTTGAAGAATCGCATTACTGCATCGGATCGGTCATGGGTCCGCATCCATTCCCTACAATGGTCCGCGATTTCCAGAAGATCATCGGAGAAGAAACCAAAGCCCAGATGGCCGAGGCGGAAGGCAAGCTGCCGGATGTCGTGATGGCTTGCGTCGGCGGCGGTTCGAATGCAATCGGGACTTTCTATGACTTCATCGGCGACGAAAGCGTGCGTCTTATCGGCTGCGAAGCTGCCGGCAGAGGCATCCACACACAAGACACTGCTGCAACGATCGCAACCGGTACGCCGGGCATTTTCCACGGCATGAAATCCTATTTCTGCCAGGATGAATACGGCCAGATCGCTCCCGTTTACTCAATATCGGCTGGACTGGACTACCCGGGCATCGGGCCTGAACATGCGGATCTCTATGACCGCGGCCGCGCCGAGTACGTTTCAGTGACGGATGACGAGGCTGTCGCGGCCTTTGAATACCTGGCGCGAATGGAAGGGATTATTCCAGCCATCGAAAGTTCGCATGCGATCGCGCATGCCATGGTTTTGGCGCCGACGTTGGATCCGGAAAAGATCATCGTCATCTGTCTGTCGGGCCGTGGCGACAAGGACGTCGCCGCAATCGCAAGATACAAGGGAGTGGACATTCATGAATAAAATCACAGCTGCCTTCAAGCACAAGGCATTCATCCCGTTCGTGACTGCAGGGGATCCAGACCTGGAAACCACGAAGGAACTGATCAGGGAAATCGTTGCGAACGGTGCGGACATCGTCGAAATCGGCATCCCGTTCTCCGATCCCGTTGCGGAAGGCCCGGCCATCCAAAAAGCCGATGAGCGGGCTTTGGCGAACGGCATCAATACCGACGATATTTTCCAAATGGTGACTGAATTGCGCACCGAAATCGATACGCCTTTCGTCTTCATGACCTACATCAATCCGGTGTTCGTCTACGGCATCGATAAATTCATGGCGCGCTGCAAAGAGACCGGCGTCGACGGCGTCATCATCCCGGACGTTCCGTTCGAGGAGAAGGGCTTCATCCAGGAAGCCTGCCGGGATCATGGCATCACCTACATTTCCATGGTGGCACCTTCCTCTGCGGAACGGATCGCCATGATCGCCAAAGAAGCTGAAGGCTTCCTGTATGTCGTTTCTTCCTTAGGAGTCACCGGCGTGCGCAGCGACATCACGACCGATATCGGCAGCATTTTGGCGGAAATCCGCAAAATCAGCGACATCCCTTGCGCCATCGGCTTCGGGATTTCCAACGCGCAACAAGCCAAAGCCATGAGCGAAGTCGGTGATGGCGTCATCATCGGTTCCGCAATCATCAACATCATGGAACAGTACGGGAAGGATTCGCCCAAACCGGTCGGAGCCTTCGTGGCGGAAATGGTGGGGGCCATCCGCAGCGGTAACTGAAGTCCTTAAACGTGAACCAGACCGCTTGTAGCAGTATAATGAAAGAAAAATACAGGCGGAAAGTAGTGATGGTGATGAGGAAAATCATTTTGATTCGTCATGGCGCAAGCGAGTGGAATTTATTGAACCTGTTTACGGGCTGGACGGATGTCGATTTGAGTGAACAGGGCGTTAGGGAAGCGAGAGAAGCCGGACGGAAACTCAAGGAAGCCGGGATTGAATTTGATATGGCGTTCACGTCCGTGTTGCAGCGGGCGATCAAAACGTGCCATATTGTTCTGGATGAAATGGATCAATTATGGATACCGGAAGTGAAGAGTTGGCGGCTCAATGAACGGCACTATGGCGATCTGCAAGGACTGAACAAACAGGAAACGGCCGAAAAATATGGAGAAGACCAAGTCCTGAAATGGCGACGCTCCTACAACACCTTGCCTCCGTTGATGGATCCGGATAATCCTCAGTCGCCGGTCAAGGATCGCCGGTACGCCAACCTGCAGAAACGGGTCATTCCGATGGGGGAAAATTTGGAGACCACGTTGGAACGTGTCATTCCATTCTGGGAAGATCAGATAGCTCCAGCGGTTCTGGACCGAAAAACGGTACTGGTGGCGGCCCACGGAAACTCGTTGCGGGCTTTGATCAAATACATCGAAGAGATACCCGATGATCAGATCATGGCCTTGGAAATCCCTACCGGACAACCATTGGTTTATGAGTTGAATGATGACCTGACGATCATCAGAAAATACTATTTATAATAAAAAAGATGCGGCCGGGAATTGGAATTCCGGCCGCATCTTTTATTGAATCATTTTTCTTCGGACATCAATTGAAAGCTGAAACGGACATCGCTGCTGGTCCCGTCCGGCAGATAGGATCTTTCCACAAAAGTAACCTGATCGGAATGGTCGATGAGTATCAAAGTGGTGGAGCGGGTGCCGTAGCGTTCAGTTTGGATGAAATTGGCGGAAACGGCCCGCAAAATCGGCAAAGCCAGCGGCAGATCAGGCAGTTGGTCATCCGGCGGGGGCATCCGATCCGCCATGATGCGGAAGATGGTCTCTTCGTCCAGCGGGGATGAACTCGTCAGTTCGGCCATTGCCGCTTTGGTGCGGGTGACTTTCGGCCAGGGCGTATCAAGCGTGGCATTGCTGACGGCGTGGTTGCCTGTTTGAAGGACGCTGTGCTCGTCCAAAATGTTGTTGTAATGATGGAGGCTGTCAGTCGAGCCGACGATCAGATTGAAGCCGTTGTAATCGCTGCGCTGTTGCCTGACCTGCTCCAAATATTCGTTTGGGCCCATGCTGCCGGTCAGGTAATCCATCACAAGGTTGCCGCGGGACATTTTTTGGTCGGATTCCTGGGTGGTCGTCAAATAACTGTTGGTCACGGCAGCAATCCTGCCTTGTTTGGTGATTCCTAACCAAGTGCCGTTTTCGCTCAAATCTTTCCCCGCAAGTATATTTGGATGATCCAGCCAGAAATGTGCAGGCAACGATGGCCGGTCATATTGCTCGTCCCGATTAGCTACGAGAATCAATTTGTACGACGTGTGTTGGCTGTGTTGCATCGAAATCAGACACATAGCTATTCCTCCAGTAAGCTGTTGTTCTTTTGTTTAGTATAGCATGCGCAACCTTCTGGGTTGAAGTGAAAAAACTTCGTCGGGCAAGTCCTGTTGATTGCTGCTGGACCGCTCACTCTAAATTTCAAAACGCGCCAGATATGAGCTATAATAAGGTTGAAAGTAACACCGCCGCGCCAATCGGAGATGCAGCGACAGGATCAACACTATTCGAAGGGGTTGTTTAGGATGCTAAAAAATAGAAAAAAATATTGGACAGTCCTGCTGATCAGTCTTTTTCTGGCAAGTTGCAACCAAACGCAGGAAACATCTGAAGAAGAAAGTTCCTCTCAAGCGACAGCACAGAGCAGTTCGGCAGCCAGTACCGCGAGCAGCGAAACGGAAGAAGCCTCGGTTGAATCCACTGAAGTAGGTGATCGACTCGGCAAATTATCAAAAAGCTACATAGAAATCATGGGAAGCGGCAATTACTATATGGCTTTCCGCTCCACCACAACATTTGAAGGCGAAATGATGGAAGCCGAGACGATGATGACCGTTTCTGGCGACAGGACTGCGATGCATTCAAAATCCGCAGAGACCGATACCGTAATGGTGATGATGGACGGCAATATCTACATGGTCGACCATGCCAGCAAAACGGTGATCGTAATGCCCCAGACAATGACTGAAGGGGATGAGACCCTACCGGAAATCCCGAAATCAACCGAGCCGGTCGAAGTGGATGATATCGAATACATCGGCAGCGGTGAGGAAGACGGCTTGGTGTACGAGGAATATCGTACGGAGAGCGGTACGCAAATCTTCTACTATTTTGATGGCTCCGACCTGAAGAAAATCAAGACGATTGATGAATCATTTGAATCGGTCATGGAAATACTGGAATTGTCCGATAACGTGTCGGAGGATGCTTTTGAAATCCCGGCAGACTATCAGCAAGTGACTTACTGATTGCGAGAACCAACTCCGTAGGAAAGGAAGTGGAGGCACGTGACTGCTTTATTGGATCAAGCGGACAGTTATATACTGATGGTCTTATTGATCCTCTGCATCTGGGTGCTGTCCAAGGCGACGGATATCTTGGTGGATGAGGCGATTTCACTCTCTTTGGATTGGGGAATATCCGAATTGGTGATCGGTGCCACGATTGTTTCCTTAGGGACCTCTTTGCCGGAATTGGCTGTATCCGTTTTGTCCGCTTACCAAGGAAACAGCATCGTCGCGCTGGGGAATGTCATCGGTTCAACAATCGTGAACACAAGCTTTATCCTCGGCATCGGTGCGCTTTACGGCAGCATCCCCGTCAACCGGAAAACCGCAAATAAGCATGCGGTGCTGTCCGGAATCTCCTTTTTTTTGATTCTGTCCGCATTGCCTTTTTTCTATTCAGACGGGCAGGGCAAGATACCACAGTGGATCGGCGTCCTCTTTTTGTTTTTGAGCCCTTTGTATTTTGTGTGGATGCTGCGGGAAGGGAAACAGCATCATCCGGAAATCGATGCCGTCACATCCGACAAGGAGGAAAGGGAACCGACGCTGATGAAAGTATTGAAGTTATTGGTCAGCGCAGGTTTCGTGATTATGAGTGCTTCGGTTCTTGTGACAACGGTTGAAATCGGTGCTGGCAGGATCGGCATCCCTGACTCTATCATAGCTTCCACAATTGTGGCTTTCGGGACCGGGTTGCCGGAAATCAGCACGACCATCGTGTCCGTAAAAAAAGGCTACGGGGCTTTGGCTATGGGCAACATCATGGGCTCGAACCTTTTGAATACGCTACTTATACTCGGAACAGCAATAAGCTTGACTCCAGGAGGAATTATCGTCAGTCCGGATTTCTATCAGATACATTTCCCTGCATTGGGGGTGCTGTTGGCAGTTTTGGGTTATTTTTCATATAATAACAAACGCGATGTCGTCAGCAGAAAAGAAGGGCGACTCTTGGTGCTGTTCTACCTCCTGTATCTGATATGGAACTATTTACTATAGAAAAAAGGTTCGTGATCCCCACAAGGGTCACGAACCTTTTTTGATGCTATTCTTCTGGCTGGTTATCGTTTTCCGGAACATCCCTTGCCACATCCACAGTCGCGAAATCCTTAACGGGTGTGGATCTGTCCACTAAGTCAGGCTCTTCCTCGTCCAGTTCGAAAGCACCGGCCACTTCGCCAAAGTAACGATTGTAACGTAGCTTGAATTTCTCGAGGACATGTTCGAGCAGGATCTTCAGCATCGCGAACAATGGCACACCCAGGATCATCCCGATAAAACCGAGCAGATTGCCCATGATCAGCAAAACGATGATGATCGTCAGCGGGTGCATTTTCAAATTTCGGCCCATGATGCTCGGTTCGATGATGTTGCCTTGGATGAATTGCGCCAAAGCCCAGACGACGGCCATTTTCAGGAGCATGGCCGGAGACGTGAAGGCAGCGACGAACAAGGCCGGGATGACCCCGATGGTGGCACCGATGAATGGGATGACCGCCGTCAAGGTAGCGATCAAGGCAAGGACGAAAGCATAATCCAAACCAATGATCAAATAACCGACTATCAGCAAGGCACCGAGGCTCAAGGCAACGAGCAACTGGCCTTGGACATAGGAACCGACCTGAAGCGACATCTGTCTGGAAATCTTTTCGATATCAGCGCGAAAAACAGGCGGTATATTCTTCATGACAAAAGGTTGGAACTTTCCTTGGTCCTTCAGCATGAAGAAAAGGATGACCGGGAAAGTGACTGTCACGACCACCACGCTGGAAATGGTGGAAAAGATGTTCATGATTTTTTCACTCGAGTTGCCGATCCAGGCCAGAATCATCTCAGGGATACTGCCCACTGTGCTGTCCAGCCAACTTTGCGCTTGTTCATAATAATCCTTGAATGTAGTGTTCGCGAGCAGTCTGTCGAAATAGGCGTTCATTTGTTCGATATAGGTAGGAAATTCATTGACCAAATTAGTCAGTTGGCTGGACAAAATCGGAACCAATAGGCCAACCCCATAGACCAGCATAAAAATGAAGAGTACAAAGACGATTGATGTCGCCATTCCCCGGTTGATTTTCCTTCTTTCAAGGAAGGTCACCATCGGATTGAATATATAATAGAAGACGATTGCTAAAATCACAGGTGCCACTATGGTCGAAAAAATGACCTGCAGCGGTTTGAAAATGAATGAAATGGTATCCATCGTGAAGATAAGCACACCGATCAGAATCAGGGTGGACAGGATATAGATAATTGTCTTGCCGCCCAAAAAGGAGATGAGGCGCGTATCTTCTGGAATTGTTTTTTTCGTTTCTTTCTTTTGCATAGGCTGTCCTTTCTTACGCCGTCATCGAAGCGGAACCATATAACGGCATACTGGTTTTCTGTTTTAAGTTTACCAGAGTTACGGTTGAATGCCATACTGCAAAGGTCCTATTTCTGAAAATTCTGTCGTTCGATTGTTGGGTTGTTCGGGTGAGAATGCTTGGCTCGGATGTGTTAGAATTACAGAACAAGAAGCAATACCAAAGGAGACAACTATATGAAACACAGTATCTATACACGCACCGGCGACAAAGGCAACACCCGCATCGGAGGCGGAAAAGCTCTTCCGAAAAATGACGAGAGAATCGAAGCTTTCGGCGCGCTGGACGGGCTGAACTCATGGTTCGGGCTGGTCCGCACGAAAAATGATTGCGGAGAGGATATCCAGGAGGACATGGCGCTCATCCAACAGTTCCTGTTCGATTGCTCCTCAGATCTGTCAATTCCGAAAGGGCACCGGGAGTACAAGCTCGCGCAGGATCACATCGACTGGCTGGAGAAGAAAATCGATAAATTCAGCGAAGAACCGGAGGAAACGCAATATTTCATCATACCCGGCGGAACGGAACTGGCAAGTTGGTTCCACATTTTGCGGACCACAACCCGTGACGCAGAACGCCGGATCGTCACCTTCATGGAAGCAGAGCCGGAAGAAGTGAATCCGTTCGTCCTGAAGTTCATCAACCGGCTTTCTGATTATCTGTTTGTCGTGGCCCGGGTCGCCAATGCCCGCAAAGGCGTTCCCGATGTGCCTTACGAGCGCAGCGAAAAAGTGTTCCACATTTCAAAAGAGCAGGACAGCTCCAAGGGGAAATCGGAATAAAAGGGTAGGACAGGAATCAGTTTTTCCTCCGGAGAAGAGAATCCCACCAAACAACAACGCCCAAGGATCCCGGCAGCAGACTGCCGGGATCCTTGGGCGTTTCGTTATTTCACATTAAATAATCAGCGCAATACCGCTGGCAAAGCTTCGATGAGATCCGAAGCCATCAAGCTGTATTCGGATTTTTCCTGGGCTGCGATATCGCCAGCCAAACCGTGGATGTAGACGCCCAGTTTGGCCGCCTCGGAAGGTAACAAGCCTTGGGCCAACAAGCCGGCGATGATGCCGGTCAGGGCATCGCCCGAACCGCCTGTCGCCATGCCGTTGTTGCCGGTCGCGTTGATGAAACGCTCATCCCGATGAGCCACGACAGTCCGGGCATCCTTCATGACGAAAGTCAGATCAGAATCAGCCGTGCAAAAGTCCGCAGTTCCCAATAGATCCGCTTTTATTTCCGCCAGATCCTTATCCAAAAGACGCGCCAGTTCCTTCAAGTGAGGGGTCAGGATGCTTCCCTCCGGAACGTTCTGCGCCACTTCACTGATGCGGACACGGGAACCGTCCCCCGCCAAAGATGCTTCATTGAAACGATCTGAAAGGATATTCAAGGCATCCGCATCGATGATCAAAGGGATCTGACTGTTTTCGAGAACCAGATCGACTACCGTGCGGGCTGCATCGGATTTCCCGATTCCGGGTCCGAGGACGATCGCATCGGCGCAGGATAACGCCGCGATGATTTTCAAGCGTTCGCTTTCCTTAACCAATCCTTCCGGTTGGTAAGTCGTCAGGATGGCTTCAGGCAGCTGCATCTGAAGGATAGCGCGATTCTCATCAGGCGTGACGATATGGACCAGACCTGCGCCGGTACGGTAGGCGGCTTTTGCCGAAAGGAAGGCCGCGCCGCTCATGTTTGCGGACCCGGCGATGATCACTACCCGGCCGTAAGTGCCTTTATTCGAATAGGCCGCGCGTCTCGGCAACGAAAAAAGATCGCTCTCATCATAAAACAGAACGTTTGAAGAAATGACATCCATCGCGTTTGGCGGGAAACCGATATCGCTGACGATCAGTTTTCCTGTGTGCAAAGAACCTGGGTAGAGCAACTGGCCGATTTTTTCGATCCCGAAGGTGATGGTCACATCCGCCCGGACGGCGGTTCCCAGCACTTGCCCATTGTCGGCGGAGATGCCGGATGGGATGTCGACAGCGAAGACATATCCGTGGAACTCGTTCATGAGTTCAATCGTCTCCGCGTATTTCCCTTCTGCCGGCCTGTCCAATCCGATGCCGAAAATCGCATCGACCAAGACGGTGTAGCCTTTGAAATTGATTTCGCGGACGTCATCCCAGATGACCATGTCCAAGTTTTCGATGATGTCGAGTTGTTTTTTTGACTCAGCAGACAATTTTTCGCGTTCGCCGATCAGAAATACATCCACTTGGAAGCCGTGGTTCAACAAAATGCGTGCTGTTGCCAGTCCGTCGCCGCCGTTGTTGCCTGAACCGCAGATCACCAGGATGATGTCCTCTCTTGAGATGCGTTCTTCCATGGCTGTGACGACCTGATTCGCCGCATTTTCCATCAGCACCATGGCTGGGATGCCGATCTCATCGATCGTAAAGGCGTCGATTTTCTTCATCTGTTGGCTGTTGACAAGTTTTTTCATTGAATATTCCTCCTGAGGGTTGGTGGATGTCAATCCATTTTCACATTTGACATTATACCATTCTTAGTGCGGGAAAGAATACGGGGAGCCTGATATAGCTCTATCCAAGGCGGAATCTAATGATTGCTTTAACAAATCGTGGCGTTTTTGCACAACAATTTTCTGAAAACTTAGGGAAAACAGTCATTCACTTTTTATAAGCAATGTGATAATCTTATCAAGGAACTCGAATAAGGGAGGAATGTATGATGATCGAGCTGATTGCAACAGCCGAGTCAGTAGCGCAAGCCAAGGAATTGGTGGATTGCGGAATAGACATAATATATATAGGAGAGGATGAGTACGGACTCCGTTTGCCGTATTCCTTCACCAGAGAGGAACAGCGCGAGGTCATTGCCTATGCGCAGGAAAAAGGCGCGCAGGTCAGTGCCGCGGTGAATGCGATTTTCCATAACGATCGGATCAACCAAGTGGCCGAATATCTGGCTTTCCTGCGTGAAGCGGAAGTCGACAGCATCACGTTGGGCGACCCTGGCGTAGTGCAGGTGATGCGGGAACAGGATTTGTTCATTCCGTACCGTTATGACGCACAAGTCATGGTGACCTCAAGCGGACAGATCAATTTCTGGGCGAAAAGGGGAGCTGTCGGTTCCGTGTTGGCCCGTGAAGTGCCTTTCGAGGAAATGAAGAAGCTGATCCCGGGCGCTTTGGTGCCGGTCGAAGTGCTGGTGTACGGGGCCACTTGCATCCACCAATCGAAACGTAACCTGCTTGAAAATTATTTCAATTTCATCGAGAAAGAGGAAGCGGTGAACAAAGAACGCGGATTGTTCATCTCGGAGCCGAAAAAAGTGGATTCCCATTATTCCATCTATCAGGACCGCAACGGGACGCATATCTTCGCCAACAATGACCTGGATCTGATGCCTCATTTGGGCGAACTGACGGCTATCGGCGTTTCGCAATGGATGTTGGACGGTTTGTTCACCCCAGGAGAAAATTTTGTCGCAATCGCGAAACTGTTCGTGGAGGCGCGTGAAGCCCTCGCGGAAGGGAACTGGACGGAAGAATTGGCTGAACGTTTGGATGCCGAACTGCACGCTCTGCATCCCGCCAACCGTGAACTGGATTCCGGGTTCTATTCCAAGGATCCGAACGAAGTCGTCTGATACTTTGATACCGAAAGAAAGAGAGTGTACACACACATGCGAACAATAACAAAGAAGCCCGAGGTCTTGGCCCCGGGCGGAACATTGGAAAAATTGAAGACAGCCATCCACTACGGAGCTGACGCCGTCTATATCGGCGGAGAAGCGTACGGTTTGCGCAGCCGCGCAGGCAACTTCGACTATGAGGAAATGGCGGAAGCAGTCGCTTTTGCGCATAGCCACGGTTCGAAAATCTATGTCGCCGCCAACATGGTCACCCATGAAGGCAACGAGGAAGGCGCAGGCGAATTCTTCCGCACGATCCGCGATATCGGCATCGATGCGGTGCTGATTTCGGATCCCGCGCTGATGGGAATCGCCGTGACCGACGCACCCGGCTTGCCGATTCATTTGTCGACCCAGGCTTCCGCGACCAACTACCAGACGCTCAATTTCTGGGCGAGCGAAGGCTTGGAACGCGTCGTTTTGGCCCGTGAAGTATCGATGGCAGAAATTCAGGAAATGAACGAGAAGACCGATGTCGAAATCGAAGCCTTCGTCCATGGGGCGATGTGCATCTCCTACTCGGGCCGTTGTGTCCTGTCCAACCACATGTCGAACCGTGATGCCAACCGCGGAGGCTGCGCGCAGTCTTGCCGTTGGAAATATGGCTTGTTCGATATGCCGTTGTTGGGGCAGCAGAACCCTGTAGGTGCCGGCGAAGAAGGCATCGAAGAGAAATTCTCCATGAGTGCAGTCGATCTGTCGATGCTGGAGCACCTGCCCGACCTGATCGAGAGCGGCGTAGACAGCCTGAAGATAGAAGGGCGCATGAAATCGATCCACTACGTGTCGACTGTCGTTAATGTTTACCGCAAAGCCGTGGATGCTTACTGCGCCGATCCCGATCATTACGAATTGAAGCAGGAATGGGTGGATGAATTGTGGAAAGTCGCCCAACGCGAATTGGCGACCGGCTTCTTCTACAAAGATCCTACCGAGGATGAACAGCTCTTCGGCCAACGCCGCAAAATTCCGCGCTACGGTTTCGTCGGCCAAGTAATGGCCTACGATCCGGAAACGCAGATGGCCACTATTCAGCAACGGAACAATTTCGGTGTCGGGGACGAAATCGAATTTTACGGTCCCGGCCTGCGCCACAATAAGCTGACTGTGGAAGCCATCTGGAACGAACACGATGAAGCGATCGACCGTGCACCCAATGCCATGATGATCGTGAAGATGAAAGTTCCTTTCGCGGTTGAACGTTTCGATATGATCCGCAAAAAGAAATAGAAAAAGTGTAAGCTTAAGATTTGCTTTTTTCGGGCTTACCGTTTATATTGATTAAGAACTGAATAGAAGTTTTTCCGTAAGGGAGTAACTAGCAGCTTTGCTGTGGCAATGCCAACAATAAGTAGATCCGAGAGGGTCTTCTGGTATTGCCTTAAATAGTGAGACTTATGCCTAACGTTTCTTGAGAGAGACGTTAGTGCAAAAGTCTCTTTTTTATTAGTTATTTGCGGAAAACAAGGAGGGAAGCGCGGCGAAAACTTGAAGCAGGAAACAGATAAGGGAGCAACGGCTGGTTAAAAATAGATATCCAATAACAGGGGGATTTCAGATGGAAAACGAAAGAACAACCACGAAAACGATAGCGGCAAAAAAGAATGCGGGCTACCCGCACAATAACAAACCTGGAGGGGATTCCTTGGCGGCATACCAGAAAAGCTTAGAGAATATTTTTGCGGAAACGGGCAGCACTAAAGAAGGTCTCGATGAACAGTCCGTCAAAACGAAGCAAGCGGAGCACGGGTTCAACGAATTGGAAACGAAGGAACGAGATTCGGTCCTGAAGTTGTTTGTTGAGACGTTCAAGGATGCAATGGTTCTGGTGTTGCTGGCTGTTGCTACCATTCAGATGGTGATGGGGCATGCAGCAGAATCATTGATCATCTTTGCAGTTCTGATGATCAATGCGATTGTCAGCGTCATCCAGACAAGGAAAGCAGAAGGCTCGCTGGATGCATTGAAGAGTTTGTCCGCTCCGATGGCAAAAGTTAAAAGGGCCGGTATGAGGCTGACCGTTCCTGCTAGGGAATTGGTCATCGGAGATATCGTCAGCCTGGATGCTGGTGATTATGTCCCGGCAGACGGTCGACTGTTTGAAGCGAGTGCGCTCAAGGTGGATGAAGGGATGCTGACCGGGGAGTCCATCCCCGCCGATAAAGAAGTGATGGATATCAACGGAGCAGTTCCGGTGGGCGATCGCTCGAATATGGTCCATAGCGGAACGCTGGCTGTGTACGGCCGGGGAGAATTCATCGTCACCGCCATCGCCAACGACACCGAAATCGGTAAGGTGGCGAACTTATTGGATAATGCGTTGGCAAAGCAAACGCCGCTGCAAAAGAATCTGGAGCATTTCAGTAAAAAATTGGGTGTGGGCATCCTGATGCTTTCCGGACTTATTTTCGGAATCCAGTTCATCCGTATGATGGCGGAGGGAACGACGGATATCGGGTCCGGCGTACTGAGCGCCTTCATGTTCGCTGTCGCCGTCGCGGTTGCAGCGATTCCGGAAGCCCTGCAGTCGATCGTGACGATTGTCCTTTCGATCGGGACGAAAAAGATGGCCAAGAAACATGCGATCATCCGCAAATTGTCTGCAGTAGAAACGTTGGGATCGACCAGCATCATAGCCACCGATAAGACAGGAACTTTGACCCAGAATAAGATGACAATCGTCGACCATTATTTGGTGAACGGCCAATCCGGTAGTTTCAATGCTCATCCGCAGACCTGGTCATCCGATGAGCAGCGCTTGATGCAGGTCGCCGTCTTGGCTAATGATGCCAACATCAATATGGACGGACACGAGGTGGGGGACCCCACGGAAGTAGCCATGATCGCCTTCAGCAATAAAATTAATCAGCCATACGATGAGCTAAGGAAAGCTTATCCGCGTGTGGCGGACTTGCCTTTCGATTCGGAACGCAAACTGATGTCGACGGTCCACACAATCAACGGGGAGCATCTGTTGCTGACGAAAGGCGGCCCGGATGTGGTTTTCGGGCGCAGTACCAAAGTTTTGATTGATGGAGAAGTGGTGCCGTTGACGAATGAAATCCTTGAAAACATCAAGGAAAAGAATGAACATTTTTCGGATCGTGCCCTCCGCGTATTGGCTTTCGCCTATCGGCCGATGGAGGCAGCAGAGGCGCTCGATTTCGATGCGGAGCATGATCTGATTCTGGTCGGGCTTATGGCGATGATTGATCCACCGCGCGAAGAGGTTTATGGCGCTGTTGCGGAAGCCAAGAAAGCAGGCATAAAAACGGTGATGATCACCGGCGACCATAAAACGACAGCGCGCGCGATTGCCCGCGATATCGGCATTTCGGGAGAGGACGACCTTGCTTTGACCGGACAGGAGCTGGACAACCTAAGTGATCGGGAATTGGATGCTGTTTTGGAACGTGTATCCGTCTATGCTCGGGTATCTCCTGAGAACAAAATCCGGATTGTCCGCGCATGGCAGAATAAAGGTCATGTCACTGCGATGACGGGTGACGGGGTGAACGATGCTCCGGCTTTGAAGCAAGCAGACATCGGCATCGCCATGGGCAGCGGAACGGATGTCGCCAAAGAGGCGGCAGCGATGGTGCTGACCGACGATAATTTCGTTTCCATCGTCAGCGCGGTCGGAGTAGGCCGCAACGTCTATGACAACATCAAGAAAGCCATCGCCTATCTCTTCTCGGGCAACTTGGGGGCCATCATCGCCATCATCGCAGCGCTGCTGATGGACTGGGTAAATCCATTCACAGCACTGCAACTGCTGTTCATCAACTTGGTCAATGATTCGATTCCCGCGATTGCATTGGGTATGGAGAAGGGCGAGCCTGATGTGATGAGTCGCAAACCAAGGGATCCAAACGAGGGCATTTTCTCCGGAGATACGCTCGTTTCTGTCATCTACCGAGGGATACTGATCGGGGGAGCCGTCATCCTTTCGCAATTCATCGGTATGGTTTATTCTGCCGAAATTAGTGTGGCGATGGCCTTCTCAACTTTGATCATCGCGCGTACTTTACAGACGTTTCCTGCGCGTTCTAATTCCCAGACAGCTATCGGAGCGGGTTTCTTTTCGAATAAATATGTCCTTTATGCTGTAGCTTTCTGCAGCACATTGTATGCGGCGACTTTGTTGCCGGCGGTGCGCGGCATCTTCTCGATACCGGCCGACTTCGGCTTGGTGCATTTCGGGATAGCAGCAGGACTGGCCTTGACCGCCGTCGCGTTGATGGAAGCGACGAAACTGATCATCAAACGAGTCAGAAACTGATGAATTCCTGAAATTAAAAAAAACGGCCGGGGAAATTGGATTCCCTGGTCGTTTTTTGCGATTAAAGCTATTATCAAGAAAAAAGGCGTTCTTTCGGCTGAGCCGGTACTTTGAACAGCAAGGCAATCACCGCAGCGAGAACCGTAAAGACGAAAAGGATCAAGTAGAGATAATTGAGCCCTACATTATCGATTACCGGACCCGCCATCAATTGGAAGAAGATGGTGCCGATGTTCCTGGAAAGCATGGCGACGACTGCAGTTCCTGTAGCGATCAGTTTCCGGTTCAGCAAGGTAGAGACCATCTTGAGGTTCAGCATGATGAAGGTTCCGGAAGCGAAAAACTTGGTCAATACGGTCGCTATCGAAAGCACTAAAAAGTCATCCGACAGGAAATTGATCAGATATTCCGTTCCTGAAAGGAACAAAACGGCCAGAAGCAGCTGCTTATTCGTGAAATGGTCCATGAAGCGGTGTGAAAAAGCCATCGCGATGACTTCCGCAAACAAGGCTACGGTTAAGGTCGTGCTGACAATTGCGACCGGGGCTCCCGTATCGGTCAAAAGCAGCGGAAGATAACTGGTGTTGACCGTGTTCGTGCCGAAAATGATGAAAGCCAAAAGCAGATAAGTGATGAAAAGTTTATTCTGGAATATATTTCTGATTGTATGCCCCCCGGAAATCTCTTCTTTCTTCTCGGCTGGCTGTTCTGAAGAGACAATTGGTTGCTCCGGTTTTGGCAACGTATAAAGGAACACGATGCTTGCGAAGTAGCAGGCGAGATAGAGAATAAAAATGGATTTTGGAGACAGAAAATCATAGATGATCCCTGAAATTTGTTGCCCGGCCGCATAGCCGATTGTTCCCCAGAGGCGAATTTGGCCGAATCTGTAAGGACTGTTGGCCGCGAGCACATCAAACAGAGGTGCGAGTCCCAAGGTGATGGCGTTCGCCAATCCGTAAACGAGCCCAAAGAGCCAGTTGCCTGTGAAGAAAAAGAGTCCCATGCTGATGACGGCTGAGATCAGGACGTAGATGGTCACCGTTTTACGCGTTCCCCATTGCTCGTTTGAATAACCGATCAGTCCTTGGATGATGAGTGCGATTATGTTTGAAAGGATCAGGATGAATGAAATTTCCGACCCGTTTTTTCCTATGTCGCGCATGTAGACGGTGATCAATGATGACAAAGCCGCCATGGACATAAAGTAGAAGATGAATAATATCACATATTGCTGATACAAACGCTCCTTAAAATACCCCATCGAAATGCATTCCTCCAATAAGTTCACTAGTATACAATATTCTAACACATGATCCGGTGATAAAGCTGTTTCTTTCTTAATTTGAAAAGTGCTTCGCAAATCTCACACCAATTCTCCATAAAATTGTAAAAAGCGTTCGAAATCGGCCGTGCATCAAGCTAGGGATGCGCTATAATGATAGACAACTATACTAACGGAAAGGTGATGTCTGCTGATGTATCCACAAACCCAAAAGAAAATCGCTGAAATGCTGAAAGGCAATGTTTTCCCAGGAGCGAGCTACACCTTCATCGACATGGACAAAACAGAAACGCGAATGGTCGGATCGGCGGCGATCCTGCCTGAACGGGAATCCTTACGGGAAGGCATGCTCTATGATGTGGCATCTTTAACAAAAGTGATCGTCACGACGACGCTGCTGCTCCAGCTACAAGAAGAAGGGGCAATCAACTTCGAAGATCCGGTGCAGGCGTATCTGCCCGAGTTCCCTTCTGCTGCGGTGACGATCCGCCATCTGCTGACGCATACTTCAGATCTGAAAGGCTATATCAAAAACCGCGATGCGTTGACTGCCGATGAACTCATTGCCGCCTTGATCGCCCTTACGCCAGGAGAGAATCTAGGCAAAAATGTGGTCTATACCGATACCGGATTGCTCCTTGCGGGCTTCATCATCGAGAAGCTGACCGGAAAATCGGTGGAAAAAAATTTTGAAGAACGCATCAAACGTCCTCTTGCCATGACGGAAAGTACCTTCCATCCGACCGATCCGATGCGCTGTGTTCCTACGCAGAACCACCCGACAAGAGGTATAATCCGGGGCGTTGTGCATGACCCCAAAGCGCTGTCTTTGGGAGGACATTGCGGGAGTGCCGGCTTGTTCGCACCAATGAAAGATTTGATCCGCTTCTCCCGGATGATGCTGCATTTTGGGGAATGGGAAGGCCAACGGATTTTGCGTGAAGAAAGTATCCGTACATTGCTGAGGGATTGGGGGAATGTCCCGAGCCAGCCACGCTCTTTGGGATGGAATCTGATTCAGGAAGGGGAAGATTTTGTATTGTGGCACACCGGTTATACCGGAACGTTTATGATACTGGATCTGAACCAGCAAACAGCGTTCATACTGCTTTCGAACCGGGTCCATCTCAAAGACCATAGACCCGAGTGGATCGCGGTCCGCGACGAGCTGATCGCCATATATAGGAAGGAAGCCCGGAAGGAAACAGCAGAATAGCAAAAAAACGCCACTTTTAGGATGGCGTTTTTTTGCTGTCCTTGGATGGACAAAGTTCTTTAGAAAGTGGGCGGCGAAGTTGCAGCTTCACCGATCCGGTTCGGAGATCCAAAGAAAAAGAGTAGTTTCTCTCAGTAACTAAAGAGTATACAGTGATACTCTGAATATAGTATGACAGCTGATTAACATTTTGGATAGTATCAAATGAGAAAATTCACATGAAAACTGCTATTGAAAATTCCACTGACAATTGATAAGATAGTGAAAGTAAAGTCCTTTAATATGATTCAGAGAGATCATGAAGGGTAACAAATCACATACATTTGATACCTTAGGTCCTTTTGCAAATAAACGTCAAAAGGGTATTTTTTTGCCCAAAAACTAGGAGGAAAAGGTATGGCAATCAACCAAAAACCGTTATTATTGGACGTGGACGAAAAACCGGAAGTTCTGAAAGGCATTCTGTTGAGTTTTCAACACGTTTTTGCAATGTTCGGAGCAACGATATTAGTTCCGCTAATTTTAGGGATGCCCGTCTCGGTCGCTTTGTTCGCGAGCGGAATCGGCACCCTGATTTATCAGGTGGCAACAAAAGCGAAAGTTCCCGTCTATCTGGGATCTTCGTTCGCCTACATTACAGCAATGGCTGTGGCCATTGAACAAATGGGTGGAGACATCAAGGCCGCACAGACAGGCGTCATCATGGTGGGGCTTGTCTATGTCCTGATCGCTGGACTTGTCAAAATGCTGGGTACGAAATGGATCGACAAATTGCTGCCTCCGATCGTCATCGGACCGATGATCATGGTCATCGGTTTGGGACTGGCTTCGTCTGCAGTAACCAATGCCGGCTTCGTGGTGGATGGGGATATCCGTCATATCATTGTGGCGATTGCAACTTTCCTGATCACTTCGTTCATCAACACGAAAGGGAAAGGCTTTTTCAAAATCATACCTTTCCTGATCGGAATCATCGGAGGATACGTCATCGCACTTTTCATGGGTCTGGTCGATTTCCAACCTGTATTGGATGCGAAATGGTTCGAACTGCCGGGATTCTATCTACCGTTTGAAACACCTTGGTTCAATTCTTACGATCTCTATTTCGGGCCGGAAACATTGGCCATCATCCCAGTCGCATTGGTTACGATTTCTGAACATATCGGTGACCACACTGTTTTGGGCAAAATCTGTAACCGTCAATTCCTGAAAGATCCGGGTCTTTCCCGGACGCTTATGGGCGATGGTGTAGCGACTGCGGTTTCAGCTTTCATCGGTGGACCGGCGAATACGACTTACGGCGAAAATACCGGCGTCATCGGGATGACGCGCATCGCATCCGTTTCCGTCATCCGTAACGCTGCCTTCATCGCAATCGGTTTGAGCTTCTTCGGAAAATTCACTGCGCTGATTTCAACCATCCCAACATCTGTATTGGGCGGGATGTCCATTCTGTTGTATGGTGTCATCGCCAGCAATGGTCTGAAAGTACTGATCGAAGAACAAATCGATTTCAACCACGTCCGCAACCTGATCATCGCCAGCTCGATGCTAGTGCTGGGACTGGGCGGCGCGGTTCTGGATATCGCAGGCGTTGTTACCTTGTCAGGTACAGCATTGAGCGCTATTACCGGTATTACGTTGAACTTGGTTCTGCCGCATGAAGAAGCGTATAATCCAAAACATCCGATTCATAAAAAAGAAGAGCACAAACACAACCATTAATGCATACAAAAAGGCATCGCCACTCAATTTCAGAGCGGCGATGCCTTTTTTCTATTGGGATTTTTGGGTGCTTAGACCAAAAAAACTATGCGAACTATCAGTCGCCCCAGACTTCGTCAGCGATCTGTTTGACCAAAGCCAATTTCGCCCACTGTTGCTCTTCCGTCAGATTGTTTCCTTCTTCGGTCGAAGCGAAGCCGCATTGCGGGCTCAGGCATAATTGCTCCAACGGCACATACTTGGTTGCTTCAGTGATGCGTGCTTTGACTTCGGCGATATCTTCCAATTCCGGTGTTTTTGAAGTGATCAAGCCTAGGATAATTTGGCCGTCGCCTGTGTAGTAGCGCAATGGTTCGAACCCACCAGCACGGTCAGTGTCGTATTCCAGAAAGAAGCCGTCAAAGCCGGTTTCGCCGAACAGTTCTTTCGCAATAGGCTCATAAGCGCCTTCTTGCGAGTAGGACGAGCGGAAATTGCCGCGGCAGATATGCGTCGTGACGACCAGATCTTCAGGCAGACCGATCTGGATATTTTTGACGTTTTCAGTAGCGACGCGTTTCAATTCATCGTAAGTTTCCTGAGAACCGAAGATTTCCAATGATTTGTCCGAGCAAAGGTCGCCCCAGAAAGTGTCATCGATCTGGATGTAACGGTTACCCAACGAATAGAAGTGCAGGATCGTATCGCGGTATGCTTGCTGCAGATCGGCAGCGTACTCCTCCAAAGTAGGATAAATTTCTTCGTTGCGGAAACCGATGCGGATCAACTGGTTCGGGCTTGGAATCGATACTTTCGCAACAGCTCTGTCGCCGACTGCTTCAGTCAAAAAGGCATAGTCCGCAAAGAAAGGGTGTTCCGGATTAAAAGCAATCTTGCCGATGTTGCGCACACTGTGGGCGCTGGTCACAACGTTGTGGAATTGTTTTCCCTGCGCCGCAAGGTAACCTTCAAAGCCCAAGAGGTTCTCAAGAAAATCGAAATGCCAATAAGAGCGTCTGAATTCTCCGTCCGTGATTCCTTTGTAGCCAAGTTCAATCTGTTTTTCGACGATTCGTGTGATCTCGACATTTTCTATTTCGCGCAGGGCTTCCTTCGTGATTGTGCCTTCAGCCAGCTCTTTGCGGGCTTTTTTGATGCTTTCGGGACGCAAGAAGCTTCCTACGTGGTCTGCGCGGAAGGGCGCTTTCGTTCTGCTTAAAGTTGTTTGGGTTGTCATGATAATTTCCTTCTTTCGTTTGATTTTTTGTAAAAAAATACGTCCTTGCGCATGATGCTGCGCAAGGACGTATGAAAGATTCACCGTGTTACCACCTTGGTTCAGAAAAACCTCTCGATTTTTCCCTTAACCAGTACGCCGCAGCAAATCGCTGTTCCGGGATACTGTGATGCTGTAACGGGCATTCCCGTGGGGGGCTAAGGTTCTAAAAAGAGCGTTCGCCGTCCACTCACTCGAAGACCATTTTCCGGATAGCATCCCTGTCCTCTTCTCAACTGCCGAGGTTCTCTGTGCATTTCGTCCACCCGTACTTATCTTTTCAATGTGAATTTATTTTGAAATTTATATACATAATAACAAGTGGATAAGAATGAGTCAAACCTTTTTTTAATCTTTTTTTCATCTTGGTGCATTTTGACACGCACTTTTTTCTGTGCAAGAAGGAAATTGCAATTCATAACATGAGGGTATATACTTCATATAGATAGATGTCTATGTGAAGGCGTTAAGGGCGACAGAACGGGCTAGGGTGCCTCAAAAGACATCAGGAAAAGAGGAACTGTATATGACGATTGAATACAAAAACTACGCGAAATGTCTGAAAGTGTTGTCGGACGAAACCAGATTGGAAATCATGGATTTATTGTCGGAAGGTGAAATGTGCGCCTGTGCGTTATTGGATCAGTTTTCGATCACCCAACCGACTTTGTCCTATCACATGAAGATGATGAAGGACTGCGGCTTGGTTGACAGCAGAAAAGACGGTATTTGGGTCAAATACTCCGTGAATCATGAAAAGTTGGATGAGTTGAAGGACTTTTTCCAGACTATGGCCAAACAAAACACCACTGTATAATTCATTCGAAAGCGGGGAATGGAAATGGAAATAAAAATTTTGGGACCGGGCTGCCGCAACTGCGAGAAACTGCAGGCAAACGCAACCGAGGCGCTGAAGAAGATCGGCATGGAAGCAACCATCATTAAAGTGGAGGACCCGAAAGAAATCGCAAAGTACGGTATCATGCAGACTCCGGGGCTGGTTATCAATGAAAAGGTCGTCTCTTATGGGCGGATTCTGACGCCCAAACACATTGCAGAGCTCCTGCAAAAGTGATGAATAGAGAAAATCCTATCCTTGCATCGACAAGCTGCGGAAACCGGGGTGCTGCTCCGGAATTATCGCAGCTTTTTTTATAGTGCCTCAGAACCCGAAAACAACACATTGACATTCATCTATGTGTCGGCGTATACTGATATATAGATAAACATCTATATGATAGGTGGAAAAATATAAATTAGAAGGTGCAGTTCATCATGGGGATTTTTCAGTGGTTAAATGATCAATTATTAAAAATGCAGTGGCTCAGCGATTTGGTCGCTGTGCTTGTCCGGGATGTCTTCGGATTGGACCTCGCCAGCAGGGTAGGAGGCAGCATCCACTTCTTCATCTACGACGTCATCAAAATCTTCATCCTGTTGTCGGTATTGATTTTCGGTATTTCTTACGTGCAAAGCTTCTTCCCGCCTGAGCGGACGAAGAAAATATTGGGACGCTTTGATGGCATCACCGCCAATATTCTGGCGGCGTTGCTTGGGACGATTACACCATTCTGTTCCTGTTCCTCGATTCCGCTTTTCATCGGCTTCACCGGATCGGGACTGCCGTTGGGTGTGACGTTCTCGTTCCTGATCTCTTCGCCATTGGTCGATCTGGCATCCATCATCCTTTTGGCCAGCATCTTCAATTGGAAGATTGCCATCGCGTATGTCGTTGTGGGTTTGATCCTTGCGGTTGTAGGCGGAACCTTCATCGGGAAAGCGCACCTGGAGGACCAGGTCGAGTCCTTTGTTTTCGGCAGCCCGACGGTTGAACTGGAGGAAGCCGAGTTGACAAGGAAGGACCGTGTCGATTATGCAGTCGATCAGGTGAAGGAAGTCGTCCAGAAAGTCTGGCTTTACGTGCTCCTTGGGGTCGGCATCGGGGCTGCCATCCACAACTGGATTCCCGAATCCGTCATAACGGCTCTGTTGGGTCAGGATAAATGGTATTCGGTATTGGTTGCGACGTTCGTCGGCATTCCGATGTACGCGGATATTTTTGGGACGCTGCCCATTTCCGAAGCGCTTGTCGCAAAAGGTGTCGGACTAGGAACCGTGCTTTCCTTCATGATGGGCGTAACGGCATTGTCCTTGCCGTCGATGGTCATGCTGAAACAGGTCGTCAAACCGAAATTGTTGGGCCTCTTCTTCGGAATCGTGGCAGTCGGCATCATCATCATCGGCTATGTGTTCAATTTCTTGGGACCTATTTTTATGTGATCAAAAAAATAATAAACAGGAGGAATATCATCATGGAAATCAAAATTTTGGGTATAGGCTGCAAAAATTGCGTGAATTTGGCTAAGAACACGGAAGAGGCATTGAAGGAACTGGGGATGGAAGCAACCATCACAAAAGTGACCGACATGAAGGACATCGCAAAATACGGCATCATGCGCACACCAGGATTGGTCATCGACGAGAAAGTCGTATCCTACGGTAAAGTCGCCAGTACGGAAGAAATCACAGAATTGTTGAAAAAATAAAAATTTTCGGAAGTGCCGGGTGGGGAATTATTCTCTGTCCGGCACTTTCTTTGCACAAATTCTATTTTGTGTTTGACTGTAGATTGAAGAAGTTCTATATTGTAAAGGTAACAAAAAAATTTTAAGCTATCAAAAGCTATTCAAAATACAAACAAGCTAAGGGGAAATGAATCATGACAAACATTACTATTTTTGAACCGGAAACAAGCAGCAGCTTGTTCAGTAGCCAGGATGCCCTGCGCATTGCAGCAGTAATGGAGGCTTTGGAAGGCTTGGAGAATTACGAGGCATTGCTTTTTAATTTGACCGATGATGCGGATCAATTCACGCTAAACAAGGCCGTTAACGAAAAAATCGAGGCGGAAGGCAATAGCGTCTTGCCAATCACTGTTGTGGATGGAGCAATCGTTAAAAGCGGCAGCTACCCGACCAACGATGAAATCACAAGCTATATCGGCGTCCGCTTCATTGAAGAGACAGAAGGCTCTTGTGGTTGCGGAGGCTGTGGTTGTGGCGGTTCGGAGGAATTTGCCGAAGCAGAAGAAGTAGAAAAAGAAGAAAAAGAAGAAAAAGAAGAATCTGGCTGCTGCGGCGGCAATGGCGGAAAAGGCGGCTGTGGCTGCGGTGGTCATGGACACCATCATCACCATAAGCATGAGGAAGCTGCAACAGCAAGTAAGGGCTCATGCGGTTGTGGACAGGGCGGCTGTTGCTAGCAAAAATAAAGAATACTCGTGTCTCGGGATACCCCGGCTCGAGTTTCTTTTTCAGCGATAGATAGAAAAACTTCTATATAAAAAGGAGCATCAGCAATCATGGATTATGAAAATTATGCAAAAATCGCAAAGGCTTTGGCCGACCCGAAGCGCGTAAAAATTGTCGATATGCTTTCCTGCGGGGCCATGTGTGCCTGCGACATACTGGAACATTTCGATTTTACCCAGCCAACTTTATCCCATCACATCAATCTGTTGGTGAAGGCGGGACTGGTGACGACGGAAAAATCCGGCACATGGCATTATTACGATCTGAATAAAGACGCTTTCGAAAAATTCAAGGTAGATACAGCGGAACTGATGGCCAATACACCGGCCTGCATCTGTGAACCGGTGCGGTCAAAAGCTATGTGTACAACGGAAGAAAAAGAAAAGATCAAATGACGCAAGGAATGCTATAAAGAGCGTAAAACAATAAATGGAGGTATAATATAATGAGTGGAAAAGAGCAAACAAGCATCTCGTTCTTCAATAAGTATCTGAGTGTCTGGGTAGCAATCTGTATGGTGGTGGGGGTTTTGATCGGTAAATATCTACCGGCCATCCCTGAATTTTTCGGGAAATTCGAATATGCGAACGTCTCGATCCCGACAGCCGTCTTGATCTGGGTCATGATTTACCCGATGATGATGAAGGTGGATTTCCAAAGCGTCTGGGACGTCGGGAAGAATCCGAAAGGACTTTATGTCACTTGGGCAGTGAACTGGCTGATCAAACCGTTCACCATGTACGCCATTTCAGCTTTTTTCTTTTTTGTCGTCTTCAAGAATTTCATTACGCCCGAATTGGCGACGGAGTACTTGGCCGGTGCGATTCTCTTGGGAGCTGCCCCGTGTACGGCTATGGTGTTTGTCTGGAGCCAATTGACAAAAGGCAATCCAGCGTACACTGTCGTTCAGGTTGCGACCAATGATCTGATCATTCTGGTAGCCTTCATTCCAATCGTCAAATTTTTACTGGGTGTCAGCAATGTAACGGTTCCTTGGGATACCTTGATTTTGTCCGTTGTGTTGTTTGTCGTGATTCCGTTGGTCGGTGGCGTTTTGACGCGGATCTTCGTCACAAAGAAAAAAGGCGTCGCTTATTTCGAGAAGGATTTTCTTTCGAAATTTGACGGCGCAACTACAGCAGGGTTATTGTTGATGCTGGTCTTGCTGTTCTCTTTCCAAGGAGAGGTCATTCTGGAGAACCCGTTGCACATTTTGATGATCGCAGTGCCTTTGATCCTGCAGACATTCCTGATTTTCTTCATTGCCTATTTTGCAAGCAAGGCCTTGAAGCTTCCACACGCAATCGCCGCACCAGCCGGGATGATCGGCGCATCGAACTTTTTTGAATTATCGGTCGCTGTTGCCATCGCGTTGTTCGGAATGGATTCTCCGGCAGCTTTGGCTACAGTGGTTGGCGTCCTGACAGAAGTGCCGGTGATGCTGATTTTGGTGAAAATCGCCAATTCTACAAGACAGTGGTTTCCCGGAAAAGAAACAAGGGTAGTGAATCCTGTAAAGCGATAAAATAATCCATCTTAACTGAAAAGGAGAATTTATTATGAAAATCATCGTAATCGGTTCGGTAGCGGCGGGCACCTCCGTTGCAGCCAAAGCGCGCAGAAATACAGAGGAAGCGGAAATCGTCGTCTATGACCAAGGTAAGGACATTTCCTATTCCGTCTGCGGTATCCCCTACAAAATCGGCGGGGAAGTCGATTCAGTGGATCGCTTGACGCCGCGTGATGCGAAATGGTTCAAAAAGAGATACGATGTCTCCATCTTTACGGAACATAAAGTGACGAAAGTTGATCATGACTCCAAAAAGATTCAAGTTAAAGATCTGAAGACAGGCGAAATCAAAGAGGACCATTATGATGTGTTGGTTTTTGCGACAGGTGCGGCCCCCCTTACGCCTCCGCCGTTCGATCAGGGTGAATATGATAATGTTTTTCATGTCCGCAACATCCAGGATCTTCGTGACATAGAAAGTTATTCGGAAGCGAACCAACCGAAAAAAGCGCTGATCATCGGTGCCGGGTTCATCGGTCTGGAAATGGCAGAACAACTCGTGTACAAGGGGTGGAATGTCACTATCGTTCAGTTGGAAAATCAAGTGATGCCGCCGATGGATGCGGATATGGCTTTCCGCGTGGAGGAAGTGTTGATGGCCAATGGGGTGCATCTGCACCTCGGGGATACCGTCAAGACCATCGAAGGTGAGGGAGTCGTCAAAAAAGTGGTGACGACAAAAGGCGCCAACATCGAAACAGATATCGTCATTCTGGCTGCCGGCGTGCGTCCGAACACCGAGCTGGCGAAAGAAATCGGCGTCACGATCGGAGCGACGGGTGCGGTTGCAGTCAACAGCAAACTGCAGACGAATGTCCCGGATGTTTATGCGGTCGGAGACGTCGCCGAAAGCTTCTCGGTCATCACAGGCAAACCGATCTACCGTCCATTGGGCTCTACGGCCAATAAGATGGGACGGATCGCCGGAGACGTGATTACCGGCGGCGACCTGGAGCACAGGGGCGTCTTGGGTACCGGTATTTTTCGCGTATTCAATCTGCATGTTGGCCAGACAGGCATGACCGAAAGAGAAGCGAAGGCAGCCGGTTATTCCGTGGAAGTCCTTTACAACATCAAGCCGGACCACGCCGAATACCTTGGCGGCAAGGAACTGGTCATCAAGGCTTTGGCAGATAAAGCTTCCGGACGCGTCTTGGGCGCGCAAATCGTGGGCTTCCAGGGTGTGGACAAGCGGATCGATGTCCTTGCCACGGCCATCACCTTCAAGGCGAAAGCAGAAGACCTATTCCACTTGGATTTGGCTTATGCACCGCCGTTCGCTACAACAAAAGACCCTATCCATTATACAGGCATGGCATTGGATAACGCCTTGCACGGAAATCCTTTGATGACGCCGGCCCAATTGGTCGAAACGCAACATAAAGGCGAAACCATCCAGGTGGTAGATACGCGTTCCGCCAAGGACTTCGAGAAGGGCCATGTCCAAGATGCAATCCACATCCCGTTGGGGGAACTGCGTGCCCGCGCCGGTGAGCTTTCCAAAGAGATCCCGACAGTTACCTACTGCAACAAAGGCGTGACCGGAAATGCCGCTCAGAATGTTTTGATCAATTTAGGCTTCCAGGAAGTCTACAACCTTTCCGGCGGCAATAAAAATTATCAAAGTTACCTTAAAATGCTGAAGCGAAAAAGCTGAGTCGCTGAATGTATGCGAACAAATGGAGAATCCAAAGCGGATCCTCCATTTTCTTTGCATTAAAATCTGATTAAGGGTGCCAATTGTCAGGACGAGTGATAGAATAAAAAGTAAGCCAAATGTTGGGAGGATGAATACATGAATTATGATTTCGAAACGCCCGTCAATCGGAGCAACACAGGATCCGAAAAATGGGCAGCCATGTACAGAAGCAATCCGAATGTGGGAAAGGATGTTTATCCCTTTTCTGTAGCGGATTTGGATATAAAAACAGCACCGGAGATCGTCAAGGGGTTGCAGGAATACATCGAAACGGCTGTAATGGGCTATGATCTGCCGACCGAAGACTATTACCGGGCAATCATTCATTGGATGGGGAATCGCCATTCTTGGGAAATCAAGAAGGAATGGATCATCTGCACACCGGGCATCATCGCGGCGTTCTATTCCGCTATCCGGGCGTACACAGAGCCGGGCGACGGCGTCCTTTACATGGGACCGGTCTATTACCCATTCATGAAGTCAATCAAAAACACGAAACGGACGCTGATCAACAATTCATTGGTCCGAAACGGCGATCGTTACGAAATCGATTTTGAGGGCTTGGCCGAGAAAGCCAAAGATCCGAAAACGAAGCTGATGCTGTTCAGCAATCCGCATAATCCGGTCGGCCGCGTCTGGACCAAAGCAGAACTGGAGCGGATCGTCGACATCTGCGCCGCCAATGACGTTGTGATTTTGGCGGATGAAATCCACCACGATCTGATCATGCCCGGACATGTCTTCACACCGATGGCATCCATATCCGAAGCAGCCACGGACATCTGCATCACGGCAACCGCCGCCAGCAAGTCCTTCAATATCGCGGGCCTGCGCAATTCCAACGTCATCATTTCGAATCCGAAGCTTCACACAGCTTTCAAGATGGATATGGAAATGACTGGCATCGGCGGAGGAACCAACGTCATCGGGTTGAAGGCGACAGAGATTGCCTATACTGCAGCCGAGGACTGGCTGGAAGAGTTCAAAGCTTTGATCTGGCACAACCATGAGACGTTAAAGAATTTCTTGGCGAAGGAACTGCCGGAAGTTACTGTCTTCGATCTGGAAGGGACTTATCTGCAATGGATGGATTTCAGTGCCTTCGGTTTGTCGCACAAGCAGTTGGAAGAAATCATGGAGGAAGAGGCACAAGTATTCCTGGATGAAGGCTACATATTCGGGGACGAAGGCCGCGGCTACGAAAGAATCAGCTTGGGAGCCCCTACGAAGACGCTGATGGAAGCGATGGAGCGCCTGGTCACAGTCATGAAAAAATACCGGAAACAAAATCAATAGTGAACTGGGCTGTCTCGTTCGAGGCAGCCTTTGGTTTGGTGGTAACCCACGAGGAGTAGCGCAACGCTCTGCTCCGGTGAACGGAGGCTTGGCCGTAGTTCAGCTAACATTCTTGATGTGTCCTCCGATGAGCGCAGTCTGGCCGGAGCTGAGCACGAAATTCAGCGGCGTCCTCCGGCGGGTGGATCCCTCGCCGTAGCAGGAGAGCGCTCCAGCTGATTTTCCTCCGGCCAACCGTACTCTGGTTGTGCATATAACGAATATCTAAAGAATTTGATAAAATTGCATCAACGTAAGCATCCTTCATCCTTTCTTCACAATCTGATGCTATACTGTAGAGTAACTAAAAGAAAGGTTGATGAGACATGTTGTATCCATTCTTCGATAGCACCTATATATTGATCATCCTCGGTATCGTGGTTTCCATGATCGCTTCGGGATTCGTCAAACGTACCTTCAATACCTATAACCAAGTGAAAAGCCAGAACGGTTACACCGCTACGGATGCAGCGCGCTTCATCCTGGAGCAATCGGGCATCCATGATGTTCAGATCGAGCGCGTCCGCGGAGATCTGACGGACCACTACGACTCGCGCGCCAAAGTGCTGCGCCTTTCCGACACAACAGCAAACTCGACTTCGGTCGCGGCCATTGGCGTTGCTGCCCATGAAGTGGGTCACGCAATCCAGGACCAAAAAAATTACATTCCGTTGCGCTTGCGCGCCGGTTTGGTCCCGGCCGCCAATTTAGGCCAGACGCTTTCCATGCCGATGATTATGATCGGCGTGTTCTCGGGCATGAACCAGACGTTCCTCAATTTGGGGATCCTTTTCTTCTCGTTCAGTTTCCTCTTCCAAGTGGTCACACTGCCGGTCGAATTCAATGCATCCGGACGTGCGCTGAAGATCCTTTCGAACGGCGGCATCCTGAATGCGCAAGAAGTGCCGAAAGCCAGAAAAGTTCTTGTCGCAGCAGCCATGACGTATGTCGCGGCAGCCTTCATGAGCTTCCTGCAATTGCTCCGTCTGCTGTTGCTTTTCGGCGGCGGAAACAATGACGATTAACCAACAGGAGCGCGATCAGTCCGCCTTCCATCCGAAAAAGCTGCTTCGGTCCATTCCAACGGACCAGAGCAGCTTTTTTTTGCTGTGCTGGATCCCCCTGAAAGGCGGCCATTAAACTTGTTATCTTGGGGTAGCTATACTATAATCATGTTAGCATTTTGGAGGTCTATATCAAGAAAGAGTTCCAAATCAAACTCTGGAAGTAGGAGCAATCAATGAAGCTGGATAAACAATCACAAGACAAGCGTGTCATAGCCACAAAGAAAAACCTTCTGCAGGCGTTGATAACGCTGCTGGAAGAAAAATCCATCGAAGAAGTGACGGTAAGGGAGCTTACCCAACGTGCAAAAGTGAATCGGGGAACTTTTTACCTGCATTATGTAGACAAACATGATCTGTTGGAGAAAAATATCGATGCGCTGATCCTGGAACTCCAGGACAGAGGGAAAGCCATCACGAAAACGGTTTTATCCGATGCAGCGGAAACGGAATTCAGGCAAATAACGGTTGAGGCGTTCACGGATATCTTCAGCTACATCAAAGAAAATGAGCGTTTCTTCAGTGTTCTTTTCAATGGGAGAAGCAGTTATTCCTTTCCGCTCAAATTCAACACCTATCTGAGGGGACGGTTGGAGGAACAGCTCCGGTCGAAAAAAACCGTCATACCTTATGAACACTGGATCACCGCCGTTTCCTTCGCCTATCAAGGGATGATCTACTCCTGGGTGACGAACGGCATGAAAGATTCGCCGGAACGGATGGGCGAGTATGGGTATTATTTCATTTCCCAAAGCGTGGTGGAAATAACTAGAGGAACGTGATTGTTCCGTTAAAAAGTATGTTTGCGGTTGAGCGACAGGAGGGAACGTCATGGGAAGAGGCAACCTTGATTTGAATGTGGTTCAGGAAATACTGAACAAGACAAAAGAAGAAGTGGAAAACATGCATCCCGTCAATATCCTGCTTGCGGGGAAGACGGGTGTCGGGAAAAGTACGCTGATCAACAATGTCTTCCGGGAACGGATGGCTGAGACTGGCATCGGGAAACCCGTCACGAAGCATCTGCATCGAATCGCGAAGGAAGGCATGCCGATCGTGTTGTATGATACGCGCGGGCTGGAATTGAGCCACCCGATCCAAACCGAAGTAAAGCGGGAAATCATCGAGGCCATCAAAAAAAGCCAAAAGGAAGGATCCGACAAGGCGATCCATTTGGTCTACTATTGCATCAATGCGCATTCCTCCCGCATCGAGGAATCCGAGATCGCCTTCATGGAAGAACTTTCCGGATTGCTGCCGGTGCTGGTCGTCCTGACGCAATCGATCGGACAGCCTGCGAATGAGCTGAAGAAATACATCGAAAACCTGAACTTGCCGATTGCCGGTGTGCTGAATGTCATGGCGGAACAGTATGCCATCACGGATGAACTGGTGATTCCGCAGAACGGATTGAAGGAACTGATCGAGCGTACGTTTGCTCTGCTGCCGGAGGAGACGAAAGAGGCTTTTAACAACGCCCAACAGGTGGATATCGCGCGTAAAGCGAAAGCATCCCGAAGTTGGGCGACCAAATACATCGCGACCACATTCGGCGTCGGGTTCACACCGATCCCTTTTTCCGATGCGACTCTGCTGGTGCCGATGCAGATCGGCATGCTGGCCCACATCACCGCCATCTTCGGCATTTCAATGGATAAAGCCGCCATCACCAGTGTAATCGGGGCTGTCGGCGGGACAGGCGGAGCCACTTATTTGGGGCGTTACATCGTCTCCAACCTGCTGAAGCTGATTCCCGGTGCAGGCACAATCGTCGGAGGAGTCATCAGCGGGGCTACGGCTGCCGTCCTGACGACCGCTTTGGCAATGAGTTACATCGAGGTGCTGACGGTCGTGGCTAAAGGGGAAAAAGACGGCAAATACCCCGATCTCAGCAACATCGAGACGCTGATGCGCGAAAAAATGCAGGAGCGCCTCAAACTGGGGGACAAGGACCAGGACGTCAAAGCAGTGCTGGACAATCTGAAGAAGAGCAATCCATTGAAAAGATGGCTGAAAAAATAGACAAACACAAAAACGCACAGTCGGCCGACTGTGCGTTTTTCAGTATCCCTGATTTCAGATGCCGGTTACATTCAAAGGCTGTTTCAACGGTCCTTTTTTCAGTGCGAAAAGGTAACAGATGCCGTAGATGATGGCCAAACCCATCATCGCATACATACCGATTGCATAAGAGCCGGTCACGTCGTAAACGGCTCCCCAAAGCGGACCGGAGATGGACATGCCGATGGAAGGCGCCATACCGAGGATGGACCAGATACGCGGATAATCCCCGATACCGAAGACTTCGCTCACGACCAACGGGGTCAATACAGCTGGTCCGCCGAGTCCGAACGCAAGTATGAACATAACGATCGATAAGGTCATGAACGAGCGGGTGGTCGCAAGGAAGAACAAGGCGATCACCATGCAGACAACAACAACCGTAATGGTGATGGTTGAATCGATTTTGTCATTGATGGCCCCGACCGAAATGTTGGCAATGATCATGCCTGCCATGACGAGTGAGAACAGCGTACCCACCTGTGCAGATGTGAAGTTCATACCGCTGAAGTGCGCCGGCAGATGCTGCATCATCCCGCCTCCGAAAGCGGAAAGGAAGATACCTGTGAACAGGACGTAAAACGGTTTCATCTTTTTGGCATCTTCATAAGATATGGAAAGATCATGGATAGGTTCATTGTTTTCAGTTTGAACGGACAGTTCCTCCCCATAAGCGGTCAGGCCGACAGTGCCGGGATTTTCAACCAACAAAAAGAGGCTGTTCGGGACAGTCAGAAGCGCGAAAAGACCTGCAATCAGAAAGTAACCCATGCGCCAACCGAAGTTATCCAGAAATGTCGGCATAATCATCGAAACGATGGCTCCCGCAAGTCCTCCGGAGGCATTCAGCAAGCCCATCATTAGTCCTTTTTTGGCAGTGAACCAATTGTTGACCAACAAAATCGCCAGGAACATGGTGATCGGCATCATGAACAATCCGAGGAAAATACCTCCCAAATAAAATTGCCATAAGCGGGTGGCGAATGCCAACCAAACAAATCCTAATGAAACCCAGATGCCTCCGCCGGCCAATAACCGTTTTGCACCAAATTTAGGAAGGAATTGTCCGAACAGAGGAAGTACGAAAACGCCGGTCAAAGTCGACAAGCTGATGTAAAGCGAAAAGGCACTGCGCGTGAAGCCTAATTCTGCGGTGATGGGCTCAACGAAGAAACCGACCGCATTCCCGGCAATGTACATGGCCATGATCAAGAAGGCCGCGGATAAAAAGGATAGATAGTGGCGTAAGGTCATATAATAGTTCCTCTCTACATCGTAATTAAGTAAAATATGATTCATGTCAGATTTTCCGTATAACAAAAAGGCATCCCATAATATGGAATGTCGTTTCATGAAACCGAATACATGTATCTGCATATAAAATATTATATTAATAATCAACAAAAAGCAAGAGAATGTCAAAAAAAACGTCACACCCGTAAGGATGTGACGACAGAAAGAGGCTGATTCTTTTTGAAGATTACGCTGCATATCATCCGGAATTTCAATCATCAAAATGCAGCTGCAGTTGCGGAACCTGGAAGAAATGCTGGAGTGCCAAAGCGATCCCGCCCAGAAGAGCTCCATTTTTTCCCAGTGTGGATAAACTCACGGGAACGTATTGCCCTGATTTTCGGTTCAATTCCGTTTGGATTGCTGTCACACAATCCGGCAACGAACGGAAAAGCTCCCCATTCAGATAGACTTTTTCCGGATCGAGCAGGCTGACGACATTGCCGATCGCGATGCTCATATGCAGCACGAGATGCTCCACTACGTTTTTGGCTTCCTCATCGCCGGTTGTGTACAATGCGATCAGATCGGCCAACTGAAGCGCGGAATCCTTCTTCATGTCCCGGATTTCCGCAACCAAAGCAGCCGTTGAACAATACCGATTCAGGCAGCCTTGTTTGCCGCAGTCACAATCTTTGCCGAACGGATAGAGGATCGTGTGCCCCAGATTACCGGCCAAACTGTTTTTGCTGCGGAACAGGCGGTTCTGCAATAAAATTCCGGAACCGATGCCCTCATCCAGGTCGATACTGATGATGTTCCCCGGAGAATGAGCGAATACAGCTTCGGCAATAACCGCCAGATTGTTCTGATTCTCCAGATAAATCGGACAGTCGATGGCGTCGCTTTCCAGATGTTTGGCGGTCAGATGCTCCAACATTTTGTTAGTTGACGCTACTATCTCATCTTCATGCACAAAGCCGTCGATGGACACAACAATACCAACGAAGCGGAACGGCGTCTTAGCGAGGTTCTTCCTGTGGTAGAGAACTACTTCCTCGATGCTGTCGATGATATTGCTGGCCTCCACTTTTCTGACCAAATCGTACTGAGCGACGATCCTGCCTTGAAGATTGCAGACGAGCGAAGAAATCTTTGTTTGTGTAATGGTCAAACTCATCGCGTATCCGCCATTCGCATTCACCTTCAACAACACCGGTTTTCTCCCGCCAACGACGGAACTTTGACCTGTACCGAGTTCGACGACAAGTTTTTCCTTAAGCAGTTTTTTGACAATTTCGGATACGGTTGCTTTATTGAGTCCGGAATCATGAGAGATGGCCGCTCGTGAAGTATTGGGATGATTGATGATTGCTGTCAAAACAATGGTTTCGTTTTGTTCCCTGATTGTGTTACGGTTGACGATCATGGTGTGTCACACCCTTTACAAATTTTTTTGAGTTTTGGGCGCAAAAATGTGATGGATCTGAAAAATATACAAAGAAAGGCCATCTTGATGCAGAGTCGAACGTGTTCCGGGAAGTCTCCAGGAAGTGGAAATGCCTTGTATAGTAATCAGAAGTCTGGCGTTGAATGCGGTTACACAGGTGGTGAAGACAAAAGTGGGCTCGTGAAAGAGCGGTGGGTGGGAGAAACAGGCACTGCGGGCATTCGTCTTTGGTTACATTTTAACACTTTTTGATGATAATTGCGAGGTTTGGATGCCCGCCAAACCCAATAAACGAGCACTTTTTTTTCAATTGGGTAAAGGGATTAAGCGTTTTCCGGATTGTGGCCTCTGAGTCATTGTCATTTTTGGGGATAATCGGTAAAATGAAAGGAATCGTGGGAGGGGGTTTTTCAGAATGTTGGGTTTGAACGGAATCGAATGGATGATGTTGATCATCGCGGCGATCATCATCGGTTTTTCAAAAACGGGTATACAAGGCGCGACAATTCCGGCAGTGGCGCTCGTTGCGGTCCTATTCGGCGGGAAGGCATCAGCCGGAATCATGTTGCCGATGCTGATGCTGGGGGATCTGATCGCCATCTTTCAGTACGGCAAACAAGGTAAATTCAGTGACGTCCTGAAATTGTTGCCAGCAGCCGTAATCGGCATCATCGTTGGAGCCGTCATGGGCAATTATCTCGACGACAAGCAGTTCAAAGCTTTGCTGGGTATCGTCGTGTTGATTTGCTTGGGGCTGTTGATCTACAGAGAGGTGGCCAAAAGAGTTCTGCCGCTTCCAAAAAATCCGATCTTCCACTGGATGGTGGGGGCTATCAGTGGCTTTTCTTCGATGGTAGGGAATGCTGCAGGGCCCATATTCAACGTTTATGTGCTGTCGCAGGACCTAACCAAGAACAAGATGATCGGAACGACTGCGTGGTTCTTTCTGGTGATGAACCTCGTGAAACTGCCTTTTCACATCTTTATGTGGGGGACCGTCACGTGGGGGACGCTAAGGTACATGTTGCTGATGATTCCGTTCATCGCATTCGGCAGTTGGATGGGAATCACTTTCGTCAGGAAGATAAATGAAGTGTGGTATAAACGCATCATCATGATCATGACTGCGATTGCCGCGGTCCGTCTGTTCATCTAAAAAGAGATGCCTCATGAACGGATTTCACTCCCTTCATGAGGCATCTCTTTTTGCAGTCCCAAAAATCTGACTAAATAATTCTGTTAATTGGCTTGATCGACTTCAACTTCATCAGCCGGATCGACTGGCCCACGCAAGGCGCGTTGGTTGGCCCGGTGAAGGTGGAATGCCTCCAGGATGGGAACCAGTATGGAAGCGACAAGTCCGCCCGAAAAGCCGTTGTTGTACAGGTTGACGCCGCCGTGGAGATAACCGATATTCATGACCAATGTCAGATGCATGGCACCGGCGATGATTCCCGCTATGTTCCCATAACGACCGGCCAACGGCGCCAAGGTTGTTCCGAACAGCGCCGAAATAAGGACGATGGTTGATTGATTATCCTGATAGTTGAGTCGGCCCATCAGAGTGACCCCGATCAGGATCGGCAGGACGTTCTTGATGTTTTTACCGAAGGCTCCAAAGCCTATGACTGTGAAGATTCCTCCTAAAACTGGACCATTGATTTCTCCGCCCATCAGCAGAATGTAAGTCGTAGCCAAGAAACCAAGCAAAGCCATGTTGATGAGCGTCGCACCCAAACCGCCAAGTTCCAGGTAATCGGTGGACAATTGGCCCGAATGGCGCATGATCCGCTTCAAGCCATTGAAGCTCCATCCGTTGAGCCACAAGCCAATCAGGAACATGCCACTGAAAAGTGAATAGAGCAGCACAGAAAATGGGCCATTGTAGCCGCTGGCAAGAATGTTTACCGTTTCGATTTCGAAGCCAAAGTTGCGCATCAGGGAGATGAAGACCGTCCCGATGATGCCGCAGGTGAAACCGACGTTATAGAGGCTGAATCCTCTTGTGAAGGTAACGAAATGATGCGCCAGTGGGGGAATCAAGAAGCCGGAAACAAAACCGGCACCCAGCCCCAGGAGCACTCCATAGGGTTGACCGATGCCGAGGCTGAAAGAGAGCTCGCTGACCAACGGTGCCAAGGCGGTCCCGAAAAGGGCGGCCAGCAAGGATTTGTGCATCGGTACTTTTGTGACTTTTGCATACGTGAAGGCACCGATGCTGATCGGCATGGAATTGAATAAGTTCTTGCCGAAAAAGGCAAAGCCCGCAATCGTCAATATGCCGGCTATGACGGGGCCATTTATCTTGGCATCCGCCATCCTGACGATCCATAGGGCCTGCAACGTCATCAACGAAACGTTGAATAATGCCGCTCCGACGTTCGTCAATGCCATATAATCCGTCAACAGGTTAGCCGGAGAGGCCATGATGGTGAGGTTGCCTTCATAGATTTCCCGTGGGCTGTTGAACAGGAAGGCAACACCGCCCATCAACAAGGCGAAACCGGTCAATAACCTAAATTTTAATCGCTCGTAGAGTTCCTCTGCGCCACTCATAGTAGGCTGTCTTTTCTGTATCATTAGTGTCCCCCAATCTTATTGTGTTGTAACTGATTAATGAAAATGAAATATGGAAATTGCTTTTTGTCGCTACGGTAAGAACCCAAGCTGACAAAATCATGTAAACGTTAACTTACATTTAATTATACAGGTCCGCAGCGACTCTCACAATATTTATTTTCAATTTTACTAAAATCCACTAATATTTCAACAGGAAGTACACAAACAGAACAATCTGTGCTGAACATTTGGTCCAAAAGGCAACGCCTGATCCAAAAAAGGTCGCACTTTTGTTCCGATTCAGACCGGATTGGTTTACTTTCGGATATATACCGCTACAATATAGAGAGAAGATACAATCATTTAGGGGGAAGAAGTATGCTGACAATCGGATACATCGGAAACGGGAAAAGTGCAAACCGTTACCATTTGCCTTTTTCTTTATCAAGAAGCAACATCAAGGTCAAAACGATCTATAGCCGGAATCCGGAGAAGAGTGATTGGGAAAAAATCGAAGGCATCCACTATACGGGAAATATCGCGGATATTCTGGAGGATGATGACATCCAATTGGTGGTCATCTGCACGCATACGAATTCCCATTATGAGTTCGCCAAACTGGCTTTGGATCACGGTAAAAATGTGCTGGTCGAAAAACCATTCATGCCAACTTCCGAAGAAGCGGCCGCTATTTTTGCCTACGCGAAAGAAAAGGGCTTGCTGGTCCAGTGCTACCAGAACAGACGCTACGATTCGGACTTCCTGACGACCCAGAAAGTAATCGAAAGCGGCAAATTAGGCGATCTGTTGGAAGTCGAGATAGCCATCGACTATTACCGTCCGGAAATTCCTTTGGCTATCGACAGCTTCACCAAGGATACAAGCTACCTGTACGGAATCGGCAGCCATACCATCGATCAGGTCCTTTCCTATTTCGGCAAACCGGACAGAATCCACTACGACGTGCGGCAACTATTGGGACCAGGCCGGATGAATGATTACTTCGACTTGGATTTCCATTATCAGAATCTGAAAGTTTCCATTAAATCCAGCTTCTTCAGGCTGAAGGAACGTCCGAGTTTTGTCGCTTACGGCAAAAAGGGCATGTTCGTGAAACAGACCCGAGACCGTCAAGAAGAGCACCTGAAGCTGTTCCACATGCCGAACAATTCCGATTTCGGTGTCGACCTGCCGGAGCATTACGGGGTTCTGACGTACATGGATGATGAAGGCGTCTACCATGAAGAGAAAGTGGTCTCCGAAAAAGGCGATTACGCCAGAGTCTATGATGACCTGTACAACGCAATCGTGAACGGTGCGGAAAAAGTCACCAAGGACGAGGAAACCCTGCTGCAGATGGAAATCATCGAAACAGGGATAGAGGGTATGGTCTGAAGAGAAAGAGAATGAAAGCTACCATGGGCAGCCTCGTTGCGAGGCGACCCATGGTTTCTTGGTCTTTTCTGCTTGTCCGGTAACTTTCTTTTTGAAGGGTTTGTGGCCACCGGGGGTCCCAGCTCCGGTGAACGGTGCCTTCGCCGAAGTTCGGCCAACATTCCGTTTGCGTCCTCCGACGAGCGCAGCCTCTCCGGAGTTGCGGATGAAAGTTACCGAAGAACTTCGGTGGGCGTACGCCTCACCGGAGCTGCGCACGCATATTGCTAATATCTGAAATTAATCGGGGTTAGTCTTCTTCGGTCATATGCCTCCCCGTAAAAATTATCATCTGTAAAAACAGGAAAATCCTTAAAATGGGTACTAATGCCCAGTTTAAGGATTTTTTTGTTGGTTATTTAGTTTGCGCGGACATCTTTCAGGGCATCCAGAATCGCCACATCTTCCGGCGAAATGGTGAAATCAAGCTGCGCATTCTCGATGATGCGCGCTTCATGCGTGGACTTCGGCAAAGGCAGGGTATCCTTCTCCAGGCAATAACGGATGGATAATTGCGCCGGCGTCACGCCGTATTTTTCAGCCATCTGCTTGATTTCGGGGCTATCCAGAATAGCGCCGGTAGCTAAAGGTGAATAGGCTTCGACGACGATTTTGTGTGTTTTGCAGAATGTCAGCAAGTCCTTCTGGTCGCGGCCGATGTAGAAAGGGATCTGGTTCGCCATCGGTACGATGTCGCAATTGTCCAGGATCGCTTGCAGGTCTTTGATGGAGAAGTTCGAGACCCCGATGGCGCGGATTCGACCTTCGTCATAGAGCTGTTCCATGGCTTTCCAAACTTGGATGTTGCCTTCGGTGCAGTCCTTGCCGATCTCGTCCCATGGCCATGGCGCATGGATCAAGTAAAGGTCCAAATAATCCAAGCCAAGATTGTTCATGGTTTCCTCGAAATGCTGCAGCGCGCCGTCGTAATCCTTTATTTGTGCGGGCAACTTGCTTGTCACAAACACTTCTTCGCGGGCAATCCCGAAATCGCGGATCGCTTTTCCGACATTTTCTTCATTGTGATAGGCATGTGCCGTATCGATGTGCGTATAACCGTTCTTCAAAGCCATCGTAACCGCTTCATAGGCCTCTTCGTTAGGGATTTGCCATGTTCCGAAACCGATGGAGGGAATCGATACCCCATTGTAAAAAGTGAATACATCTTTGTTTGCCATTCAATAACCTCCTGATGTGATAACGTTTACTAATCTTCAGTTTAGAACAGTCAGCAGTAGATGTAAAAGGATATACCTCGAAAAGTCAAAATAGCTTAGAAATGGACAGGGGGTACGGAAGAATTATTCTGGTATTTGTTTGCAAACAAGCGAGTTGATCTGTCTTAGTCAGGTAAGGATACACCAGATGTCAGGGTTAATTTGAGAACGCTTTTAAAAAACGGTATATTTTAGACAGAGGTGAATGTTATAATTTTTCCAAGGGGGAATGATCATGGGCTTCGATAGGAATCAGTATTTACGTGAATTGGAGACGATCGTCAATATCGACAGTGGCAGCAGAAATCCTGCGGGCACACGAGAAGTGGCGGCGTTTTTGGAAGAGAAATATAGGCAGCAAGGTTTTGTTACTGAGCTGGTTTCGGTCGGTCCGGAGGTTGGACCGGTTCTGGTGGCGACGAACGCACCGGACGAACCCATCGATCTGCTCTTCATCGGCCACACCGATACTGTGTTCCTGGATGGCGAAGCGAGCAGACGGCCTTTCACGATAGAGGGAGAGCGGCTCTATGGGCCTGGCGTTTATGACATGAAAGGCTGCAGCCTGTTGACGGCCTATTTGCTGGAAAACTTGCCCACAGAACTGAAGCAAAGCCTTAACATCTGTGTGATCCATAATCCGGATGAGGAGATCAGCTCCTTTTATTCCCGCGAAGTAATCATTGAGAAAGCCAAAATGGCCAAGTTCGCTTTCGTCATGGAGCCGAGTTCAGCGGATGGTTCGATGATCAAGGAGAGGAAAGGCATCGAGAAACTGAAGATCCATTTCAAGGGCCGGCCATCTCACGCCGGCGACGCCCCTCAGGAAGGGCGCAGCGCCATCAACGAACTGGCTCATTGGATCGTTCGCATGAATACTTTGATTGATTATGCTGCCGGTGTGTCTGTCAACGCGGGCACGATCCAGGGCGGCAGCGTACCGAATGTCGTCCCCGAGCACGCCCAGATGGAATTGGACTACCGTTACTCAAATCCCACGGACGTCACGGCTTTCTTTGATATGCTGGAGGAATTGCAGGATCATGCCGCCGCAATGGAAATCGGCATTGACATCGAAGTCATCGGCAAGCGGCCGCCAATGATCGACGTTCCCGGAGCGAAAGCGTTGCGGAGCGTCTTCGAGAATGTTGGCAAGCAAATGGACACGGTCGTTTCGTTCAAAAAATCGGGAGGCGTATCCGACGCCAACTTCACTACCAGTGTCGGGGTTCCGACGGTCTGCAGCATTGGTCTGATCGGTGGAGCTTTTCATACCGATCACGAATATGTGGAGCTGGATTCCATTCAGCAACGCTTGGATCTTTTGACGGCGGTCATAACAGAAATGAGCCGGCGGAAGATGTTCTGTGAAAGCGCAGATCGGCTGTCCATCTCGTGAGCCCCAACGATGCAGACATGAAAAATTATAAATTAAACAGCAATGCGAAGGTCCTTTTCCGGTCCTCTGCGTTGCTGTTTTTTTTGATTGATGGCGCTGTGTTCCACGACGGAAATACTTGCCGAAGAACACTGGAAGAACAGCACTTTTGCTGTTCCGGATGCGATAATAGGGCTATAGCATTTCATCCGTAGATACCGATTAGCGCAGCCTGCAGGCGGAGCAAATTGGTGATTTAATTGGATGTTTCCGGGGGATTAAGCAGAAGGGGTGGTAACATGGTGAAGATTGGTGAGAAGACAGTTGTGTCCGTAACGTGCCAAGATGTTATTCTGCAATTAGCTGAGCAATATTGTTCTGAAGGTGAGTATCTTCACTTCGGGATGAAAGAGAATCCTAAAAAATATGTATTGGTGACCGATGAAAAAATATACCTGATCAAATCCAAAGCGATGGCTGAAGACAAGCATAAAGAGGATGTGTTCAGCATCCAGTACACGCAGATGCGGAAAGAGGAATTAAGGATGAAGTTTGATGGCTGGTTTGTGGAAATGTCCACCCACTCCGCCGAAAAAAAAGAGCCTCAATTTCATATCGTGTTGGATAAAATCCAAGGCTTGCGTCCGGACGAAAAAGAAATTTCCTTAGAGAGTCCGCAACCCGTTTTGCCAGATTATCTGGAAGCGGAAATCCACTGTTTGAAAGAAATATTGGCGGAAGGCCTCATCACGCAGGAAGAATACGAGAGCGTGAAGGACAGACTTTCGGAAATGTAAACAAGCAGTCGGTTCCGCGGAGTCGAGATACAGAATATAGTAAGAAAAAACATGGAGCTGCCTCATTTCGAGACAGCTCCATGTTTTTTGTGGTTTGGTACTATGATTATCTGGTTTGAGGTCAAGTCCGTGGCGGAATTCCCCGCCTCAACCGCTTTTGGAGGGTTATCCGACAACTTCTTATGGAACTAATCTCAGATCGCCAAACTCGTTCTTTTGAATGTATTGAACTGATCGCGCAATAGGGCGCGCGTCAGGTGATCTTCAAATGTCACATTCAGATTCGGCAGCTTTGCGATATTGTAGATGTCGTTTGTATCTTCCACGAGCACCCAATTGTTCAATACCTTCACGACGATGGAGGACAGCGGTTCTGCATTGCTGCACTTGAACAACGTATCATCCACAAATTTTTTGAAAGGATTGACCAACTGTTCTTCCGGCAGCATGTTCTCCGCCAAGCCCAAGGCATCATCCCGATAGATCGTGAATTCTTTCTCATATACAGGAGGGGATTGTTTGATGAGTTCGTAATCCCGTTCCTTTATGTACGCCAAGGCGTCCTGGTAACCTTTGCGGTATTCCTTAGTGGATTTGATGCCGCTGTTCATATAGGTTTTGGCCGCGATGACTTCTTCCAAAGAATCTTCAGGAATCAACCAACCCTCTTTGTTGCTGAATTTCACGGCATCTTTGATTTTTCCTTTGCGGATCCATCTGCGCACCATTTCTTCTGAATGGGTGATATTTTTTTTGCTGAGTATTTTGACTGCTTCGGCTACGGTAAGCATTGTTTGTCCCTCCGTTGTTACTTGTTTAGTTGATTATATAGTAGCATTAAGTTTTCGGGATGTGGTGTTTCTTTTGTGTACTCCTAAACATAGTACAGAGAAAAAACACTAATAAGGTGCTTGGAGCTCGATGTAACAGGCAAGTGTTTTTTTAGTGTTCAAAATATGAAGAACATCATAAGTACACCTCGTAATCGGCACAAATACAGAAAAGCATACTATAATGAAGGCATCAAAATTACGGAGGTCGAGTATGGCAACAATTGAAACGTACCAAAGATCTGCATTGAAGAAGACCAATCCATTGTTAACTAAATTACGCACGACAATCGAAACGGCTTTCTACGGCAGCAATATGCATGAAGTGACGACACTTGCCGAAGCCTATGAATTGGCGAAAACATCCCCAGGGGTCATCGTAACCGACCTTCCCATCAAAGAGACTGCTAAGTTGGGTCTGCCTGAAGACGCCAAAGTGCTTGTCGAAAACGGCGGCAAAATAGTTGGACGGACTGCTAAAGCAAGAAGAATCGTAGGCGAGGACAAAGCGGAAGATGAGCAATTGATGGCGCTGGTCCGTGACGTCATCTACCAGAACCGCACGAAGAAATACCACCAGACTACTGGCTATGTCGGCTTGGATGAAGAGTTCATCATCAAAGCGCACATCGCATTTCCGGAAGGCAACGAAAACAATCTTTACTCCTGGTTGTTGAATTTCCAGTGGGCCAATGACACGTACAACGAATTGTACGCGCATTCAAAGAAATATGAAGAAGGGGATATCTACATCTATACGGATCCTGACTGGCGCCATCCGGATTATCCGCTGGGTCTGGCCTACTTTGAACCCGATCATAACGTCGCCTGCATTTTGGGTATGCAGTATTTTGGTGAATTCAAGAAAGGCACGCTATCCCTTGCTTGGGGTACTGCGCATCGCAACGGCTACGCTTCCTGCCACGGCGGCCTGAAAAAATTTGTGTTGAAAGACAAGAAGCGGGTCTTTGCTTTCTTCGGCTTGTCCGGTTCGGGCAAGTCCACACTGACGCATTCGAAGCACAACGGAAAGTACAAAGTGAAGGTGTTGCATGATGATGCCTTCATCATTGATTTGCTCGACGGATCATCGATTGCATTGGAACCGGCTTACTTTGACAAGACCCAGGACTATCCGGCCGACCATCCGGAGCAGGAATATTTCCTGACGGCACAGAACGTAGGCGTGACGAAGGATGTGGACGGAAAACGGGTATTGGTGACGGAAGACATCCGCAACGGCAACGGCCGTACCGTCAAGTCCCGTTACGTGACGCCTGACAGAGTGGACAAGTTCCATTCGGCAATTGAGGGAATCTACTGGATCATGAAAGATGACTCCTTGCCGCCGCTCGTCAAAATCGAGAATCCGATCCTTGCTGCCACTTTCGGAGCAACATTGGCGACGAAACGGTCGACTGCGGAAACCGCCAGAAAGGGCGAAGACAGAGACCGTTTGGTTATCGAGCCTTATGCCAATCCGTTCCGCGTCTACCCGTTGATTGAAGATTACGAAGATTTTAAAGCCCTGTTGAGCAAAGAGGCGGTGGACTGCTACATCATCAACACCGGCGCTTTTCTGAATAAGGATATCACCAAAGACATCACACTCGGCGTGATCGAGAGCATCGTCGAAGAGACAGCCACATTCAAACCTTTCGGTGACGGAACCGGCTTGGCGTACTTGGACGTGCCCAGCTATGAACCACCGTTGCAGGACGAGAGCTATAAAAAGCTGGTGAAGGAACGGATGACGATGCGGATTGAGTTCCTGCAGACGTTCAACCAAGAACATCCGGATTTCCCGCTTCCGGATGAGGCCATCCATGCATTTGATCAAATTGTCCAATCTTTGTAAAAATAATTAGATTGGTTGATCACTGATCTGAAAAAAACCAACAGCATTGTCCCCGTAAGTCAGGAATAATGCTGTTGGTTTTCATTTGTTGTCGTGTCAGCTTTTTTGGAGTGGGATATTTATGCAGACCGTCAAACCTTTTTGGGCTCTGTCCAGTCTGATTTGCCAATCATATTTATCAGCGATGGAAGACACCACAAACAGTCCCAATCCGGAACCGTTGCTGCCTTTCGTGGTGAAGAAAGGATCGAACAGGTCATTGCTCTCCAATCCCTCCGCGATTCCGGGTCCATCGTCTGTGATGGACAGGACAGCGTATTCTTTGTCCTTCGTCACAATCGAGCGCTTCTGCAAACCTGCGTTGCATTCGGCATCAGCTTTTTTCAGCCTGATTCTGACATTGCCGGGGCGCGTGTCGATCGCCTGGAAGGCGTTTGTCAGCAGGTTATACAGGACCACCTGCAAGTCCTGCTTGTCGAATCCTTCAACCAGGATGCCAGGAGCGATGTCACTCTCAACTTTGATGCTCTTAGGCGTCAAGATCGTAATCTCAGAAATGGTGTCCTTGAGCACTTTTGAAAGATCGTGGACGGTATCTTGTTGCCCTTCGCTGACCTTTGAAAAACGCAATACGTTTGTGGAGAGATCCTTGCCTTTTTCCGCCGCAAGGTAGATTTCCTTCAGTTCGCTGACCAATTCCTCGTTCTCGGCGTAATCTTCCATCAACAACTGGGCATTTCCCAGAATAGGGGTCAGGAAATTATTCATGTCGTGAACGATGGTCGTTGTCAAAAGTCCGATCGCTTCCAGTTTGCTTTCTTTCAGGATGCGTTTTTCCAATTGATGGCGCTCATTTTCAAATTTTTGTTTTTCGATGAGGCGTTGGCTCTCTTCGTAAGCCTGGTTCTTTTTGTTGTAGCCCCTTATCAAAAGAATGAAGATGAGAATTATAGCAGAAATCAGCAATAACAGACTTAATAGGATATAATTGTTTTGTATAGGTACGCGGTTGTGCTCGTAGAAATCCGAGTTGAGGGCGACTACCCAGTGCGCTGCACCGATATCGATCCATTCAAAGGCACCCAATTTCAGGACTTTGGTCGGGTTTTCTTCGTTCCACCAATAGGAATAATAACTGAGCGTCCCTTCTTCTTGAGTAAGCTGGGCTTCCTCCAAGCGCTTCAGATCGGAAAGATCCAGGTCCGGGAACTGCTCTTGACGGTCGGAGATGATATCAAGTCCGACTTGGCTTTCGACAGGATGAATGACGACTTCCATATCGGCATTCTTCACCAAGGGATAGCCGCTGTAATCACTGGTATCGCTGAATATTTCCGCCTTGAACATATTTTCAAGGTTCAACGGTGCGATAAAATAACCGGTGATTTGGCCATCGGCTGCAACGATAGGGGAATAAAGGTTGACGAATGATTGGTTTTCCAGAAAATAATCGCTGCTGTTTTGGACGAGCGAGCCACTTCCGAGCAACGATTCCAGACTCGGGTCTGCTTTGATATAAGATCCAGCAAGTTCTTCGGAAAGTTCCTGAAGCGTCCCATCTGCAAACTGCCAAGCTTTCGCAAAAACACCTGAGCCGTCAAGCTGGATCAACAGATTCGTTTGATCTTCATGGGACCCCAAGTAAGTGGCGATGATCGCTTCCCTATCGGTTTCAGCGAGTGGCGCTTCCGGGTGAGCCTCGGAAGTCAGTTCATGGGAAAATTGCTGAAGCGATAAGGAACGGTTTTCGATGACAAGCTTCAGGTTATTCGTCACATAATTCAATGTGCGCATCAGTTGTTCCTGGCCGCTTTTTTTGGCATTCTGTTCCACGGTGTAGAAGCTGCCCGTGATCGTGATCAAGGTAATCGCGATGATAATAAATAACCCTGTCATGATGATGTTGATGATACGGGTCGTCGGTTTGTTTTCCATCGTAAAAGCCCTTTCTTAAAACTGCATAGTAGCAAGATAATTACTTGACAAAACAATGTTCTGCTTGCGAAACTAGAGAACATTGAGGAGGAAAAATATGAACAATCAAAAAATACTCGTCGTTGATGACGATATCTCAATCCGGCGCCTTATTTGGAAGTCGTTGCAATCAACGGGCGTTCTTATTTACCAAAGTGATTCCATCGAAAAAACACTGGACATCATGACCCGTGTGACTTTTGACCTTTTTCTGTTGGATATCAGTCTGGAATATGAGAATGACGGCTATCATCTGGCGCAGCTGATCCGCGCTGACTACCCGTTGACCCCTATTATATTTATAAGCGGCAAAAAAAGCGAGACCGATATTATCAATGGTCTCGAAACAGGGGCGGACTATTATATTACGAAGCCTTTTTCGCCAAATCTTTTGCGGGCTCAAATTTTGAGCACGTTGCAAAGAATGAAGACCATCCAGTCGCAAAAAACAAATCCAACCAGCCGTGTCCTCAAAGTGGGCGATTTTACTTTCGACAAAAATTTGTATCAACTGCAGAAGAGGGGGCAGGATATCGCCCTGTCATCCAAAGAAATCCAGTTGATGCTGTTTTTCCTGGAAAATCCGAATCAAGTTTTTTCGAAGGAGCAAATTTATGCGAATGTATGGAACGATGGGGAGATTGATAACAACCTAATCATGGTATACATCAGCTACCTGCGCAACAAAATCGAGGATGACTCGAAAAAGCCGCGTTATTTGAAGACCGTATGGGGAATCGGCTATACGTTCAGCCCCGACGGCGAATAAGTTCAGAACAGATTCTCCAACTTTGCAAAAAAGATACCTAAGGATAAAAGATCGGCAGCTCCTCCTGGGCTCAAGTGTCTTTCTATCAAGACCAGGTCATAGCTGTACATCAACTCTTTCAGGTTTCCTTCATGTGAATCTTGCAGGAGTTGTTTTGTTTCCGTTTTGACTGTCTGCCAGGCGTCGATGCCTCCGCGGTGGATGATGTTGCCATCTTCGACTTGGCTCATCAACAGGAGCAGCGCCTCCAACAACAGATTCTCTACTGGCTGACCTTGATTTGCTCTTAAAAACGGCAAAATCAGTTCGCTCAAGGCAGGGTACCCGGCTTCGGCTTCGCCACGGATGCCGGTGATGCCATAGCTAAGATATAATTTTTCTCCATACGTCAAGGAGGTTTTGGCAGCGAGATCGGCAAAATCATCCGTCACCAATCCATGACTCATTTCCTGGGCATAGGAAAGTACTTCTTGCGTATCATTTTGTGTGAAGGGAGGCTGCAGACCCCGACCGATGCAAGCGCCGGTCGCCCCCAACAGAACGGCGAAAGAGAAGTTGGCGCCTTTATGCGTATTGATGTTTTTGGTGGCGGCCAGCATCGCTTTTTCGGCGTGGACGCCCATTGAGCGGACTTTATGGAACAACTCTTTTGCGGTTCCTTCATGTTCGATCCCTAATTTTACATATTGGTACAGGTAAGGGCTCAGGCTGACGATGCTGTCCAAAAAAGTGAAGAAGTCCATATCGGAGTGGGCACCGCTGTTGTTGCGGTCCACCAGACCGGGTTTCGGTGTCAATGCTACCTCATAAAGGAGAGCTTTCTCAGCTTGCCCGGCAATTTCGACAAGCAACTCATTCATTGGTTTCAAAGTCAATTTTACGTTTCTCCATTTCTTTGACGATAAAATTCAGTGAGCGATCCAAATGTTCGTACGTGATGAGTTGGATCTGTAACGCATCTTGTGTCTTCATCCCGCGATAAATCAACCAATGCTCAGCCAATGCAAAATCGCGTCTTTCTTTCGAACTGATTGAGATGTCCCTGAAGTACATCAAATATTCTGAAAGCTTCATAACGATTGATTTCAAGCGCAGCATCTGACTCTTTTCGTAAATGAACTCATTGAATTCAAAAAATTTCTGCTGCAATTCCTCTACTTTATCTTCTTGATTCAGCACTTCGCAATGTTCCAAATGCAGGCGCATCGTTTTGAAATCCTCGGCTGTCATCAGCTTCATGGCTGTTGTTGTAGCGAGGGTATCCAGCGCTTTGCGGATATCGTAGATTTCGTACGCATCTTTGATGCTGATTCCTTTTACGACGACGCCGACTCCAGGGACGTGTTTCACTAAATCTTCTTCGGTCAACTTTTTCAGAGCGTAGCGGATGGGTGTGCGGCTGATGTTCATGTTCTCGGAGAATTCTTTTTCGTTGATGCGTTCTCCGGCTGGGATTTCGCCTAAAATGACGGTTTTGCGGAAAGCCTCGTAAATCAGGTCTTTAAGTGGCATATTTTGGCTAAGGTCTAAATTTTTGCTGACTGCTTTGATTATAGTGCTCATCTTTTTCCCCTTCATCCTATTATTTTTTGGTTAACTATTGGTTAGTTCTAAATGAGAGCGATTCCTTTTATACTAAAAAGCCGAGCAAAGTAGCCCGGCTTCCAGTCCTTATAAGGATTATACATTTATTTATTGCGGGATGTAAAGCGGCATTTGGCCGAACAATACGATTGTCACTAAGAAGATTACGAAAATTCCTAGTGCATATTTCGCAGATTCTTTCTGCCAAGCGCCCATATCCAATCCAGTCAAACGAAGCAATAGGTAGATGAATGCTACCAATGGGCTCAACAAGTGGAATGCTTGACCCATCAGGGAAGCCAAAGCCATTTGCATGTTTGTGAATCCGTAAGAGCGACCAGCTTCCGCCAATACAGGCAAGACACCGAAGTAGAAGCCATCATTGGAGATGAAGAAAGTACCTGGTGCAGAGATAAGGGCGATGATGATTCCCCAGAAACCAGCCAATTGTTTAGGAATGATTGTTGCGAAGCTTTCTGCCAAAGCAGTAGCCATTCCGGAACCTTGGAACAAGCCCATGAATACGCCAGCTGCGAATACCAGGATAACTACTTGAACAGCGTCGCCGCCGTTTGCGCCGATACGGGAAGATTGATCTTTAAGAGCAGGGTAGTTTACCATCAAAGCGATACACGTACCAACCAAGAACAACATCAATGGTGGCATTGAGATAGCTTCGATGAATGATCCAGCAACCAACCAACCGATTAAGCCGATTGTAAGGATACCGTTAAATACGAAGTTTTGTGGACGACGGATTTCTTGTGTTTCAGGGTCAGTAACAGTAGTCATTTCGTCGATTTCTTCATCAGTCAGGACTTTAACGCCTAGACGAGCGCGTTCTTTGCGGCCCATGTGTGGAGCAACCCAGAAAGTGACATAAAGTAAAGCCAATACCATACCAGGAGCAAGGTAAGAAAGGATGCTTGCATCAACTTCCAGAACAGCCATTGCACGAGCAGTAGGACCGCCCCATGGAAGCAAGTTCATGATTGTGTTTTGCAGGATAACCAAGACAGCAAGGTTCATCAAGTTCATGTTTAATTTCTTATAGATAGGAATAAAAGCTGAACAGCAGATCAAAGTTGTTGTAGTACCGTCACCATTCAAGGAAACAGTGGCAGCAACGACAGCAGTTGCCATCAAGACTTTCATCGGATCGCCTTTAGCGAAGTGGATCATTTTTTTAGTGATAGGGTCGAACAGACCAGTATCCAACATGATAGAGAAGTAAAGAATAGCGAACAATAACATGATACCTGTTTTAGAAGTTGTGGTTACCCCTTCCAAAACGAATTCCCCGATGTTTCCAGAGGTAACACCCGTTGCCATAGCGATAAGCGTAAAAACAAGCGGGATGATTACTAATGCGGTGAACGGTGATAATTTCTTCTTCATGATAACGAACATGAAGATCGCGATCATTGCATAAGACAATACTGTAAGTAACATTTTTTTTCTCCTTCCGACTATAAAAAAGTTTTTTGAGAGCACCCGATTCCTTTGATAATCAAACTAGGACGTGAATTGATTCACATTTTTTCTAATTTAAAAATCCCAAAGTTGCTTGGGTTGTCTCTCTAAGAGCAATAATAGTTACTTTGCAAGTTAATTGAAAGCCGTTACTTTGAAAAAACACAAAAAACACACCGGAATTGAAACGCTTTCTTAAATGCGGCTTAACCAAATATTAAAAAAGTCTTAAACGCCCATAAACGTTGATATATCAACGTTTATGGTGTTTGCTCGTTTTTGAGAACATAAAAAAAACAATAAAACAGGCTTATTGGTCTGTTTTTAATGAGAGAAATTTCTATAATGGGATTAAATCCATAGAAAGGACGTGAGAAAATGATTTTTTTCAAAGGTTTCTTTGGGAAAAAGGACACAATAGCACCTACGCCAGTACCGTCAGCAACTGTTTCTGCAAATGCACCCGTGAATGACCTGATTGAAATTCCAGCTTTTATACCCACTGATCCGAATGAATATGAATTAGTCAGTGTCATCGCGACAGCAATCGCTGCAGGAGATCATCCTAAATCGCAGTTTGTGGTAAAGAATATTATGAAGCGTAATCCCGAGGCTCATCTTGTTTCGCTGATTTCCGCAAGCCTTGCGGCAGGCACTATGCCTGAAAGTAAATTTGTCGTAAAAAAAATAAGTCAGGTTAAATAATAAGGAGGAATTATAAATGTTAAGAAAATTCAAGATTGCAATCGATGGTAAGGAATACTTAGTGGAAATGGAAGAAATCGGCGGCGTGCAACAACCGGTTCAAGCACCAGTTGCAGCAGCACCAGCAGCTCCAGTAGCGGCACCAGCAGAACAAGCAGCACCTGCACCAGTTGCAGCGCCAGTTTCAGCAGCTTCAGGAGACGCAATGACAGCACCGATGCCAGGAACCATCCTAAGATTATTAGTGAACATCGGCGATGAAGTAAAAGAAAACCAACCATTGATGATCCTTGAAGCAATGAAGATGGAAAATGAAGTTGTCGCAAACCATGCTGGTAAAGTAGCCGGAATCCATGTGAACCAAGGTCAAGTCGTAAATGCCGGCGATGCATTAATCACAATCGCATAATTATTTTATTAGGAGGAAGTGAATAAATGGAAACACTATTAGCAGGAATTACATCCATTACGATGGGCCAAATCGTGATGATGCTTATCGGGGCTGTCCTGATATATTTAGGGATCAAAAAAGAGTACGAACCTACATTACTGGTGCCAATGGGACTTGGTACCATCTTGGTCAACTTCCCAGGGACAGGCGTTCTGACCCAAATGGTCAACGGAACTGAATCTGAGGGCGTTTTGGATGTTCTCTTCAAAGCGGGTATCAGCACAGAACTATTCCCATTGCTGATTTTCATCGGTATCGGTGCCATGATCGATTTCGGACCGTTATTGCAAAACCCATTCATGTTATTGTTTGGTGCAGCCGCTCAATTCGGTATCTTCTTTACGATCGTAGTCGCTATCTTCTTCGGATTCGACATCAAAGAAGCTGCTTCAATCGGTATCATCGGTGCCGCTGATGGCCCGACAGCCATCTTCGTATCCAACCAATTGTCGCCTAATCTTCTGGGACCGATCACAGTTGCCGCGTATTCTTACATGGCGCTTGTTCCGATCATCCAACCGATCGCGATCAAAGCTGTCACAACCAAAGCAGAACGTCGCATCCGCATGACTTATAAAGCGGAAGGCGTATCCAAAATGACAAAAATTCTTTTCCCGATCATCATTACGATCGTTGCTGGTTTTATCGCACCAATTTCTCTTCCATTGGTAGGTTTCCTGATGTTCGGTAACTTGTTGCGCGAATGTGGCGTGTTGGACAGACTTTCATTGACTGCCCAAAACGAATTGGTAAACATCATCAGTATCCTGTTGGGACTTACGATTTCCGTCAAAATGCAGGCTGATCTGTTCTTGAATCTGCAAACATTGATGATCATCGCTTTCGGTTTGGTTGCCTTCATCATGGATACAGTCGGCGGCGTATTGTTCGCAAAATTGCTGAACTTGTTCAGAACCGAAAAAATCAATCCGATGATCGGTGGTGCCGGTATTTCCGCATTCCCAATGTCAAGCCGTGTTATCCAAAAAATGGCTACTGACGAAGATCCTCAAAACTTTATTTTGATGTATGCTGTCGGTGCTAACGTATCCGGACAAATTGCATCTGTTATCGCTGGTGGTTTAGTACTTGCCTTCTTTAGCTAAGAAGGTTCATTGAGAGGAGATATAATTATGGTTTTTGATCCAGAAGCTTTAAAAATTGCATTTGAATTGATGATTTTCGGTATGGGCGGCATCTTCCTGGTGCTATTCCTCCTGTATGTTGTATCGATTGTATTGATCAAACGTTTTCCAGCCTAAAAATAAAATAAAGAAGGCTTACCTATGTATGAACTGAAAAGAATCTGGATAACGCGTGTTCCAGCGGACAAAAAAGCTTGGGAAGATCTATTATCCTTAGGCGGACTGGTCCCGGACGAGCAAGTCGACTACACAGTAGGCCTCTATGACCGAAACAAATTAGTCGCTACCGGATCGACTTATCAAAACATCATCAAACTAGTCGCTGTCGATCCTGAGTATCAAAGCGAAAATTTATTGACAAAAATCGTGATGGCTCTATCCTCCAAGCTTCACGATGAGGGCATTATCCACTTCTTTTTGTATACGAAGCCCTGCGTGGCGGTTTCCTTTGCATCTCTTGGTTTCAAAGAAATCATCCGCACAGACACGATTCTCTTTATGGAGCAAGGTTCTCCCGATTTTTCGGATTACTTGGCCTTGCTTGAGAGCCGCAAAAAGGATGCCGATCATGCGGGAGCCATCGTAATGAATGCTAATCCATTCACCAAAGGTCATTTGTACTTAGTCGAAACGGCTGCTGCGCAAGTTGATGTTCTCTATCTTTTTGTCCTCTCTGATGACCGCTCCGAATTTTCGACGGAAGAGCGATCAAAGCTTGTAGAGGCGGGCACACAGCACCTTCCGAATGTGGTTATCCTCCCGACAAGGGATTATCAAGTGTCATCCGCTACTTTCCCATCCTACTTTCTGAAGGATCAGGCGGTAGAAAGCATAGCCCGCGTACAGGCTGTGCTGGATGCAACCTTGTTCAAGGAGAGGATCGCGCCTGCTCTCCAAATCAAAACGCGCTTTGTAGGGGAAGAACCATTATCCCCCGTTACAGAGGTATATAACGAGAGTATGCGTGAGATTTTTTCTGATACGCTTGCCCTTAAAGTCGTTCCCCGGATCGAACTGGATGGGCAGGTCATCAGTGCTACACGTGTACGAAAAGCATTGAAAGAAGATGATTTTCAAACAATTAAAAAACTTGTACCACCAACAACTTATATTTATTTGGCAGAAAATTATGGAAAAGACAAATTTAGAGGTGAAAAAAGTGGAAATTAAAAAATATGCAGTAGCTGGAACGACTGAATCAAGCGACATCATGATCGTCGTAGAACCTAGCGATAACAACGAAGTCGCAGTGACACTGAATTCAAGCGTTGAAAAACAATATGGCGATCGTATCGAGGAAGTCATCATCGCAACACTTAAAAATCTTGGCATCACAAGCGCGAAAGTATCCGCTGTCGATAAGGGTGCTTTGGATTGCACGATTGAAGCGCGGACAGTAACGGCCATTCACCGTGCTGCTGAAAAAGACGACTACAACTGGAAGGAGATGGACACATGGAACGTTTAAGAAGAACTATGATGTTTGTCCCTGGCGCAAATGCTGCAATGCTTAGGGATGCACCCCTATATGGTGCTGATTCGATCATGTTTGACCTGGAGGATGCTGTTTCTCTGAAAGAAAAAGATTCAGCTCGGACCTTGGTGCATTTCGCATTGCGGACATTCGACTACAGCAAATCAGAAACAGTTGTGCGTATCAACAGCTTGGATACAGTCGGGAAATTGGATATCGAAGCGATGGTTTTGGCAGGCGTGGATGTTATCCGTCTTCCAAAAACGGAAACAGCGCAAGACATCGTTGATGTAGATGAAGCGATCACTGAAGTCGAAACAAAATACGGTATCGAAATCGGTAGAACCAAAATGATGGCCGCCATCGAATCCGCTGAAGGTGTACTGAACGCCCGCGAAATCGCCAAAGCATCCACTCGCTTGATCGGGATTGCATTAGGCGCTGAAGATTACGTAACCAATATGAAAACAAAACGCTACCCTGACGGACAAGAATTATTCTTCGCAAGAAGCTATATTCTTCACTCTGCCCGTGCAGCCGGCATCGCAGCCATCGATACGGTCTACTCTGACGTTGAGAACGTGGGCGGATTCGCTCGCGAAGTCGAGCTCGTCAAACAGCTTGGTTTCGACGGCAAATCCGTGATCAATCCGCGTCAAATTCCGATCGTAAACCATATCTATGCACCAACAGAAAAAGAAATTCAACATGCTAAAGAAGTTATTTGGGCTATCAGAGAAGCTGAAGAAAAAGGTTCAGGCGTTATCTCCTTGAAGGGTAAAATGGTCGATAAACCGATCGTTGAACGTGCTGAACGTGTGATTGCTTTGGCTAAAGCCGCAAAACTTATTAGCGAGGAGGATATTTAATCATGACTGTCAATAAAGTTGGTAAAGATATACCTGAAATGTACGCTGCGCAATACGGTGTTTTCGATGGAGAATTAGCGAACATCAAAGATTACCAAGAATCCACCCGTAAAATCCATCCGGTGAAACCGCGCGACAAAAAATTGCTTGGGAGCCTTCGCGAAGCAATCGAAAAAACTGGCTTGAAAGACGGCATGACGATTTCTTTCCATCATCATTTCCGTGAGGGCGACTTCGTCATCAACATGGTAATGGATGAAATCGCCAAAATGGGCTTCAAAAACCTGACGATTGCACCAAGTTCGATCGCCAACATCCACGAACCGTTGATCGGACACATCAAAAAAGGCGTTGTCACAAACATCACATCAAGTGGTTTACGTGACAAAGTCGGTGCTGCCATCTCTGAAGGCATTCTGGACAACCCTGTTGTCATCCGTTCCCATGGCGGCCGCGCAAGAGCGATTGTACGCGGAGATATCCATATTGACGTCGCTTTCCTTGGCGCGCCAAGTTCCGATGAATACGGCAATGTGAACGGCTCCCACGGTAGAACAGCTTGCGGATCATTGGGATACGCAATGGTGGATGCGAAGTATGCGGATCAAGTAGTCGTCATCACTGACTCATTGATGCCTTACCCGAACACGCCGATCAGCATCCCTCAAACGGATGTGGATTATGTGGTTGTAGTTGATGCGATCGGTGACCCTGAAGGAATCGCTAAGGGAGCAACCCGCTTCACGAAAAACCCTAAAGAGCTTTTGATTGCGGAATATGCTGCAAAAGTGATCACGAACTCACCATACTACAAACAAGGATTCTCTTTCCAAACCGGTACCGGCGGCGCTTCGTTAGCTGTATCGCGTTTCTTGAAAGAAGCGATGATCAACGATAAAATCACAGCGAGCTTTGCTTTGGGCGGCATCACGAACGCGATGGTTGAACTGCTAGAAGAAGGCCTTGTCGAAAAAATCATTGACGTGCAGGATTTCGACCACCCGTCCGCTATCTCATTGGGCAAAAATGCGAACCATTATGAAGTCGATGCGATCATGTATGCATCACCATTAAGTAAAGGTTCTGTCATCAACCAATTGGATACAGCTATTTTATCTGCTTTGGAAATCGATACGGACTTCAACGTGAACGTCATCACTGGTTCCGATGGTATCATCCGTGGTGCTTCCGGCGGTCACTCTGATACAAGTGCTGCCTGCAAGATGAGCTTGGTTATCTCGCCGCTGATCCGTGGACGTATCCCGACAATTGTTGATACGGTAAACACGGTTGTCACACCTGGATCTAGCGTTGATGTAGTCGTTACCGAATTAGGTATCGCCATCAACCCAGCCAGAGAAGATCTGATCAAACACTTCAAGACATTGGATGTACCTCAATTCACGATTGATCAACTGAAGGACATCGCGTATTCCATCGTTGGATCTCCAGATCCGATCGAATACGGCGATAAAGTCGTTGCTTTGATCGAATACCGTGATGGCACGATAATCGATGTGGTAAAAAATGTCTAATACAGCTCTTTTTACAGAAGGAGAACGCGTTACGCTAGCAGAAATGTTGGCGGTGCGTGAAAAACGCGTCGCCATCCAACGGGAATTATTGAGCAGCCAGAAAGAGGACAGTCTCTTGATGGCGCTCATGAATATCCCGGGCCCGATCAAAAACAATCCAAAGTTGGAAGCTGTCTTTACTGCAGTTTTGGAACGCATAGAAGAAGTATTGGGCAATGATCTGCCGCAAGCTTCCCTCTACCGGAATCTGAAGACGGGTGCGGAGTATTTTATCCTATCGCCATTGACGCCTGCGCAACTGAAAGAAAAAATGGTGATGATAGAGGAGACGCATCCTTTTGGCCGTTTGTTTGATTTGGATGTCCTCTGGATGGAAGGCAATGAGTTGAAGAGCATCAGCCGAACCGCATTAGGTCTGAATACGAGACGCTGCTTCATCTGCAATCGTGATGCGAAAGATTGCGGTCGCAGTCGTCGTCACACTATAGAAGAAATGCAAGAAGCCATTTCTAAAATAATACAAGAAGGAAGTGACCAATTACATGACTAAAGAAATCCGTTTTATGGAAACGGTCTTGCGTGATGGTCAACAAAGTTTGATTGCAACACGTATGCCGCTATCGGACATGTTGCCGATCATCAAAACCATGGATGAAGCCGGATACCACTCCATCGAAATGTGGGGAGGGGCTACCTTTGATTCTTGTATCCGTTATTTGAACGAGGATCCTTGGGAACGTCTGCGCACGATCCGTAAAGAAGTCAAAAATGCAAAACTGCAGATGCTTTTGCGTGGACAGAACTTATTGGGATACAAACACTATTCCGATGATGTCGTCAGCGCATTCGTCGAAAAATCGATCGAAAACGGGATCGATGTTGTGCGTGTCTTCGATGCGTTGAATGACCTACGCAACCTGAAGACAGCCATCGATATCACCAAAAAGGCTGGCGGCCATTGCCAGACTGCAATCTCCTATACAACCAGCGAATTCCACACAGTCGACTATTTCGTCGGCTTGACGAAGGAAATGGCTAAAATGGGCGCAGATTCCATCTGCATCAAGGACATGGCCGGCGTGTTGACGCCAGCCGTCGCTTTTGAATTAGTAAGCAAAATCAAAGCTGCCGTGGATCTGCCTTTGGAAGTCCACACACATGCGACAAGCGGCATTGCTGAAATGACCTACTTGAAAGCTGTTGAAGCCGGTGCTGATATCATCGACACAGCCATTTCCCCATTTGCTGGCGGCACAAGCCAACCAGCTACGGAATCCGTCGCAATCGCGTTGGAAGGTCTGGGTTACAACACGGGTCTTGATAGGAACAAACTTGCAGAAATCGCCGATCACTTTGCACCGATCCGTGATCGTTTCCGCAACGAAGGCATCCTGAACCCGAAAGTGAAGGACGTCGAGCCGAAAACATTGCTGTATCAAGTACCAGGCGGCATGCTTTCCAACTTGTTGAGTCAACTGACTGAACAAGGCCTGCAAGACAAATACGACGATGTATTGGCAGAAGTTCCGAAAGTGCGTGCAGACTTAGGCTATCCTCCATTGGTTACACCGTTATCGCAAATGGTCGGTACGCAAGCCTTGATGAACGTCATCTCAGGCGAGCGCTACAAACTTGTGCCTAATGAAATCAAGGAATATGTAAGAGGTCAATACGGCAAACCGCCAGTAGCGATTTCCGCAGAAATCACGAAAAAAATCATCGGCAACGAAGGCATCACAACAGTGAGACCTGCCGATCTGATCTTGCCGCAAATGCCTAAATTTGAAAAAGAGATCAGCCAATACGCTAAATCCACAGAAGACGTCTTGATGTACGCTTTGTTCCCGCAACAAGCAAAAGACTTCCTTGGACGCAGAGAAGACAGATTCTACGATGTTCCAGTACAGACGATCGATGTTTCTATCGACGTACAATAAGCATCTGTAATGAAATAAAAGCTCCAAGCATACCTTTACCGGTGCGCTTGGAGCTTTTTTGCATAATGTTATACAACAAGTGCGCCTGCTTCATTAATCGAAATGAAGGGGCTTCTTGCGCTTTTTCAAAGTGGAAGAAGCTTATGCTTCCGGAAACAAAAGGGCCACGATATCGTTTGTTGTGATGCAGTACAACTGCCCTTCAGACAATACTGGCGTTAAACGGTTTGCTACATCTGATTTGTCGAAACGGCTTCCGCGCAGGGCAGACTCGAGGGTTTCGATATCTATCGAACTGAAGAAGTCACCGGAAATTTGACAGTCCTGGATGACGTAATGATCGAGCTGGAGAGCGATTTCGATGCGTCCTCCGGGCAAACGGCCGGAAACGCAGAAATTTGCCTCCCGTGATTGACCATAGTTCCATTCCCAGCGGCGGTATTTTTGTTCAGCTAGCTGCTGCACGGCTTCATACTGTTCCGGAGAGAGCTCGAGGATGTGTGCTTCCTGACCCAAGATGTTCCGGCGGAATTCGTCAGCAAACCAGTTTCGTTCAGTCTTAGGTGCTACATGATTGGCGATTAGGGCGGTGCGTTCACGCACCGAATCAACGCCCTTGCTGCGCAGTTTTTCGGGATCGACCTTCAAGGCAGCCGCCATATGCTCGATATTCGTATCGAAAAGGAGGGTCCCATGATGGACGGTAAAGCCCGCTTTCATATATTGGGCATTTCCCGATATTTTTTGACCGTGGATGGCGATATCGTTCCGGCTGTTCCGCTCTGCTGGAATACCAAGCGTTTGCAAGGTATGGATAATTCTGTCCATATAAGGTTCGAAATCTATCACTTGATTTTGACCATCCACGATGAAGCTGTATTGGTAGCACCCTTCATCGGTGTAAATGGCACCACCGCCGGAAGGTCGCCGGACAACATCGATTTTTTCGGCATGGATATAGGATGAATCAATTTCCTTGAACGCATTCTGGTATTTTCCCAGCATCACGGTAGGGCGCGTCTGCCAAAATAAAAACAAGGCGTCTTCCTCTGCCGGGAAGTTTGTTATGCAGTATTCTTCCAAGGCAAAGTAGAAAGCGGCATCCCGTTCCTCGCATGAAATCGTATACAATAGTTTTCCTCCTTATTGGGTATGAACGGATTCGACAGCGGCACGGGCACGGTAGGAGCTTCGCACAAGCGGTGAACTGGCTACATATTTGAATTTTTTCGCCATGCCTGTCCGTTGGTATTCAGCAAAAGTTTCCGCGGGTACATATTCATGCAATGGATAGTGCTTCGCTGAAGGTTGTGAGTATTGGCCGATTGTCAAAAAGTCCACATCGACTGCACGTAAATCATCCATCAATTCATTGATTTCGTCGGCTGTTTCGCCTAAGCCAAGCATAATGCCCGTTTTCGTCAAAATGCTGGGATCTTGTTTTTTGACATATTCCAGTACGTCCAGAGAACAATCATAAGTGGCGCGGTGACGAATTTTCGGTGAAATGCGGCGCACGCTTTCCATATTATGGTTAAATACATCTGGTTTTGCCGCAATGACTTTATCGATCGCCAACTGGTCTCCTTGGAAGTCGGGTGTCAGTACTTCGATCATTGTGTGTGGATTCTGTTTGCGTACTTCTTCGATGACTTCAGCAAAGTGGCCAGCTCCGTAATCCGGTAAATCATCGCGGTCGACGCTTGTGATCACAACATATTCCAAACCCATTTTTTTGACTGCTTGAGCTAGTTGTTGAGGCTCTTTTTCATTGACAGGGCCTGGCCTGCCATGGGTAACATCGCAAAAACGACAACTCCGCGTACAAATGCGCCCCAAAATCATAAAGGTTGCTGTACCGCTGCTGTAGCATTCGCCCATGTTTGGACAGCTGGCTTCATTGCACACGGTATTCAATTCGAGTTCGTCCATTAATTGTGTTACTTTTTCAACGGCTTCTGGGTTATAGCGCACTTTGAACCATTGTGGTTTTGTTTCCAAAATCATTCCTCCTGAAGGTTAGAGTATGTCGATAATTGCGATAGCTTCACCGGTTTGGACGGTATCATTTTCCTTGACCAAGGTTTCTACTAGCACGCCGTTAAAGTTACTCTCGACTTCGCTGACGACCTTATCCGTTTCAACCTCGAATAATACTTCACCAGCTGCGATTGAATCTCCGATGTTTTTCGTCCAGATTCCAAAAATGACTTCATCGTTTTTCGGATTGATTTTCGGCATCGTTACCGTTTGTTTCATGAGCTTCCCTCCTTCGTTTTTTTGTTGAGCATACACAGTGATAGTTTTAGAATGGTACAGTTTTCGTTTCGTTTGAAATCATTGCATCCGGGTTAGGAATATGAAATATTTTAATCACTTTATCATTTTAACGGTTCCCTCAGCTTTATTCAAGAGGGGTTGATGAAGAATGGCAAATATGCTAAATACCTCCCGTCTTCACCATTATATTAATGAGGAAGACGGGAGGTGCTCATTTTATTCGTACTTTGGATCACCAGCAAAAAGCATGCCGGGATGCTTGCGCCGGAATTTCATTCAGTAAGGATGCATTTGATGTCCACTGCTATGAAAACGGTTTGAATTCCGGTAAAATAATACAGAAAAATAAGGTGTTTATCGAGGGGCAGGATCTTGCTGTAGATAACGCCCAGCCGTGGAACAGTTCAGCGATCCCAAATCTGTTTGGTGGAAAGGCCGGCAAGCAGCCGGCTGTTCTGGTTGCGTTTGACCAGATTGTTGATCCTGCGTTCCTCGTATCCTGAACAAATCATCTTTTCTTCCTCCGACTCAGGCCGGATCAGCGGCATAACAAAGTCCGGATCCGAGCTGTCGGTGATGACGAATGTCAGGAAAGCGTAGGCGCAGATGCGGCTTTCGCCTGTGCGTACATCCGTGGCGGTCAGCTTGGCGAAGGCTTCCACGGAAGTGTTTCCGCAGCCGGAAACGTAAGCCTCCACATAGATGGCCTCATTTTTCCAGACGGGTTGGATGAAGGCGACCAAATCGACAGTCGCGGTGAAGGAAGGGCGCTTGACGAAGTTGAACACGGCTCTGCCGCAGGCTGAATCGAAGTGCGACATGATTTCGCCGCCGAACAGGGTATCTTTATCGTTCAATTCGCTGTAGGACACGAAAGCAGTGCGTACGTTTCGCGTCTGGTTGCATGTCAGTTGTTTTTTTGTATGGTCCATATCATCATTCCTTATTTTTGGTTGTTTTTTTCATTGTATCATAGCTTTCGGCTTCAGAAGTGTATTCCGGTTGCTTTTGCATTTTGTCGGTCGAGGTTTCTGGTTTGTATCCGTTTGCATAACGTTATAAAATGGACACAAGAGATGCATTCCCTGCAGAAAGGAACGCTCCTTGCATCTGTCCGCCGAAACCAGCAGAAGAAAAGAGGGCTCGCCAATGAACAGAAAACTGATGCGCCTGCTGATTGTTGCCGCTTATATCCTTCTCCCTGTGCTTATCGCTGCAGTCGCGCTCAGGAACAGAAGCTTCCTTTTCGCAGGACCGCCTTTTTTGGGGATCGTGTCCTATACATGGCTTTTGACGGGAGTCATCATCGCATCCCGTCCGAGGTTTATCGAACGCTACTTCAGCTTGGACAAGCTGAATCGATTTCATGCCATCATGGCCGTCGTCGCTTTGTCGATCGGAGTCACGCATAAATTATGGGTGACGCTTCTCTGGGGCTGGGTATACCGCTATTCGACCATCTTCGGGGACCTGGCCATCATCTTTTTTTTGACCATCGCTGTCCTTTCAGCTCTCATCATGACCAACTGGTTCGGACGAAAAAAAATCGTCAAAACGGCCAAAACAACCCTCAAAAAATATCCGGTCGCCAACTACGAGAAAATGAAATTCGTCCATAATTTCAACATTGTCGCCGCCACTTTTTTGGCTATCCATGTCTTGACCATGACCGTGATCGTGCAGGGAGACTACCTTGCCGCCGCCATCCTCGGAGGCTATTTCGCTTTGGCATTTGGCCTGTACATCAACCATAAATTCCTCAAACCCGCCAGACTCAAGAAAAACCTGTTCACTGTCACCGCCACAAGACCGGAAAAGGGCAATGTTCTGGAAGTTCATCTGAAACCTGACAACGGCGAACTATTCCCTTACCAAGCCGGGCAGTTTGTCTTTCTGCGCCTGTATGACGCGCAATATTCATCGGAAGAGCATCCTTTCTCGCTGATCAGTGCCCCGCAGGATCGGGATGAAGCCGCATTGGCCATCAAGGATTCCGGTGATTACACCCACAGGTTCCAAACGCTGCAGCCGGGCGTCAAAGCGTCGCTGGAAGGCCCTTACGGCGGAATGTGGCATGTCCAGGAAGGCATGCACGATAAAACAGTGAGTATGGTCATGTTTGCGGGAGGAATCGGGATCACGCCGATGCTGGGGATACTGGAAAACAGCGCGCGCCTGCGATTTCCGAACAGAACAGTATTGATCTGGAGCCTGAAAAATCAGGATGAATATGGCTTTACCGATAAACTCCAATCTTTGAAGGACAGGCTCCCGGATTTCCGTTTGGTGCCTTTCTTTGCCAATGAGAGCGGCTTTCTCGATGAAGGGAAAATCGATACGATTCTCCAGGACAATGAAATCCGATTTGAGGCTGCCGAGTACTTGTTGTGCGGTCCGCCACCATTCATGAATGCCGTCGAAGCAGTTTTGCTTAAAAAAGGTGTTCCCAAAGACCGCATCCATTATGAAACATTTGGTTTATGATGAAGGAGGAACCGACAATGCCCAGAAGAAAATTGAGCATGATGCTGCAAGTAGGACTGACTGGCCTGCTGTTGGTCGCATGTGCGCCTGCCACTGTTGAAGACAGCGCAACAACGAGTTCCGAAGTCGTATCGGTCAGCAGTTCATCTGAAGAGGGCGCAACGGACAGTTCCGCCACAGAAATGCGGACCTTCACGCTCGAAGAACTCAGCCAATACAACGGCAAGGATGGTCAGCCGGCATATGTAGCCGTCGATGGGGTCGTCTACGATGTCACAAATGTGGAAGCTTGGAAAAACGGAGACCATAAATTGGGATTGACTGCAGGCAATGAACTGACGGAGGAAATCACCAACCAGTCGCCCCACGGCCTAAAGGTCCTTGAAGGTCTGCCGATAGTCGGCGAGCTTGTCGAATGATTTTATGAGAATAAAACAGAAAATGGAGCCTTCCTTGGGAGAGCTCCGTTTTTCGATTGGAAGGTACTTTGACAAAAAAGTGACAATCCTGCATGGCTTCTTTTTTGTGCGTCGGGGGTCTTCTAAAGTGTTTTTTTATCAAATGAAATGGCTTCATAGAGCGGTTTCCAAAAAGTAATAGGGCTAGCCGTTACGCGCTGCAGGCCAACAGTTCAATTTTGAACAGAATCCGAACCTTTTGAAAACGGGGTGTAAGTGCCTTCATTTTTTTGGATAAAATGCCTATACTTGTTCTTGTAGGAAAGACGGTGCTGACGCCAACGCGCTGCAGTACCGATCTGTTCCAGAACTATTTTGAGAGGGGACAAATCATGAGAGTCGATTTAACTACTAAACCTTATAACTTGGATGCCGAGGGAATCAAGTGGGTCAAAGATACGATTGCAGGCATGTCTGTCGAAGAGAAAATCGGACAACTGTTCATAAATATGGGATCAGAACGTACAGAGGAATATTTGACTGGCGTATTAAATAACTATCATATCGGGGGAGTCCGCTACAATCCTGGCATGGCAGAAGAAGTATATGAGCAAAACAAAATTCTGCAGGAAAACAGCAAAATTCCTTTATTGATCGCAGCAAACACGGAAGCAGGCGGTAACGGAGCTTGTAAAGACGGCACCTATATCGGCGTTGAAGTGAAAATCGCTGCCACAAACGACACGAAGTACGCATATGAAATGGGCCGCGTTTCCGGTGTTGAAGCTGCTGCTATCGGCTGCAACTGGAGTTTCGCTCCAATTGTGGACATCAACCGCAACTGGCGCAACCCGATCATCGCAACACGTACATGGAGTGGCGATGTGGACAAAACGATCGCATTGTCGTTGGCATACATGAAGGGTATCCAAGAAAGCGGCATTGCACCAGCTGCAAAACACTTCCCTGGGGACGGAATCGACGAACGCGACCAACATTTATCATTCAGCGTAAACCCATATTCTACTGAAGAATGGGATGCTACTTTCGGAAAAGTGTACGGCACCTTGTTCGATGCCGGCTTACCTTCCATCATGGCAGGTCATATCTCCTTGCCTGAATACGTGAAACACTTCAACCCTGAAGCAACTGTTCAAGAACAAATCTTGCCGGCTACTTTGAACAAATACATCCTGACTGACTTATTGCGCGACAAAATGGGCTTCAACGGCCTGGTTGTTACCGATGCCAGCCACATGGTTGCGATGACTTCTGCTATGAAACGCCAAGATATGCTGCCGACAGCTATCGCAGCAGGTTCTGACTTGTTCTTGTTCTTCAACGATCCGGACGAAGATTTCCAATGGATGTTGGATGGCTACAACAACGGCGTCATCACGGACGATCGTTTAGAAGAAGCTTTGACACGTATCTTGGGTACAAAAGCTGCTTTAGGCCTACACAAAAAAGCGAAAACAGAAATCTTGCCATCCAAAGAAGAAGCAATGGCTAAAATCGGTTTGCCTGAAAATAAAGCAATCGCAGTTGAAGTTGCCGACAAAGCGATCACTTTGGTCAAAAACAACCAAAACATCTTCCCGATTTCACCAGAAAAGACAAAACGTGTCCTGTTGGTCAATGTTGAAGGCCATAAAGGCGGCTTCGGCGCAATGATCGGCGGCGAAGCGGTTCGCCCTGTCGATACATTGAAAGGAATCCTGGAAGCTGAAGGCTTTGAAGTTTCCATCTGGGAATCCACAGAAGAACGGATCAACAAATTGCCGGAAGAAGAAAGAGCCGCTGCCGTTGCGAACGTGTATGCTCAAAAACGTCCGATCAAAGAATTGATTGCAGCCTACGACTTGATCATCAACGTAGCTTCGGTGCAACCGAACACAGATCAACGCATCCAATGGCCAGCTTCAAAAGGAACACCGGACATTCCTTTCTATGTCCATGAAATCCCGACAATCTTTGTATCTGTACAAGCACCGAACCACTTGGCTGACGTGCCGCAAGTGCAAACATACATCAACACGTACGACTCAAAAGATTTCACCTTGCAAGCCCTAGTCAACAAAATGGTAGGCCGTTCCGAATTCACTGGTGTCTCTCCAGTAGATGCATTCTGCGGATTCCTGGACACGCGTTATTAATCAATAAGAAAAAACTTCACAAGTCCGCACTCCGCGAGCCTGTGGAGTTTTTTTGCGCTTTTTTCCAGTACTGATGCCCCCTCCCGCTAGCCAACCTTCCCGAAAACTTATTTGCAAGTGCATGGTAGTGGTGATAAAATGAAAGAAATTTCATTTATCAAAAAATGAATAATAGAGCCTGAAAATGGCCCGAATGCGTACAGCCAGAGGAGGCAAAACGATGTATAACGAATTGAAGGAAAAGATTCTGAAAATTATTGAAAAGAACAACAAACTGACTGATGAAGAAGTTGCGGTCATGTTGGGCGTTGCCACAGAAGAAGTGGCGATTGCGGTGAAAGAACTGGAAGCGGACAAAATCATCTGTGGCTACCATACCTTGATCAATTGGGACAAGACCGGCGATGACGAAGTTTCTGCCATCATCGAGCTGCGCGTAAATCCGCAAAGAGGGTCCGGCTTCGACCGTATCGCAGAAAAAGTCTACCAATTTCCGGAAGTGGAGACCGTTTTCTTGATGTCCGGCGGGTTTGACTTTATGGTGCAACTGAAGAAAGCTCCGATGAAAGAGATCGCTCTGTTTGTTGCGAAACGTCTTTCTGTCATCGATGAAGTACAATCAACCACTACTCATTTCGTATTGAAACGTTATAAAGACCATGGCACGTTGTTCGTGGATGAGGATGAGGACAAACGGATGGTGCTGACTCCATGAGAAATCCGATAAATGCTAAGGTGCGCGAAATCAAACCTTCCGGCATCCGGAGATTTTTTGATATTGCGAATGAGATACCCGGAGTGATCTCTTTGGGGGTAGGCGAACCCGACTTTGATACTCCTTGGATTGTGCGTGACGAAGGCATGTATACCCTCCAAAAAGGGCGCACCTTCTATACAGCAAATGCCGGGTTGGCCGAACTGCGCGAAGAAATTTGCCGCTACCTGGAACGCCGCTATGATCTGCACTATTCCCCCGAGGATGAAACCGTCGTTACGGTGGGCGGAAGCGAAGCCATCGATTTGGCTTTGCGTGCGATGTTGGATCCGGGCGACGAGGTCGTCTATGCGGAGCCGTGCTACGTTTCCTATCTTCCGTGCATCGTATTGGCTGATGGGGTTCCGGTTGCTATCCCGTTACAGGAGAAGAACCAATTCCGTTTGACGAAAGAAGAACTGGAAGCTGCAATCACTCCGAAAACAAAAGTACTGATTCTTTCCTATCCCAACAACCCGACTGGGGCCGTTATGACCAAAGAGGATCTGGAAGCGATCGCTGAAGTCGTCATTGCCAACGACCTATTCGTTATCACCGATGAAATCTATAGTGAACTTTCCTACAATGGACATCATGTCAGCATTGCCGCTTTACCGGGAATGAAGGAACGGACTGTGTACATCAATGGATTCTCGAAAGGGTATGCGATGACTGGGTGGCGTTTGGGCTATGCAACCGCTCCGCCGATCATCATGGAACAGATGATCAAAATCCATCAATTCGCAATTATGGCAGCACCGACGACAAGTCAATACGCCGGCATCGTTGCGTTGCGGAATTGCGATGATAATGTTGCCGAGATGCGTGAAAGCTACAATCAACGTCGCCGTTATTTAATGAAAATCCTAAAAGATCTGGAACTGCCATGTTTTGTGCCTTATGGCGCCTTCTATATCTTCCCGAACATAACCGAATTCGGCTTGACTTCGGAAGAGTTCGCTACCCGTTTGGTCCAGGAGGAGAAAGTGGCCGTTGTGCCAGGATCGGCCTTCGGCGAAAGCGGAGAGGGCTTTATCCGCATTTCCTACGCTTATTCAATCGAAGAGCTGAAAGAGGCCTTCGAACACATAAAAAGCTTTATCGAACGCCTACGTGCAGAGAAGAAAAGCAATCAATAAGGAAAAGACTGCAGAATTGCGTTCCTACGCAACTTTTGCGGTCTTTTTTCTCTGTGTCAGCGGTAAAGGAGCGTTTAAGCCGGAAAGGAAGCTTGTGTGTTTCATTTTTTCGGTATAAGAAGAATGGCTTTGTATCAAGCTTTTCGAAAATATTTTATTTTTTGGATAAAAATGGTTTACAAAATATACCCTATGGGGTATTATAAATCCATAAGCGATTGATACTACTTACGAAAAAGGAGCCAAGTATGCTATTTAATTTATTCAACAGTATGCCTTCCGTATCCACTCAGGAATTGGAAGCAAAATTAACCGAGAAACCACAAATAATCGATGTCCGCGAACCCAACGAATTCATCGGAGGACATATACCGGGAGCAAAAAATGTTCCTTTGAGAAAAGCGGAAACATATACCCCTAAGGGTAAAGTTTATGTGATCTGCCAATCAGGTGCACGTAGCAAACGTGCAGCAACTATCTTAAAATCCAAAGGCTACGATGTAGTCAATGTCAAAGGTGGCATGTCCGCATGGTCAGGCCCTACAAGAGGAGGAAAACTATGATGAAAATTGTTATTATCGGTGGAGTGGCAGGCGGTATGTCCGCTGCAACACGTTTGAGAAGATTGAATGAAGATGCAGAAATCATCGTTTTGGAAAAGGGACCGTTCGTTTCCTTTGCGAACTGTGGCTTGCCTTACTATGTTTCAGGCGATATCCAAGAGCGCAGTGATCTCTTGGTCCAAACCCCAGAGCAACTGCGCGCGCGGTTTGACTTGGATGTCCGTCCTTTCAGCGAAGCGATCGCAATCGATCCTGATAAAAAAGAAGTGACTGTCCGTTCAAAAGAGGGCGACTACCAACTGGCTTACGATAAAGTGATTTTATCCCCAGGTGCGAAGCCATTCGTGCCGCCAGCAGAAGGTTTGTCCGAAGCTAAAAATATCTTCACGATGCGCAATGTACCGGATGTGGATGCTGTCACAGGTTTCATCCTTGAGCATAAACCGAAAAAAGCGGTTGTCATCGGAGCGGGATTCATCGGTCTTGAAATGGCTGAGAGTTTAGCGCACCGCGGCTTGGCTGTGACGATTGTTGAAAAGGCACCGCATGTCTTGCCGCCATTCGATGAAGAAATGGCTGCCTACTTGGCGGATGAATTGAAAGCGAATGGCGTGACGCTGTATACAGGAGTTGCGGCCACAGCTTTCCAAAATGAAGGCAAAACGATCGTCCTGGAAAATGGCGTGACATTGGATAGCGATTTGACCATCATGTCAGTCGGCGTCCAGCCTGAGAACAGCCTGGCAATCTCTGCGGGTATCGAAACAGGCATGCGCGGCGGCATTCTGGTGGATGAAAACTACGAAACAAGCAAAAAAGACATCTATGCAGTCGGTGACGCAATCATCGTGAAGCAACAAATCACTGGTGAAGACACCATGATCGCTTTGGCTTCGCCAGCGAACCGCCAAGGACGCCAAGTTGCTGACGTCATCAGCGGATTGAACAGAAAAAATAAAGGCAGCATCGGTACCGCGATCGTGCGTGTATTCGGTTTGGCCGGCGCTTCCACAGGTCTGAACGAGCGCCAATTACAGCTGTCAGGCAAAGAGTTTGCAGTCGTGCATATCCAAGGAAAGAGCCATGCCGGATACTATCCGAATGCATCCGCAATCGTCCTGAAATTGATTTTCCATCCGAAAACCGGTGAAATTTACGGAGCGCAAGCTATCGGTGCGGATGGCGTTGACAAACGCATCGACATCATCGCTACAGCAATCAAAGGGAATTTGACGGTCCAAGATTTGCCGGAATTGGAATTCACTTACGCACCACCGTTCGGATCAGCGAAAGATCCAGTCAACATGGCCGGATACGCAGCCACAAACATCATCGAAGGCATTTCTGAATCCATCCAATGGTATGAATTGGAAAAGATGCAGGAAGCAGGCTATCAATTGTTGGACGTCCGCGGTGAGGGCGAAATTGCCAGACTTGGTGCCTTGAAGGGTGCAATCAATATCCCTGTCGACGATTTGCGTGCACGCATTGGAGAATTATCGAAAGAAACACCGATCATCGTCAGCTGCCAAAGCGGATTGCGCAGCTACATAGCAGAACGTGTATTGAAACAAAATGGATTTACAGTCAAAAATTTAGATGGTGCATTCAGCTTATATGCAACCGTCAGACCAGAAAAGGTGGTAAAATAAAATGTATCAATCAATTACAATGCCGGAATTCGAACAATTATGGAAAAAAACTCCTGTCAAACTAGTGGACGTACGTGAAGCGGACGAATATGCGCATGCGCATGTCGAAGGTGCCATCTCTATGCCTTTAAGCGGGTTGGAAGACACTGCGGATCAACTGAATAAGGATGAAAATTACTATGTTATGTGCCTGAGCGGGGCTCGCTCAATGGCAGCTTGCCAATATCTTGCTTCAAAAGGCTACAAAGTAACCAACGTAATGGGAGGCATTTCGGCCTGGAGGGGTGAAGTTGTGTGAACCAATACAACAAAAATATAATCAACCGCATTAAGCGTGCGGAAGGACAAATGCGCGGCATACTTGCCATGATGGAAGATGGAAAGAACTGTTCCGACGTTGTGACGCAATTGTCCGCAGTCCGATCCAGCATCGACCGCGCAATGGGCATCATCGTTGCGGAGAATCTGGTCGCCTGTGTGAATGACCAGGAAATGGACGGCATCTCAAAAGAAGAAAGTGTGCAGCAAGCAATCAATCTGTTGGTTAAGAGCAGATAGAGCGAGAAGAATCGCGTTTAGACACCCGTACGTTGGAGCAACCTGCTGCCGTTCACCTCTTTTGTGGACGACAGCAGGTTGCGAAACGGTAGTGGTGTCTGCGAGTCAGAACGCGTTTGATAGAGCGTGACAAATGTAAGCAGTGGCTGTCTCGAAATGAGATGGCCTCTGTTTTTTTTGTTGCCTGCTATCAATATGTGGTTAACTGCGGTTGGCCGGAGGAAACAACTTTTTGAGCGGTCGCCAGCTCCGGCGAGGATCCGCCCGCCGGAGGACGCCGGTAACATTCAGCCTCACTTCCGGCCAAGCTGCCCTCATCGGAGGAAGGAATCAGAATGTTGGCCGAACTCCGGCGAAGCCTACGTTAACCGGAGCACACATGCAAAACAATAAACTCCGTACCCCGGCACCCAATTATTTTGTCTCCATTCCCCGTTCTGATACACTGGATATGAAGAAGTTTTTATATTCTGTAAGGGCAGTGCTTCGCTATCAGAGAGGGTGTTTTTCAGTTGGGAAAAATCATTGAGGTTAAAGGCTTATCAAAGCGTTTCGGAGATGTGCAGGCGGTCAAGAACATCGATTTCCATGTGAATGCCGGCCAGCTTTTTGCATTTTTGGGGCCGAACGGAGCCGGCAAGTCAACGACGATCGATATCATCTGCACACTGCTGCAGGCGGACAGCGGGGAAGTCAGGATCAACGGTTATACTTTGGGCAAGGATGACTTTGCGATCCGTTCTGATATAGGCGTGGTCTTCCAAACGAACTTGTTGGACAAACTGTTGACCGTTAAGGAAAATCTTGAGGTCAGAGGGAGTTTTTACGGATTGTCCAAATCTGATTGGGAACCGGCATTCCTCAGAGCGACTCAGGCTGCCGGGGTGACGGAATTTTTGGACAGGCCGTACGGAAAGTTGTCCGGTGGTCAGAAGCGGCGGGCGGATATCGCGCGGGCCTTGATCAACACGCCAAAGATTCTCTTTTTGGATGAGCCGACTACCGGATTGGATCCCCAAACCCGCAAGAATGTTTGGGATACGATCCGGAGACTCCAAGCGGAGCACGGGATGACGATTTTTCTGACGACGCATTACATGGAGGAGGCGGCCAGCGCAGATTATGTTGTCATCATCGATGAAGGGGAAATCATCGCGGAAGGGACCCCGGATGCGCTGCGGGAAAGGTACAGCTCTGACGTATTGAAGCTGCGCACCGAAGCAGTTTCCGAGGTGAGCCGCATTTTGGATGCCCAACAGGTGGAGTATGAGGTGCAGCAAGATCTTTTCCGTGTGAAATTAGGCAAAACATTGGATGCACTGCCCATTCTGGAGCAGTGCAAACCTTACCTGACTTATTTTGAAGTGGTGGCGGGTTCAATGGATGATGCCTTCATTGCGATAACAGGAAAGCAGGTGCAGGAATGATACCGATCGTTGGGCGCAACATCAAAATATTTTTCAGGGACAAAGCGAATGTCTTCTTTTCCCTGTTGGCAGTGCTGATCATCATCGGACTCTACGTCTTTTTCTTGGGTAAAAATTTGACTAGCGCTTTGGGGGACTCGATAGGAGCGCAGTACGTCATGGACAGCTGGATCATGTCCGGTGTCATTTCGGTTTCCGGAGTCACGACGACCATGGGGGCATTCGCTGTCATGATCGATGACCGGGCCAATAAAATATTGAAGGACTTTACGGTTTCACCGATCCGTTCGAGCAGATTGGCGGCAGCCTATATCCTGAGTTCCGTGGTGGTGGGCTTCATCATGAGTATCGTAACGTTGGTGCTGGCCGAAGCGTACATCTTCCTCAACGGAGGAGAGCTGTTGGCTCCGCTTGCCATGCTGAAGATGCTCGGACTGATCCTTCTCACGGTGTTGACCAGCAGTGCGATGGTCTATTTCCTGACCTCCTTCTTCCAAAGTCAAAACGCTTTCGCGACAGCCAGCACGATCCTCGGCACCATCATCGGCTTCCTTGCCGGGGTGTATGTGCCGATCGGACAGTTCTCGGATAGTGTGCAGACGATCATCAAGCTGTTTCCGATGACCTATTCGGCTTCCCTGATGAGGCAAGTGATGATGGAGGAACCTTTAGGGATCTCGTTCGAAGGGGCTCCGGTTGAAGTGTTGGATGCCTTCAAACTGATGATGGGCCATACCATCCGCTTCGGGGAATCCGCAGTGACTCCCTTCACCAGCATCCTGATCCTGATAGGCACCGCGCTGTTGCTCTACGGCATGTCCATCCTGAACATCTCCAGAAAAGCGAAATAAGCAAAGAACCGATGGCCTCGCATTGAGTGCCATCGGTTCTTTCGTGATCAGAAAAGATTTTTGATCTTCTCGATGTTTTTGATGATGACGGATGTTGTGCCATCGGGATTATTGATGAATTCCACAACATCCGGATCTTTGTAAAGCTCCAGAGGAATGCTGATTTCGATGCCGTTATCGAGCCTGAATTTTTGTTTGGAATATTTCGGCCCGGCGACTGCCGCTTCCGCCGGGGCACGATCGACATAACCCAGTTCCTCGACCTGTTCGAAATATTTCTGTTTCTTGGCGAAGTTATCACCGAATAAGGCTTCAGCGATCTTTTCGTTATCGATGAGGTTATCTTCCTGCATGCTCGTGACGATGGCTTCCTTCGTTTCGGCCAAAACCTGGAATTCTTCATCATTGAAGGCCTTGCTTGTCTTTTGAACAGCTTTCTTGATGATCGAGATATTCTCCTTCAGGCTCGGTTTCGGCGTGTCTTCAAGGAACATTTCCGTGAAGTAGTTCACCTTTTCGCCCAGCTCGGCAATCATGTGTTTTTTCTCGATGACATGGTATGCCATCTGCTCCAGATTCACCACGAGGCCTTCCTGGATGGCTTGTCTTTGCGAAGGCAGGATGGCACGGTTCAAGATGATTTGGTTGGTCAGGACGTCCCCTTCGTAGGAGACAAAGTGCGTATAGCTGTCTGAGTAATTCAGCTTGAACACGCCAAGGCACGGCACTTCATCCAATTCAAAATGAGCGATCAGCAGATCCGCAGGCGGGATTTCGGGATTCAATTTGGTCACATTGAAGAATTTTTCCGACAAGGCTTTCGTGCCTTCGACAAAATCGCTTTGGCAATTCTTGAACAGGCCAGTCATCGGATTGTCCTCTTCCAAAATCCCGTCCTTCATGCTGTCGGAATCTTCGACCTTTGCGACCATCGCTTCGATGTATTCGATCATCATGCGCTCTGACGTATCCAGTCCGGCATAGGAAAAAATCGGTTCATTCGTGTTGATGTCCAAAATGTGTAAAATGGCTTCTTTAATGCGTATCAAATTTTTCAACCTCCGTTTTCGTTCACGCTTATCAGTATCCCACAAAATCGCCCTTCGGACAAAGCAAAAATATCAGCTTTCCATTTGTCCGGCCATCGCATATAATGATGTTATTTGAAAAATGTAATGGAATGGAGGGATGAAATGTCTCAATATAAATCCGGCGTGCTGTTTACCGTTGTAGGGGCTTTGTTGTGGGGGATTTCGGGGACCAGCGGGCAGTTTCTGCTGCAGCATCGCGGGTTGACCTCCGGATGGCTGGTCGCCGTCAGGATGCTGATGGCCGGCTTGATCTTGTTGGCTTTATGCTACAAAAAGGAAAAGGACGGCATTTTTCGGGTCTGGAAATACAAGCGGGACCGATTGGACATGTTCCTGTTCGCGGCTTTGGGCCTGTCCTTTTGCCAATATACCTATTTTGCGACCATCAGCCATTCGAATGCGGGAACGGCAACGGTTCTGCAATTTTTGGCCCCGGTCCTGATCATGATTTATCTTTCCGTCAAGAACAGAAAATTGCCGCGGACTACTGAAGTAACAGCCATCATTTTTGCCGTCGCCGGCATTTTTCTGTTGGCCACACATGGCCGATTCGACAGTCTGGCCATATCACAGGAGGCATTGATGTACGGGCTCTTGTCGGCTGTGTCCGTCGTCATCTACAATCTACAGCCTGCCCGTCTGATCAAAAACTATGGGACGCTGCTGTCATTAGGATGGGGGATGCTGATAGGTGGCGTTCTGCTCTCGATCGTGTACCAGCCTTGGCGGATCATCGGCACTTGGGACATCGCTGCATTTGCTGCCTTGCTGGTCATCATCCTCTTGGGGACGGTCATTTCCTTCAGTCTCTATCTGGAGGGTGTGCATCGCATCGGCGCAACGGTCGGAAGCTTGCTTTCATCGGCTGAACCGCTTTCTGCAACCTTCCTTTCCGTGTTTTGGCTGGGGACCAGTCTTCACTGGACGGATCTTGTCGGTATCGCCTTGATCCTGTCGACAGTGTTCTTGTTGACGCTGAAACCAAAACCAATGAAATCAAGCGATATTATCCAAACCGAACCGAACATCTGAACACCGCAAAAACGTGATGCTGAAAAGCATCACGTTTTTGCATTCCACAGCGTCTTAATTTCTAAATGCGGGCATTTGTTCTATAATGAAGACAGGTAAATGTCAGTTTATGAGGATGGTCAGTTCAGAAATGAGGGGCTAATAGTGAAAAAAACGAAGATAGTCTGCACAATCGGACCAGCCAGCGATTCCGGCGATGTGTTGGTGAGGATGATGAACAGCGGCATGAATGTGGCGCGGCTGAATTTTTCCCATGGCGAACATGAAACGCATCTGGTCAGCCTGAACAATGTCAGGGAAGCTGCGCGGTTGGCGAATAAAAATATAGGCATCATGATGGATATCCAAGGCCAGAAAATCCGGACAAACAAAATGACGGATGATGCCGTTACATTGGTTTCCGGGGAATCGGTAACCATCAGCATGGAACCCGTGCTGGGAACAAAAGAAAAATTCTCTGTCACTTATCCTGACCTGATCAATGATGTGACGATCGGCATGCATATTTTGATCGATGACGGACTGTTGGTTCTGGAGGTTACGGATATCAATTATGAAGCCAAAGAAATCATAGCCATAGTCCAAGTGGATGGCATCCTGAAAAATTCAAAGGGCATCAATGTGCCGGAAGCCAAGTTCAGTATGCCTGGGTTGACGGAAAAGGATGCTGCGGATATCCGTTTCGGTGTCCAGCAGGGAGTGGATTTCATTGCCGCCAGCTTTGTCCGCAGAGCCAGTGATATCCTGGAAATTATCGAAATCCTTGAAGAAATGGATGCCACGCACACGCAGATCATCGCCAAAATCGAAAACCAGGAAGGCGTTCAGAATGCCGAAGAGATACTTAAGGTGTGCAGCGGCTTGATGGTTGCGCGCGGTGACTTGGGGGTGGAAATCAACGGGGGCGATGTGCCTATCGTCCAGAAAGATCTGATCCGGAAATGCAATCTGGCCGGAAAACAAGTCATCACCGCCACTCAGATGTTGGACTCCATGCAATGGAACCCACGGCCGACAAGGGCAGAAGCGAGCGACGTTGCGAATGCTATATTTGATGGAACAGATGCAGTCATGCTTTCGGGCGAATCGGCTGTCGGCCAGTACCCCGTCGAAACCGTCGCAATGATGGCGCGGATTGCGGAACGGACGGAAGAAGCCCTGGAGGCAAATGGCGGAAACCTGTCCACCATGTCTCTGTTCGATAAGGCATCTGTCACCGAAGCCATCAGCCAAGCTGCCGCGCGCACGGTCATGAATCTGAACATCAAGACGATCGTAGCGGCAACCAGCTCCGGGCATACGGCCCGCATGATTTCCAAATACCGGCCGAAAGCGAATATTTTGGCTGCGACCTACAGCGAAAGGATTCAGCGAGGGCTGACGCTTGTCTGGGGTGTTCAGGCTTTTGTCATCGAAGAACCGGAAAATGTCGATGATATGCTGAGCAAGGTAACCGCATTGGCGAAAGAAAAGGGCTTCGCGCAACCTGGAGACGCCATTGTCATCACTGCCGGGACGCCGATAAAAGAAAGCGGCACAACCAATCTGATGAAGATCGAACGGATACCCGATTGATTGCAACGCATTGAGTAGAACGGTTTTTTGCATTGGGATTGGATTTATACTAAGAAATTCCCTGCCAAAACCTATTTGGAGGGGTAAAATGTCCAAGGGCAACACGAGATTGCCCGCCAAACCACAGAAAGAGGCAGCCTCATTTTCGAGGCTGCCTCTTTCTGTTAATGATTGATTAGGAAATGATCCGGTAGTCTTCCAATTTCGTTTTGACTGCGTCGATGTGCTCTTTCACGCGTTCTGGTGCCGGCCCACCGGCTACATTTCTGCGGATGACGCATTCTTTCAGGTCAACCTTCTTGTAGATGGTTTCATCAAAAGCAACCGAGTGTTTTTTGTACATCTCCAACGGGAAGTTTTCCAGCGTCAGGTTCTGTTCCTCGCACTCCTTCAGGATATTACCGGTGATCTGGTAAGCGTCACGGAAAGGGATTCCTTTTTCGACAAGGTAATCGGCGCAGTCGGTGGCATTCAGATAGCCTTTTTGTGAAGCCGTCAGCATGGCTTCCTCAATCACGTCCATATCGTTGAGCATCGCAGGCAGGATCTCCAGACAGAATGTCACTGTGTCGATCGCTTCGAACAGCAATTCTTTTTCTTCCTGCATGTCTTTGTTGTATGCGAGCGGCAAACCTTTCATCAAAGTCAATACGCCCATCAAATCGCCGAAGACACGGCCGGATTTTCCGCGCAACAATTCCGCGATGTCCGGATTTTTCTTCTGCGGCATGATGCTGGAGCCGGAAGAGAACGTATCCCGGATTTTCACAAAACCGAACTCCTGCGATGACCAGATGATGACTTCTTCAGCCAGACGGGAAATGTGGACCATGATGATCGACATATCCGCCAGCATTTCCAAGGAATGGTCGCGATCGGATACACCATCCAGGCTATTCCGGGAAAAATCCTTGAACCCGAGTGCTTCAGCAGTGAAGGCGCGGTCCAACGGCAATGTTGTAGTCGCAAGTGCGGCACTGCCCAGCGGCAAATAATGCAATACCCGTTCTTTGGCATCATCCAAACGGGACTTGTCCCTCAGGAACATCTCCGTGTAAGCCATCAAGTGATGGGCAAACGTAATCGGTTGTGCACGTTGAAGATGGGTATAGCCAGGCATGATCGTTTCCAAATGCTGTTCGGCTTTTTCGCTCAATGCGAGGGCAACGTTAGCAGCAAGGCTGGAAAGGTGCTCCAACGCAGAAACAGAATACAACTTCAAAGCAGTCGCTACTTGATCATTACGGCTTCGTCCCGTATGGACCTTCTTGCCGATTGCACCAAGGCGACGCGTCAGTTCCGCTTCCAGGAAGCTGTGGATATCTTCCTCCGAAAAATCAATGTTGAGATCGCCATCCTGTAATTCATCGTTCATTTTACCCAGTTCATTGACGAGGGCCTCCGCTTCTTCGCGGGGAATAATATTGGTTTTTCCCAACATTTTTGCGTGAGCGATACTACCGGCGATATCCGCATAGACCAAGCGGGCATCCGCATCGATGGATGAATTGAATTCAAATGCCTTTTCATTCATGGAACCGTGATAATTATTTGACCAAATTGCCATAATTTCCTCCTTGGCAGGGTGCTTGTCTTGGTGTGGATGACCACGCTGCAATCCCTGGCTCTTTTTGATAGTGTTTTAGTACGTTTAAGTGTTGCAGCTTTTTTCGTTTGCTTCTGTCAATTGTACAATTGTTTCGAATGCGAGTTCAATCACTTTTTGCAATTGCGCATAATCTGTTCATTCTTAATGCTACTCATTCGCAAAAAATTATGCAAACGCGCGTGTTCTCATTTTTTTTTAATTTTATTTTCTATATTGAATCCTAGAGCAAAAGCGTCCAAAAAGCAAGGGAAATCAAGGATAATCATGATAAAAGCAGAATAAAAATGAGATGCTGCATTGAAAAACGCCACAACTCGTGATTGACAGAGGGATGAGAGCACGTTACAATAGCATTAATTTATTTTTAAATGTGAATTTGATGAAAAAGTTTATCGAATAGCAATAAAAGGCGCGGAGGGATGGGAATGATGGACAGCTTTATGGACATGCACATGTGTTGCGGAAAAGATAAGCTTGTGCATTGTGTGCTCATTTGAACAGCCTTTTTGGGAAGTGTCTGCAGATCATGACCGCACTTCATTAGAGAATAATGTGACGGGAGGAATATTGGATGAAACCGATTATAGGAATTGGAGGCAACCATCTGACTGCTGAACTCGGCAATCAGATGGAAAAAACATACACGCCGCAAGGGTTTATCGATGGTGTACAAGTAGCAGGAGGGATTCCGCTTGTGATTCCCATCAGCGATCCAATGGATGCAGAGCATTACATCAACGCCGTGGACGGATTGATTTTGGCGGGCGGTCAGGACGTATCCCCGATTCTTTATGATGAGGAGCCGACGCACCGGTTGGGTGTCACGCATCCGGCGAGGGACGCTTTCGAGATTGCTTTGGCCAGAGAGGCGTACAATCAGTGCAAACCGATTTTTGCGGTATGCCGAGGGATGCAGTTGATCAATGTTGCTTTTGGCGGAAGCCTGCATCAGGATATCAGCCAGCTGGAAGAGTATGATGTCCAACATGACCAAAAAACGAACATCCAGTATGCTTCCCATTCGATTTCGATTGCGCCGAATAATTTCTTGCGTTCCTTTTTAGGGGAGAAGCATCTCGTCAACTCTTTCCATCACCAAGGCGTCAAGGAATTGGCGGAACCTTTTGAGGCTATCGCTTGGAGCTCCGACGGGTTGATCGAAGCTTTCCAGGCAAAAGAAAGAAGCCAAAATATCTTTGCGGTGCAGTGGCATCCGGAATTTATGCTGGCATCTTCCCAGAAAATGCAATATTTCTTTGATGAGATCGTCTTCCTGGCGGGGACGGGCATCCATTATCAAGACAACGTGATGCATTATTAAGAATCGTTCAGAAACCTGCAGCCATACGATTGCTTGGTTTCTGAACTTTTTGTTTGAAAATAAATAGCTGAAAAATGCGCAAAAAAGCACTCCCATGCTATAATTTAAGTGGAAAAAATTTTTTTAGTTTGCTCTAGCCTGTTGCCGCAGTCCTAGAGCTTTTTTCGTGTCGTAATGCTCGCCTGTGCTCAAGATTTTATAGATTATTCTAATCATTTTATTAGCACAAGCTATAATTGCCTTCATCTTCGAACTTCTACCAGATATACGAGCGTATAGACTGTGGAAGGCTTCATCTTTTGATCTTCCCGCAGTGCCTCCGGCCTGGAAGAGGCCAGATTTTAAATATTTATTTCCTTGTGTTGTATGAGAAGATTTTTTTATTCCGGTACTCTCGTAAGATCCTGGGCATACGCCAGCCCACGATGCTAAGTTGCCTTGTGATTGGAAGGCCTCTACATTTGGGCCAATTTCACTCAAAATCACGAAGGCAACAATCGAACTGACTCCAGGAATTTCAATAAGGAGATTATACTCTCGCTCAAATCTCTCTAAAACATATTGCTTTATAACAACCGTGATTTCCTCTACTTGATTTATCAAATGATGGTAATGTTCCAAGGATTGTCCCAGTAGGAATCGATCCTCAATGGACAGTTTACCGTCCATCGCTTCAACTAGCTGATCCACAGTAGCTTTGAGTCTCCCCTGAATTTTGGGAAGAACCGTTTCTGCTGTAATGACTTCCCCGTTAATGAACATCTCCAATAAGGCCATTCCAGTAAGACCATAGATATCCGAAAGATAGCTCGTTAGCTTAATGTTGGCCCGTTGTAAAATATTATGAATTTCATTTTTACATTGGGTGATCCGTTCGGTATAGGATTTACGGCGTCTTGTCAGAAGCCGCAATTGTTGAACTTCCTCGCAAGGAATGTAGGATGGCTGAATCAGACCACATCTACCAAGTTGGGCGATCCATTCTGCATCATTCATATCCGTTTTCCTGCCAGGAAGATTTTTAATATGTTGCGGATTCGCCAGAATCAACGTCAGATCGCTGTCATAGAAAATATTAAATATTGGAATCCAATATCGCCCAGTGCTTTCGAAAAAAACGTGCGTTACATGCTGAGATTGAATCCATGTCAATGCTTCTCGGAGTTTCTTTGTTGTTGTACCAAAGGTACGATATTGTTTTTTTGGTTTGTTTGTATCTAACGGGCCGTCAAGTATACAACAGACAATGGACTTTTGATGCACATCGATTCCACAACAGGTTTCAACCATAACTTCCATGGAAATCCCTCCTATAAAAAAATGAGAAGATAACGGATTTCATCGAAATAGATCTGTAATTTTGTTTCCATACTCATAGGTATATTCGGTTTTTCTCAGCAAGATGAAATCATTCAGTTTTTTGTACGGGTTCGGCAAAACACCGCTAAGCCATTGAATTTGTGTTACCTTCAATTAAATTATAAGGGGTCATTTATTTTCTGTCATGGATTTGTTCGCGAAGCGAACTTGGAGTTTTTTGTGCGTTCTACTCTGCTAAAAATAGCTAAAGAACGCGCTATAGATTAAAATAAATATAAGAAGAACGCCAATGGTAGCTGGGAGGCAAAATTTATGAAACGTGTACCGAACATCCTGACGCTGATACGCCTTTTTTTGATCCCTTTTTATTTGATGGTTTTCTATTCCGATACGGCTCATCCGGTCCGTTGGGCGATGATCATCTTTCTGGTCGCCAGCCTTACCGACATCATTGATGGCTACATCGCCAGGAAATATGATGCCATCACGAAATTTGGGCAGGTGGCTGATCCGTTTGCGGATAAAGTGATGCAGATTTCAGTTCTGTACACCTTGATGGACATCGGTTATATCGAAAACTGGTTTTTCCTGATCGTGTTGATAAAAGACGGTCTGCAGATATTGCTGGGCGTGGCTTTGCTGAATGTAGAGCCGAAAATCATCGTACCGGCGAATGCATTCGGAAAGGCCACGACCGTCCTGATTTTTGCCACGATCCTGCTTTCCTTGTTCCGACTGCAGGGACTGATCTATCTGCAGATATTCGTCGGGGGATTGGCTGTCATCACGTTCTCCCAGTATGCCTATCATGTCTGGCAAGCGTGGAAAAAAAACAAATCCGCCAAAATCGATAGCTAGCAATGAAAAAAACGACGAGGAGACTCGTCGTTTTTTTTTTCATAAATTAGGGATGAACAAACCCGTTCAGCTTTTCCTATAAATTCGGATAAGCCTTTATGATATAGGCTTTGATGCGATCCACGGCTTCCTGAAGGACTTCTTCCGATTCGGCGAACGGAATCCTCAAGTAGCCTTCGCCCATTTTCCCGAAAGCGGAGCCCGGCGTGAGCGCTACGTGGGTTTCAGTCAAGATTTCCATCGCAAAATCATAGGAGGACTTGCCGAATGCCTTGATGTTCGGGAAGGCATAGAAGGCGCCTTCCGTGCTCAGGCATTTGAAGCCGGGGATCTGGTTCAGGCCATCGACAATGATATGGCGGCGACGGTCATATTGTTCCAAGAAATAACGGACATCATCCTGCGGTCCGGTGATAGCAGCGATTGCGGCTTCCTGGATGAATGGAGGTACGCAGAATCCGACGCCTTCCCTGAACTCGGCCATGCGATCGATGGCTTCATGGTTGCCGACGACATAGCCGATCCGCCAACCCGTCATCGCATAGGTTTTGGACAAGCTGTTCACCACGAAATGATTTTCTTTTGCGCCAAGTATCTGGAACAGGCTGAAATGTTTCTTGCCATCGTAAATAAGGCTTTCGTAGACTTCATCCGAAAGAATCGCGATCTGATGGCGATCGGCCAAGGCCACGATGGCTTCCATATCGCTTTGATCGAGAATAGACCCCATCGGATTGTTCGGGGTATTCAGAATGATCAAGCGCGTTTTGTCGGTCAGGACTTGCTCAATATCAGTAGCTTGCATTTTGAATGAATTTTCTTCGTAGACGGGGACCGGTACGACTTTGGCGCCCAAAAGCATAATCTGGCCGAGATAATTCGGATAGCTCGGATCGGCGATGATCACCTCGTCACCCGGATTCAGAATCGACATCATCACGTGCAGGATGGCTTCCGTTCCGCCGAAAGTCGCCATGACTTCACTCGGCTCGAATGCGATGCCGGTCTGGTCCGTATATTTTTTCGCTACGGCTTGCTGAAAAGCGTGCTCGCCGACATTCGGGCCATAGTGCGTATGATTGGCGGCGATGGCATCCTGCCCAGCTTTTTTTATGCTTTCCGGCGTTTCGAAATTCGGTTCGCCCATCGTCAGCATCAGGGTGTCATCGAATTGGGCAGCCAGTTTCGCCATCTTTCGGATGCTGGATGCCGGATAGTTTTTGGATAGTTCAGACCAATGGTACATATTTGTTTGCTCCTTCTAATCGACTTTTCTTCCATCTTATCAGATATCCTTCGACTATCCTAGTGTCGTTAATGTGAGCGAATGAGGCAAAGTAAAGATAATTTTCTGAAAAGTGCCTGCTGTCGGACTGTTTTTGGTATAATGAAAGGATGGGGAAAAACAGAACGACTTTGCATTCGCTGCGATGGGATGACCTATCTTATCAGCAACCTGAACAATAGGTGCGGAAGTCCGATTTTGAAATCATATGATATAGGAGCATCAGGATGTCAGATCAGAAGATTTATTTATTATTGACGGATACAGGGTCTATGTTGACTCGGACCATCAAACTGTTCACGAGGAAAAAATACAATCACGTATCCTTGGCATTTGATGCAGCGTTGGCGGATACCTTCAGTTTTGGCCGCAAAAAAGCCAATAACCCTTTTATTGGGGGGTTCATACACGAAGATGTGACATCTGATTTCTACAGCCAGGCAAAATGCGCGGTGTATGCGTTGACTGTGTCGGAGGAACAGGCGTCAGTGATGAGGGGCTATGTTTCTTCATTCGAGAAGGAAAAAGAAAAGTACCATTATAACCTGTTGGGGCTATTGCCTGCTCTGTTCAATAAGGAGTGGGACAGGGAAAATTATTATTTTTGTTCACATTTTGTTTCGACTGTATTGGTGGAGGGGGACGTGCTGCAAGCCGAAAAGCCAGTGACACTGATGAGGCCGACAGACATATTGGAAGCATTGCCGTTTGTGCCTTTGTATGAAGGGAAACTTTTTCATTTCAATGAGTTGTCCATGAGTGGAGTCGAGCAAGGTTTGGCATATGAATCTGAGAGAGTCATCGAATCGATTATTGATCCGGATAGTGCTGACCTCTGCTTTCCGGAAAACTTCTCCCCTGTCCCTGTCCTTTAGTCAACGCGATTCATTTAGGTAAGCGAACGGGACTATGAAAGAAGAATAAAACCATTGACTTATTTCTAATTTAGATTTAATATTTAAGGAAAGATAATGAAAGGAGTTGCAGCATGATGAGAAGAACGGACGCACATAGTATAACAGCTTGCCATGCTGTTAACACTTTATTAGTCATTATTATGCCCTAGGATTCAAACTATTCAATTAGTTGAGTCCTATTCTTAGTGAATCAGGGCTCGATGTAAGCTGAAGCCCTATATCACATGAGGGCTTCTTTTTTATAAATATAAGGAAAAAAAGGGGAGACAGCAATGCGTAGTGATAAAATCAAAAAGGGAATAGATAAAGCGCCACATCGTTCCTTGCTGAGAGCAACCGGACAAATCAGGGAAGAAGGGGACATGGACAAACCGTTCATAGCTGTCTGCAATTCCTATACAGATATCGTGCCTGGTCACGTACATTTGAGAGAATTAGGCGATATCGCCAAAGAAGCGATCCGTGAAGCCGGCGGGATTCCTTTTGAATTCAACACTATCGGTGTCGATGACGGGATCGCGATGGGACACATCGGGATGCGCTATTCATTGCCATCACGGGAAATCATTGCTGATGCCGCTGAAACGGTCATCAACGCACACTGGTTCGACGGTGTTTTCTATATCCCGAACTGCGATAAAATTACACCGGGTATGCTGCTGGCGGCTGTCCGCACCAATGTTCCGGCCATTTTCTGCTCAGGCGGCCCGATGAAGGCTGGACTTTCCGCTACTGGACAGGCTCTGACATTGTCATCCATGTTTGAGGCGGTCGGAACTTTCAAAGAGGGCAAAATGACCCAAGAAGAATTTTTCGATATGGAAGCCAACGCTTGCCCAACATGCGGTTCTTGTGCGGGTATGTTCACCGCCAACTCCATGAATTGTTTGATGGAAGTATTGGGATTGTCATTGCCATACAACGGGACTGCTTTGGCAGTAAGTGACGAGAGAAGAGAACTGATCCGCGAAGCAGCCTTCAAACTGATGGACTTGGTCGAAAAAGACATCAAGCCGCGTGATATCATCACTGCTGACGCAATCGATGATGCCTTCGCCTTGGATATGGCGATGGGCGGTTCGACGAATACAGTGTTGCATACATTGGCTTTGGCGAAAGAAGCCGGAATCGACTATGACATGAACCGCATCAATGAAATTGCGGAAACAACCCCATACCTATCAAAAATCGCACCATCTTCTGCTTTCTCCATGCATGATGTGCATGAAGCCGGCGGCGTTCCGGCGATCATGAATGAATTGATCAAACACGGCAACCTGCACCCGGACCGTATCACGGTCACCAGCAAGACGATCCGTGAAAATGTCGCAGGACACGAAATCAAGAACGAAGAAGTCATCCATAAATACGAAAATGCCTATTCTCCGGTCGGTGGTTTGTCCATCCTGAACGGGAATATCGCTCCTTTCGGCGGCGTCATCAAAGTAGGCGGCGTGGATGCCGACATCAAAAAATTTGTCGGAAAAGCGATCTGCTTCAGCAGCCATGATGAGGCAGTGGAAGCAATCGATAACCGTACCGTCAAAAAAGGACATGTCGTCGTCATCCGTTATGAAGGCCCTAAAGGCGGACCAGGAATGCCGGAAATGTTGGCACCAACGTCTTCCATCGTGGGACGCGGCTTAGGCCGCGATGTTGCCCTGATCACGGACGGCCGATTCTCGGGTGCCACACGCGGTATCGCGATCGGACACATCTCTCCGGAAGCAGCTTCAGGCGGCCCAATCGGCTTGATCGAAGACGGCGATGAAATCGTCATCGATCTTGAGCACCGTACGATCAACGTATCTGTTGCTGATGAAGTGCTGGAAGAAAGAAAGAAAAAACAGACACGCTTCATGCCTAAAGTGAAGACAGGCTGGTTGGCACGTTATGCTGCCTTGGTTACCTCAGCCAATACCGGCGGCGTGCTGAAGACACCGGAAGAACTTTTTGCAGAATTTGAATAGAGCCAAAAAAAATCCACGCCGGTAACGCCGGCGTGGATTTTTTTGTTTTGGAATTCAGTCCATTCATTTGTTGCGGATGGATTATTCTTCATCGCGGCCCAGCGCAACTTGCATCTCTCGAACGGTCTTTCTGTCCAAGTTGAAGACGAACTTGAAGCAGATGAAGATGATGATGTAACCGATCAATGGGAACAGCGCCGCCATATCGCGGATGGCCAGTGAGTTTTCGGCGTTCCAGGTCATAGCGTCCTTAACATCCAAAGTAGGAATCAAGATGGCAATGGCTGCTGGAATGAATGATTGGCCGAAACCTTGTGCGACTTTACGCAACATAGAATAGGTTGCGTAAACGGAACCTTCATTGCGGATTCCGGTCTTCCATTCCTGATAGTCGATCGCGTCAGCAACCATACCCCAAGTGTAGATCGTCAAACCGAAAGCGAAACTGTTTGCGATGATCTGCATTGTGATCCAAAGAATTGGATTTTTGATTTCGACCAAGTAAAGGAAGGCGTACACAGCGATAGAGCCAATCAAAGGCCAGGTCGACAATTCTTTTTTGCCCAGTTTTCCGACCAAGGCACCCCCGAGGGCAGTACCAACAAATAGTGGGATAATTTGAGTCAGGATGGAGTATGAACTCAAGGTTCCGTCTCCGAAGTACATTTGGTAAGTCAATTGATGCAATTGGTTCCCGCCCATGATGAACAGGATTTGTGCGATGGAGGCAAGAGCGATACCCAAAATCGCGCGGTTACGGAAGAAGTCTTTTAAGGTCTTGAAGTAATTGAATTTTACTTCTTCACCTTCAGTCTCAGCGTGCTGGATGCGTTCTTCCGTATTCAGATACAGAAGAGCAAAAGCAATGATGGAAACGATACCCAAAATGACTGCAATCGGGAACATTCTTTCGCCACGGAAAATACTTGCTGTTTGGCCATTTTTTGTGACTTGTTCATAAGCGAACAACGGAATCAGGATGCCTAAAGGAACACCGGCGATGATGTATCCCCAAGAACGTGCATTGGATAAGGCAGCGCGTTGTGAAGGCTTGGAAGTCATAACGGAGCTCAGGGCGCCGTAAGGTACGTTAACGACTGTATAGGTGACATCCCATAAGATATATCCGCCGATACATAATGCTAGTTTTGCAGGATAAGACCAGTCAGCTGCATCGATGAACATGACAGTCGCAGCTAATGCCAGGAAAGGAGCACCGCGCAGAATCCATTGTTTGAATTTTTCACCTTTTTTGTTTGCACCCATACGGTCGACAATCGCGCCGATGATGGGATCGTTGATGCCATCAAGGATTTTTGTGATCAGAATGACGATGGAATAGTGGGCCAATGAAATCCCGATGTATTGTGTGTAGAAGATGAACATATAGCTGGAAATTAACGTGAAACTCATGTTGCATCCGAAGTCACCCATGAAATATCCGAGTAAATCACGGAATCCAAATGGACGCTTTGCCGTGCCTGTTACCTGATTTTGAGCCATTTTAAATCTTCCTCCCATAAAAAAATTTGACTAGAAGAGCGAAAATAATAACGGGAATAGAATATCATAATATGAAATCGCTTTTCTTAATCTGATATGAGTATAGTAAGAAAACGCATTCAAGTCAAAGAGGATGAGGGGGATTGATCAAAAATTAAGCCGTACTCGTCAAATTTCTGACATAATCCCGTAGCCACTTTTTTGCGCTTTGGGTCATCTCTTGGGGAAGGATGTTTCAAAAAAGTGATGCCTGAGCTTGCCATCTTCGGCTTTTGCTTCCATAAGAAGAGACGAAAGCAGTCCATCGTGAATGTGTGGCTCTAGGCATACTCATAAATATTTATGGAAATAACACTAAAGGGGCTTATCATAGTTTATTTTATTTGCTATAATATCACAATGTGAAACGGTTTTCCGTTGGATGAATCCAAATGCTGGTTTCTGAGTAAATAAGTATGGGAAATGGAATGATATACAAATATTTTAAAAAGATAGAGACTATTCGGAAAAGGATGATCAGAAAAATGGTACAAAAAGAAGAATCAAACGTAAGCACAAAAGTGCAATCGATAGATCGGGCCTTATCAATCCTGGAAACATTGGCAGACTATCCTAGTCTCAGCTTGATGGAGTTGAGCGAAAAAGTCCATCTGCATAAAGCAACGACCCATCGCTTAGTGAACTCTCTGATGGAGAACGGCTACATCGACCGCAATCCTGACACCAAGCAATATCGCATTTCCCTGAAGATGTTCCATCTCGGGAATAAACGTGTCCACAACATCGACTTTTTGAACGTGGCCAAAAGCATGATCCGACAGTTGTCGGATGATACAAAACAGACGGTGCATCTGGTTGTGGAAGACAACGATGAAGTGCTCTACATCGATAAGTATGGGGAATCCCGCGGTGTGCGGATGCAATCAAAGATCGGTACGAAAGCGCCGCTGTATTGCACTGCCGTCGGGAAAGCGCTCCTGAGCACCCGTCAAAACGCTGCCGTCCGTGAATATTGGGACAGTATCGTTCCGGAGCAAAAGACCGGACGCACAATCACTACCTATGAAGAACTCATCAATGAACTGGATGAAATCAGAAGGAATGGTTACGCTCTTGATGATGAAGAGTTTGAAGAGGGCATCGTCTGTATCGCTGCTGCGTTCTCGAGTGCGAGGGAAGTTGCCGCAGGCGCGATCAGCATCTCCTTGCCATTGTCCGATATGGTCGATAAAGACTTCTATACAGGAAAAATTTTGGAGTATTCCACAAAAATTTCACAGTTGCTCGGTCACTTTTGATCCTTTCCGATCTGAGGCCGATACAGATGCAGCTCCCCACGAAACGCATGATACTTGCGTTTGTGGGGATTTTTTTTGTATATCCTTTTGTTTTTATCGGGCCATTCAAGGGTATGCCACAAAATTTTCACAATTGGCCACTCATTTTTATATTTCTGATGGAATTTCGTTGACATAAAAGATGGTAAATTCTATAATGAACTCGAGTTATGATACTGAGTTCCACAATGCGAAACCATGAATGGAGGATGACAAATGAGCGTCAAAAGAGATACCCTGGCTCAATTACAAGAGAATTACCTGTTTGCAGTAGTGCGCGGAGCTTCCGAAGAGGCAGGTTATGAGATTTCAAAAGCAGCTTATCAAGGAGGCATCAAGAACATCGAGGTGACATTTTCGACACCAGGTGCTGAAAATGTTATGCGTAAGCTGTCTGATGAATTCGCAGGTACGGATATGGTGGTAGGTGCAGGTACGGTATTGGATGATGTCGCTGCGAGAATTTCAATCATGAATGGAGCAAAATTTATCGTAAGCCCTTCCTTCAATGAGAAAATTTCGAGAATGTGCAACCTATACACTGTTCCATACTTGCCTGGATGCGGATCTGTTACAGAGATTCAAATGGCTCTGGAAACCGGCTGTGAAGTAGTGAAGCTTTTCCCGGGTGGTTTGTTGGGTCCTGGATTCATCAAAGACGTTCATGGTCCTATTCCTTGGGTTGACGTGATGCCATCAGGTGGCGTAAGCATTGAAAACATGGATAAATGGATCGCAAACGGAGCATGGTCAGTCGGTGTCGGCAGTGCCTTGACAAGAAACCTTAAAGAAGGCGGCTACGCTAGTGTAACAGCTGCAGCTAAAGAATTTGCCGATCGTTTGGCAGAAATCAAAGTGCAATAATCAATAATAGTTCAAAATAAAGCTCGGAAGGGGATTTCTTCACATGTCATTTATTCATGACGACTTTATGTTACAGTCCGAAACGGCCAAAAAACTTTACCACGAATATGCGGAAAACATGCCCATCTTCGATTACCACTGCCATTTGGTCCCGCAACAGATTGCTGAAGACTATGAGTTCGAAAACATTACGGAATTATGGTTGGGCGGAGATCATTACAAATGGCGCGCGATGCGTGCGATGGGAATTCCGGAAGAAAAAATTACCGGCAATGCTTCTCCAGAAGAAAAATTTGAAGCCTGGGCCTACACTGCTGAAAATGCAGTAGGGAATCCGTTGTTCCACTGGACAGCCTTGGAATTGAAAAAGTATTTCCATATAGAAGAAACACTCACCAGCGCAAACTGGAAGGAAATCTATGCGGAATGCAACCGTGTGTTGAAGGAAGAAAAGCTTACAGCGCGTAAATTGATCAAAAATTCCAACGTCACCTTCATTTGCACGACAGACAATCCAACGGATACGTTGGAATGGCACAAAGCAATCGCTGAAGATGAGACATTCGATGTGGCCGTCCTGCCTGGTTTCCGTCCGGATGAAGCTTTCGCGATCCAGGATGCAGCCAAGTTTGCTGGGTTCATCGGAAAAATGCAGGAGGCGACCGGCAAGGAAATGAAGACATTCGCTGAGTTGCTGGAAGGAATGGAAGAACGGATCCAATATTTTGCGGATCATGGTTCGAACGTTTCCGACCACGGTCTGTCCCAAATCTATTATGCTGAAGGCACGGATGAAGAAATTGAAGCCATCTACGCCAAAGCGATTGCTGGGGACAGTGTTTCTGAAGCGGAGTACGCAAAATACCAAACACGCTTGTTGGTGGAACTCGGCAAAATCTATGCTGCCAAAGACTTCGTGATGCAATTGCACTTCGGCGCCATCCGCAACAACAATAAACGCATGTTTGCCGCATTAGGAGCGGATGCCGGCTTCGACTCCATACAGGATCAACCGAACGTCTCCTATGCTTTGAACAATCTCCTTGGTGCAATGGACCTGACAAATGAATTGCCTAAATTCATCGCCTATAATCTTGACCCTACTTATTTTGATCTGGTGGGAACGGCAATCACGAACTTCCAAGTGAACGATAAAGGCATCAAGAGCAAAGTTCAGATGGGTTCTGGTTGGTGGTTCAACGACACGAAGTACGGCATGCTGAAACAATTGAAATCATTATCCGAAGCAGGTTTGTTGATGAATTTTGTCGGCATGCTGACAGATTCAAGAAGTTTCATCTCCTATACGCGTCATGAGTATTTCCGCCGCATCTTGTGTGATTTCATCGGTGATCTCGTGGAACGTGGAGAAATCCCGAATGATGCCAAGTTATTGGAAAAGCTGATCACGAACATCAGCTACAACAACACTGTAGAATACTTTGATTTTAAAAAATAAAAAAATATAAAAAAAGAATAGGAAGTGTATTGCAATGGAAATGTCATTCAGATGGTACGGTCACGATGATCCTGTTACATTGAAAAATATCCGTCAAATCCCTGGTATGAAAGGAATCGTTACTGCAGTTTACGATATCCCGGTTGGTCAGCCTTGGCCATTGGAAAGAATCGAAAAATTGAAAGCAGACGTTGAAGCAGAAGGTATGTACATCTCTGTTATTGAATCTGTTCCGGTTCACGAATCCATTAAATTGGGTCGTCCGGATCGTGATCAATACATCAGTGCCTACAAAGAAACCTTGCGTAACTTGGGTAAAGCAGGGATTCCTGTTGTATGTTACAACTTTATGCCAATCTTTGACTGGACTCGTTCCAACTTGGCATACGAATTGCCGGATGGTTCAAATGCGTTGATCTTCGATGAAGAAGAAGTGAACAAAATGGACCCACGTACGCTTTCTCTTCCAGGTTGGGACGAAAGCTACACTGCTGAAGAAATGAACGCTTTAATGGATGAATACAAAGAAGTTGACGAAGAAAAACTATGGGAAAACCTGGAATACTTCATTAAAGAAATCATCCCGGTTGCTGAGGCAGCTGGCGTGAAGATGGCGATTCACCCTGATGATCCTCCATACAGCATCTTCGGATTGCCTCGTATCATCACAGGCGGAGAAGCATTGAACCGTTTCATCAAATTGTACGACAGCGAATATAACGGCGTTACATTATGCGTAGGTTCATTCGCTTCAGATCCTAAAAACGATGCAGTAGCAATCTTGAAAGATATGCTTGCTAAAAAACGTGTAAACTTCGTGCATGCACGTAACGTGAAATTGGTCGGCGGACGTTCATTTGAAGAATCTGCTCACTTGTCCGAAATGGGATCCATTGATATGTATGAAGTAGTAAAAGCATGTGTGGAAGGCGGCTTTGAAGGTGCAATCCGTCCAGACCATGGCCGTATGATTTGGGGAGAAACTGGTAAACCAGGGTATGGTTTGTATGACCGTGCGTTGGGTGCCACTTACCTGAATGGTTTGGAAGAAGCAGTGAAGAAAAACTTGAAAGCTCAAAAACAATAAGAAAGAAGGAAAATCACCATGACAAGCCCATTCGTTCATGATTTTACCGATAAAGTAGTAGTAGTAACAGGTGCTGGCGGCGTTTTATGCTCTTATTTCGCGAAAGAATTCGCTAGAGCAGGCGCAAAAGTAGCCCTTTTGGACTTAAACTTGGATAATGCACAAGGATACGCTGACGAAATCGTAGCTGAAGGCGGAATCGCTAAAGCATTCAAAGCCAACGTATTGGAATTGCCAAGTCTGCAAGCAGCTAAGGAAGCTGTCGTAGCTGAATTAGGCGAAGTGGATATCTTGGTCAACGGTGCAGGCGGCAATAACCCGCGCGCAACAACCGACAACGAATACCATGAAACTGATCTTCCGGAAGGAACAAAAACATTCTTTGACTTGGAACAAAGCGGCATCGAATTCGTCTTCAACTTGAACTTCTTGGGTACAGTATTGCCTACACAAGTTTTTGCTAAAGACATGGTTGGCCGTCCAGGCGCTAACATCATCAACATCTCAAGCATGAACGGTTTCACACCATTGACCAAAATCGTTGCTTACTCAGGCGCGAAAGCTGCTATTTCCAACTTGACTGAATGGCTGGCTGTACACTTCTCGCACGTAGGCATCCGTGTCAATGCGATCGCTCCAGGTTTCTTGGTTTCAAAACAAAACCAAGCGTTGTTGTTCAACGAAGATGGCACACCGACTCCTCGTACAGGCAAAATCCTGAATGGCACGCCAATGGGCCGTTTCGGCGAACCGCATGAATTGATCGGCGGCTTGCTGTTCTTGGCAGACGAAAAAGCTGCAAGCTTTGTGAATGGCGTAGTATTGCCGATCGATGGCGGCTTCAATGCGTATTCAGGCGTATAAGTTTAGGTAATTGAATAGGGCAGATAGAACGAAATGTGTTGCACAGTTCTTCTCTATCTGCCCTTTTTTTGATATCAAGTTAGGAGAGAAAAATTATGTCTACACACCCAACACAATTTACGAAACAAAAACAATTCTTAGTATGCGTCGATTCCGACGGCTGCGGAATGGATACGATGAACGTGAAACATGAACGTTTCTTCGGACCTTTGGCAGCTGACGAGTACGGCATCAAAAATCGCGAAACATTCTTGGCTGACTGGAACCGCATCAACCTGTTCTCCAGCACACGCGGCATCAATCGCTTTAAAGCATTGGTCTTGACATTGATTGAAGCACAGGAAAAAGGCGAAGACATCGGGGACATCACTGCTTTGACCGATTGGGCAAACAATGCGCCATCGTTATCGAATGCGTCCCTGGAAGCGGAGGTTGCGAAAGCGTCTTCCGAAGATTTAGAAAAAGCTTTGGTATGGAGCAAAAAAGTCAACGAAGGCATCGAAACGGAATTGGCGGGAGAAGATAAGCCGTTCCCTGGCGTTCTCGAAGGACTGACAAAAATCCACAGCCTGACGGATGTCGCAATCGTGAGCTCAGCCAACAGCGAAGCTTTGAACAGCGAATGGAACAGACACAATCTGATGCCGCAAGTTGACGTAGTCTATGGACAAGAAGTCGGCAGCAAAGCGGACGCTATTGCTGATTTGTTGACGAAAGGTTATGCAGCGGACGAAATTTTGATGGTCGGCGACGCACCTGGCGATGAACAAGCGGCAACCGTAAATGGCGTATTCTATTATCCGATTCTTTTCGGAAAAGAAGAATTCTCTTGGGAACGTCTAAGCAATGAAGCAATCGAGAAATTCTTGAACAAAGAATATGCAGGAGCTTATCAGGAAAAAGTGCTTGGGGAATTCCATGCCTTATTGGCTCAATTCGATTAATTTCATTTTCAATAGTTGCAAGTTGGAAACATTACGTTATCAGGAGGAAAAAAGTGCCAAAATTAGTTGATTTAAAAGCAAAACCGTACAATCTTGACGACAAACAGATCGCTTGGGTAAACGAAACGATCGCGGGTATGACGGATGAGGAAAAAGTAGGACAACTGTTCACGAACCTTTTCTTCTTCGGAAATGATGCCTTCTCAGGAAACGACTTCACAAACCAAGAAATCATCGAAAAATTCCACATCGGTGGCGCACGCTATCACGGCAATTCAAAAGAAGATATCCAGGATTTGTTGAACGAATTGCAATCCATGTCCAAAATTCCTCTATTGGTGGCTGCCAACTGCGATGCAGGCGGAAACGGCGCATGCGGCGAAGGCACGTACATCGCTTCCGGTGCACAGTGTGAAGCTGCTGGCGATCCACAAGTTTCTTACCATGCCGGGCTGGTTTCTGCCCGTGAAGAAAAAGCTTTGGGCGTCAACGTCAACTTCGACCCATGTGTGGACATCCTTTACAACTGGAGAAACACAATCGTCAATACGCGTGCTTACGGTACGGATGCAGAAACTGTCATCAAATATACGAATGCTTATTTGGATGGCTTGACTGCTGAAAACGGCGAAAACATGGAAGACGGCGTTATCCAATGCATCAAGCACTTCCCTGGAGACGGAACGGAAGAACGCGACCAGCATCTGGTCTTGGGCATCAATGAATTGAGCCCTGCAGAATGGCGCGCTTCATTCGGTAAAGTTTACCAAAACCACATCGATCGCGGTGTTGAAATGATCATGGCAGGCCACATTGCAGTCCCTGCTTTGCAAAAAGAATTGAACCCTGCTTTGGAAGACAAAGACATCATGCCGGCAACGTTGGCGGAAGAATTGATCCAAGATGAATTGAAGGGCGAACTGAATTTCAATGGTCTTGTCATTACCGATGCAACACACATGCTGGGAATGACATCGGCTATGCGCCGCGAAGATTATGTTCCAAAAGCAATCGCGGCTGGTTGCGATATGTTCCTTTTCTTCAATAACATCGAAGAGGACTTCGGTTTCATGCTGAAAGGCTACCAAAACGGCGTCATCACTGAAGAACGTTTGACTGATGCTTTGCGTCGTATTTTGGGCTTGAAAGCTAAATTGCACTTGCCGGAAAAACAAGCAAACGGCACGTTGTTGCGCACACGCGAAGACTTGAACATCATCGGCTGTGAGGAACACTTGCAATGGAGAGCGGAAGCTGCTGATAAAGGAATCTCTTTGATCAAAGATACCCAAAACAACTTGCCGATCAACCCTGTTGATCACAAACGCATCCGTCTGTACATTTTGGAAGGCGAAAAAGGCGGAATCAACGATGCCGGTTCAGCAACGCAACAACTGTTCATTGATGAATTGACAAGCCGCGGCTATGAAGTGACTGTAAACGAACGCGGCTCACGCGTCAAAGGCGCTACTTTGAAATACCGTGATGAAGTGGACTTCGCTTTGGAAGTTTCTGATATCGTCGGCTACGGTGCTCAAAACAACTACCGTATCCAATGGAGCACTGCTATGGCAAACGAAGTTCCTTGGTTTGTTTGGGAAGTTCCGCATGCGTTCGTATCATTGAACTTCACGACGCATCTGCATGATGCGACAATGGTGAAAACATTCATCAATGCTTACCACAACAACAAAGAAACAATCAAACAAGTCGTCGACAAACTGGAAGGCAAATCCGAATTCAAAGGCGGCCACAACGACCTGGTCTGGACCGACAAATGGCAAGCAAAACTATAGGATGTGATGATTCGCGTTTAGATACCCGGACGTTGGAGCACCCAGCGTAGTGAACCTCTTTTGTTCACTACGCTGGGTGTGAAACGGGAGCGGTATCTGCGAATCAGAACTCAACTACTAGGATACGATGAATTGCGTTTAGAGGGTGAGCACTAAGGGGACATTACGAGAACGGCCGCTTTTTGGCCGTGACGTAATGTCAACTTAGGCGGAACCCTCTGCAATTCAGAGTTCAACTAAAAAGTGTGTGATGAATCCTGAGCTCAGAGTTTGAGCATCTGAATCGTGACCATTGAAGCAATGTACCATTTTGTTCACATATCACCCAAAACACTGTTGTACCAAGTAAAGTCGAGAAGCATTATTCTCGACTTTGTTTTTTCGAACAACGAAAAGCACTCTCGGTCAATTATTTGAAAAATGTAAGCATTTCAGGGCATTGAATTGTAACCGCTATTATTTTATACTTTTAAGTGTCAAAGAGAGGGAGGTGACACGTATCATTGAAAAATTGTTGATCGGATATCACGTCAAAGGACAAGCATATGCCCTTGACTTCCATACACATCCGCAATATGAAATATTCCTGTTCCACGGCGGAAATTGTCGATTCCTGGTCGGTAATAAAATCTATTATCTTCAGCCCGGTGACTTGCTGATGATGGATGGGATGACGGTTCACCGTGCCTACGTCATCGGAAATAAGGATGCGTACGAACGCAGCATCGTCCATTTCGATGCCGACTGGATCGCACCTTTACTGAAGGATCTGAACATTGACTATCTGTTGCGATTGTTTACTGAAAATCGTAATGGCCTCATTCGGACTTTTCGAAAGAAGGATGAACTCCTTTTGGAAGATGCTATCCGGGAAATGAATCATTTGCAGCAGTTGGACCAATCCTATGCAAATGAAGCGAAACGCAAACTGTCTTTAATCCAGTTGCTTCTGAAGATAGATTCTTCAACCGATAAGATCGTAGAAAAAGGCCAGGCTTACGTCGATGAAAAAACGCAGATAGCGGAGAAGGTTTCGGAATACATTTTCAGGCATTACCGGGACTCGTTCAATATCGATGATATCGCCTCTGCCCTTAATTTGAGCAAATCCTATTTGTCCCATGCTTTCAAAGAAATCACAGGAAACACCATCATGGCTTATGCGATGGGATATCGGCTATCACAAGCATGCACGGCGTTATTGATGGAACCATCCAAATCCATCAAAACGATTTCCGGCGAATGCGGTTTTGAAAGCGATGCCCATTTCAGCAGGTATTTCAAACAGAACATCGGCAGTACACCCAGTAACTACAGAAAAAACAATAGAATCAGCATACAAAAAGGAGAATGATGAGAATGACAGATAAAGTGAAATTAGGAATTATTGGTTATGGTGCAGAAGGCGGAATGTACGCAGGGTTCTTCAAGAACAACGATGAGCGCCTGAACGACAACATCGAGTTGGCGGCAATCTGCGACAACGATCCGGCTAAAAAAGCGAAAGTCGCTGAAGACTTTCCTGGACTGCCTTTCTTCGACAACTACCTGGATCTTTTGGAATCCGGTATTGTAAACGCAATCGTAACGACTGTTCCGCACTATGACCACTGCGTGATGGGGATCGCTGCACTTGAACGCGGCATCCACTTGTTGGGCGAAAAGCCGGCTGGTGTTTATACAAAAGATGTTGAGCGTTTGATCGAAACATCGAAGAAACACCCAGAGACAACTTTTGCGATCTTCTTCAACCAACGCACTAATCCACTTTACCGCAGAGTAAAACAATTGATGGATGAAAAAGCGATCGGCGACTTGCAGCGTGCTACCTGGATCATCACAACTTGGTGGAGACCGCAAGGCTACTACAACCAAAGCGCATGGCGTGCGACTTGGGGCGGAGAAGGCGGCGGCGTGCTGGTGAACCAAGCTCCTCACCAATTGGACCTGCTGCAATGGATCTGCGGAAAGCCTGAAAAAGTATACGCGAAACTGCAATATGGTGCAGGCCGCAACATCGTAGTGGAAAATGAAGTGAACGCACTCTTGGACTTCGGCAACGGTGCTACCGGTTCATTCATCACTTGCACAAACGACATTGTCGGGACGGACCGCTTCGAAATCTTTGGCACGAAAGGCAAAATCATTGTCGAAGATTCGAAAAAACTGATTGTGAAACAATTGACGGCTCCTGAAGCTGAACTATCCGAAAACATGGATATGCAGGACGTCATGAGACTCTTCATGGGACAGGTCAATATGGAAGATTACGTAAAAATCACCGAAGAAGAGTTTGTGACACCACAAGGTCTGCAGCACATTTCTGTGCTGAATAATTTTGCCGACCATATCGTAAACGGTGAGCCTTTATTGGCCAACGGTGAAGAAGGCATCAATGGTGTTACTTTGGCGAATGCGATGCACTTGTCCTCTTGGTTGGATAAAGAAGTGGACTACAATGTGGATGGCGACCTGTATTTGGCTGAACTGAACAAACGCATCGCTGAAGAAGGAAAATTCGAACAAAAAAAATAAGAAAGTGACGTGATCAGGGATGTTAAGAGCGGCAATAATTGGATTAGGAGATGTATCGCCTGTCCACAAATATGCTATCGACGCCAGCGACAACGGTGAATTGGTTGCGGTCTGCGACGTAAATGAAGCGTTGAAGGCCAAATATCCTGATGTGCCTTTTTATACAGACGTTGAAACGATGTTGGAAAAAGAGGATTTGGATGTTGTGCATATCTGCTTGCCGCACTATCTGCATTATCCGATCACGAAACTTTGTGTTGAAAAAGGCGTGCACGTTTTCCAGGAAAAACCCTTGGCTTTGGATTATGACGAAGGGTTGAGGACGCTCGCATTAGCGGAGGAAAACAGCAAGAAGATCGGCGTGTGTTTCCAGAATCGCTACAATGAAACTTTTCTGGAGCTCAAAAGATTGCTTGCGGACGAGGACGTCGGGGCTGTTACGGGGGTAAAAGGATTGGTGGCATGGCACAGGCCTGAGACCTATTACACCACCAAACCATGGCGCGGCCAGATGGAATTTGCCGGTGGTGGATCCATCATCAACCAAGCCATACATACGCTTGATCTGATGCAAGTATTGGGCGGGGAAATAGACCGGTGCAAAGCTAGCCTGTCGAACATCACAGACTATGACATCGAAGTCGAGGACACTGCCGTCGCGAATTTCACATTCAAGAACGGTGCGCGCGGATTTTATATGTCGACCAATGCCTATGTCGAGAATTCCAGCGTAGAATTGCAGGTCATCACCGAAAAGGCAAAATTCACGATCAAGGATAACTGTCTCTACCGCTCGAACAGTTCCGGCGAAAAAGAACTGCATCTGCAGGACACACCGATGGAGGGGACGAAATTTTATTACGGGCCAAGCCATTCTGCCCTCATCCAGCGTTTCTACAACGCGATTGAAGCAGATACCGAGGATTATGTGACGGTACGGGATGCCTTGCCGGCGATGCTGATGATCGATGCAATGAAATTATCGTCAAAAGAAAAACGTACAATCGAAATGGAGGAAATCATACATGGCTAAAGTTAAGATAGGTGTACAAGCGTCAACTGTCAAAAAAAGCTTTGAAGAAGTAGGGCCTTATGAAACACTGAAGAAATTGCACGAAATCGGCTACAATTCAATCGAAATTTCGCAAGTAGCGACAACGCCTGAGAACATTGCCGAAATTCAAAAAGCGACCGCTGATTTCGGCATGGAAGTGGCTTCAATGAGCGCTTCCTTGAAACCGCAAGTAAAAGACGGCGAATCTTTGACGACACACTATGATAAAATCGTAGCGGACTGCAAAGCCGTGGGAACGGATCTGTTGCGCATCGGTATGTTGCCGATCGACGCGATGGCCAGTCTGGATAAAGTGCTGGAATTCTGCCATGATGTCAATGAAGTGACGCAAAAACTGAAAGAAGACGGCATCACCTTGTATTATCATAACCACCACATCGAATTCCGCAAATACGACGGTAAATTTCTGCTGGACATCATCCGCGAAAAAGCGCCATTGTTGGGCTTTGAGCTTGATGTTCACTGGGTGCAGCGCGGGGGCGCAAACCCACTTGAAGTCATCAAAGACTACAAAGGCAAAGTGGAATTGATCCACTTGAAGGACTACCGTATCGCTGAAATCCCACAAGATGGCTTTGATGCTTTATACAGTGGGGATGTTGCCAAATTTATGGACTACTTCACAAACACAATTCAATTCGCTGAATTGGGAACAGGCAGCCTGCCTTTGAAAGAAATCATCGAGGAAAGCATCTCATCAGGCGTTCGCTACCTATTGGTGGAGCAGGATGATACGTATGGAGTGGATCCGTTCGAAAGCTTGAAGATTTCTCGCGATCACTTACTGGAATTGGGTTACGGAAACCTGTTCTGATCAATCGGATGAAGAAGTTCGGAGAAAATTCTCTTCGGGCTTCTTCCTATATTAATGAAAACGATGGAGGTTCTACGAGTGGGAAATAAAGATGGAATGAATTATGCCCCGAAAGGGAAAATCAATAGGGTTGTGGAGCCGGGAGCATTCAATGTCGGCGTAACGGCACTGGACCACGGGCACATCAACGGCATGACGAACGGTTTGATCGAAGCCGGCGCTACGATCAAATATGTGTACGATCCGGATGCGGAAAAGGTAGCAAATTATCTGGAATCATTCCCGGATGTTACCGTTGCTGAGTCCTTGGAGCAGATCCTGGAAGATCCAGAGATCCAATTGGTTGCGGCTGCGGCCGTTCCGAATTTGCGCAGCGCTTTGGGCAACCGCGTCATGCGGGCAGGGAAAGACTACTTCACCGACAAGACCGGCTTCACGACACTTGAGCAACTGGAAGAGACCAAAAAAGTAGTGGCCGAGACCGGCAAAAAATATTGGGTCTATTTCAGCGAAAGGCTGCATGTGGAAGGCGCTGTGTTTGCCGGCCAGCTGATCGAAGAGGGACGGATCGGCCGCGTCATCCAAGTGACGGGTTTTGGACCGCATCGCCTGGATAAAGAGAAACGTCCGGATTGGTTCTTCAAGAAAGAACAATACGGCGGTATTTTGGCCGACATCGGCAGCCATCAGATCGAGCAGTTCCTCTACTATACGGGAAATACCGATGCCGACGTGCTGCACAGTAAGGTCGGAAACTACAACAATCCGGCTACGCCTGAATTGGAGGATTACGGCGATGCCACGCTGGTCGGAGACAATGGCGCGACCTTCATCTTCAAAGTTGATTGGTTCACGCCGGACGGGCTTGGAACGTGGGGCGATGGCCGCACGTTCATCACCGGAACGGAAGGGACAATCGAAATCCGCAAATACATCAACGTGGCGACGGAGCAGACCGGCGATCACCTCTTCCTGGTGACGAAGGATGGCGAGGAGCACTATTCCTTGACAGGTGAAGTCGGGTTCCCGTTCTTCGGCGAAATGATCTTGGATTGCGTCAACCGCACCGAAAATGCGATGACACAGGAACATATCTTCAAGGCGCAGGAATTATGCCTGAAGGCGCAAGAACAAGCGCTTAACATCACCGCAAACCTATAAGAAAATATGTCCCTTTCTTTGCTTCCGGATCATCCGGGTGGCGAAGGAAGGGATTTTTGTTTGTTTCGGGAGGGGTTGAGCATGCAACTTGAACTCTGGCCGGCAGCTTGTTATGATGCGGAGGAAGAACTATTGAGAGAATGAGGTGAAAGGATGCAGACATTGATCATAGTCAGCCACCCGACGCTGGCTGATTCGAATGCGCAAAGGTTTCTGTGGGAAAGCCTTCCGGCTGAAGGGGTAACTTGGCATCATCTCGAATCGGTTTATCCGGATGGACAGATCGATCGGGAAGCCGAACAACAACAATTGCTCCAGTATGACCGCATCATCTTCCAATTCCCGTTCTATTGGTACAGCTCGCCTGCTTTATTGAAGCAATGGCAGGATGTCGTCCTGACGGAAGGGTTAGCCTACGGGACTGACGGAGGCAGGTTGTCGGGGAAAGAATTCGGCCTCGTTTTGGCACTCGGTGTGAATGAACGGGAATACCAAGCAGGGGGGAGGGAAGGCTTCACGATTTCGGAACTGACCCGGCCTTACCAGGCGATGGCGAAAAAATGCGGCATGGTGTACTTGCAGACGTTGGTTGTTTCTAAATTCGATTATCTGAACGACAGTAAGAGGAAAGAGTTGCTGATCACTTACCAGCAATACCTGACCAAAGACAATGACGCCAGTCTCAAGACTTCAGAAAACTGGTTCAGAATCCAGTTGCAGTCGCTCGGGAAAGCTGGACTTTCCGAAGAAAATCAGCAACTGGTGGAGCATCTGCTTGCCGTTTTGGATGACAACCGCGAGCAGCTGGATGACCTGGCGTGGACGTTGGCGCAAATGGAAGGAAATCAGCTGGGGTAAGGATAAAGCGAGGGATGACAATGGAGACCGAAAATTGGGTTCAGGAACAACTGGACCATTTAGTGGAAGCAAGCAAAGACTACCGGCAAAAAGCACTCTTCCAGGAGACGAAGAAGCTTTTCCAGGAGCAGTACCAACGGATGGAACAAATGGAAGGCGAACTGGACGGGCGGATGTGGAGCCCGAAAGAGTGGTCGAATTAGCTAATGCAAAAAAATAGAGGACAGCTGAGCGTTTGCTTGGCTGTCCTCTATTTAGGTTGTTTATTGTTCCGGTGTGAGCGGGAATTGGTAGACGTAATCGTCCATCACGAAGCCGCCTCCAATGGGGGAGACGATGGATTCCGTGCGGACAAAACCGTATTTTTCGTAGAATGCGATGGAACCTTCATTATATTTGTTGACGGTAAGCTCCAGAACTTTTTTCCGTTCTTGCTTTGCCAAATCGACCATTTTTTGCATAATCTGATAGGCGTAGCCTTGCCCACGGGCCTCCTTCAGCAGGTAAAGTTTGCTGATGAACAGCTTGTCGTCCTGCAGTTGGATAGCCAGGTAACCGGCGGATTGGCCCTCGCTTTTGATGAGGAAATAATCCAATTTGCCTGTTTCGATATCCTCTTCCAGATTCGCTCTGGACTGGATATTCTCCAACATATAGGTGACCTGGTCCGGACCGAGGATCGGCAGATAGTATTCATGCCAGATGATGTCAGCTAAGCGGGACAGCTCGTTGATCTGCTCCATGCTTTCAACAGGTTCCAGCCGGAGTGACGTTTCGCGCGAAAACAGCTGCGGGGTCGTCATATCAAGACACCAACTTTACCAGGAAATATTTCTTTTTGCCGCGGCGCACGAGGATGAAGCGGCCTTCGAAAGAGTTTTCGGCAGTGATGACGAATTCCAAATCCGTGACTTTATCGCCGTTGATGGAAATGGCGCCGTTTTGGATGTCTTCGCGTGACTGGCGGCGTGACGGTTCAATGCCCAAGTCGACCAGCCAAGTGACCAATTCCTGTTCCTTCAGGTCGGACTCAAAAGTCGGCATATTTTTGAAGCCTTCAGCGATTTCATCGGCAGTCAATTCCTTCACTTCGCCGGTAAACAGAGCTTCAGTGATCTTCAACGCATCCGCCAAGGTTTGTTCGCTGTGGACGAAGCGCGTCATTTCAGCTGCCAATACTTTTTGGGCTTCGCGTTTGTGCGGCTCAGTTTCCACTTTTTCGGCCAAAGCATCGATTTCTTCCTTTGAAAGGAAAGTGAAGTATTTCAAGTATTTGATGACATCGCGGTCGTCCTGGTTCACCCAGAATTGGTAGAACTCGTAAGGAGTTGTTTTTTTCGGATCCAACCAGACCGCACCGCCGGCAGTCTTGCCGAATTTTGTGCCGTCCGCTTTCAGCATCAATGGAATCGTTAACCCGAAAGCTTTTGCTTCTGTACCTTCTTTTTTGCGGATCAGGTCCAAACCGGCAGTGATGTTGCCCCATTGATCCTGACCGCCGATCTGCAGGTTGACTCCCTCATTTTGGAAAAGGTGCAGGAAGTCCATCGACTGCAGAATTTGGTAAGTGAATTCCGTGAAGGAAATACCGGTGTCCAAGCGGCTGGCTACGATATCTTTAGCCAGCATCGTGTTGATGTTGAAATTTTTGCCGAAGTCGCGCAGGAAATCCAACAGTGTCAAATCTTTGGTCCAGTCATAGTTGTTGACGAGGCGGATGTCGGCCGAGCTGTCGGACAGGAACAGTTTCTTCATTTGAGCAGTCAGAGCATTTGCATTCTCGACGACTTGATCCATCGATTGCAGAACCCGTTCCTCGCTCTTTCCGCTTGGGTCGCCGATCGATCCGGTCGCGCCGCCGATCAGGATGACGGGTCTGTGTCCGGCCAATTGGAATCTCTTCAATACGATGAAAGGGATCAGATGTCCGATATGCAGGCTGTCGCCGGTCGGATCGACGCCGCAGTAAAGGCCGATCTGCTCCTCCTCCGTTAATTTGCGTAAGCCTTCCGCGTCTGTTTGTTGATTGATGGCACCGCGCCATTCTAACTCGTCGATGATATTCATGTGCTTCATTCCTTTTCTCATAAATTTATATGCAAAAAAATCCCTGTCCAGACAAGAAAATTCTTGTTTGAACAGGGACGATAGTTACCGTGTTACCACCCAGCTTGCAAAGTCATCCGAATCGGAAAGACTTTGCCACTCTGACATGTATCGTATGCCGGACGCTTATGCGCATAAGAAAGCTCCAAAGTGTAATTCGAATCCAGGCTTGCATCAGCTTCCACCAACCGCTGACTCTCTATAGGACAAAATCCCGATTCTACTGTCTTTTTCATCGCTTTTTATTGTATTGGTTAATTGCCGTAAGTATAGCGCAGCAAAACTTCAGATGTCAACCGTGACAATAAAAAAAGCAATGTTACATAAATGTTACGAAGTGGGGAAAGGCAGGAAATATTACTGATTACGCGGATTCAGATACATTAGGCCCGCCGTTTTACAGAAATGTTACAGTTAGGATACAACTTGTCGAAACCGGGTTAAACGAAAAAAAACTATGTTATGATTCATTATGTTGATGAATCTTAAGAAAAACTATAAAAAGTTAAAAGATATATAAGAATTATAACTAACGACAATCGAATGTAAGTGGAGGAATTAGACTTGAAGAAGAAATTAGTGGCTATCGCATTAGCAGGTACGATCCTTGCAACAAGTATAGTAACGCCTTTTACAGCTCAAGCAGATGAAATCTTAACAAAAATCCAACAGCAAGAAACTAAAATTTCTGAATTGGACAGCAAACAAAGCACGGCAGAAGAAAACTTGTCTGCAATCACTGCAGAAGTTGATGCAGCCGAAAAAAGAGCGGAGACTCTTTTGGCAAACCGCGTAAAGACACAAGATGAGATTGTTGCTTTACAAGAAGATATTGCCGAATTGCAAGTTGTCATCGCACAACGCGAAGAACAACTGGATGAGCAAGCAAGATCTGTTCAAGTGAACGGTTCAAACGAAAACTACTTGAACTTTATCGTAGCATCCGAATCTTTCACAGATTTGGTATCCCGCATCGATGTTGTTTCAAAAATGGTTTCAGCCAATAAAGAATTGGTAGAACAGCAAGTTGCGGATCAAAAGGCTGTTGAAGACAAGAAAAATAAAACTGAAGAAAATTTGAACGAAATCAATGCAATGGCCATGGAGTTGGAACAACTTAAAGGCGATCTGCAAGTGAAGAAAATCGAACAAGAAAGCGCAGTTGCCGCTTTGGCTGCTGAAAAAGCAACGGCTGAATCCGACCGCCAAATGTTCTTAGCGCAAAAAGAAGAAGCTGACCAAAGAGCCGCCGCAGAAGCTGCTGCCATTGCCGCTGCTGAAGCTGCCGCAGCAACTGTAGCTGCAACAGTCGCACAAGCAAGCTCAGAAGAATCTTCAACCGCTGCTTCATCCGTTGATGTTGCATCAAGCACAGTTGCAAGTTCCGAGTCAGCTGCTCCTGCTCAAACGGTTGCCGCTGCACCAGTTGTTGAAAGTGCACCAGTTGTGTCTGCTCCTGCAGCAGCTGCACCAGTCGTCAGCGCACCAGTTGTGTCTGCGCCAGTCGTTACTGCACCAGCATTATCGGCACCAACAGGCGATGTTGTTTCCATTGCCGCAAAATACATCGGCGTTCCTTATGTATGGGGCGGAAAAACACCGTCAGGCTTTGACTGCTCTGGCTTCACGTCTTATGTCTTCAGAGAAGCATACGGCATCGAAATCGGTGGCTACACAGTTCCTCAAGAAAACTCAGGTACACAGATTGCTGTATCAGCTGCACAAGCGGGAGATTTGATCTTCTGGGGTTCGAGAGGCGCGACTTATCACGTTGCGATCTACGTAGGCGGCGGACAATACATCCACGCTCCAGCACCAGGCCAAACAGTTACTTACTCTTCTTACAACCTTTCCGGCGCATCATTTGCCGTTCGTGTTGCAAGATAATCCGAAAAACCTACGACAGTCCTCCGGGGCTGTCTTTTTTTGATTTTTGCGTAGATATGAAGAGAAGCTGTTGACCTTAACGCAGCGTCAAGGTGTAAGATAGGATTATCGGAGGGGATAGAATGGAATATACAATCCAAAAATTGAGCCGATTGGCCGGCATCAGCACGAGGACGCTGCGCTTCTATGACGAAATCGGCCTGCTGAAGCCCAAACGTACCAGTTCCTCTGGCTACCGCATCTATGGTGAGACAGAGGTGGACAGGCTGCAGCAGATTCTGTTCTTCAAACAGTTGTCTTTTTCGCTTGATAAGATCAAAGCCGCGATGGATGATCCGGCATATGATGCGGAACAATCATTGGTCGCACATAAACAGGCGCTGTTGGAGAAAAAGAAAGAAATCGAATTGCTGATCAAAACGGTGGATGCTACGCTTGAAGAAAAAAGAGGAGGCGGAAGGATGAGCGACAAAGAAAAATTCGAAGGCTTGAAGAAGGAACTGCTCGACGAGAACGAAATCCGCTACGGGCAGGAAATTCGCAAAAAATTCGGAGAAAAGACCGTTGCGGCATCAAATAAGAAGTTCGCAGGAATGAGCGAAGCGGATTTTGACGCAATGCAGGAGATGGCCGCACGCTTGCAGGAGATGCTGACGGAAGCGATGGCTACGGGGGATGCCGGCGGAGAGGCTGCCTTGGCGGTTGCTGCGTTGCATAAACAATGGCTGAGCTATACTTGGCCGAGCTACTCTCCGGAAGCGCATCGTGGACTGGCCCAGATGTATGTCGACGACGAAAGGTTCACCGCTTACTACGATAAAGCATCAGGCAAAGGGGCCGCTGCATTTTTGCGGGATGCGATCCACAACTATACGGATAAGTGACAAATGCTGGATGATGCTGGAGAGGCCGGGAGCTGTAATTTGCTTTCGGCTTTTTTGGTGCGTGGATCCGGAGGTGCAGGCGTTGGCAGGAGATGGCCGCATGTTTCGAATTTCGCCCCCAAACCCTTGACTTTTGTGGTAGAATGGTACGGTAAGTTGCGTACATTCGCAAAGAACTTAGAATTCAGGGAGGCGCACTCATTCGTGGCTAAAGACAAAAATACATTTTATATCACTACTCCAATCTATTATCCGAGCGGAAAGCTCCACATCGGAAATGCGTATTCTACTATCGCATGCGATGTAATGGCGCGCTATAAAAAACTGATGGGGTTCGATGTGTTCTACCTGACCGGGTCAGATGAGCATGGACAAAAAATCGAGAACAAAGCAGCAGAATTGGGCATCACACCGAAAGAATATGTGGACGGCATGGCCCAGGATATGCAGGATCTGTGGAATCGTCTGGACATTTCCAACAACAAGTTCATCCGCACGACAGATGATGATCATGTGCAGGCCGTTCAGCAGATCTTCGAACAATTATTGGCACAAGGCGACATCTATCTTGGCGAATACGAAGGCTGGTATTCCGTTTCCGATGAAGAATTCTTTACGGAAACACAATTGGCTGAAGTATACCGCGATGCCGACGGAAAAATCATCGGCGGGGTTGCGCCAAGCGGGCACGAAGTTGAATTGGTGAAAGAGGAGTCCTACTTCTTCCGTATGAGCAAATACGCGGATCGTCTGTTGGCTTATTACGATGAGCATCCAGATTTCATCCAACCGGAGTCGCGCAAAAACGAGATGGTCAACAACTTCATCAAACCGGGCCTTGAGGACCTGGCTGTTTCACGGACGACCTTCACCTGGGGGATTCCCGTGAAGAGCAATCCGAAGCACGTGGTCTATGTCTGGATTGATGCTTTAGCGAACTACATCACTGCATTGGGATACGGTTCGGATGATGATTCCCTTTACCAAAAATATTGGCCGGCTGATGTGCATATGGTCGGGAAAGAAATCGTCCGTTTCCACACCATCTATTGGCCGATCATGCTGATGGCTTTGGATCTTCCGCTTCCGAAAAAAATCTTCGGACATGGTTGGTTATTGATGAAGGAAGGCAAAATGTCCAAATCCAAAGGCAACGTTGTCTATCCGGATATGTTGGTGGAGCGCTTCGGTTTGGATGCTTTGCGCTACTATCTGATGCGCGAAGTGACCTTCGGCAGCGACGGCATCTTTACGCCAGAAGACTACGTGAACCGGATCAATTATGATTTGGCGAATGATCTGGGCAATTTGCTGAACAGAACAATCGCCATGATCAACAAATATTTCGGAGGGAATATCCCTTCGGCGCCTGCAGCAGAAACGGCTTTCGATGCGGAACTGAAAGCGATGGCGGCGGAAGTGACCGAGAATTACCAGAAGGAAATGGACAACATGCAGTTCAGCTCGGCCTTGTCCGAAACATGGCGCCTCATTTCACGCGCGAACAAATACATCGACGAGACAGCTCCATGGGTCTTGGCGAAGGATGAGTCCAAGCAAGCGGATTTGGGAAGCGTTATGGCGCACTTGGCGGAAACCTTGCGCGTTGTCGGCATTCTCTTGTCTCCGTTCATGACGCAAGCGCCGTTCAGAATGTATGAACAACTCGGATTGGACTTCGAAAAACAAGGCGCTTGGGAAAACGTAGCCTTCGGAACGTTCCCGGCGGACGTGAAGGTAGTCGAAAAAGGCACGCCGATCTTCCCCCGTTTGGTTACAGAAGAGGAAGTCGCCTACATCAAGGAACAAATGGGCGGAACGGCCCCAGCGGAAGAGGAAACGGTCGCGGCCGAGTGGGATCCAACGACTACCGTACTGACTTCCGAAAAAGAAAAACAGATCAAATACGAAGATTTCGATAAAGTCGAGCTGAAGGTAGCTGAAGTCATCGACTGCCAAAAGGTCGAGGGAGCGGACAAATTGCTGAAATTCCGTCTGGATGCGGGTGATGAAGGTCATCGCCAAATCCTGTCGGGCATCGCGCAATGGTATCCGGATCCTGCGTATTTCATCGGCAAGAAAGTCATCATTGTCGCTAATCTGAAAGCGCGCAAAATGAAAGGCGAAATCAGCCAAGGGATGATCCTTTCTGCTGAGAAGGATGGCGTACTGCAAGTGATACTCGCACCTGAATCGGCAGCAAATGGTTCTACAGTGGCATAAGGGTTTTTGTGATTCAAGGAGCCTGGGACAGTTGTCCCGGACTCCTTTGTCCATTTTAAATGCAGAAGAGTCAGTGGGGCAAAGGCCTCCCCACAGGAACCGGAAAGGAATCTATGGATAAACTATTATTTGATACACACACGCATCTGAATGTGGATGCTTTTGCGGATGATGCTGACGCGGCCATCGTAAGGGCTCACGAAGCCGGTGTCGGAAGATTTGCGGTAGTGGGCTTCGATGCGGACACGATAAAAAGGTCGCTTGAATTGAGCGCGAAATATCCTGAAATCTACAGCATCATCGGTTGGCACCCTACGGAAGCAGCGACCTATACTGCGGCAGTGGAGGACAGCCTGATGGCGTTGCTCGAAGAAAAAAAGGTTGTTGCCATGGGCGAGATGGGTCTGGACTATCACTGGGACACAGCGCCGCATGATGTTCAGGCGAAAGTATTCAGAAGGCAAATCGCGATCGCCAAAGAATTGGAACTGCCGATCAGCATCCATATGCGTGACGCTATCGAAGACACGTACCGCATTCTGAAGGAAGAGGATGTGCGCGATATAGGCGGCATCATGCACAGCTTCAGCGGTGATGTGAACTACATGAAGAAGTTTTTGGATTTGGGCATGCACATTTCGATCAGCGGCGTCGTCACTTTCAAAAAAGCGACGGAAGTGCATGAAGTGGCCAAAGCTGCACCGATCGAGAAGCTTCTGGTCGAAACCGATGCGCCGTATCTGGCGCCCGTCCCTTTCCGTGGAAAGAGAAACGAGCCGGCTTATGTACGCTATGTAGCCGAAAAGATTGCTGAATTACGCGGCCAGACCTTCGAACAGATTGCGCTGCAGACAACCGAAAATGCAAATAAATTATTTGGGTTGGATGACAAATGAAAATAGAAGAAATCATAGTGGTTGAGGGGAAAGACGATACCAAACGGATCAAGGAAGCGGTGGAGGCTGATACGATTGAAACGAACGGATCGGCAATCAACGAAGAAACGCTGCGGTTGATTGCCCATGCGCAAGCAACGCGGGGCGTCATCGTCTTCACCGATCCGGATTATCCGGGCGGGAAGATCCGGGCAACGATCGTGGAACGGATCCCCGATGTCAAGCATGCGTTTTTGCGTAAGGATGACGCGCAATCCCCGAAAGGCGGAAGCCTCGGAATTGAGCATGCCTCCCCCGAGATCATAAGGGAAGCGCTGAAGAATGTCTACACGCAAAGGCAAGCTGAAACGAGCGACATCGACAGGAAATTCCTTGATGAATGGCATTTGGTCGGACATGCCGATTCAGGGCGCTATCGGGAATTGCTGGGGGATGTGCTCGGAATCGGCCATACCAACGGCAAACAGTTATTGAAACGCCTGCGCATGTTCCAACTGGAAAAAGAAGATGTTGATGCAGCGATGACAGTCATTTTGAAAGAACTGGATGAAAAGGATAGCCTGACCGCTCAGCGGCAGGAGGAGGAAAACAGATGAGTGGATTAGAACACGATAAGGATATAGCAACACCAAGCAGAACGAACGCCATCTTAAAGAAATACCATCTGACCATGAAGAAGAGCCTGGGGCAAAACTTTTTGGTGGAACCGAATATATTGACGAAGATGGTGGCTGCAGCCGGCATAGACAAAAACACCAATGCGATCGAAATCGGGCCCGGTATTGGAGCATTGACGGAGCGTCTTGCCAGAGAAGCCAAAAAAGTAGTAGCGTTTGAAGTGGACAGACGATTGGCGCCTATTTTGAAGACAGAACTTGCGGAATACGATAATATCGAAATCATTTTTCAGGATATTCTGCAGGCGAATGTTCCGCAGGTCATCGAGGAGCATTTTGAACCGGCTGACCGATTAGTGGTAGCCGCGAATCTGCCTTACTACATCACGACGCCAATCATCATGAATTTCATCGAGACGGATTTGCCGATCGATACGTTTGTGATGATGATGCAAAAGGAAGTCGCACAGCGTATGACGGCCAAGCCCGGAACGAAAGCCTTCGGTTCATTGACGATTGCGATCGACTACTATACGGAAGCCGAGATTGCCTTCATCGTTCCGAAGACCGTTTTTGTGCCGCAACCGAATGTCGATTCGGCAATCCTGAAGCTGCAGCGCAGAGCGGAACCCAAAGTGAAGGTTACGGATGAGAAGTTCTTTTTTGATCTGGTCCGTGCCGGTTTCAATCAGCGCAGAAAAACGCTCTGGAACAATCTGCAGTCCCGCTACGGCAAAACGGAAGAGGTCAAGGCGGCTTTGACAGCCGGACTTGAAGAAGCTGGCATTGAGCCTTCAAAACGGGCAGAAGCCCTGAGCATTGAACAATTTGCGGCCCTTGCGAACGCCTTGGTCAAATATTTGGACGTTCAATAAACCGTTGAAAGATTGCCTGATATTTCAGTGTCCGGAGGCACCGTCGAGCAGGATGACCCACCTTCCGGATCCCGTATCAAAGCGAAGGGGAGGCATCCGCGGTGCAATTTTTCATTCAGCTGTTTTACTAAAAAAAAGTAAAAAAAGTTGATAAGATTTCTTTAAAAATTTATTCGTTTCATAGTTGCGTGCATACGTCCTCTGTGATATACTTGTTAATTTAATTTATCTGTGTTATAATGGGACTCAGTGAGGTGAAACAGAATGCCGGATAATTTGAGTCAGATTAAGGAACAACTGGAATGTCACTTAGGGCAGAAAGTTATGCTGACTGCGCAAGCAGGACGCAAACGCAAGACGGAACGAAAAGGTATTTTACGGGAAACGTATCATGCTGTATTTGTAGTTGATCTAGACCAAAACGAAAATGCATTTGAACGTGTATCATACAGTTATGCAGATGTTTTAACCGAAGCTGTAGAGATCTTATTTTACGATGAAGAAAAATGCCAGTACGCTTAAATTATGTAAGAACTTATTCCAAATAAATCAAACAGACATCGAAATGTCTGTTTTTTTTTATCGAAAAATCGCTTGATGCAGGCGGAAGCGTGTGAGGAACAAACCGGTTCCGGGCACTGAGCCATGAGATATTGTGCATTCAGAAACTAATTCTTGTTTGTTGACATATATTTCTTTTAAAAAGGGCACGCTTACGCTAGTATTGTATTATAAGAACAGTGGAGAGGAGCGTGGAGCGATGGAATGGATTGAACGTGCGCCGGCAAAAATAAATTTGGCGTTAGATGTACTGTATAAGCGGGATGACTATTATCATGAACTCGAAATGGTGATGGCTTCAGTCGACCTCGCGGACCATCTTACTTTTACTCCTCTCGAAGAAGATGAAATCAGGATCTACACAAATAAAGTGTTTCTGCCCGTGGATACGCGTAATCATGTCTATCAAGCAGTGAAGCTTCTTAAAGACCGTTGTGGGATAAAGAAGGGAATCAAAATTGAAATCGACAAGAAAATCCCTGTTGCAGCCGGATTGGGCGGCGGCAGCACGGATGCCGCCGCAGCTCTGCGCGCGCTGAACAAGATCTGGGATCTGCAGCTTTCTGTTGAAGAACTCATTGCGATCGGCAACCAAGTAGGTTCGGATGTTCCCTACAGCATAGTGGGCGGCACTGCTTTCGTATCGGGCCGGGGGGAAATCGTCCGGAAATTGCGGCCGATGCCATCCTGTTGGGTGATTTTGGCGAAACCGCGCCTGAGCGTCTCGACGAAGACGATTTTCCGTCTGCTGGCTGTCGAGGAACTGCAACACAAGCCGACTTCCCGCATCGTAGCGCAAGCCATCGAAGAGGGCGATTACGAACGGATGTGCCAGAACGTAGGGAATGCTTTGGAACAAGTGACCTTCAATAAACACCCGGAACTGCGCAAATTGAAGGACCGGATGGAGAAGTACGGCCTCGACGGCGTGACGATGAGCGGCAGTGGCCCTACCATCATCGGATTCAGCAGGAACACATCGCGCATCAAAAGAGTCTACAACAGTTTGCGCGGATTCTGCGAAGAAGTATACATGGTCCGACTGCTGAATGAAGAATGAGTAGAAAAGCGGGACAAGCCCGCTCTGCCTCGAAAGAAATTTAGGAAATCTGGCCTCGCAACGTTCCCTATGGTCACCTTATACTGGGACTCTAAGGGATAAACCCCTAAGAGTCCCATGCAAATGAGCATCGCAGAGCGCAATGGGTCAGATTTATCTAATTTCCGAGAGGCAGGCTTGGACCGCTAGCCATCTTTTTGGAATGTAGAATATTTTGAAATTGTGTGAACACCTATGGTGATGCACAACCGAATTTTTAATACACTAATGTCTAGGCTTAACCAAAACCGCGAAACTCCTTTGGATGTTCGCGGTTTTTGCTTGTGAAACGGAAGCGAAATGGTTGACGCGTTGCATCCGGTTGTGATAAAGTGTCTATCGGGACTTAAACAGGAATCATTACGTTTTGGAGGAATAATAAATTATGCTAAATAGACTGAAAATGACAGGCATTTTGTCTGCGGCAGCCCTTGTTCTGGTTGGTTGCGGAACAAGTGGAAACAGCGAATCAGGCATTTCTGAGGATGGCATAAAGGTTGTCACAACCTTTTATCCGATGTATGATTTTGCGAAAAATGTAGTAGGTGACAATGGCGAAGTATCCGTTTTGTTGGATGCCGGACAAGAATCGCATGGCTATGAGCCGACACCGCAGGATATCGCGGCGATTGCTGACGCTGATGTGTTCGTCTACAACAGCGATGAAATGGAAACGTGGGTGCCAAGCGTATTGGAGTCCATTGAATCGAGCGATGTGATCGTTGTCGAAGCTGCCGAGGAAATCGCGCTATTTGAAATGCAAGAAGATGAAGCTGCCGAAGAAGAGCACAGCGATGAAGCCGGAGAAGAAGGCGAAGATGCCCACAGCGTCGATCCACATGTCTGGTTGGATCCTGTGTACGCACAAGAGGAAGTCGACGCCATTTTGGCCGGAGTGCTTGAGGCGGATGAAGCGAATAAAGAGAGTTATGAAGCGAATGCCGCTGCCTTCAAGGAGAAATTGGCGGAACTGGACTTGGCATATCAGACTTCCTTTGAGACTGCCGAAAACCGCACGTTCGTCGTGCAGCACGCAGCTTTTGGCTACATCGCCCGTCGCTACGATCTGACTGAAGTGGCTGTCTCCGATGTGTCATCCGATGCGGAACCGAATCCTGCCAAACTGGCTGAACTGCAGCAATTTATGATCGATAATCAGATCACTACCGTTTATTACTCGGACAGCGCATCTTCGAAAACAGCAGAAACGCTTGCCGAAGAAGCAGGGGCCTCGCTGGAAGTGTTGAGTCCGCTTGAAGGGATAACGGATGAAGACCAAGAAGCGGGCAAAGATTACTTGAGTGTGATGGAAGAAAATTTGGAAGCTTTGAAAAAAGTGATCCAGTAACAGAAGAGAGGGATTCAATTGGAATATATCGATGTACAGCATCTGTCGTTCTATTACGATGATGAACCTGTCCTGCAGGATATCACATTCCAAGTGCACGAAGGGGAATTCGTCATTCTTACAGGCGAAAATGGCGCTGCGAAATCCACTTTATTGAAAAGCATCCTGGGCCTGTTGAATCCCCGGGAGGGCAGCGCGACAATTTCGAAGGTGAACTATCGTGGGGAAAAGCTCACGATTGGTTATGCACCGCAGCAAATTTCGTCGTTCAATATCGGTTTTCCGAGCAGGGTACTTGAGTTTGTGGAGTCCGGCAGATACCAAAAAGGCAAATGGTTCAAAAAATTGGATGAGGAAGATAATATCCATGTAAAAAAAGCCTTGGAATCAGTCGGCATGTGGGAGATGCGCAACAAAAAAATCGGGGAACTTTCCGGTGGACAAAAACAACGCATCGCTTTGGCCCGCATTTTCGCAACCGATCCGGACTTGTTCGTGCTCGATGAGCCGACAACCGGCATGGACAAGGAATCGCGCGAGCGTTTCTATCGTTTGCTGAAACACAATTCACAAGTCCACAATAAAGCGATCATCATGGTTACGCATGAGCATGAAGATATCAAAGAATTTGTGGATACCCATATCCAGTTGGTCAGAAAGGAGGATTCGCCGTGGAGATGTTTCTCTATGGATTTATGCAAAGAGCCTTCCAAGCATCAACATTGATTGCGATCATGGCGCCCGTTTTGGGCTTGCTGCTGATTTTGCGCCGGCAGTCCTTGATGTCGGACACATTATCCCATGTATCCTTAGCAGGAGTTGCTTTAGGGATGCTTCTCAACATTAATCCTACGCTTACCACATTAGGCATCGTCATTTTGGCGGCGGTCGGAATCGAGTACTTGCGCGTCATCTTCAAAGGTTATTCGGAAATATCCGTCGCGATTTTGATGGCTACAGGGATGGCAGTAGCTTTGGTGTTGATGAGCTTCGTGTCGGGGAAACAGAACGCAAGTGTGGAACAGTTCCTGTTCGGCTCGATCATCACGATAAATGATGAGCAAATCGTTATCTTGTTGGCGTTGGCAATCATAGTCGTTTTGTTGTATCTGATCTTCCGCAAGCCTTTGTATGTGTTGACGTTTGATGAAGACACAGCCCATACGGCGGGCTTGCCGGTCCGCATGATGTCGTTGTTGGTGTCTGTGATCACCGGGGTAGCCATCAGTGTGGTGATGCCGATTACTGGTTCCTTGCTGGTTTCTTCGATAATGATACTGCCGGCAGCCATCTCGATGAGGTTGGTGCATACCTTCAATGGTGTGATCCTGCTTGGGATCGGCATCGGCTTGACGGGGATGTACGGAGGATTGTTTGCTTCCTATCAGTACGGGACGCCTCCCGGGGCCACAATCACCTTAGTTTTCGTGGCGATGTTCGTTCTGACGAGCCTCTATAAGGTCATCGTCGAAAAGAAGTAGAATCTTAACAATAAGATATATGGACAAGAGCAGAACATTGCTCTTGTTTTTTTTGTTGAAATTCGATTAAAAACGAACAATAGACAATTAAAAGCTTCCATTTTTCAGGAATCAACTATATAATAGGGAAAAGAACGCAATATGAGGAGAGATTTGGATTGAAAATAAAGCGCAGTGAACGGTTAGTCGACATGACCCGTTACTTATTAGAAAGACCGCATCGGTTGATTTCATTGACCTATTTCGCTAAACGTTATGAATCAGCGAAATCATCCATCAGTGAGGACTTATCCATCATCAAAAAAACATTTGAAGATCGGGGAACAGGGATTGTCGAAACGTTGCCTGGCGCAGCCGGAGGCGTCAAATATATTCCGACAATCACCAAAGAAAATGCCCGCGAAATTATAGAAGAAATGTGCGAAATCATGAACAGCAAAGATCGTCTGTTGCCAGGGGGATACGTCTATCTTTCCGACATGTTGGGCAATCCGGAATTGTTGCAAAAAATTGGGCGTGTCATCGCGGCTCAATACGTCGACAAAAAAGTGGATGCAGTCATGACGGTCGCCACCAAAGGGGTTCCGATCGCGCAAGCAGTCGCCACTTATCTGAATGTGCCGTTCGTCATCGTACGCCGTGATTCGAAAATTACCGAAGGCTCCACAGTGAGCATCAATTACGTTTCAGGCTCATCCGATCGGGTCGAAAAAATGGAACTATCCAAGCGCAGTTTACCGCGCGGTTCCAAAGTTCTGATTGTCGATGATTTCCTGAAAGGCGGCGGTACCATCAACGGTATGCGCAGCATGATTTCTGAATTTGAATCGGAAACAGTCGGCGTGACCGTATTCGCGGAAGCTGGCTACAATTCCAAGCGTGAAGTATTCGATTATACTTCGCTTATCCGCGTAAATAATATTGATTTGAAAGATCATTCCATCAGTGTGGGCTTGGGCAATTATTTCGATTCAAGCGCCGATTGAGAATAAGCATAAAAAAGAGCTGGACCTTAAAATTAAGGGCCGGCTCTTTGGTGTGCGTTCAGGAAAAAGCGGGCTTCACCAAGTGGAATTTCTGAGGAATTCACACGTGATCTTTACTGAAGGAAGCCTCCGGCAGTTTTTTGTAGGCCAATTTTTCCAAAATGCTCCCGTAATCAGGATAGACTTTGATTAATGCGTCATAAGGCAACAATTCAAAATCACGGTAATCGAATCCTGGGGAAACCATGCAACTAACGAGAGCATAGTCTCCGGATGATCCTTCGATGCTGCTTCCAAAGATGACCCCCTTCGGAACCGTAAATTGGAAAAGCTCTCCTTTTTCGGGATGGCGCCCCATCTTGACTGCCTCATAACGGCCATCGGGATGCAACAGATGGATCGTCAACGTACTGCCTTCATGGAAGTACCAAGCCTCATCGGACTTCAAACGGTGAAAATGCGAAGGGTTATCTGCAGTCAACAAAAAAAGGATATTGCTGTAGAGGTAGCGTTCCCGCCGGTCTTCGGTAACAATCAGTTCGGGAGAATGGCCGGTTTCGCGAAAATAGCCGCCTTCCGCATGTGGTTGAAGCAACAGTTCGTGTATCCAAAATGATGCAGTTGGTTTTGTCATTGGAACCAATCCTTTCGATGTGTCTTCCTGTCTACAAGTATAACCAAAAAACCGGTCAATAAGAAACAATGTATCCGCATTCTTCGTATTTCCATTAGAAAATGAAAAGAAGTCTGTATTTATGTACGACATTATATTGAAAAAAGCAAGTTTTTAGGCTAAGATAATTTAGTTGAAGGAATAAAATGAAAAGATAGGAGTTGCTTATGGCTAATCGTTTTGCAATCATACTTGCTGCTGGTCAAGGAACGCGCATGAAAAGTAAGCTTTATAAAGTACTGCATGCAGTTTGCGGAAAACCAATGGTAGAGCACGTCGTGGATCAAGTTGAGGCTGCTAGCATTAAGAAGGTAGTGACAATTGTAGGTCATGGAGCGGATACTGTTAAAGGATGCTTGGGGGATCGTTCGGAATATGTATTGCAGGCGCAACAATTGGGAACAGGGCACGCTGTCCTGCAAGCGCAAGCTGTGCTGGAGAACGAAGAGGGCACTACGTTGGTCATCTGCGGAGATACACCGCTCCTGACGGCTGAGACGTTGGAAGCCTTGTTGCAATACCATGAAGAGAAAAAAGCGAAAGCAACTATCCTGACTGCGCATGCTGACGATCCGACCGGTTATGGCCGCATCATCAGAAATGCTTCAGATAACGTAGAAAAAATTGTGGAACAAAAAGATGCTTCTCCGGAAGAAGTGCTCGTGCAGGAAATCAATACCGGAACCTATGCTTTCGATAACAAGTTTTTGTTTGCCGCGCTGCAATCAGTAGGCAACAACAATGCGCAAGGTGAATACTATTTGCCGGATGTCATCGAAATCCTGAAGAATCAAGGTGAAATCGTGACGGCTTACCAGATGAGCGATATGGGAGAAGCCTTAGGTGTGAACGATCGTGTGGCGTTGGCAGAAGCTTCCGTCTACATGAAAAGACGCATCAATGAAAAACATATGCGCAATGGCGTTACTTTGATCGATCCGGATAACACCTACATCGAATCAGCTGTGATCATCGGAAGCGACACAGTCATTGAACCGAATGTATTCCTGAAAGGGAAAACGGTCATCGGGGAAGATTGCTTCATCGGATCAGGCTCAGAACTGAGCAACACAACGATCGGTGATCGCGTCCAGATCAGAAGTTCAAACTTGGAAGACTCCGTGATGGAATCGGACAGCAATATCGGTCCGTTCAGCCACTTGAGACCGAACAGCCACATCGGAAAACGCGTCCACATCGGAAATTTTGTGGAAGTGAAGAATGCTGTATTGAACGAAGATACAAAAGTCGGACATTTGACTTATGTGGGAGATGCGGATCTCGGTAAAAACATCAACGTCGGTTGCGGCACTGTATTCGTGAATTATGACGGCAAGCACAAACACCGTTCCAGCATCGGTGACAATACATTCATCGGCTGCAACGTGAACATTGTGGCGCCAGTCAATGTCGAGGCCAATACATTCCTTGCTGCAGGCTCGACCATCACAAAAGATGTGCCTGAAGGCGCGATGGGCATCGCCCGCAGCCGCCAGGAGAACAAGCCAGGCTACTGGGAGAAATTACCACCAGCCAAAAAATAAAACAAAACCTTATACATGTATGGTAGAATGATTTTGAAATTACAATATCAGCATGTGTTAAATTTGGTAAAAACAAAAGATTAACGGAGGATTATCATGACAGAACATTACAAAGATCCAAAACTTAAGATTTTTTCCTTAAGTTCAAATCGCCCTTTGGCTGAGAAAATTGCGGCTGACGTTGGTGTGGAGTTAGGGACCCTATCTTCATCGCAATTCAGCGACGGTGAAATCAAGATCAACATCGACGAAAGTATCCGAGGTTGCCACGTTTACGTCATCCAATCGACAAGTTCTCCGGTAAACGACCACTTGATGGAACTTTTGATCATGATCGATGCTTTGAAGCGCGCGAGTGCCAAAACAATCAACATCGTGTTGCCTTATTATGGCTATGCACGCCAAGACCGCAAAGCACAATCACGTGAGCCGATCACAGCAAAATTAGTGGCGAACATGATCACGCAGGCCGGCGCTGACAGATTGTTGACACTTGATATGCATGCTCCTCAAATCCAAGGTTTCTTCGATATCCCGGTTGATCATCTGTTGGGAGCTCCGTTATTGGCAAGCTACTTCTTGGATCATGAAGTTCTGCACGATGACGTAGTTGTTGTTTCACCTGATCACGGTGGCGTGACAAGAGCCCGCAAATTGGCTGAATTCATCAAAGCTCCGATTGCCATCATCGACAAGAGAAGACCGAAAGCCAACGTTGCCGAAGTCATGAACATCATCGGCAATGTCGAAGGCAAAAAATGTATCCTGATCGACGACATGATCGATACTGCAGGTACAATCACATTGGCTGCCCAAGCATTGCAGGATGCAGGCGCGTTGGATGTCTATGCTTGCTGCACACATGCTGTATTGTCAGGTCCAGCGATGGACCGCATCAACAACTCCGTAATCAAAGAATTGATTGTTACTGATTCGATCAATATCCCTGCTGAAAAAGTCAGCGACAAGATCGTACAGGTATCCGTGTCACAATTGATCGCTGAAGCAATCAAACGTATCCACGAAAACCGCTCAGTAAGCCCGTTGTTCCAAGAAAAATTCGTAATCATCGACTAAGACTTCGTTAATCAAAAAAGTCCTCCTTTGGGAGGACTTTTTTTTGCGGTACGGGCCCTCATGCCCACAACCCCAAATCACCGAAAACCACAAAAAAACACCCGGCATCCCTAAAAGGGACCAACGGGTGTTTGAGATCGGATACGATTATTTTGCGTCTGCTTCCAGGCTGGCGAATCCTTCTTCCAACACTTTTTTCAGTGTCGTAGCGGATAAATCCATTTTTTCCTGTTCTGCATCAGATAAAGGAATTTCGATGATGTTGCGGATACCGGAACGGTTGATGACTGCCGGCACGCCGATGAAGATATCTTTGTGGTTATATTCCCCATCCAAGTAGACGGATAAAGGCATGATCGCATTTTCGTCATTCAGGATTGCTTTCGTGATACGGGCTAAGGCTACAGCGATACCATAGAAGGTCGCTCCTTTTTTCTCGATGATTTCATAGGCAGCATCGCGCACTTTGAAGAATACATCGACCAAAGCTTTTTCATCCACGGCTGAAGTTTGTTTCACCCATTCGTATATCTGCAGTCCGCCAACGTTGGCGTGGGACCATACCGGGAATTCGGTGTCGCCGTGTTCACCTAGGATATAGGCGTGGACATTACGAGCATCTACGCCTACAAGCGCAGAGATGCTTTGACGGAAGCGAGCACTGTCCAGGGAAGTACCGGAACCGATGACGCGGTTAGCAGGAAGTCCTGAAAATTTCCAAGTTGCATAAGTAAGGATATCCACTGGATTGGATGCGACCAAGAAAATGCCGTCGAATCCGCTAGCCATGATTTCTCCGATGATTGACTTGAAGATGCGTAAGTTTTTGCTTACTAAATCGAGACGTGTTTCGCCAGGTTTTTGAGCAGCCCCTGCAGTCAATACTACGATATCAGCGTTGTGGCAATCTGCGTATGATGCTGCATAAATTTTCTTGGGTGAGGTATAAGCTAAAGCGTGGGAAAGATCGATTGCGTCTCCCTCGGTTTTTGCTTTGTTGATATCGATGATACCCAACTCATGACCAATGTTTTGTGTAACCAATGCAAACGCATAGCTTGATCCTACAGCGCCGTCACCGACTAAAATAATTTTTTGTCCTGTACTTCCACTCAATTCTGCCATTATAATGCTCCTCTCACTATTTGCTGGTTCTATTATAACACTAAACAAAGGTGATTACTCTTTGGGCCTATCCCGGTCGGCAAAGATTTTCAGAACCAGCGATGATTGCGCGACAGTGATAGACAGTGAACAACCTGTGAAATATTATATAAAAATATTATAAAATAAAACACTTCCATTTTCAATGGAGAGTTGCGATTTTGTTCACAATATTTTTTGCGCGTCCCAATCCGATTTCTTACGATTATCCGAGGAGTGTGGTATACTGGTCAAAAGCAAACTGTGCGGATGAAATTCGTGCGGCCTTTTTTGGCGTAAAGGGAAAGAAAGCCTGCGCTTGATCCTTTGCGGACATAAATACGACTGGAAAATATAGGGGAATTCAAATGAAAATGATTGTTGGATTGGGGAACCCAGGTCCTAAGTATACCGATACGAAGCACAATGTCGGCTTTATTACTTTAGACGAGTGGGCCTTTCAGAATAAAGAGAAATACAATAAAAATAAATTTGAAGCGTTATACATAGAGACCACCGTAAACGGAGAAAAAGTTTTATTCGTCAAACCGCTGACATTCATGAATGATTCGGGAAGATCGGTAAGGCCACTGATGGACTACTACAACATCGCGATCGAAGATCTGGTTGTCGTATACGATGATATGGATATGCCGGTAGGAAAAATAAGGCTTCGCCAAAAAGGTGGAGCTGGCGGGCATAATGGCATCAAAAGTTTGATTCAACACTTAGGGACGCAAGATTTCAACCGGATCCGCATCGGGGTCGGAAGGCCACAACACAACATGACGGTCATTCAGCACGTGTTGAGCCCTTTTCCGAAAGACGAACACGCCGAAATGCTGCACTCCGTAAAAGAAAGTGTCGAAGCGATCGACCATTTCATCAAAGGGAACAATTTTTTGGAGACAATGAATCAATTCAATAAAAAAGGTTAGGTTCAGCTTTAGCTGGACCTCTTTTGTGTCTGCCGCACAGCCTGCACAGGTGAATCGAGATGAAAGCGATAACCTTTTTTCTGCAGAACATACGATGAACGAGGAGAATATTCATGAAAGATATAGAAAAATATTTGAAGAGCACGAAAAATATACAGACATTGTTGTCTGAAATAAAAGCAGAGCTGCCGCAGTTGGTGGCAGGGCTCTCCGGGTCAGGCCGCAATCTGCTGACGAATATCCTGTTCGAAGAATTGCAGAAGCCAATCATCGTCTTGACCCCGAATTTGCTCCAAGCGACCCAAGTGTATGAAGACATCAGCCAACTGGCGCCGGATGTTCCACTGCATATCTTCCCAGTGGAGGAATCAGTCGCAGCGGAACTGGCCTTTTCATCACCCGAATACCGCAGCCAACGGGTTGAAACCTTGGATTTTCTGAAGAGCGGCAAAAAAGGGATCATCGTGATTCCGGCCGCCGGATTCAAAAAAATCCTCTCTCCAGCTTCGATCTGGGAAACGCATTGCCTTGATTTTTCCATTGGCATGGAGTTGGATCTGGACAGCCTGCCTGAGAAATTGGTCGCAATGGGCTATTCCCGTGAACGGATGGTTGCCAGCCCAGGCGAGTTCAGCATTCGCGGAGGGATCATCGACATTTATGCCCTGAACGAGGAGAACCCCTTGCGAATGGAACTGTTCGATACCGAAATCGATACATTGCGCTATTTCGACGCCTACACCCAAAAGTCCGTCGACTCTATCGAAACTGTCCGGATTTTACCGGCGCATGACACGATCTTCACGAAAGAGGAAATTGCGAAGCAGGCGGGCGCGGTGGAAAAAAAGGCTGAAAAGGCCATCAAAGGCATCAAGAATCAAGAGGTCAAAGAAAGCATGGCACGTGTATTCTCCGAGCTGACAGATAATATGAAGCGCGGTGAACTGTCCAGGGACCCGCAACTCTACACAAGTTTGGTCTATCCGGAACAGCCTACGGTTTTGGACTATATCGCTGAAGACGCGCTGCTGATCGTGGACGACTATAGCCGGATACTTGAGGTGGAAAGGACAATCGAAAGTGAATCATCGGAATGGAAAATGGCCAAGGTGTCGGAAGGCGTGTGTCTGCCTTCGCAGGATTTCAGCGCTGATATCCGCGAAGTGATCAAAAAATCGAAACAGCATCGCATCTATTACGCACTGTTCCACAGAGGCTTCGGAAATATGCGGTTCCACGGAGTCTATCCTTTCCAATACCGCACACTGAACAACTTCTTCAGTCAGATGCCGCAAGTCAAATTGGAAATGGAGCGCTGGCTCAAGCAGCATATGACGGTTTTCGTCATGGTCCCGTCTGTCGAACGTGCTGAAAAGGTGCAGCGGATATTCGCGGATTTCGGCATCCATAGTTACATCAAAGGGAACGCCCCCATTATTGAGAACAAGGTGAATATCCTGGTCGGCGGAATGGCGAACGGATTTGAACTGCCGCAGGAAAAAGTGGTGTTCGTCACCGAAAAGGAGCTTTTCAACAAAGTTACGAAGAAGCAGCCGCGTCGCCAGAAAATGACGAATGCTGAGAGATTGAAGAGTTACACAGAACTGAATCCTGGTGATTATGTCGTTCACGTAAATCACGGGATAGGTCTCTACACTGGCATGGAAACCATCGAAGTCGGAGGCGTCCACCAAGACTACATGTCGATTGCTTACCAGGAAGGCGCCAAATTATTCATTCCTGTGACGCAGATCCATTTGATTCAAAAATATGTGTCCTCCGATGCCAAAACGCCTAAAATGCACAAATTGGGCGGAACGGAATGGGCGAAAACGAAAAAGAAAGTCGCCTCAAAAATCGAAGATATTGCTGATGAACTGATCGAACTGTACGCCAATCGGGAATCAGAAAAAGGATACGCCTATCAACCGGATACGCCGGAGCAACTCGAATTCGAAAACGCCTTCCCTTACACCGAAACCGATGACCAACTGCGCAGTGCCGCTGAAATCAAGGCGGACATGGAGAGCGTCAAACCGATGGATCGTTTGCTGGTCGGTGATGTCGGTTACGGAAAAACGGAAGTTGCGATGCGTGCCATCTTCAAGGCGGTGCAGGAAGGAAAGCAAGCCGCCTTCCTTGTCCCTACTACCATCTTGGCGCAACAGCACTATGAATCGTTGACGCAACGGTTTGAAGAGTACCCGTTTGAAATCGGTTTGTTGAGCCGCTTCCGCACGAAGAAACAGCAAGAGGAAACATTGGCCGGCATCCGGAAAGGCACGGTCGATATCGTCATCGGCACGCACCGGATCTTATCGAAGGACGTCGTTTTCGCTGATTTGGGATTATTGGTGGTCGACGAAGAGCAACGTTTCGGTGTGAAGCACAAAGAGCGCTTAAAACAATTGAAAGCTTCTGTGGATGTCTTGACGTTGACGGCAACCCCGATTCCGCGTACCTTGCATATGTCGATGCTGGGGGTCAGAGATCTCTCTGTCATCGAAACGCCGCCGGCAAACCGCTATCCGGTTCAGACATATGTCATGGAACAGAATAACGGAGCCGTCCGGGATGCAATCGAAAGGGAAATGGCCCGCGGAGGTCAAGCCTTCTACCTCTACAATCGGGTGGAAACAATCGAGAAGAAAGCCGAAGAGATACGCGAACTCGTGCCGGATGTCCGCGTCGCAGTGGCGCATGGCCAGATGACGGAGGTCCAGCTCGAGAATGTCATCATGGATTTTATCGAAGGCCGCTACGATGTTCTGGTGACCACAACCATCATTGAAACGGGTGTGGACATCCCGAACGTCAACACGCTCTTCATCGAAAATGCCGATCGGATGGGCTTGTCACAGCTGTACCAACTGCGCGGGCGTGTCGGCAGGACGAATCGGATTGCCTATGCCTATTTGATGTATCAGCCGAATAAAATGCTGACTGAAGTCAGCGAGAAAAGGCTGCAGTCCATCAAGGAATTCACTGAACTGGGCGCGGGATTCAAAATTGCCATGCGTGACTTGTCGATCCGAGGCGCAGGGAACCTTTTGGGTGCGCAACAACATGGCTTCATCGACTCGGTCGGATTCGATCTCTACTCCGAGATGCTGGGAGAGGCAGTTGCGGCCAAGCGAGGCCTGAAAGCGAAAACGAAGCGTTCCATTGTCGAAATCGACTTGAGCATAGACGCTTACATACCTGCTGATTATATAGAGGATGAGCGCCAGAAAATCGACTTCTACAAGCGGATCCAACGTATCGACAGCGTGGCTGATCATGATGAAATCGATGCGGATCTGATCGACCGCTTCGGTGATTATCCGCAAGAGGTTTCCGATTTGCTGGAGGTCGGTCTGATCAAAAATTACGCCGAGAAGAGCCAGATTGAAACAATCAAACGCCAAGGCGAGACGGTCGTCATCACTTTTTCACAGGAAGCGACTGTCCGCTTGCAGGGGCCGGCAGTGTTCGAAGCCCTCAGCAAAATGCCGTTGAAGGCGCAGATCAATCTGAATAATGCCAAATTGGTGGTCAGCCTGGTCATCGGGAAATTACCGAACCGGCAATGGCTGAACCATCTCAATGCATTCGTCAAAGCCTGCGTAGCCGAAACAGACGAAACAGTGGGAGAAACAGATGGAAAATAATCGCTTGAAGCAGATGATGAAGGGTGCACTGTTGCTGTCTTTGGCTGCTTTCATCAGCAAGATACTCAGCGCGGTGTATCGTGTGCCATTCCAGAATATGGTGGGGAACACGGGCTTTTACGTCTATCAGCAAGTTTATCCAATCTATGGCATCGGTATGACGTTCGCTTTATCAGGCTTTCCGGTATTTCTTTCCAAGATGATTGCGGAAACGCCGGATAACGGGACCCGCAGAATGCTGTTGAAGCGCAGCCTGGTCATACTTGGGATCTTCGGCTTCATCCTGTTCATGGGCATCTATGGTTTTTCCGGTCAACTGGCACTGCTGATGGGGGACCCGGACTTGAAACCGATTTTGCAGTCGGTATCCTGGATGTTTCTGTGGATGCCGATACTGGCAACCTTGCGGGGATATTTCCAAGGCAACTACCGCATGGAACCGACCGCGGTTTCGCAAGTATCGGAGCAACTCGTGCGTGTCGGTGCGATCCTTTTTGCGGCTTATCTGTACACGAAAACAAAAGGAGACCTCTATGCGATGGGCGCTCAGGCCATGAGCGGAGCGACTGTTGGTGCAGTCTTGGGCAGCCTGATCCTGTTGGCGGCCTATTTCAAAGAAAGGCGGAAGCATGATGCGCCCTTACTTGATGGGGGACACCCAAAACAGGAAAGTCCCGCCGCACAATGGGGACGCCTGATCCGCCGCTATGCGACTGAAGGGGCGACGATTTGCCTTTTGAGCGCTATCTTGGTCCTGTTCCAGCTCATCGATTCGTTCACGCTCTACAATGGCCTGCTGGATGGCGGTACAGCCAGCGAGTTGGCAAAAAACGTCAAGGGGATCTATGACCGTGGCCAACCGCTTGTGCAGTTGGGCATGGTGGTGGGGACCGGGTTTTCGGCCAGCTTCATTCCGATGATGAGCCAAGCGCATGCACAAGATCGCCAAAGCGAATTCACCCGATCCGCCGTGTCGTTGCTGCGGATGACAAGTGTCTTTTCAGCAGCCGCGGTGACGGGGTTGCTGGCTATTTTGCCGAATGTCGACAACATGCTCTTCGGAGACCGGGAAGGCATCGCGGTTCTGTCCGTATATATTTTGGCCATTTTTGCGGCTTCGATCATGACCGCCTATCATTCCATCCTGCAAAGCCTGGGCCAGTACAAGATTTCCTTGGTTGCCCTGGCAGCGGGTCTTGCGGTCAAATTCTTCGGCAATCTGCTGTTGGTGGAACCGTTTGGGACGATGGGGGCAAGCTTAGCTTTGATAGCCGGTTTGGCTGCGATGCTGTGGGTGCTTTTGCTCAACAGCGAGCGCGCTCTGCGGGATGTCTGGTTCACGGATCGCTTCCTCATGAAACTTGTGGCCGGCTGCGCTGTCCTGTATGTCACGGTGGGGTCGCTCCGGATCGGCTTGGAAAGGTATATTTTTACGGATGGAGACCGGCTGACGGATTCCGTTATAGCCTCTGTGACAGTTTGTGCTGGTGTGGCCGTATTCTTATGGTATATTCTAAAAGTGAAACTCTTTACATTACGGGAGTGGGTAAGTATTCCGTTCGGGAAAAAACTGCTGCGCAAATTGCCGGACAAAACGAACGACATAAAATAGAAAAGCGTTACAGAAGGAGAAATGTATGGGTAAAATTCAAATAATGGGCCTAGGAGCCGGCGACTTGGAACAATTGCCGTACGGCGTATACAGTCGATTGCTGGCAGCCGAATTCGTCCATCTGCGGACCAAGGAGCATCCGGTCGTTGAAAATCTGAAGGCTGCAGGTGTGCAGTTCGAAAGCTTTGATGCAGTGTATGAATCGAAGGATAATTTTGATGACGTATACCGTCAGATCGCAGACTATTTATTGGAAAAGGCAAAGACACAGGATCTGATTTATGCAGTGCCGGGACACCCGTTGGTTGCGGAGGATTCCGTCAAGCATTTGCTGCAGAACCAAGCGGGAATCGAAGTGGAAATCGTCGGGGGGAAGAGTTTCATCGATGATTTCTTTCAGGCGGTAGCCATCGATCCGATCGAAGGCTTCCAATTGTTGGATGGCTTGTCCTTCCACCAGGACCAGCTGAGTTTGGGCAGTCACCTGATCATCATGCAGGTTTTCAATGAATTTGTGGCCAGCGATGTGAAATTGAAGCTGATGGAGAAATATCCGGATGAACATCAGGTGGCCTTGGTCGATGCGGCAGGAACCAAGCTGCAGAAAGTGACCTGGTGCCCTTTGTATGAGATGGACCGGCTTGAGGGTGTGCATAACTTGCTTTCCTTGTACGTTCCGCCATTGCAGCTGGATGAACGCACCAAAAGCTTTGAACTGACCCAAGCCTACATGGATGCCATCGTAGATAAAGATGTTTGGGTGCAATCACAGACGCACGAAAGCCTGTTGCCTTATCTGAAGGAAGAATGCGAAGAAGTGGCCGAAGCAATCCAGAACGATGATACCGACAACCTGATCGAAGAGTTGGGTGATATTCTGCTCCAGGTTCTCTATCACGCCTCCTTTGGCGAACGGGAAGGCTTCTTCACGATGGAGGATGTCCTGGAAACATTGAACAGGAAATTGCGCAGACGCCATCCGCATGTTTTTGACGGAGTGAAAGCCGATACGATCGAAGAAATCGATAAGATGTGGCAAGCGATAAAAGCAAAAGAAAAGGGGAATTCCGATGAGACTAGATAAATTTTTGAAAGTATCCCGCTTGATCAAACGCAGATCGGTCGCCAAAGAAGTGGCGGACAAAGGGCGCATCCTGATCAACGGAAAGCAAGCAAAATCGAGTTCGACTGTCAAAGCCGGAGATGAAATGACGCTGCAGTTCGGGAACAAAACCGTCGTCGTGCGCGTCGATAAAATTGTGGAAACGACCAAAAAGGATGAGGCTCAGGAAATGTATACCCTCATCAGCGAAACGGTTGCACCCAGAACGGAAGAAAATCGCTTCTGATGCTGCGAAAGGCCATGGACAATCCGTGCCGTTTCTTCTATACTTTTACATGAGCAAAACTATTCAGAGATAACGGGATTGTGGAAGTTTTCAAGGAGGCGATCAGGGTGAAGGAAAAGACGGAAAAAAAGACAGCTGACAACGTAACCGTGATGCAAAATGATTTTACTAAGGCGCAGCACAGTCAGAAACGTATATTTCAGAGGGAAAAGAAAGCCCATATGAGAAGATTATCCCTGATTTTTGTCGTCGGCGTTGCCCTGATTGTGCCTTGCCTGTGGAAAACAGTCGGAAACTGGCTGGAAATCCGTAAGTTGGACGCTGCCATCGCAGTGGCCAAAACGGAGAAAAAGCAAGCTGAGGACGAAAACACGCAATTGACCTATGAAGTCAAATTGTTGCAGGATGATGAATACATCGCCAAATTGGCGCGAGGTAAATATTATTTAAGCAAAGATGGCGAAATCATCTTCAGCCTGCCTGAAGATAATCAGACAAAAATGGCCGAAAAACAAGAGAACGCAGCAGATTCGGATTCATGAATACGGCGATGAATAAAGATTCTATTTTTTTCTGCATAATCCGTGGTATAATTAGTTGAGCAAAAATGAAGGAGGAACTTTTTTTTTATGTCAATAGAAGTTGGGAACAAAGTATCAGGAAAAGTTACAGGGATTACAAATTTTGGTGCATTCATTGATTTAGGTGGCGGTAAGACAGGACTAGTTCATATTAGTGAAATTTCTGATACTTTCGTAAAGGAAATAAAGGACGTTTTGAAGGTTGGCGATGAAGTGACCGTTAAGGTAATGTCCATTGCAGATGATGGGAAGATCGGCTTATCCATCCGTAAAGCTGTGGACAAGCCAGCAGGGGAAGTTTCCAGACCTCAACGAGAAAGCAGACCTTATCAAAAAAGTACAACTCCTCGTCCGGAAGGCTCTTTTTCTAAAGGCAGAAAAGATTTCTCAGCACATCAGGATAAAGGTCTTAAAAATGACTTCGACTCGTTGATGAGCAGCTTCTTGAAGGACAGCGAAGATCGTTTGACTTCCATCAAGCGCAATACGGAAGGCAAACGCGGCGGCCGTGGCGGCAGACGTGGATAGAAAACAGTAATTTCTAGAGGATGGGCAAAAGGGAAACCGATTGTCACACCCTCTTTTTTGCTTTACGAAGAAAGAGAGCAGGGATGTTATGCAAGAATATATTCTGCGTCTATGCAAAGAGGTGGAACGCCACCGGCTATGGGAAAAAGAAAGCCGCTTGCTTTTGGCGGTTTCCGGCGGCGCGGATTCCATGGCGTTGCTGGGGCTTATCCAACAGCTGCCGCCGGAATGGCAACCGCAGTTCGCTGTGGTGCATGTCCACCATCATCTCAGGGAAGAGTCAGATGAGGAACTCCGGATGATCCAGGACTACTGCTGGAGCCAAGGGATAGCTTTTTTTGCCGAACACTGGTCAGAAGAAAACCACCCGAAGTCAAACCTGGAAATGGCAGCAAGGGAATTTCGCTATGCCTTCTTTGCCGATATGATGGAGAAATGGCCAGCGACCCATCTAGCGACCGCACATCATGCGGATGATCAGCTGGAGACGATTCTGATGCGTTTGGTGAGGGGGAGCACGCTGAAGGGTATCTCCGGAATCGCTTTTTCACGCGCTTTTGGTCGTGGACAACTCGTTCGACCATTGCTGGCGTTCCAAAAGGACGAGCTCTATCGGATTTGCGAAATGGCTAGAATCCCTTATCGGGAAGACAGCACCAATTCAGAGCTGACGTTCACGCGGAACAGATACCGGAACAGCATCATTCCGCTGCTGAAGGCGGAAAATAAGCAAGCATCCAGGCATTTTGGTGATTTTTCGGAAGATCTGCAGGATGCAATGGAAGTCGTTCAACCGATAGTAGCACAGTCGTTCCGATCGCTGTTCACCAAGGTTGACCCGGACTGGGTATTGGATCTGGTCGCATGGCAAGCCTGTGATGTTTCCTTGCAACGACTCGTGCTCAGTCATTTTGTGACGGAGCAGATGATACCGGCAGGTCATGACTTCCGCAGGAGCCAACTGACGGCTGTGATGGATCTTACCGAAAACCCCTCCCCCCAAAAGCAAATATCTTTGGTGGGAGGGTGGCAGGCCAGAAAAAGGTATGATAAACTTATTTTCTTATCCCCTGATTCGGCCAAGGCCGATTTTTCTGATTTTTCTGAAGAATTGGAGCTAAATAAATGGGTAACCTTGCCATCTCATGGTAGAATAGGATTATTTCATAGCGATAATGCGTTTTCAAAAGAACTGCCGCTGGATGCCCAAAGCGTTGGAATCAAGGACGAATCGGCACTAATGCCTTTTACGGTGCGTTCCCGGCGTTCGGGCGACAAGATCGTTTTGAACAAAGATCAGCCATTTACAAAAAAAGTGAGCCGGCTTTTTGTGGATAAAAAAATTCCGGATGAAGAAAGACGAAAAGCCTGTATCGTCACTGATGGCGAGGGACGTATTTTATGGGTGCCGGGCTATGCCCAGTCCGTCTGGTTGTCCGAGAATGACAAGGAACAAACGCGTTACAGATTGATTTACATAAAATAAATTTTTGAGGTGAAAGAAATGTTGCATCCTGATATCAAGGAAGTATTATACAGTGAAGAAGAAATCAGCGCAGTAGTCAAAGACTTGGGCGCGCAATTGACGAAAGAATATGAAGGGAAAAATCCATTAGTGATCGGCGTACTGAAAGGTGCCGTCATGTTCATGACCGACTTGTCGCGTGCGATGAACTGCGATCTGGAACTGGATTTCATGGATGTTTCCAGCTACGGAGCCGGAATGGAATCAAGCGGCGATGTGAAGATCCTGAAAGATTTGGATACGACCGTGGACGGACGCGACCTGTTGATCGTGGAGGACATCATCGACACCGGACGGACGTTAAGCTACTTGATCGAAATATTCAAATACCGTAAAGCCAAATCCATAAAAGTGGTCACATTGATGGACAAAAAAGAACGCCGCGTCGTGGATTTGGAAGCGGATTACATTGGTATCAACGTTCCGAACGAGTTCGTTGTCGGATACGGATTGGACTTCAACGAAAAGTACCGAAATCTCCCTTATATCGGGATTTTAAAAACCGAAGTTTATGAGTAAAATCATTCGTTAAAATTGGTCAGATATGATATGATTAGTGAGATACCAGTATATTGAGCAAACAAAAAAGATGAGACGTAAGATAAAGTCTGCGAAGAACGATATCTGACGAGGAGGTTCTAATGAAAAAAAATAATTTTCTTAAAAGCAGCGGCTTTTATGTGCTGATCTTCCTTGCGATCATTGCAGTGGTTTCGATGATTACAGGCGGCATGGAGACAGAGACGAGCCAAGAAATTTCATCAAGCGAATTTATGGATGCCTTGAACTCGGAAGAGGTGGATAATTTTACGATCCAACCGGGTGCAGGCGTTTATGAAATCAGCGGTGAATACCGCACCGAACAAGAACTGGAAGTGGCTGATTCATCCAGCGATCTGCTGTTGTTTGATGATACGACCAGTACAACAACGAAGAATTTCACAACCAGAGTTTTACCGAATGACGAAACTCTGAAACAGATCACGGATATCGCTGAAACGACGGATACACAGATGGTGCCGTTGGAAGAAGACCAGTCCGGCGCATGGATAAGCATCCTGTTCAGCGTATTGCCGATCGTCATCTTCATCTTCTTCATGTACATGATGATGGGGCAAGCTGGAGGCGGACAAGGCGGTAACCGCAATGTCATGAACTTCGGCAAAACGAAGTCTGAAGATGCCACCAAAAAACCGATCAAAGTACGTTTTTCTGACGTTGCTGGTGCAGAGGAAGAAAAACAAGAGCTTGTCGAAGTGGTGGAATTCCTGAAGGACCCACGTCGTTTCACTGCACTTGGAGCAAGGATTCCGGCTGGCGTTTTGCTTGAAGGACCTCCAGGTACAGGTAAGACCTTATTGGCCAAAGCTGTCGCTGGTGAGGCCGGTGTGCCTTTCTTCTCGATTTCCGGTTCGGAATTCGTAGAAATGTTCGTCGGTGTCGGTGCCAGCCGTGTGCGTGATTTGTTCGATCAAGCCAAAAAAGCTGCCCCTGCAATCATCTTCATCGATGAAATCGATGCAGTTGGACGTCAACGTGGCGCCGGTATGGGTGGCGGACATGATGAACGCGAACAGACACTGAACCAATTATTGGTTGAGATGGACGGTTTCTCCGGCAATGAAGGCATCATCGTAATTGCCGCTACCAACCGTTCCGACGTACTCGATCCGGCATTGCTTCGTCCAGGCCGTTTTGACCGCCAAATTTTGGTCGGCAGACCGGATGTAAAAGGCCGCGAAGCGATACTGAAAGTACATTCCCGCAATAAACCGTTGGCAAGCAACGTCGATCTTAAAGTCGTAGCGCAACAGACACCAGGTTTCTCTGGAGCAGACTTGGAAAACTTGTTGAACGAAGCTGCCCTGGTCGCTGCCAGACGGAACAAAACAAAAATCGATGCCCTTGATGTGGATGAAGCGCATGACCGTGTCATCGCCGGCCCTGCCAAGAGAGATCGTGTCATCAGCAAGCGCGAACGCGAAATGGTCGCTTACCATGAAGCCGGCCACACAATTGTCGGTATGGTCCTGAGCGATGCGCGCATTGTCCACAAAGTTACGATCGTTCCACGCGGTCGCGCTGGAGGGTATGCAATCATGCTTCCGAAAGAGGATCGATTCCTTATGACGAAGGATGAGTTGTTGGAACAAGTTGTCGGCTTGCTTGGTGGACGTGTGGCGGAGGAAGTTGTCTTCAACGTCCAAACTACGGGCGCCAGCAACGACTTCGAACAAGCTACCGGCTTGATCAGAAGCATGGTTACCGAGTACGGCATGAGCGAAAAATTGGGCACTGTGCAGTATGAAGGAAATCATCAAGTATTTGTCGGACGTGACTACGGCCAAACCAAAGCTTACTCTGAAGATATTGCTTACCAAATTGACTCGGAAGTCCGTCGTATGATGAGTGAAGCGCATATCAGAGCGCGTCAAATCATCGAAGAACACCGTGAACAACTGAATTTGATCGCTGAGAAATTGTTGGAACTGGAAACATTGGATGAGAAAACAATCCGCAGCCTGTTCGAAACCGGCCAAATGCCTTCGGACTCAAATACAGAAGAATATCCAAGCGAAAAAGCACAGTCTTTTGAAGAAGCCAAACGGGCTCTTGAAAAGAAAGAGGCTGAAAAAATCCGTCAAGAAGATCAGATGCTTGTTAATGACGAAGCCGAAGCTTCATCTGACGTTTCATTACCTACTGCTGATGAAAAAGCGGAAAATGATGCAGAAAAAGAAGCAAAAGATACTGAAGAAAAATAAAAAAATAGAATTTTGCAAAAAGTCTGGGACGACAATCCCAGACTTTTTGTCATCACCGGCCGGCTGCGCAAAAGCAAGTGAGCAAAGTGTGGTTGCTTTCGTCCCGACCTATAGTAGAATGATAGAGAAACAATTTAAGAATGCGATGGAGGATTATATATGACTGACTATTTACTTAAGGCATTAGCCTACGAAGGACAATTCCGTGCCTATGCGATTGACGCAACCGAAGCGGTTGCGGAGGCTCAAAGAAGGCATGATACATGGAGCGCCTCATCTGCAGCTTTAGGCCGCACGATGGTAGGGACCTTATTGCTGGCTGCCGCCGGGTTGAAGAATGAAGAAAAAATGACCGTCATTGTGAATGGGGATGGCCTGGGAGGCCGCATACTCGCTGATGCGAACGGCAAAGGCGACATCAAGGCCTACATTTCAAACCCGAATGTCAACCTTGCCTTGAACGACCATGGCAAACTTGACGTTCGTGCAGTTGTGGGGACGGAAGGCACTTTGACCGTCATCAAAGATTTAGGGATGAAAGAACCGTTCACCGGGCAAGTTTCTCTGGTCAGCGGTGAATTGGGCGAGGACTTCACTTACTATATGGCAAATTCTGAGCAGATACCTTCAGCTATCGGTTTGAGCGTGCTTGTGGACACCGATGATTCGATCAAAGCGGCTGGTGGCTTCATGATCCAGGTGATGCCTGACGCCAGTGATGAAGCCATCACGAAAGTGGAACAGAATATCGCAGCCATTCCGTTGGTTTCCAGATTGATGGAAAATGGCGAAACGCCTGAACAGATTTTGGCGCGCATATTGGGCGAAGAAAATGTGGAAGTGCTGGAGAAAATGCCTGTGCGTTTTCATTGCGACTGTTCAAGAGAACGTTTCGCCGAAGGGTTGAGTTCGATTGGCAAGACTGAGTTGCACGAAATGATTGAAGAGGATCATGGCGCTGAGGTTGTCTGCCATTTCTGTGGCGAAAAGTACCACTATTCGGAAGCCGATCTGCAGGAACTGGTGACGGCCATTGATGAAAAGCGCGCTGCCAACATCTGATGTCGCCGGCGTTTCGCTTGTAATGCGGTTTCACGTAACCTACAATAAAATTAATCTATCCGTTTGACGGAACTGATCAGTAAAATCTATCTGAGCTGGAGGAATCGACATGGTAAAAATAGTCTCTTCAATTGCTAGTTTGATCGGGGAAACTCCGATAATCAAACTGAATAAAGTGGTACCCGAGAGTGTGGCTGATGTGTATGTCAAGCTGGAATCGTTCAACGCGGGCGGAAGCGTGAAGGACCGCATCGCTCTGAATATGATCGAAGTGGCGGAAGAAGAAGGCCTTCTGAAACCCGGGTATACAATCGTGGAACCGACCAGCGGGAATACAGGCGTAGGCTTGGCAATGCTGGCTGCGGCAAAAGGCTACAAAGCGATTTTTGTGATGCCGGATACGATGAGTATGGAAAGACGCTTATTGTTGGCAGCTTATGGCGCAGAGCTGGTTTTGACACCAGGCGCTGAGGGGATGAATGGCTCGATTGCGAAGGCAAGGGAAATCGCTGCGCAACCGGATCACTTCATGCCGATGCAATTCGATAACCCTGCCAATCCTGCTGTGCACGAAGCAATCACCGGTCCCGAAATCATCGAGGCTTTTGAAGGCAAGACGCCTGACGCTTTTATTGCCGGAGTCGGAACGGGCGGAACAGTGACGGGCGTCGGCAAGGCTTTGCGCAAAGTCAATCCCAATGTGGAAATATATGCACTGGAGCCGACCGATTCGGCTGTATTGAGCGGAAAACCGAAAGGCCCGCACAAAATCCAGGGTATCGGCGCGGGCTTTATCCCATCCGTTTTGGACACAGCGCTTTACAACGGTATCGTCCAAGTCTCCAATGAACAAGCCTTCGAAATGGCTCGCCGTGTTGCGCGGGAAGAAGGCGTTCTGGTGGGCATTTCAGGCGGAGCTGCCATCGCCGGTGCGATCGAAGTGGCCATCCGTTTAGGCAAAGGCAAATCCGTCGTGACTGTGGCGCCGGATAACGGAGAACGCTACCTATCCACGCCGCTGTTCAGCGTACAATAATAAATGGATAAGAAGGACAGGCTGATCGGATGGCTTGTCCTTTTTCCTTATTGGTGAAGCGCCAAACGCAAACGGTAAGATATTTTTCTTTTCTTACGGATTGTAAGATGATAGAATGGTCCAAGAGTTTTTCGAGCATCCGAAAAAAGGATGGGATCACCATAAATAAATAATAAAGGAAGTAAAAAATGTATAAAATCGGCAATATTGAAATCAATAATCCAGTCGCAGTCGCACCTATGGCCGGAATCAGCAACGCTGCCTTCCGCGTCACCGTCAAAGAGATGGGCGCAGGCTTGGTCGTCTGCGAGATGATCAGCGATAAGGGCATCCAGTTCCGCAACGAGAAGACATTGCGGATGCTGCACATCGAGCCGAATGAATATCCGCTGAGCGTCCAAATCATGGGCGGCAACAAGGATACGCTGGTCGAAGCGGCAAAATACGTGGCTGAAAACACGGAAGCAGCCATCATCGACATCAACATGGGCTGCCCCGTCAGCAAAGTCATCAAGGCGGAAGCAGGAGCCAAGTGGTTGTTGGATCCGGGCAAAGTTTATGAAATGGTTTCTGCTGTAGTGGATGCTGTTGATAAGCCGGTTACCGTGAAAATGCGGACCGGCTGGGATTCCGATCATCTTTTTGCAGTGGAGAATGCCTTGGCTGCAGAACGCGCTGGAGCAGCCGCCGTTGCGATGCACGGGCGTACGCGTGTACAGATGTATGAGGGCAAAGCCGACTGGAACATCTTCAAGGACGTCAAGCAGGCTTTGACGCGTATCCCCTTATTGGGTAACGGGGACGTGAAGACGCCTGAAGATGCGAAGCGGATGCTGGAAGAAACCGGCGTGGACGGTGTCATGATTGGCCGGGCTGCCTTGAGCAACCCTTGGATGATCAAACAGACAGTCCACTATCTGGAAACCGGTGAAATGTTGCCGCAATCGACCCCGCGCGAGAAGTTGGAAATCGCAAAACTGCACTTGGACCGATTGACCGATCTTAAGGGCGAAACGGTCGCTGTCAAAGAGTTCCGCAGCATCGCGGCTTATTACCTGAAAGGCATTCCGCGCGCTTCAAAAACGAAAGCTGCTGTCACGTCTGCATCCAGACAACAAGAAGTTGTCGACTTGTTGGATCGCTTCATTTTCGAAATAGAGGAACGCGAAGCTTCAAAAGAAGCGCGTTCATTCGAGAAAATCGAAATAAATAGCTAAGACGGCTTGATTTTTCACTCTTTTATTGGCAATATTAAGAAGATTATGAATCAAGAAGATTTAAGAACGGAGTGACCTCATTGAGTCAAGAAAAACATTCAGAAGAAATGAATGACCAGTTGCTGATTCGCCGTGAAAAAATGCAGACTTTACGCGAAGAAGGCATTGAACCCTTTCAAAATGGTTTTGTAAGAACACATTTATCCGCAACTATCCATCAAGATTTCGATGCTTTTACGAAAGAGGAAATCGAAGCAAAAGAAGAGACCATCGTTTCAGTAGCCGGCAGAATCATGACAAAGCGCGGAAAAGGGAAGGTTGGCTTTGCTCATTTGCAGGACAGCAAAGGCCAAATCCAAATTTACGTGCGCAAAGACGCTGTTGGGGAAGAGAATTATGCAATCTTTAAGCAAGCCGATCTCGGAGACATCATTGGCGTAACAGGCCCGATCATGAAAACCGATGCCGGTGAAGTCACCATCAAACCGACGCAGCTTGTGCATTTGACGAAAGCATTGCGTCCGTTGCCTGACAAATATCATGGCTTGACGAACGTTGAACAGAAATACCGTCAACGCTATCTTGACTTGATCAGCAACAAAGAGAGTTTCAATAAGTTCGTGCAACGCAGCCAGATCATCAGCGAAATCAGAACCTACCTGAACGGACTGGGCTATTTGGAAGTCGAAACACCGACATTGCATAACATGGCAGGCGGAGCTACCGCAAGACCTTTCATCACGCACCACAATGCATTGGACATGGAATTGTACATGCGCATCGCGTTGGAGTTACACTTGAAACGCCTTGTGATCGGCGGCATGGAAAAGGTTTATGAAATCGGTCGCGTATTCCGTAACGAAGGAATCGACACGACCCACAACCCTGAATTCACGATGCTTGAGATGTACACAGCTTATACCGATTTCCACGATGTAATGGAAGTTGTTGAAGGCATCTTTGAGACGGTTACGACAAAAGTCAAAGGGTCCTCAACAGTGGTCTATGACGGAACCGAAATCAACTTGGCTGGACCATACCCGCGCATCCACATGGTTGACGCAGTGAAGTCAGTTACGGGTGTTGATTTCTGGGAACCGATGACGGATGCAGAGGCGCAAGCTTTGGCGGAAAAACACAATGTGCCGTTCACGAAGAATATGACGGTAGGGCACATCATCAATGAATTTTTCGAAGCGTTTGTGGAAGATACATTGGTTCAGCCTACCTTCATCTATGGTCATCCGTTGGCGATTTCGCCATTGGCACGTAAAAATGAAGAAGATCCGCGCTTTACGGACCGTTTTGAAATCTTCATCATGGGCAAGGAATACGGAAACGCCTTTACTGAGCTAACGGATCCGATCGATCAAAGAGAACGTTTCGAAGCGCAAGCGATGGAAAAAGAGCAAGGCAATGACGAAGCGCATGGCGTTGACGAAGACTTCATCGAGGCTTTGGAATACGGTATGCCTCCGACAGGCGGATTGGGCATCGGCATCGACAGATTCGTGATGATGTTGACGGACAGTCAATCAATCAGGGACGTCCTGCTGTTCCCGACAATGAGAAACTTGGAAATCTAACAGTAAAGTAAGGGGCTGCTGCGAATCGCGGCAGCCCTTCTTGTATTTTTGGAGAGCAGCGCGCTCCGATTGTCGGATTTTTCATTCGATTCCGGGTGCACCCGGAATCGAATGAGAAAACTGAAAAAAACGAAAAATATTGCAAATAAAACAAGACAAACTGTTGACGGTCAGAAATATACATGGTATGATTCAAAAGGTGATTTTATACACAGATCCCTGAACATATCTTTCAGTCGTGCTGACTGGTGTATGATAGTCACAGAAAGAATAGTAGGTCGAAATATTCGATTTATTTATTTTTTTAACTAAAAAGGAACCACCTGGATGTGTGGACCTAGCTATCCCATCGAGGAAGGAGGAAAATCAATGCCTACAATCAATCAACTAGTGCGTAAACCTCGCCAATCTGCTATTGAAAAATCAAAATCTCCTGCTTTAGGAAAAGGTTACAATAGCTTCAAGAAATCTCAAACAAATACAAACTCACCTCAAAAACGTGGTGTTTGTACTCGTGTGGGTACAATGACTCCGAAGAAACCTAACTCAGCGTTACGTAAGTACGCTCGTGTACGTCTGTCCAACTTGTTGGAAGTTACAGCTTACATTCCTGGTATCGGACATAACCTACAAGAACACAGCGTGGTGCTAATCCGTGGCGGACGTGTAAAAGACTTGCCAGGGGTACGTTACCATATCGTTCGTGGAGCTCTTGATACAGCCGGCGTAAACAACCGTCTGCAAAGCCGTTCTAAATACGGAGCTAAGAGACCTAAGAAAAAATAATGAAACAATAAACGAAAAAAGAAAAGTTAAGGAAGGAGGAATTTGAATGCCTCGTAAAGGTCCAGTTACAAAACGTGAAGTAATGCCAGATCCGATTTACAATTCTAAATTGGTGACTCGTTTGATCAACCGTATCATGGTTGATGGAAAACGTGGTAAAGCTGCTACCATCTTATATAACGCATTTGAAATGATTAAAGAATCTACAGGAAACGACCCGTTGGAAGTTTTCGAACAAGCTATGAAAAACATCATGCCTGTTTTAGAAGTAAAAGCACGTCGTGTAGGGGGTTCTAACTACCAAGTTCCTATCGAAGTACGTCCAGATCGTCGTATGGCTTTAGGATTACGTTGGTTGGTAAACTACTCTCGTCTACGCGGTGAAGACACTATGGAAGAGCGTCTAGCTAAAGAAATTATGGACGCTGCTAACAACTCTGGTGCTTCAGTTAAGAAACGTGAAGATACACATAAAATGGCAGAAGCTAACAAAGCTTTCGCTCACTACCGTTGGTAAAATTTTCTTGCAAGAATTTTTTCTTGCAAGAAATTTGCTTTATGGTTGCGTAAGTCACCATTTTTCCAATAAAATGGACTTGCAATTACTTTTAAAAGAGAGAGGTGTTTGAAGAAGATGGCACAAAGAGAATTTTCTCTACATAATACGAGAAATATCGGTATCATGGCTCATATTGACGCTGGTAAAACAACGGCAACTGAACGTATTTTGTACTATACCGGTAAAATCCATAAGATCGGTGAAACCCACGAGGGTGCTTCACAAATGGACTGGATGGAACAAGAACAAGAACGTGGTATTACCATCACTTCAGCTGCTACTACTGCACAATGGAAAGGGTATCGCGTAAACATCATCGATACTCCTGGACACGTGGACTTCACTATCGAAGTTGAACGTTCCCTGCGTGTATTGGATGGCGCTGTCGCTTTACTTGATGCACAATCAGGTGTAGAACCTCAAACTGAAACAGTTTGGCGTCAAGCTACAACTTATGGTGTTCCTCGTATCATATTCGCTAACAAAATGGACAAAATGGGTGCAGATTTCCTATACTCTTTAGGCACTCTACACGACCGTCTGAATGCTAATGCGCATCCGATTCAATTGCCGATTGGTTCTGAAGATACATTCAAAGGTATCATCGATTTAGTCGAAATGAAGGCTGAAATCTATGACAACGATGAAGGTACTGAATACCATGAAGAAGATATCCCAGCGGAATATCTTGAAGCAGCTGAAGAATGGCACACTAAATTAGTTGAAGCTGTTGCTGAAACTGATGAAGCCTTGATGGAAAAATATCTTGATGGTGAAGAAATTACGAAAGAAGAATTGAAACAAGGTATTCGTACTGCTACATGTAATGTAGAATTTTTCCCGATGCTTTGTGGTTCTGCTTTCAAAAATAAAGGTGTTCAATTATTGCTTGATGCAGTTATTGATTACCTTCCATCACCATTGGATGTTGCTGCCATCACAGGTACTGACGTAGACACTGAAGAACCAATCGCTGTCCCTGCAAGCGACGAAGCGCCATTTGCAGCTTTAGCATTTAAAGTTATGACTGACCCGTTTGTGGGCCGTCTGACATTCTTCCGCGTATACGCTGGTACTCTACAAAGTGGTTCTTACGTTCAGAATGCCACTAAAGGCAAACGCGAACGTGTAGGCCGTATCCTACAGATGCATGCTAACCACCGTAACGAAATCCCAGAAGTATTTGCTGGAGATATCGCTGCTGCAGTTGGTTTGAAAGATACGACTACAGGAGATACTTTGTGTGATGAAAAGAAACAAGTAATCCTTGAATCCATGGTATTCCCGGAACCAGTTATCGAAGTTGCTATTGAGCCTAAATCAAAAGCTGACCAAGATAAAATGGGTATCGCATTACAGAAACTTTCTGAAGAAGATCCTACTTTCCGTGCTTCCACTAACCCAGAGACTGGTCAAACGATCATCGCTGGTATGGGTGAGTTGCACTTGGACATCATCGTTGACCGTATGAAACGTGAGTTCAAAGTTGAAGCTACAGTAGGTGCTCCTCAAGTATCTTACCGTGAAACATTCCGTCAATCAGTTCAATCTGAAGGTAAATTCGTTCGTCAATCAGGTGGTAAAGGTCAATTTGGTCACGTCTGGGTTGAATTTACTCCTAATGAAGAAGGAAAAGGCTTTGAGTTCGAAAATGCTATCGTCGGTGGGGTTGTTCCTCGTGAATACATCCCTGCAGTTGAAGCTGGTTTGAAAGACGCAATGGAAAACGGTGTGTTGGCTGGTTATCCTTTAGTTGACGTTAAAGCTAAATTGTATGATGGTTCTTACCATGATGTCGATTCATCTGAAACAGCATTTAAAGTTGCTGCTTCACTTGCTTTGCGTAACGCAGCTAAAAAAGCTGACCCTGCAATCCTTGAACCAATGATGGCTGTAGAAATTACAGTTCCTGATGATTATTTGGGAGATGTAATGGGACACGTAAGTTCTCGTCGTGGACGTATCGAAGGTACTGAAGCACGCGGAAACGCACAAATCGTTAAGAGCAGCATTCCATTATCAGAAATGTTTGGATATGCTACAACTTTACGTTCTTCTACACAAGGCCGCGGAACGTTCTCAATGACATTCGATCATTACGAAGCTGTTCCTAAAGCTGTTCAAGAAGAGATCATCAAGAAGAGCGGAAAAAATAGCGAAGAGTAATCTCGCTGTTGCTTAGCTTGTATATTGCTTTTTCGAGCACAAATCGGTATACTTTATACGATAGACGATCAGAGTCTAGACAAATTATAAGCACTCAATATGAGGAGGAAATGATTTAAAATGGCAAAAGTAAAATTCGACCGTTCAAAACCCCATGTTAACGTTGGTACAATCGGACACGTTGACCATGGTAAAACAACATTAACAGCAGCTATCACAACAGTTTTGGCTAAAAAAGGTTTCGCAGAGGCAGCTAACTACGCTGCAATCGACAACGCTCCAGAAGAAAGAGAACGTGGTATCACGATCAACACTTCTCACGTTGAATACTCAACTGAAACTCGCCACTACGCTCACGTAGACTGCCCAGGCCACGCGGACTATGTTAAAAACATGATCACTGGTGCTGCACAAATGGACGGAGCTATCTTAGTAGTTTCTGCTGCTGATGGTCCAATGCCACAAACTCGCGAGCACATCTTGTTGTCTCGTCAAGTTGGTGTTCCTTACATCGTAGTATTCTTGAACAAAGTCGACATGGTTGACGACGAAGAATTATTAGAATTAGTTGAAATGGAAGTTCGTGACCTGTTAACAGAATACGATTTCCCTGGCGACGATGTTCCTGTAATCTCTGGTTCAGCTTTGAGAGCTTTGGAAGGCGACGAGTCTTACGAAGAAAAAATCTTGGAATTGATGGCTGCTGTTGACGAGTACATCCCAACTCCAACTCGTGACACTGACAAACCATTCATGATGCCTATCGAGGACGTATTCTCAATCACTGGACGTGGTACTGTTGCTACAGGCCGTGTTGAGCGTGGACAAGTTCGCGTTGGTGACGAAGTTGAAATCGTCGGTATTGCTGAAGAAACTAAGAAAACAGTTGTTACCGGTGTTGAAATGTTCCGTAAATTATTGGATTACGCTGAAGCTGGCGATAACGTAGGAGCTTTGTTACGTGGTGTTACACGTGAGCAAATCCAACGTGGTCAAGTATTGGCTAAACCAGGTTCAATCACTCCACATACAACTTTCTCAGCTGAAGTTTATGTACTTTCAAAAGAAGAAGGCGGACGTCACACTCCATTCTTCACAAACTACCGTCCACAATTCTACTTCCGTACAACTGACGTAACAGGTGTATGTAACTTACCAGAAGGCGTTGAAATGGTAATGCCTGGCGATAACGTTACTATGGAAGTTGAACTGATCCACCCAATCGCTATCGAAGAAGGAACTAAGTTCTCTATTCGTGAAGGCGGCCGTACTGTAGGCGCTGGCGTTGTAGCTTCAATCTCTAAATAATTTTATTTCAAAATAAAATTTAATGCGATTAAAAAATCCCGAGAGCTTCTGCTCTTGGGATTTTTTTGCGTGGCGTTCCAGTAAGCCGTAAATTGCTAACTGGTGAAAGTCCGCTACAGGCGTGGCAGTGGGACCTGTTAGTGAGTGACAAGGGTGTCCACCGTAAGAGGAAATCTTAAGGAAGTCCCACGCAAACACTAGCACTGACGGACAGAAATTTCATGCGAGGCTGTATGGAGACGGATGAGATTGTGCAACAATACAGAGTCCCATGCTGCACGAATTCAAAAACCATTAAAATTTAGGATACAAGACAAAGAGAAGATCATCGGGGGCTGAACCCGATGATCTTCTCTTTGTCTTGCTTATTCGTTTGGATATTCCAAAGCTTTCTTACCTTCATCACCGGTGCTGACGCGGATGACGTTCTCTACATTATAGATGAAGATTTTTCCGTCACCAATATTGCCTGTATACAATGCTTTTCTGGCAGCATCGACTACCTCTTGGACGGGCACGGTGCTGACGACAACTTCGATGCGGATCTTCGGCAGCAGATCGGCTTCGGTCTCGACGCCGCGGTAATAAGTAGTATGACCCTTTTGCATGCCGTAGCCGAATACGTCGAAAACGGTCATGCCTGTGATGCCGATGTTGTTCAATGCTTTTTTCAGACCTTCAAATTTACTTTCATTCGTGATGATTTCAATTTTGGTGATTTTGTTTTGAGCATCGAAACCGCCTGTTGTTGCGCCGGATGCTTGGTATTCCACAACCACTGATTTGTTCAGGTCATCAAATGATGCATTCGCGAAGGCCAGTTCCGGACCGTTATTCGCGAAAGTGCGCTCTTGGAATTTTTGGAAGGCCGTTCTTAATTCGCCCGGAACAACGGATGGATCAGTATTTGAATAATTGGCATCACTCAAAGCTACTGCAAGACTGCCGTATGCTGTTTCCCCATGGACTGCATAATCCAAACCGATTTCTTCCTCTTCCTCGGAGACGCGCAAGGGCATAAATTGACTGATTAACTTCAACAAGAGATAGGACACAATGCCGGCATATGCAAGTACAGCCAAAATGCTGATGACTTCAGCTATCAAAAGAGAGGCGCTGCCGTCAACCAAACCGCCTTCAATGGCAGGGTTGATGCTGCTTGATGCGAAGATACCTGTTGCGATTCCGCCCCAGATACCTCCGATGCCGTGGCAACCGAATGCATCAAGTGCATCATCATAGTTAAACTTCTTCTTCAGGACGGATACGCCATAGAAGCAGACGATTCCGCCGATGAAACCGATGGCCAAAGCCGAAATCGGGCTGACGAATCCGGCACCAGGCGTAATGGAAACCAGACCTGCAACGATACCGCTGACGAATCCAAGTGCAGTCGGTTTCTTATGGATTATCCATTCACAGATCATCCAGCTGATACCGGCAGTGGCAGCGGCGGTGTTTGTAGTGATGAAGGCATCCAGCGCAATATCGTTGATTGCCAAAGCACTTCCGGCATTGAAACCGAACCAGCCGAACAAAAGAAGGCCGGCGCCAATCATCGTCATCGGGATATTATGCGGCTTGACGGAATCGTGGTTTTTCCTTTTGCCAAGATAAATCGCTGCTACCAGAGCCGAAATCCCTGAACTGATATGGATGACGCTCCCGCCAGCGAAGTCGAGTGCGCCCAGTTCGCGGATCCAACCGCCATTGCCCCAGATCCAATGGGCAATCGGATCATAGACGAAAGTCGTCCATAAAAGGATGAAAGCAAGGAAGGCAGGGAACTTCATGCGTTCCGCGATGCTTCCTGAAATCAAGGCTGGAGTGATGATGGCGAAAGCCATCTGGAACATCATGAAGAGCTGATGCGGGATGGTCGGCGCATAATCGATCGGAGCGAAGCCGACACCGTTGAGCAAGGTGAAGGACAAATCGCCGAAGAATTTCGAGTCGCCTCCGAATACAAAAGAATAGCCGAATAATAGCCATTGGATGGAAACGACTGCGATGGCAGCGTAACTGTGCATCGTCGTGCTGAGGACATTTTTCTTCCGGACCATCCCTCCGTAGAATAGGGATAAAGCGGGTGTCATCATCATGACTAAGATCGTTGCTAGGAAGACGAAAGTTGTGTCTGCATAATTAATGTTCTCCATGTAGATTCTCCTTCTGCTGATAAATTATTTTGTATGACTACTTTGTGATGTCCTTTACTTTACACCCTAAAAAATATAAAAGCATCAAAATGATGACGACTTGCGTCATGAAATATGACATGATCAAGGCGTTATTGCGGCTGAAGGCTGCTCGTGATGCCCTGGCAGCAAAAAAAGGCTAATGCGCGCGCAATAAGTGCTGCGGGGACGTCATAAAATTGATTTAATCATGTAAATCGCGTGAAGATAGCTCACATGGAATAGGTCAACGACAAAAAACGCTGGAATTTGGGCAATATATCAGCAAAAACCATTCGTTTCTCAAAAAGAAAAAACCAGCAAATGCAGTTCGGAAATACTGTTTCTTCTATAATATAGGGAAAGCGATAATGGCAGAGCGGAGAGCCGAAAAGCAAAATGACGATCATAAGGAAGAAACTTTTCCAGTAGGCTTGCAATCTTCTTGCGGATCAGTATAATAGTGAAGGGACAAAATGCTTCATAGTGCGCCGGCAATACTGGTCATTTAGGCAGCAACGGAAATTACAGATTATTTTCAGAAAAGACTTGCTTTAACTGATGTGATTATGTATAATATATTGGTACGGCATTCATGGTTATGAATAATGTATTGGTGACCGTTCAAGCGGGAACCGCAGCTAAGAGACGAGAGGTTGCGACACACCCGGTCGCTTTGTCACGGCGGGTGTGCCGGGGAATTTTCGTGGAGCTAGTCTTATGAATTACATCTGACGAAGGAGGGAACAACATGGCAAAACAAAAAATACGTATTCGTTTAAAAGCATATGAACACCGTGCTCTTGATCAATCAGCGGATAAAATCGTGGAAACAGCAAAAAGAACGGGAGCTACCGTTTCTGGTCCGATTCCATTGCCGACTGAAAGACAACTATACACAGTGATCCGTGCTACTCACAAGTACAAAGATTCTCGTGAGCAGTTCGAAATGCTTACACACAAACGTCTAATCGACATCATCAACCCAACAACAAAAACTGTTGACGCTTTGATGAAGCTTGACTTACCAAGCGGCGTAGACATCGAAATCAAATTATAATCAAACCTATCATATAAAAAACAAACGGAGGTGTTACCATGACCAAAGGAATCTTAGGCAAAAAAGTAGGAATGACTCAATTCTTTACTGCAAACGGTGAGTTAGTACCAGTTACAGTTATCGAAGCTACTCCAAACGTTGTTTTACAGGTTAAAACTAACGAAACAGACGGCTACGAAGCGGTACAACTAGGCTACCAAGAAATGCGTGAAGTATTGTCAAACAAACCTGCTAAGGGTCATGCAGCAAAAGCAAAAACTGCTCCTAAGCGCTTCATTCGTGAATTTAACAATGTTGAGCTGGGAGAATACGAAGTAGGAAAAGAAATCAAAGTTGATATCTTTGAAGCAGGCGACATTGTTGATGTCACTGGTACCACTAAAGGACATGGTTTCCAAGGCGTAATCAAACGTCACGGACAAAGCCGCGGACCAATGGCCCACGGATCACGTTACCACCGTCGTCCTGGTTCAATGGGTGCTGCTTCATTCCCATCCCGCGTATTCAAAGGTAAAAAATTAGCAGGACGTATGGGTAACGATCGCGTTACTATCCAAAACCTTGAAATCGTTATGGTTGACGTTGAGAAAAACGTTATCCTGATCAAAGGCAACGTACCTGGTTCTAAAAAATCATTAATCGAAATCAAAGCAGCTCGCAAAGCTGTTAAAAAATAACAAAAAAAGAGAGGAGGAACGAGAATAATGCCAAACGTAGCCTTATTTAAACAAGATGGAACACAAAACGGTGAAGTAACTTTGAATGAAGAAATCTTTGGGATCGAGCCTAACGAAAACGTTGTTTACGATGCAATCATCATGCAACGCGCTTCATTAAGACAAGGAACTCACGCAGTAAAAAACCGCAGCGCTGTCAGCGGTGGTGGTCGTAAACCATGGAAACAAAAAGGAACAGGCCGTGCACGCCAAGGTTCAATCCGTTCACCACAATGGGTTGGCGGTGGAGTTGTCTTTGGACCAACACCTCGTTCTTACAGCTATAAATTAAACAAGAAAGTTCGTCGCTTAGCTATCAAATCAGTTCTTTCAACGAAAGTTGCTGAAGGAGACTTGATCGTAGTTGAAACATTGAACTTCGACGCACCAAAAACAAAAGAATTTGCAAATGTGTTGAAAAATCTTAACGTTGATACGAAAGTATTGGTTGTTGTAGAAAACGACAACGATTTTGCAGCATTATCAGCACGTAACCTTCCTGGTGTAACAGTCGTTAACGAAACAGGAATCAACGTATTGGATGTTGTTTCAAACAACAAACTGATCTTAACACAAGCTGCTCTTTCTAAGGTAGAGGAGGCTCTTAAATAATGGAAGCAACAGACGTTATCAAACGCCCAATCATTACGGAAGCTTCTATGCTTGCGATGGATGAAAAGAAATATACCTTTGAAGTAGATGTACGTGCTAACAAAACGTTAGTTAAACAATCTGTCGAAGCATTGTTCGGCGTAGATGTTAAAAACGTAAACATCATGAATGTTCGCGGCAAATTAAAACGTATGGGTAAATACAAAGGCTATACGAAAAAACGCCGTAAAGCAATCATCACTTTGACTGAAAATTCTAAAACAATCGAATTATTCGAAAATTAATCTTTTGAAATAATCAAATAGGAGGGGAAAAAACGTGGCGATTAAGAAATACAAACCTACCACAAACGGCCGTCGTAATATGACTGGTTCTGATTTCGCAGAGATCACAAAAACAACACCTGAGAAATCTTTGATCGAACCAATCAAAAGAAAAGCCGGTCGTAACAACCAAGGTAAAATTACAGTTCGTCATCAAGCGGGTGGACACAAACGTGCTTACCGTGTGATCGACTTCAAACGTAATAAAGATGGAGTTATTGGTATCGTCAAAGCTGTCGAGTACGATCCAAACCGCACTGCAAACATCGCATTGATCCAATATGTTGATGGAATCAAAACTTACATTATTGCCCCTAAAGGCATCGAAGTAGGCCAACAAATCGAATCTGGAGTAGGATCTGATATCAAAATCGGAAACGCAATGCCATTGGCAAACATCCCAGTCGGTACTGTTATCCACAACATCGAAACAAAACCAGGCAAAGGCGGTCAATTGATCCGTTCAGCTGGTACAAGTGCTCAAGTACTTGGACAAGAAGGTAAATATACATTAGTTCGTTTGAACTCAAGCGAAGTACGTTTAATCCTTTCAACTTGCCGTGCAACAATCGGTTCAGTAGGTAACGAACAACACGAATTGATCAACATCGGTAAAGCCGGACGTAACCGTTGGTTGGGTAAACGCCCTACAGTCCGCGGTTCTGTAATGAACCCTAACGATCACCCACACGGTGGTGGTGAAGGTAAATCTCCAATCGGACGCAAAGCGCCAGTTACTCCTTGGGGTAAACCTGCTCTTGGTTACAAAACTCGTAGCAAGAAGGCTAAATCTAGCAAGCTGATCGTTCGCGGACGCAAAAAATAATTATCACAACAATAATTGACTGAAGCAACACATAATCGAAAGGAGGCTTCACCATGGGTCGTAGTTTGAAAAAAGGACCTTTTGTCGATGAACATTTAATTAAGAAAGTTGAAGCTGCTCTAGCTAGCGAAAAGAAACAAGTAATCAAAACTTGGTCTCGCCGCTCTACAATTTTCCCACAATTCATCGGTCAAACGATTGCAGTTTATGATGGAAGAAAACACGTTCCAGTTTACATTCAAGAAGACATGGTAGGACACAAATTAGGAGAATTCGCTCCAACAAGAACATACCGTGGCCATGCCGCAGACGACAAGAAAACAGGTCGCCGTTAATTACGAGGGGAGGAAATAACATGCCAGAACAAATCACAGCTGCAAAAGCATCTGCACAAACTGTTCGCATTGCCGCTCGTAAGGTTCGTTTAGTAGTGGATCTTATCAGAGGCAAGAGCATCGGAGAAGCAATCTCCATTCTGAAATTCACACCGCGTGGCGCTTCGCCCGTTGTAGAAAAAGTGTTGATGTCAGCAATTGCTAATGCAGAACATAATTATGATTTAGATATCGAAAACTTGGTAGTAAGCGAGGCTTATGTTAACGAAGGACCAACGATGAAACGTTTCCGTCCACGTGCAAAAGGTTCAGCTTCACCAATCATGAAACGTACTAGCCACATCACAATCGTGGTATCAGAAAAGAAGGAGGGATAATCTGTGGGTCAAAAAATTCATCCATTAGGATTGCGTGTCGGCATCATCCGTGACTGGGATGCTAAATGGTACGCTGAAAAAGATTTCGCAGCTTTCTTACATGAAGATTTACGTATCCGTAAATATATCGAAAAGAACTTAAGCGAAGCTTCTGTTTCTAAAATCGAAATCGAACGTGCCGCTAACCGCGTGAACGTTTCAATTCATACTGCCAAACCTGGTATGGTAATCGGTAAAGGCGGTTCTGAAGTAGAAAAAACTCGTAAAGAGTTAAATGAACTTACTGGTAAAAAAGTACACATCAACATCGTGGAAATCAAAAGACCAGACTTGGATGCTAAATTGGTTGCTGAAGGTATCGCTAAACAGTTGGAAAACCGTGTAGCTTTCCGTCGTGCTCAAAAACAAGCTATCCAACGTACAATGAGATCTGGCGCTAAAGGGATCAAAACGCAAGTTTCTGGTCGTTTGAATGGTGCAGATATCGCTCGTGCTGAAACTCATGCTGAAGGAACTGTTCCATTGCATACATTGCGTGCGGACATCGACTACGCTTGGGAAGAAGCTGACACAACTTATGGTAAATTAGGCGTTAAAGTTTGGATTTACCGTGGTGAGGTTTTACCAGCAAAAAAAACAACTGAGAAAGGAGGGAAATAACCAATGTTAGTACCTAAACGTGTAAAACACCGTCGTGAGTTCCGTGGAAAAATGCGCGGAGAAGCTAAAGGCGGAAAAGAAGTAGTATTCGGTGAATTTGGTTTGCAAGCTGTTGACTCTCATTGGATCACAAACCGTCAGATCGAAGCTGCTCGTATCGCTATGACTCGTTACATGAAACGTGGTGGGAAAGTTTGGATCAAAATATTCCCTCACAAATCATATACATCCAAAGCTATCGGAGTCCGTATGGGTTCTGGTAAAGGGGCTCCTGAAGGTTGGGTATCTCCAGTTAAACGCGGCAAGATCATGTTCGAAGTAGCAGGCGTCCCTGAAGAAGTGGCACGCGAAGCTCTACGTCTTGCATCTCACAAATTGCCAGTTAAAACAAAAATTGTAAAACGTAAAGAAATTGGTGGTGAATCGAATGAAGGCTAATGAACTTAAAGAGTTATCCACTGCTGAAATGATTGAAAAAGAAAAACAATTCAAAGATGAATTATTCAATCTACGATTCCAACTTGCAACCGGCCAGTTAGAAAATACTGCCCGCTTGAAAGAAGTACGCAAATCAATTGCACGTATTAAAACTGTATTGCGACAACAAGAATTGCAAAAATAGTAGATCAGCAAAGGAGGTCACAACGAAATGACTGAACAACGTAACCAACGTAAAGTCTACCAAGGTGTTGTTGTTTCCGATAAAATGGATAAAACAATCGTTGTAGAAGTATCTACAACTAAAACACATCCAACTTACGGCAAACGCGTTAAGTACTCTAAAAAGTACAAAGCACATGATGAAAACAACCAAGCTAAAATGGGAGATGTAGTTAGAATTATGGAGACTCGTCCTCTATCTGCTACTAAAAACTTCCGCTTACTGGAAGTTGTTGAAGAATCAGTAATCATCTAATCAGACAAATAAATATTTTTATATCCGGAAGGAGGATACTGACGTGATACAAACAGAATCCCGCTTAAGAGTTGCCGATAATTCAGGCGCTAAAGAAGTGTTAACTATCAAAGTTTTAGGTGGTTCAAACCGCAAATTCGCAGGAATTGGTGATACAATCGTCTGCACAGTAAAACAAGCTACACCCGGTGGTGTTGTCAAAAAGGGTGATGTAGTTAAAGCTGTTATCGTTCGTACGAAACACGGCGCACACCGTAAAGATGGTTCTTACATCAAATTTGACGAAAATGCTTGTGTAATCATTCGTGACGACAAGAGCCCTCGTGGAACACGTATCTTTGGACCAGTTGCACGTGAATTGCGTGACAACAACTACATGAAGATCGTTTCCCTTGCTCCAGAAGTATTGTAATCAACTGTCATAAATGAAGGAGGTGCAACAAAGCATGCACGTAAAAACTGGTGATAAAGTTAAAGTCATTACTGGAAAAGATAAAGGTAAAGAAGGAGTCATCCTTAAAACTTTCCCTAAAAAAGATCGTGTTATTGTCGAAGGCATTAATATTGTCAAGAAACATCGCAAAGCTTCCCAAACAAACCCAACAGGTGGAATTCTTGAAGAAGCAGCACCTATCCATGTTTCTAACATTATGTTAATTGATGCTAAAACTGGCGAACCTACTCGCGTAGGATCTAAAGTCGTAGATGGCAAAAAAGTCCGCGTTTCCAAAAAAACCGGCGAAATCATTGATTAATTATTAGAGGAAGGAGGATATTCTAAATGAACCGTTTAAAAGAAAGATATACAAAAGAAATCGTTCCATCATTGATGGAAAAATTTGAATACACTTCAATCATGCAAGCACCTAAAATTGACAAAATCGTCATCAACATGGGTGTGGGTGATGCTGTTTCAAACACAAAAAACTTGGATAAAGCAGTTGAAGAACTAACTTTGATCTCTGGTCAAAAACCAGTCATCACGTTGGCTAAAAAATCAATCGCTGCATTCCGTTTACGTGAAGGTATGCCTATCGGCACTAAAGTTACTTTACGTGGCGAAAGAATGTACGACTTCTTGGATAAACTAGTAACAGTTTCATTACCACGTGTACGTGACTTCCGTGGGATCAGCAAAAAATCTTTTGATGGTCGTGGAAACTATACTTTAGGTATCAAAGAACAATTGATTTTCCCAGAAGTTGACTATGATAGAGTCGACAAAGTACGTGGTATGGATATCGTTATCGTAACTACTGCTAACACTGACGAAGAATCAAGAGAATTATTGACTCAACTTGGAATGCCATTCCAAAAATAAGCTAAGGAGGCGAATAATAATTGGCTAAAAAATCCATGATTGCTAAAAACAAACGTCCCGCAAAACATTCTACTCAAGCTTACTCTCGTTGTGAACGTTGCGGACGTCCACATTCAGTTTATCGCAAATTCAAACTTTGCCGTATTTGCTTCCGTGAACTTGCCTATAAAGGACAAATTCCCGGCGTGAAAAAGGCTAGCTGGTAATTTAACCATACTCGCAAAAGGAGGTATAATGTAAATGGTCATGACAGATCCAATCGCAGATTTCTTAACTCGTATTCGTAATGCCAACATGGTACGTCACGAATCTTTAGAAGTGCCTGCATCAAAGACAAAATTAGAGATCGCTAACATTCTTAAGGCTGAAGGTTTCATCAAAAACTTTGATTACACTTCAGACGACAAACAAGGTGTTATCCGTGTATTCTTAAAATACGGTCCAAACAACGAACGCGTCATCACTGGTTTGAAACGTATTTCAAAACCAGGTTTGCGTGTATACGCTAAAACTGGCGACATCCCTAAAGTATTGAATGGTTTAGGAATCGCAATCGTGTCTACTTCTGAAGGTGTTATCACCGACAAAGAAGCAAGAGCGAAAAACATCGGCGGCGAAGTATTAGCTTACATTTGGTAATTTTTTTTAAAAAATAAGAGAAAATAAGGAGGTGCAGCCCTGTGAGTCGTATTGGTAATAAAGCAATCGAAATCCCAGCTGGCGTAACCGTTACTCAACAAGGTAACACTGTTACGGTTAAAGGCCCTAAAGGCGAATTAACTAGCACATTTAATGAAATGATCGGTATCAATATCGAAGGAAACACTGTTACTTTCACTCGTCCTAACGAAGAGAAATTCACTAAATCCATTCACGGTACTACACGCGCGTTGTTGAACAACATGGTTGTAGGTGTATCTGAAGGATTTGCGAAAGAATTGGACTTAGTAGGGGTTGGGTACCGTGCTCAATTGCAAGGCAAAAAACTTGTATTGAACGTAGGATATTCTCATCCAGTGGAATTCACACCTGAAGACGGTATTGAAGTGGAAGTACCAACTAACACTAAAATCATCGTTAAAGGTTACGATAAAGCTAAAGTTGGCGCTTTGGCAGCCAACATCCGTGGCGTACGCCCACCAGAGCCTTACAAAGGTAAAGGTATCAAATACGTTAACGAAATCATCCGTCGTAAAGAAGGTAAGACAGGTAAATAATAGTCCGCTATTATTACTTGCTTCCTGAACGGCCCAACAAAATTAAAATAAAGAGGTGACAATTGTGATTACTAAACCAGATAAAAACAAAGTGCGCCAAGCTAGACACGCACGAGTAAGAAGAAAAATCTCTGGTACTGCAGAGTGCCCACGCTTGAACGTTTTTCGTTCCAACAAAAACATCTACGCTCAATTAATTGATGACGTAGCGGGTGTGACGCTAGCAAGTGCCTCTACAAAAGAATCAGAAATCGCAAACGGTACTAAAACTGAAGCTGCTGCTGCAGTTGGAAAACTAATTGCTGAACGTTCTGTTGCTAAAGGTATCAAAAAAGTAGTCTTTGACCGTGGTGGCTATCTGTACCATGGTCGTGTGCAGGCTTTGGCTGAAGCTGCCCGCGAAAATGGACTAGATTTCTAGGAAAAGGAGGATAACCACACATGGTTTATGTTGACCCAGCTCATATTGAATTAGAAGATCGCGTTGTTGCAATCAATCGTGTAACAAAAGTTGTTAAAGGTGGACGTCGTCTGCGTTTTGCTGCTTTAGTTGTTGTAGGAGACAGAAACGGACATGTAGGATTCGGTACTGGTAAAGCAGCCGAGGTTCCAGAAGCTATTCGTAAAGCTATCGAAAGTGCTAAAAAGAGCCTTATTGAAGTTCCAATGTCTGAATCAACAATCCCACACCAAGTTATCGGAACTTTCTGTGGCGGTAACGTAATGTTGAAACCTGCTAAATCCGGTTCCGGAGTTTCTGCAGGCGGACCAGTCCGTGCCGTTGTTGAATTAGCTGGTATCGCTGATATCACAAGCAAGTCCCTTGGTTCGAACACACCTATCAACATGGTACGTGCTACAATCGAAGGCTTGAAACAATTGAAAAATGCTGAAGACGTTGCGAAATTACGCGGCAAATCAGTTGAAGAATTACTAGGATAAGGAGGACTACATCATGGCAGAAGTAAAGATCACTTTAACACGCAGCTTGATCGGACGTCCTCAAAACCAAAAAGATACTTGCAAGGCTTTGGGATTGTCCAAAATCGGCAAAACTGTAGTGAAACCAGCTAACCCAGCTATCTTGGGCATGATTAACACAGTAAGCCACTTAGTAACATCAGAAGAAGTTAAATAATAAATATCAGATTGAAGGAGGTGCCAAGTTACTATGAAACTTCATGAATTAAAACCTGCTGAAGGCTCACGTAAAGAACGTAACCGTGTCGGTCGCGGATCTTCATCCGGTAATGGTAAAACATCCGGTCGTGGACATAAAGGCCAAAAAGCCCGTTCAGGCGGCGGTGTGAGACTTGGATTCGAGGGTGGACAAACTCCATTGTTCCGTCGTCTTCCAAAACGTGGATTCACGAACATCAACCGTAAGGAATATGCTGTCATCAACTTAGAAACATTAAACCGTTTCGAAGATGGTACAGAAGTTACTCCAGCTTTATTAGTTGAAACTGGTATTGTCAAAGATGAAAAATCAGGCATCAAAGTTTTAGGCAACGGAAGCGTTGAGAAAAAACTGACAGTTAAAGCTAATAAATTCTCCGAAGCAGCACAAAAAGCTATCGAAGCTGCAGGTGGGACTGTTGAGGTGATCTAATGTTTGCTCTTCTGAAAAATGCATTTCAGGCGAAGGACATTAGAAATAGAATCATTTTTACTCTAGGTATGTTGATTGTGTTCCGTCTCGGAACACATATTACTGTACCGGGTGTTGATGCGGGTGCCATCACAAACTTGGCATCGACGGGCTTGTTCAGTCTGTTGAACACATTCGGAGGTGGAGCACTGAGTCAGTATTCCATTTTCGCTATGGGTGTTTCGCCATACATCACTTCTTCTATTGTTGTTCAATTGTTACAAATGGACATTGTTCCGAAATTTGTGGAATGGTCCAAACAGGGTGAAGTAGGTAGAAGAAAGTTAAATCAAGTTACAAGATATTTGACTGTCATTTTAGCATTTGTGCAATCTGTCGGTGTTTCGATCGGTTTCAACCAACTCTCAAACTTGGGATTGGTCAACGATCCGGGTATGACGACCTACATGATCATCGCGTTAGTGATGACTGCAGGTTCGATGCTTGTTGTTTTTATCGGAGAATCCATTTCAATGCACGGTATCGGAAACGGAACGTCATTGATCATCTTCTCAGGTATCATCGCCAGAATCCCTTCAGATCTTTACACTTACTACAATGATCGTTTTGTGGATGCAGGATCCGATTTGACGAACAACATTTTGTTCTCGGTTGCGCTATTGACAGCAATATTATTGGTGGTCATACTCGTTGTGTACGTTCAACAAGCTGAACGTAAAATCCCCATTCAATATTCCAAGCGTGCATCCGGATCTAATCAATCTGCGCATTTGCCCTTAAAAATCAATTCAGCTGGAGTCATTCCAGTTATCTTTGCCAGTTCTTTCATGATGACACCGCAGACGATCCTCGGATTTTTCGCGACAAGTCAAAGTGAAGCTAGCTGGTATCAAATTTTGTCAACCATCTTTAATTACCGTGAACCCATCGGTGCAACAATCTATACGGTATTGATCATTGTCTTCACTTACTTCTATGCCTTCATTCAGATCAATCCTGAAAAGATGGCAGAGAACTTGCAAAAGCAAGGCGGCTATATTCCAAGTGTACGCCCGGGTAAAGGGACAGAAGATTATATTTCCGGCATGATTATGCGATTAAGTACGGTCGGCGCGCTATTTCTTGGATTGATTGCGTTGTTGCCAATCATTGCCTCAGGTTTGTGGGATTTGCCGGACTCGCTCGCCCTTGGCGGAACAAGTCTCTTAATTGTAGTTGGTACTGCATTGGAAACGGCAAGACAAATCGAAGGTAGAATGGTTAAACGTAATTACCAAGGATTTATTCAATAGTAAGTTTGTGGGGGGGGAAGTGATTTCCTCGTCACATATTCTTACATCTTTAGGAGGCAGTAAAATGATGAACCTAATTATTATGGGTCTTCCCGGTGCTGGAAAAGGAACACAGGCTGAAAAGATCATCGCGAAATACAATATTCCGCATATCTCTACAGGGGACATGTTCCGAGCTGCCATGAAAAATGAGACAGCCTTGGGCCTGGAAGCAAAATCATATATGGATAAAGGCGAACTTGTTCCAGATGAAGTTACGAACGGAATCGTTAAAGAGAGATTAGCAGAATCTGATACTGAAAAAGGCTTTTTGTTGGATGGTTTTCCAAGAACCCTCGTACAGGCAAAAGCTCTTGAAGCTATCATGAATGAACTCGACAAAAAAATCGATGCTGTTATTAACATTGATGTGAACCCTGAAGTTTTGATGCAACGTCTTACAGGTAGAATCATTTGCCGCTCTTGCGGAGCGACTTACCACAAACAGAACAATCCTCCAAAAGTGGAAGGAACGTGCGATCGTTGTGGCGGACACGAATTCTATCAACGCGAAGATGATAAACCTGAAACCGTAGAAAATCGCATTCAGATTAATCTTGAACAGTCTCAACCAATCATTGCATTTTACAGCGAAAAAGGATTGTTACATGATGTAGATGGCGAAATCGGCATCGACAAGTTGTTTACCGAAATCCAAAAGATTATAGAATAGTTGCAAATGTCATTTGAAGTTAATCGAAAATTTCTTTTCAATCGATACTTGCTATGATATAATCTAGCAGTTAGAGTAAAAATTGCCAAGACATGAGATTAATCAGCTCAACAGAATGTTAGGAGGTTAGCAGGCGTGGCGAAAGACGATGTCATTGAGATCGAAGGAGTTGTCGTTGAAACTTTGCCCAATGCAATGTTTAAAGTCGAACTTGAAAATGGTCACATAGTATTAGCTCACGTATCTGGTAAAATTAGAATGCATTACATCCGCATTTTGCCAGGCGATAAAGTTACGGTAGAATTATCTCCGTACGATCTTACTCGTGGACGCATTACTTACCGCTTTAAATAATTGCACTCCATCACTAAATAGGAGGGAATTTAAATGAAAGTTAGAGCATCAGTAAAACCCATTTGCGAAAAATGCAAAGTCATTCGCCGCAATGGTCGTGTTATGGTGATTTGCGAAAATCCCAAACACAAACAACGCCAAGGATAATAACAAGGAGGTGCCTATAAATGGCTCGTATCGCAGGAGTAGATGTTCCGCGTGACAAACGTGTAGTTATTTCATTAACTTATATTTTTGGTATCGGATTGAACACAGCTCAAAAAGTTTTAGCAGCAGCTGAGGTTTCAGAAGATACTCGCGTTCGTGATTTAACGAATGATGAATTAGACCGTATCCGTATTGAAGTGGATAAATTAAAGGTTGAAGGTGATCTTCGTCGTGAAGTTAACCTAAATATTAAACGATTGATTGAAATTGGTTCTTACAGAGGAATGCGTCACCGTCGTGGTTTGCCTGTTCGCGGACAAAACACTAAGAACAACGCACGTACTCGTAAAGGCCCAGCTAAAGCAATCGCTGGTAAGAAAAAATAATAATTAAGTGAAGGAGGTCAAAACTTCATGGCTAAAAAAGTAGCTCGCAAACGCCGCGTGAAAAAGAATGTTGAAGCTGGTGTAGCACATATCCGCTCAACTTTTAATAATACTATTGTTATGATTACAGATGTTCATGGAAATGCTATTTCATGGTCATCAGCAGGTTCATTAGGATTCAGAGGTTCTCGTAAATCTACTCCTTATGCTGCACAAATGGCTGCAGAAGCAGCAGCTAAAGTTTCTATGGAACATGGCATGAAAACAGTTGAAGTAGCTGTTAAAGGTCCTGGTTCTGGACGTGAAGCTGCCATTCGTTCATTACAAGCAGCAGGTTTGGAAGTTACCGCAATCCGCGATGTAACGCCTATTCCTCATAATGGATGCCGTCCACCAAAACGTCGTCGTGTTTAATTGAGAATTGTACTGATATGTAACGAAACGCAATGGACTCACTAACATGAACTTCACGTTTTGAAAGGGGTAAATTGATAAATGATCGAAATTGAAAAACCAAGAATTGAAACGATTGAGATCAGCGAAGATGCCAAATTCGGTAAATTCGTTGTAGAACCACTAGAACGCGGTTATGGAACAACACTTGGGAACTCATTACGTCGAATTCTATTATCTTCACTTCCTGGTACAGCTGTAACAACTATCCAAATCGATGGTGTTCTACACGAATTTTCAACGATTGATGGTGTTGTCGAGGATGTTACCCAAATCATTCTGAACATCAAAAAATTAGCTTTGAAATTGTATACGGACGAAGACAAAACAATCGAGATTGACGTAAAAGGTCCAGCAGTAGTAACTGCAGCGGATATTACCCATGACAGCGATGTGGAAATCTTAAACCCTGATTTATATATATGTACAGTTTCAGAGGGAGCACATTTTCATGTTCGCTTGGATGTAAAAAATGGCCGTGGTTATGTTCGTTCCGAATATAACAAAACGGAAGATATGCCGATCGGTGTTTTGCCAGTCGACTCCATCTATACTCCAATCAGCAAGGTGAATTATCAGGTTGAAAACACTCGTATCGGACAAAAAAATATTTACGATAAATTAACGTTGGATGTCTGGACAGATGGTTCCATCAGCCCAGAAGAAGCAGTCAGCTTGGCTGCCAAAATTTTAACGGAACATTTGAATATTTTTGTTAATCTGACCGATGAAGCCCGCAAGGCCGAGATAATGGTTGAAAAAGAAGAAACACATAAAGAAAAAATGCTGGAAATGACTATCGAAGAGTTGGATTTATCCGTACGTTCTTATAACTGTTTGAAACGCGCAGGCATCAACACAGTCCAAGAATTGACAGACAAGTCTGAAGCAGAGATGATCAAAGTACGTAATCTGGGACGCAAAGCACTTGAAGAAGTGAAGAACAAGCTGAATGATCTTAATCTAGGCTTGCGTCAAGACGACTAGTACTGTAGCAAAGGAGGAAAACCTAGGATGGCTTACCGTAAATTAGGACGCACTAGCGCCCAAAGAAAAGCAATGCTTCGTGATTTAACTACTGACTTAATCATCAATGAACGCATCGTTACAACTGAAGCTCGTGCTAAAGAAATTCGTTCAACTACTGAAAAAATGATTACTTTAGGCAAACGTGGAGATTTAGCTGCTCGTCGTTTAGCTGCAGCATACGTTCGTAATGAAGTAGCAGCTGTACGCGAAGAAGATGACAAAATCGTTGTTCAATCAGCTTTACAAAAATTGTTCACTGATATCGCACCTCGCTATGCAGAACGTCAAGGCGGATACACACGTATCTTGAAGACTGAACCTCGTCGTGGCGATGCTGCACAAATGGTTATCATTGAATTAGTTTAATTCAATCGCATAAAGATGAAACGTTCACTTTTAGATGAAATAGAGTGTTATGATGATGGGCTTGCTTACAGCTTCCCTAGTCTAGCTCAAGGTTCTTCCGAAGATCGCATGATCTTCGGAAGGGCATTTTTTCATCAAAAAAAGTGCTTTTTTTATCAAAAGAAACTAGAAAATGCCAATATATTTTCTAGTTTCTTTTGATATACAAATAAAAGCGTTTTATTTCCGTGCCGTGTCAAGACAGTGGATGAAAAATACGGGAGAGTAGTTTATACTTACTAAAGTAGGCATTTCCTTTCCGTATTTTTCATCTTTTTTTATACCCGTTGGTCTGAGGAGCGGATGGACGGATACGGACATAAAGATCCAATAAAGAGAAAGTAGGACAGCAATCATGAATGAAATTATCGAGTTGCGCAATGTGACTTTTTCCTATTCAGAGGAAGATGCAAGGCCGGCATTGAACAACGTTTCGTTGACAATCCAGCAGGGTGAATGGATCGCCATCATCGGGCCCAATGGTTCAGGCAAGTCAACCTTGGCCAAAACGATCAATGGCTTGATAGAAGCGAATTCCGGAGAAGTGATCATTGAAGGAACAACTTTGAATGCAGAGACGGTTTGGGACGTCCGCAAAAAAATCGGGATGGTATTCCAGAATCCGGACAATCAGTTTGTCGGTTCGACCGTGCAGGATGATGTTGCTTTCGGTTTGGAGAATGTCGGCATTCCGCGCGAAGAAATGGTGAAGCGGGTAGCTGATGCGGTTGCAGCTGTGAATATGGCCAACTTCATGGACAAGGAACCGGCACGTCTTTCGGGCGGACAGAAGCAACGCGTCGCAATCGCCGGGATCGTTGCTTTATCTCCAGACATCATTATCCTTGATGAGGCGACGACCATGCTGGATCCGGAAGGCCGTCATGAAGTCATCGAGACTATCCAGGAAATAAAAGAAAAAGAAAATCTGACAGTGATCTCGATCACACATGACATCGATGAGGCTGCGAAAGCGAACCGCATCTTTGTGATGGAAGCCGGGCAATTGAAACGGATCGGCACGCCGGAAGAGATATTCAGTTTGGGCAAGGAAATCATCGATATCGGTTTGGATATCCCATTCCCAGAGAAGCTGAAATACCAATTGAAGAGACAGGGACTGGAAGTCCCAGAAGAATATTTGACCGAGGAAGGGATGGTGAGCTGGTTATGGACATTACTTTCGAAAAAGTAGGCTATTCCTACTCTGCCGGAACGCCTTTCGAAAGCCGGGCCCTTTATGATGTGAACCTGAATATCCCGGACGGCAGTTACACGGCGTTGATCGGTCACACCGGCAGCGGTAAATCGACTGTCACCCAGCATCTGAATGCCCTGTTGAAGCCTACAGAAGGCAGCGTACTGATCGGGGACCGCATCATAACGAACAAATCGAACAACAAAAATCTCAAGGACCTCCGGAAAAAAGTGGGGATTGTGTTCCAGTTTCCTGAGTCGCAACTGTTCGAGGAGACGATCGCGAAGGATATCGCCTTCGGACCGATGAACTTCGGCGTCAGCGAAGCGGATGCAATGGCGATCGTGAAGCGCGTATTGCCTTTGGTCGGTTTGGATGAATCCTTCATGGATCGTTCCCCATTCGACCTCTCAGGGGGCCAAATGAGACGCGTAGCGATAGCCGGAGTATTGGCGATGGAGCCGGAAGTGCTGGTTTTGGATGAACCGACGGCTGGATTGGATCCTGCCGGCAGACGAGAAATCATGAATATGTTCTATCAGCTCCATATCGACAAAGGATTGACCATCGTATTGGTTACCCATCAAATGAATGATGTTGCAACCTATGCGGATCATGTAGTCATCCTTGAGAAGGGCACAGTTGTCCGCATGGGCCCGCCTGCGGAAATTTTCAAGGACGCCGCTTGGCTTCAGCAGAAACAGTTGGGCTTGCCATCCGCACTGGCTTTCCTGGATACATTCAGTCAAAAGACAGGCATCGATTTCGGAAACGAAAGACCGCTTCGTACGGAACAACTGGCGGCTGTGCTGATCGCCAAAATCAATGAGAATAAAGGCTCCAAAAATGCCGCTAAGGAAGAGGGTGGCAACCATGTTGGATAAATTATTGTTTGGTCGCTACATCCAAGGCGACTCGCTGGTCCATCGACTGGATCCGCGCGCAAAGCTGATCGGGGCTTTCTATTTCATCATCGTCATCTTCCTGGCCAACAACTGGCAGACTTATTTGATCATGACGTTGTTCACTTTCTTGTGCGTAATCCTGTCCGATATTAAACTGTCGGTCTTTCTGAACGGCGTGAAGCCGCTGATTTGGTTGATCCTGTTCACGGTATTGCTGCAGATCCTCTTCACACGGGGAGGGGAAACGTACTTGGTACTGGGGCCGATCAGCATCACTTCATTCGGGGTGATCAACGGTGCCTTCATCTTCATGCGTTTCGTCCTGATCATTTTCATTTCGACGCTGCTGACGCTTACGACGATGCCGTTGTCGTTGACCGATGCGATCGAAAAGCTGTTGGGGCCGTTGAAACGCTTCAAGGTTCCTGTCCATGAGATCGCGCTGATGCTTTCCATCGCGCTGCGTTTCGTGCCGACATTGATGGATGAGGCTTCGAAGATCATGAATGCGCAACGGGCTCGCGGTGTCGAGTTCGGTGAAGGCAATATCGTGAAGCAGATGAAGGCAGTCACACCGATTTTGGTGCCGCTGTTCGTCAGCTCCTTTAACCGTGCCGATGAATTGGCGAATGCCATGGAGGCGCGTGGCTATCAGGGCGGGGAAGGCCGGACGAAATACCGCATCCTCGATTGGCAGAAGCGCGATACGCTGAGTATGCTGGCGTTTGTCGCACTGACAGGGCTGTTGCTGTTCTTCCGATCTTGAACGCATATAGGCTGAGTCAGCCGCTATAGAACGAGTCTGGGGACCGGGTAGCATTTCCGGTCCCTTTTAAAATGAGAAAAGCTGAACGGGTTCGTTCAGCCCTGAAAGAAATTTAGGAAATCTGTCCGAATGAGCATCGGAGAGCGCAATAGGACAGATTTATCTAATTTCCGAAGGGCTAACCCGTGAAGCTGGACATTATTTTAGGTGCATGAAACATGTTGGTAACCTGTGAGATACCTGCGGTGATGCACATTCAAGTACAAAAAATTATATACTTTCGTTGTATTATAAAAAATAAGAAAGGGGCATACGCCAACCATGACTGCACAACGATACAAATGCATCGTGCAATATGACGGAACGGGTTATGTGGGCTATCAGGTCCAACCTAACGGCAACAGTGTCCAGACCGAGATCGAAAAGGCCTTGAAGAAAATGTCGAACGGGCAAATCATTCCGATCCACGCATCCGGCCGAACCGATTCGGGCGTCCATGCGCTCGGACAAGTCATCCATTTTGATTACCCGGCTGCAATCAAGCCGGATCATCTGCTGCGGGCATTGAACAGTTTGCTGCCCGATGACATTTTGATCAAATCGGTGGAGCTCGCTTCAGAGGAATTCCACTCGCGTTATCATGCGATAGGGAAAAAATACATTTACCGGGTCGATCTTGATCGTTTCCCGAACCCCTTCAAACGACTCTACACGACGCACCATCCTTACCGCTTCAATATGGAAAATCTGGAACGGGCCATCAAAAAACTGGAAGGCGAGCACGATTTCACCAGCTTCTGTTCGACCAAAACGGACAAGACCGATCTGGTCCGGACCGTCTATGAAGCCAGCGTCAGGAAGGATGAGGCAAACAATGAGCTGGTCTTTACCTTCAGGGGCAATGGCTTTCTCTACAATATGATCCGCATTTTCGTGGGAACGCTGCTGCAGATCGCTGACGGCCTGAAAAAGGTTGAGGAGATCGATCGCCTTTTGGAAGTGAAAGATCGGCGCAAAGCCGGACCGACAGCCCCGTCGCAGGGATTGTATCTCGTGGAAGTCTATTATGATGAAGAAAAATTAAGGAATGGATAGGAGGAAGAGGGATGTTTGAAAAGGAAAGAGCGGAGATCGATGCCATTGACCAGGAACTGGTAAGACTGTTCGAACGCCGGATGGATGCAGTGACGGAAATCGCGCGGATCAAGAAAGCGCACAAATTGCCGATCCTGGACCAATCCAGGGAAGATAGGGTGCTGGATAAAGTGCGCGGGCTGACCGAGAACAAAGCCTACGAAGACAGCATGGAAGACCTCTTCCGCTCCCTGATGACGATCACAAAAGCATTCGAGACCAAACAGAACGAAGAATAAAGAAGTATGCTGAAAAAGCGGCTGCGGAAAAGACGAAATCTTTTCCGCAGCCGCTTTTTTGCGTGCCGGGGCAGGAAATCGGCGCCAGCTCCGGCGAAGCTACCGCTCGCCGGAGGAAGCTGCTTGCCGATCGGGCCCAACTCCGGCGAAGCATCGCCCACCGGAGCTGCCGCTCCCGCAAAATGTCTGAACTTCGGCGAAGCCGCCATTCACCGGAGGACAGCGCCAAAAATAAAAACCTCCGTCAAGTGCTATGCCGCTCTTCGGAGGTTTTCAACATATTTTCTTTTGCGCTCTATCTTATTGTCAGGCTTTAGCTGTGACAGCAGCCTTCGCAAAGGCCTGGCGCAGATCTGCGATCAGATCATCCGCATCCTCGATACCTGTCGAGATGCGCAGCAGATCGTCCGTCAAGCCGTAGGATTCGCGGACTTCAACCGGAATGTCGGCATGGGTTTGGGTAGTCGGGTAGGTGATCAGACTCTCGACCCCGCCCAGGCTTTCGGCGAAAGTGAAGATGTTCAGGGCATCCAAGACGGCAGGGATGTACGCTTTATCATGGAGCGTGAAGCTGAGCATGCCGCCTTTGCCCGGATAGTAGACTGATTTGATCAGATTTTCCGATTCCAGATAGGCCACTACAGCCTGTGCGTTCGCTTGATGCTGCTTCATGCGCAACGGCAATGTCTTCATCCCGCGGACCAAGAGCCAACAGTCGAAGGCGTCCAAAGTGCCGCCTGCCGTATTCAGTTGGAAAGCCAATTGTTCGCCAAGCGCATTGTCGTTCGTCACGACCGCTCCTGCCAACAGGTCGTTATGCCCGCCGAGGTACTTGGTGGCGCTGTGGACGACGATATCGGCACCAAGGTCGAGCGGACGCTGCAAGAGAGGGGTGTAGAAGGTATTGTCCACAATCACCAGTAAACCGTGCTTTTTGGCGATCTCAGCCACAGCAGCGATATCCGTTTCCTTCATCAGCGGGTTCGTCGGCGTTTCGATGTAGACAGCAGCCGTATGCTCGTGGATGGCGGACGCTATATCAATCGGATCATCGACATAAGTGAAGGAGTAGAATCCTTTTCGCTCCATATCCTGGAAATAACGGAAGCTGCCGCCATAAAGGTCCCTGGATGCGACGAAATGGCTATTGGCCGGGAAAATGCTGAAGGCGAGCTGAATAGCGCTCATACCGGAGCTGGTAGCGAACCCTTGGACGCCGTTTTCAAGCACAGCTAAGCCCTCTTGAAGGATATCCCTGGTCGGATTAGCGGTGCGGGTATAGTCATAGCCGGTCGATTGACCCAAGCCGGGATGTCCATAGGCTGTGGACAAATAAATCGGTGCACTGACGGCGCCGGTATGCGGATCTTTTCTGTTGCCTAATTGCGCAAGATAGCTTTGAATGCTGATTGTATCCATCATCGATTCCCCTCTATACAAAATGACATACACAAGTGCATTATCATCTGTTTATCATTTTAAGTTAATGTTATTGCAATGGTAGCACGAGGGTTTGAAGTGGTCAATATTTTTATGTATTTAAAGTCAGTGAAGTTGCGAGAAATAACCGATCACGCTTGAACGGTTATTTCTCTCGAATGATGTTAAAATTCCGAAACTCGCGTATAATGGAAGCATAAGAATGAATGAAGGAGAGTGGAAGAATGGTAACGTTCATCAAGGAACTCAAGCGCATCCCGCGCGGCGATGTGCCGGATTTTGTGGCTGCCGCTATGCCGCAGTTTTACGAAGCAATCGGTTGTCCGAACGATGTGGTCCTTTCCGTGCAAGCCAGCATGGCGCATTACTCGACCCCGAAAAAAAATGTACCGGTTGAAGAATATGAAGCTTTTGAAGTGACGCTCACAAAAAAAGGCGAGTTTGTCTCAGTGGAAGATATCGTGAAAGATCACGCTATTATCGAAGCATTCAAACCTTACAAGACATCCGGCAAAGGAGCCTATCCGTTTGTGCCGGCTGAGGTCATCGAGCAATTATATTTATATTTGAAGAAATAAAAAAAAGGTTCCATAAACGCTGCTTCTGCGGGCGAGTGGAGCCTTTTTTGCGCTGAAAACGCGCTGAAAAGGAGAAATTATTTCTTTTGAATCGATTGACAATCCTTTTGGAATGTCGTATCATATAAGACGGTATTGTTTGCCCCACGATGAGCCCCGGAAACTCAATTGGATCAAACAGACAGAGAAGAATATGGAGGAAACAAACGTGCGTACAACATACATGGCTAAAGCAAGCGAAATGGACCGTAAATGGTTCGTAATCGACGCGACTGACATCCCATTGGGACGTTTATCAACACAAGTTGCAACTATTTTACGCGGTAAAAACAAACCAACTTTCACACCACACGTAGACACTGGTGATTATGTGATTGTTATCAATGCAGACAAAGTTATTTTAACAGGTAAAAAAGCATCTGACAAAATTTATTCCCGTCACTCAGGTTATCCAGGTGGGCTAAAACAAATTTCAGCTGGTGAATTACGTGCTAAGAATTCAAGAAAATTAGTTGAATTGTCTGTTAAAGGCATGCTTCCTAAAAACTCTTTAGGCGCTAAACAATTCACCAAGTTACACGTATACGGTGAAGCAGTTCACCCACACGAAGCTCAACAACCAGAAGTTTTAGACATCACTAACCTAATTTAAGGAGGGAAATTCATTGGCACAAGCACAATATATCGCAACTGGTCGTCGTAAGAATTCGACTGCACGCGTACGTTTATTACCAGGAACAGGAAAAATCGTTTTCAACAAAAAAGACATGGAAGACTACATCCCATTCGCTTACTTATATGAAGTAATCAAACAACCTTTAAACCTTACAGGTACTTTAGGTAGCTACGATATCTTCGTTAACGTAAACGGCGGCGGATTCACTGGACAAGCTGGAGCAGCTCGTCACGGTATCTCTCGTGCATTGCTAGAAGTAGATCCTGACTTCCGCGCACCATTAAAAGCAGCTGGTCTGTTAACACGTGACCCACGTATGGTTGAACGTAAGAAACCAGGTTTGAAAAAAGCTCGTAAAGCTTCACAATTCTCAAAACGTTAATTGCTGGAGCCGTTGCGAATTCATTCGTTTACGGATACAGTATGGGACGGAGATTTCGAAAGAAATCGAGTACCATTCAATTACACTATTTCAAATGTTTTTTGCTTCAATTTGGTTCAAACGACCAATTTGACAAATCAATTAACAGCCCTAAAGCATCGGCATCTTGCTGATGCTTTTTTTTATGGTGTAAATTCAATAGAACCAAAGTATGGAGCGTTACATTGGCAAAGGTGGTGCGAAAAGTGAATCCAAAAGAAAAAATGTTAGAAATAATCAAGAACAAACAAGGCGGCGGAAAGTCCAAACAAACCGACACGCCGAAAAATGACATCAAGAACATGCGAAAAGGTCCGAAGATTTTTAATAAGTAAGCTTATTTACAAGTCTTTGAAGGTTTCGATAGTTATCCACACTAGTTTTTATAGTACAAATTTGGAGGTCCCATTCGAAAGAATGGGGTCTTTTTTTTTGCTTTTTTAGAGGGAGTTTTCGTATAAAATTCAAGAGGGGCAATGAACAGTTAGTCAACCTTAACTTAATAGCAGAATATCTCCATTCTTAGAACACTGTTTACAATAATTATTAACTTTCGTGAGAAAATTGTAAACGGTGTTATTAAATGAACAATTTGGCTGATTAACAAGGGGCCTCATGTTATTATCTGTGGTATCAGGGGGTGTTGTATTTGAACTATATCAGAACATTTTTGGCGTATTGTTTAGCAGGTTTTTTGGTCCCTTACCTTTGGAGTTATGTTTCCATTTTGGGAATTTATGCTGGTTTTGTAGCGGCAATATTAATAATTGGACCCGTTTGGTATATTGTTCACTACAAGGGTCTAATCTATCAAGACAGTGAGGCAGCGACAGTCGATATGGGAGCTGGCATCGCAATTGCTGTTTTTACGAGAGATGTTTTATCAAAAGGGGTTAATAATAGCTTTTCATCATTACCAACAATTATTCTTTTATCAATCGGTGCAGTGTTTGCAGCAGTAGTTTCACACTACTTTGAAAGAAGGAAGGGGAATCCCGATGTATAGAGAAATATTAACAATTATAGGCGGATTTATATTACCTTTCGCTATCATACAAGTATGGGGAAGGTTGGTAAACCGCTGGAAAGTAGTTGGAGGTTTTTTGTCGGCTTTTCTAATTGTTGGTCCAATTTGGTTACTGAACCATGGAATGACTTTTTCTCTTATATACCAAACTGGAGGAGCTTTTGTTGATATGGGATTAGCAACTGGCGTAGGTATATTTGTGTATGGATTGTTAGGAGGAAAAAGTTTTCAAAAATCACTATACTTATTATCGGCTGCACTTCGTGGTGGGCTAATTGCAGGTATTTTACTCTATTTAGTCAGTAAATAACTATCCTTACATAACTCTTATGACTTCCAAAAAATATTTCGTGGGCGGTGCACTTGCTGCGCGCATGTTACAAATTGGGTGATCCTATTCAGAAGAGTGGGATCTTTTTGTATAGGATCAAAAGGAGGCAGCATGTCCGATTGCTTTCCAGGCAAGTTGCTTTACAAAAGGTAGCTGCTGCCTTATGATTGATTAATCAACAGTTGACCGGTCAAATGTTCGGTCAGCCAGAAAAATACGCATAATCGAGGTGAAATTCTATGGACTTGAGAGTAATCAGCAGGCTACTTTATCAGATCAAAATAATCAACCAAGAGGTAAATACACTGTTCGAAAAAGAAACAGGCTTCAGTTTGACGCGGTATGAGATGCTGATGTTCTTGAAAGAAAAGGGGACTTGCTCCCAAAATCAGATCCAGGCAGAGCTGAAGATAGACAGTGCTGCAATCACGCGCCATCTGAAAATCCTGGAACAAAAAGGCTATGTCATCCGGCAACGGAACGCAGAGAACAACAGAGAGGTCTTTGTTCAATTATCAGAGCAGGCAATCCAAGATTTGGCTGCCTGCGGAAAAGCGCATGAGCAGGGGAAATCTTCCCTATCGCTGTCATTAAGCGATGAGGAAGCAGAGCAATTGTCCGAGTTGCTGAACAAACTATACTTGAAAAGATAAATAGAAAGAGGCTATAAACATGACAAACAAACTTATCAACAACGATTTTTCGGATATCGTATTCGGAAGAAAATCGATCCGCCTTTATGATGAAAATTTTAAAATCAGTCAGGAAGAAATGCTGGAAATGATCCAGGAAGCCACAACGACACCATCATCCGTAAACATGCAACCTTGGCGTTTTGTGGTTGTTGAGAGCGAGGAAGCAAAAGCCAAATTAAAACCGCTGATCCGTTTCAACACAAGACAAAATGATACCTCGTCAGCGATGGTGCTGATATTCGGCGATATGCAATGCTATGAACATGGCGAAGAAATCTATAATGCAGCTGTCGAACAAGGAAAAATGTCCGCGGAAGTCCGGGACCAACAATTGGCTGCCATTATTCCTTACTACAAGAACTTTTCAAAAGAAAAAATGAATGATGTTGTGAAAATCGATTCTAGTTTGGCAGCGATGCAATTCATGCTTGTGGCCCGCGCCCATGGCTATGACACGAACCCTATCGGCGGATTTGAAGCTGATCAGTTGGCGGAGGCGATCGAACTAGACAAGGAACGGTATGTGCCTGTTATGATCCTGTCCATCGGGAAAGCCATGGAGGAAGGCTACGAATCTGTGCGGTTTGCGCCAGAAAAAATTACTTCATTCAAATAAAGTAACAGAGGCCACCAACTACTACTCAAATTTTCTGAAATTTGAGTAAAATCAACAACTCTGAATGAAGCCTCCAATGCAAAAACAAGTATTCTGTATGAACTGTTGCTGAGGTGAGCCTCGCTAAAACAGCTATAAAAAAAGACGAGGCCGTCTCTTGAAAAAGAAATAGTCTCGTCTTTTGCCATTATGCGGAAAATATTTGCAACGGCCTTTGTACAGTGCTTATGCCTTGACTGAGGCGCTAGTCCCGGCATCCACGTCATCGCCGTGGTGATCCTTGATTGAGGCGCTGGAAACGGCATCGACATCGCCTTCCAGTTTTTGGCCGGTCTGAGCCAAGTACCAATCGATGATCGGTTTGAAGTCAAGGATGTATTCGTTGACGCCGGCATAGTTGCCATCTTTGTCATGCAGCGCTTGATAATTATGCACGACATACTTGTCCGGTCCATGCGTCGGAACGTTGACACGGAAGGCATCCATTGTGCCGGAACGCAATTGTTGAAGTACCCATTCCACGCCTTTGTGCACTCTTTCTGGATGGCATTTGGCGAGCGGGTTGCCGACTTGGCCGGGTACGCGCGCAGCCAGCATTTCTTCTGCGGGCTTCGTATGGTTATAGTACAGGAATTGGTTGTTGCTGTCGGCATACGTCAATTCCATCGGCATCGACGCCAGGAAGTAATTCAGCTGATCAACGGTCAACAATCCGCGTTCCAGTTTGACGTAGGTATTGCCTTCCACAGCGCCCACAAGCTCAGCGGCTTGTTCCAGCCAGTCGTCGGCTTCCTTATCGACGCCTTCAATCGTGGTTGCGATCTTTCCGGTAGCGTAGAGGTCTTCCGGTTCGAGCACCGGTTTTTTCGGCCCTTCAACAACAGAGACCAACGAGATGAACTGGGTGAATTTTTCCAGACAAGTGCCTAGAAAATCGACTGTGCGCTTGTCTTTCAGATTTTCCTGATCATCGAAGGCTTCTTTGACTTTTCCCAGCAAAAATTCATTACCCGGAAGGACGATGGCATTGACGCCTGGTGCATCGAGAATTTGACGCAGGTGCAGTTGGGCCCGGGAAGAACCTTGGTCATAGTAGGAAGCTCCCACAATCATGACCGGTTTGTTTTCCAATGGATGGATTTTGAAGGACAACCATTCCAGTACACTCTTCAAGCTTGCAGGGATCGTATGGTTATGTTCAGGAGTGGCGATGATGACGCCATCCGCCTGCAGGATTTTTTTGGTCAGCTTTTGGATAGGGGCGCTGTTTGTTTGGTCATCACTCTGATTGAACAAAGGGATGTCCTTGATTTCCAATATCTCCAGGTCGAACAAGTGGCTGAATTGTTTTTTGATGTATTTCAACAAGATGCGATTATATGATATTTCCGCGTTGGAACCTACTATACCGACTAATTTCATGATGTTTATCTCCGATCTCTAGTTATTTTCCCAAGAAAAGTTTTCAGCTGCTTTTACGTGTGCGGCGTGGGTGTGCGATAGTTGTTTCATGATGTTGATAAACATTAGGAAGTCCTCGAACAAACCTTCCAGTTCTTGGATCTGATCCGGATTTTTCAGGTTGTTGTCTGCGTCGAAAGCCTGCAAAGAATGGCTGAGCAGGAACTCGGAACTTGGCATGATGCGGGCTTTCAATTCGGGCGCATCCAAGATTTGACGCAAATGCGCTTGCGCCCGTGAGGAACCCAGTACGCCATAGGAAGCCCCTGTGATCATGACGGGCTTGTCGACGAAGGGATAGATGCCGTAGGACAACCAACTCAAGGCGCTCATAAGGGAAGCGGGAACTGCGTGATCGTATTCTGGTGTGCTGATGATGACGCCGTCAGCTGCCTCGATCTTTTCTGCCAAAGCTTTCGCTTCAGCTGGGATCTGCATGTCCGCCGGTTTGTCGAAGATCGGCAGGTCCTTGATTTCGACGATTTCGATGTCTGCCTTATCCGCAAAATGCTTTTGGATGTATTGCAACAGCATGCGGTTAGTGGAGTGGTCCGAGTTTGTGCCGACGAGGCCGATTAATTTATTCATGTGAATACTTCCTTCCAATTTTTAAATTTTTTATGATTCATTTAAACACGTGATTGAGAAAGTTGTTTGCGTTGCAGCCGGTTTTCCAAGCCTTTGGAGCAGAAGAGGCTGCCGTCTTTCGTGATCAGGATGCCGTCGATGGCTTCCGAGTGATCCAATGCGGCTAGGATCACATCGGCAGGTTGGCCGAATAAACGCGTCGTCCAGATTTCTCCATCGACAGAGTCATCAGCAACCACAGTCAAGCTGATGACATCCGTTTCTGCCGGATAGCCGGTCTGTGGGTCCAGAATATGGTGATAGTGCTTGCCTTGGGCTTCCAGCTGCCGTTCATACACACCGGATGTAACCGCTGATTGGTTCTGGATCTTCAATACCGCGCTATAATGCGCGCGGGGGAGCAATGGGTTTTGGATGCCTATGCGCCAATAGGAATCTTCATGGTTCTGGGATGGTCCGAACACGACGACATTTCCACCCAAATTGATGAGGGCGGAAGCTACACCGGCTTCCTTGAAGTATGCCGTCAGTAGATCGGCAATATAGCCTTTTGCCAAAGCCCCCAAGTCGATGGCCATGCCTACTTCCTGAAGGAAAACGGTCTGATCCTTCTCGGACAACAGGATTTTGTTTGGATCGGTGATTTCGAGAAGCTGCTGAATTTCTTCGGCATCCGGGATTTTTGCATCACCAAAACCGATCCGCCAGGTCTGCACCAACGGCCCGATCCCGATATTCAGACGACTGTTGGGGGCTAAGCTGTGGCATTTCCCCACCTTGATCAAGTGAAACAAATCAGGATGGACGGCAAGAGGGGCTTTACCTGCCAAGTGGTTGATCTGCATCAGCTCCGACTTTGGGTCATTGGCGTTGAAACGTTGTTCGTATGTTCTCAGGCGTTGGATCGCCCCTTCCAAAATAGCGTCCGGGCGCGTATGTGTCACAAGCAAGTCGATAATCGTTCCCATCAGACGGACCGTTGCTTTTTTTTGTTCCATTTTATTCCCCACCTTCAGGATAATCTTGTCATTCCTTTACGAGATTCCCTGAAAGGATCTCGCTTTCCAACTGCTCTAATTCCTTCAACGCGATTGTGTTTTTGTTGATTTTTGAATAGGCTCTGGCATCGTGGATCAATTCCAGCACTTCTTGTTGCGGCTTCTCCTGGATGATGGCATTCTTGGCCAACTGGATGGCTGCACGGGCAAGATAGTAGGTCACGTGATTGTCTGAACAAATGGAGACAGCATAGGACAGCAACGCATTGCTCAATTCGATCTCATCAATCTGGGCAAAGAAGGTGCCGCTTTGGAAAACAATATTCAGTACACGCCAGACATCCTCCATCGTGTTGATGGGATAAGCGTAAATTTTTTCCAGGACCTTACTGAAATAAAACTCTGCTTTTTCCAGTTTTTTTTCACGGCTGTAGACCATGCCGATACCGGTATAAGCCAGCAAGCGATAGATTTCCACGTCGTCCTTATCAGACAGCAAGATTTGATCGAAGGTGAACAATACATCCGTCACTGGAACCTGCTGCGCAATCATGATGAAGCCGTTCAAATAATGGAAGCGTAATGCCAGGCTGTTTTCTTCGATTTCACTCACGGCGATGCTCTGCAGCAAGTCCGAGGCTTGGTCGTATTCACTTGTGATCAGAAAAAATTCTGCTTTGTTCATTTTTTCTGTCGCTTCTGTATACTTGACGCCTACTTTAGGGAACAGCTCCCCCAAGGGTAGATTCAGTCGGTTGCACAGCTTGATCAGAATTTTAAGATTCGGGACTTGACCGTTGTTCTCAAATCGACTCAAGGTAACTTGGGTGCAGATGCCCTCCGCCAGCTCCATCTGCGAAAGGTTCAATGCTTTACGGACTTCAATAAATCGTTCGATGTTCATTTTTTTCCTCCATAATAATCGAAGCGGCTCGGATGGCAGCAGCGGAGATTCGAGTTGATATTGTGCTTTATTTCACATTTGTTATATGGGTAATTATACGCTTACTGAATATAAGGGTCAATAGAATATATAAAAAATTATATAAAAGAATGGTTGGAATATGCATCACGACTTCTGAGAAGGCTTATCATTTCCAAATTATAAGTAAGTGTATTAGACTATTCTTACAAAGACAAAGGAGTGAATGAGATGACTGAACCTATTTTGAAGGATCCACGCGAGTTGTATCATACTGGAAAATTTGCAGATCAGGATCAAGACACCCCTGCTTTGCAAGATAAGATGCTGCCGAAACCCGATTGCGGGGAGGAAAGCTACGTAGGTAAGCACTTGTTGGAGAATCGCCGTGTATTGATTACGGGTGGCGATTCCGGAATCGGACGGGCGGCTGCGATCGCTTATGCCAGAGAAGGTGCTGATGTGGCGATCCAATTTTTCCCTGGTGAAGAGCGCGATGCGGAAGAAGTCGCTGAATATATAAAGAAGGCCGGCAGGAAGGCTGTGTTGCTTCCATACGACCTTCGTGATGAATCCAAATACCAAGAAATAATCGATAAAACCGTCGAAGCATTGGGTGGTCTGGACACACTTGTATTGAATGCCGCCCAGCAGATTGCGCGGGAGTCCATTTCGGAATTGCCGTTGGAACAGGTCAAAGATACGTTCACAGTCAACATCATCTCGATGTTCGGACTGGTTAAAGCTGCTGAGCCGCATCTGCCGGCGGGAGGCGCAATCATCACGACAACCTCGATCCAGGCTTACGATCCGAGCTCCCATTTGATGGATTATGCCGCCACAAAATCCGCAATAGCCAGCTTCACGATCAGCTTGGCGAAACAGTTCGCCAAGAAAGGTATCCGCGTGAACGGCGTGGCGCCAGGGCCAATTTGGACGCCGTTGCAATTGGATCACGGACAACCCGATGGCGCTTTGCCGGAATTCGGGCAGAAAACCTTGTTGGGAAGGGCGGGACAGCCGGTCGAACTGGCGCATGTTTATGTCTTCCTGGCATCCAACAACGCCAGCTACGTTACCGCGCAAATCTATGGCGTGACCGGCGGCGATGTAATCGATCTTTAGGAATAATTGCAGAAAGAGGAACGGAGGCATCTGATGATTGCTTTCGTTCCTTTTTTTGGAGTATGTAGCATTAAAATAAAAAAATCCAAAATCTTTGTTGACTTTAGGAATCGGTTCCATTATACTCTGTTTATGAAATCGATACCATAAACACGAGAGGAGTGATTCGCATGGCGACGATCAAGGACGTTGCTAAAAAGGCGGGGCTGTCCGTTTCGACAGTATCCCGGTATCTGAACGACCATCCTTATATTTCGGATGAGAAGAAGAAACGCATCAAAGACGCGATGGATGAGTTGAACTACTCGCCCAGTATGGTGGCGACGCAACTGCGTTCCAAAAAAGGCACCATGATCGGGATCCTGGTTTCGCGCATAACGAATCCATTTTTCTCCTATCTGGTGGATTCGATCGAGAAGAACAGCAAGCTTTTGGGCTACAATGTGTTGGTCATGCAGACCTACGACGATTCGGCGGCCGAGCTGAAGATGCTGGAAATGCTGAAGCAGCAGGTGATCACTGGTTTGATCATGTGCTCGGTAGAAGGCAATCCCGATGTGATCGAAACGTATCAGCAGTATGGACCCATCGTCTTCTGCAATGAGAGGATCCCCGGCTCGACGATTCCGCAAGTCTATACCGACCAGGAACAGGCGACTTTTGAAGCCACAAACTATCTGATCGCAAAAGGCTACAAAAAAATCGCCTACTGTACGGGCGGCAGATTGACTAGGGGCGGCCACGGAAATGCCCGGACCGCAGGATTCGAGAAGGCGCTGTTGGTAAGCAAGCTTCCGATCAAGAAGGATTGGATCTTCAAGGAAGTCCATACTATTGTGGATGGCCATCGCATTGCGGAGACCCTTTTGAGCCTGCCGGAAAATAACCGCCCGGATGCGATTTTCACAGGCAGTGATGAAGTGGCCAGCGGCATTTTGCAGAAGTTCCTGCAGGCTGGGAAGAAAGTTCCCGAAGATTTGGCGATCATGGGCTTCGACAATCAGCCGTTCACCGCGATGCTGGCGGTCCAACTGACGACGATTGCGCAACCGGTGGATGCATTGGGAAGAGAAGCCACGAAGGTGTTGGTAGCGCAGATCGAAGAGATTGCTTATCAGATAGATACGACAGATTTGAAATTAGAATTGATCAAACGGGAATCCGCTTAGGCGGGTTCTCAAAAAACAGAAATGTGGTATCGATACCACAAACGGAGGAGTCAGCATGAAAAACGCAATCAGGGAAAGAACGGACAGCGAACACATGGAACAAAAGCAATGGTGGAAAGAGGATGTCGTCTATCAGATTTACCCGAAAAGTTTTTACGACAGCGATAACGACGGCAGCGGCGATATCAAAGGCATCACGCAGAAATTGCCTTACCTGGAGGAACTGGGGATCACGATGCTGTGGATCTGTCCGATCTTCACTTCGCCGATGGTAGACAATGGCTATGACATTTCCGATTACCAAGGAATCCAGCCCGAGTTCGGTTCGATGGCTGATTTTGAGGAATTGCTGGATGAAGCCAAAAAGCGTGACATCAGCATCATCCTGGATTTGGTCGTGAACCATACTTCTGATGAACATGCCTGGTTCCAGCAGGCTTTACGCGAACCAAAAAGCAAATATCGGGATTATTATATATTCAGAGAAGGCAAGAACGGAAACCCTCCGAACAACTGGCGCTCCATTTTCGGAGGCAGCGTCTGGGAAAAAGTTCCGGGAGAAGAAAACAATTACTATTTCCATACCTTCGACAAAAGGCAACCGGACCTGAACTGGGAAAATCCAGCCTTGCGCGAGGAAATTTACGCGATGATCAATTGGTGGCTGGAAAAAGGCATTGCCGGTTTCCGCATCGACTCCATCACCTTCATCAAAAAGGATCAGGATTACGGCGATGCGCCAGCTGATGGGGCCGATGGATTGGCCAGCGTGAAGCACAAGGGGAGGAACCGCCCGGGAATTGCTGATTTCTTGGCGGAACTGAACCAAAAAACATTCAACAAGTATCCATGCGCTTCTGTTGGCGAAGCGCCCGGTGTGACTTATGATGAGTTTGACCAATACATCGGGGAAGGCGGCTATTTCAACATGATCTTCGATTTCCACTATGCGGATATCGATGTGGAGAACGGCAGCGAATGGTTCCGCAAAACCGATTGGAAGCCGAAGGAACTGAAGGAACTGATATTCGAAAGCCAGAACGCCCTCCAAAAATCCGGCTGGGGAGCGAACTTCCTGGAAAACCACGATCAGCCGCGGTCCCTTTCCAAGTACATCAAGGATGAGGCTTACCAGAACGCTATCGGCGCCAAAGCCTTGGGAACTCTCTTCTTCTTTTTGCGGGGGACTCCATACATCTATCAAGGGCAGGAAATCGGGATGAAAAATTTCAAACGGGATACGATCGCTGACTTCAATGATGTGTCCAGCCTGGATAATTATCCGCGCGCGATGCTGGAAGGTTTCACTGCGGAAGAATCGCTCGCCTTTGTGAACCAGCGCTCCCGCGACAACGGGCGCACGCCTTTCCAATGGAATGCCACGAAAAATGCCGGCTTCAATGAGGGGGCGGAACCTTGGCTCAAGCTGGTCGGCGATCACGAAGAAGTCAATGCAGCGGGCCAAGTGAACGATCCGGATTCCATCTTCAGCTTCTATAAAAAGATGATCCGACTCAGAAATCAGTCCATCCATAAGGAGGCGCTTATCTATGGAGCCTTCAAACCATTGGAGACGTCGGATGAGGTGGTCGGCTATGAGCGCGCCGGAGATGAGGTCATCCAGATTTTAGTGAACATGAGCAGTAAAGAAACTGTAGTCGAGAAGGTTTCCGGAGAAATTCTGTTGAACAACTATGCAACCCTTGAACAATCCGGAACGCAAGCGCTTTTGAAACCATACCAAGCCATTATGATCAGAAAGGATGAAGAAAATGTCTAAATTACCGAATTACCAGGAGATTGCCAGAAAAATAGTAGCGCTAGTGGGGGACGATAATATCGTCTCCGCTACCCACTGCGCGACGCGTTTGCGCCTGCAGGTGAAGGACCGCAAAGCGATCGATGACGACCAAGTGGAGGAAGTGGAAGAAGTCAAAGGCGTATTCTATAACGCCGGGCAATATCAGATCATCCTCGGATCCGGCATCGTCAACAAAGTATACGCCGAATTGCAAACGCTGTATTCCTTCAACGAAGCTTCCAAAGATGAGATCGCGAGGGATGAATCATCGGCATTGCAGCGGGGAGTGCGCAATATCGCGGATATCTTTGTCCCGATCATCCCGATCCTGGGCGCAACCGGTTTGTTTTTAGGACTGAAGGGCGTGCTGTTCAATGAGACCGTACTCGGTGCGATGGGATTTACGCCTGATGCCATCCCGGCTTGGCTGAGCGCCAGCGTGACCGTTTTGACGGATACCGCATTTGGCTTCCTGACCGCGTTCATCTGCTGGTCGGCGTTCAAAAAGGTCGGCGGCTTGCCGATCATCGGCTTCCTGATCGGATTGATGCTCGTTTTTCCGGCCTTGCCGAATGCCTATGCGGTAGCGGGAGGTACGGCGGAGCCAATCATGGCTTTCGGCGTCATTCCGTTGGTCGGTTACCAGGGCTCCATTTTGACAGCCTTGATCACCGGGATCATCGGCGCCAATCTGGAGAAGAAGCTGCGGAAGGTGATGCCGAACGCGATGGACCTGATTTTTACGCCCTTTATCGTCATCCTGGTTTCCGTATTCATCGCGCTGTTTGTGCTCGGACCCTTGGTGCACGGTTTTGAAGCGCAGGCCGTCAAACTGATCGAAATGTTCCTGCATCTGCCTTTTGGTATCGGCGGCTTGATCATCGGCTTCCTCTATCCGATAGCGGTCATGACCGGCATGCACCATATGTTTATCATGATTGAAACGTCGCTGATTGCGTCAACCGGATTCAACCCGCTGATCACGGTTTGTGCGATGTATGGCTTTGCGAACGCCGCCGTATGTTTGGCGATAGCCTTGCGGACCAACAGCGCCGCGGTAAAAACGGCCGGCATTTCCGCGACAGTCACCCAGATGCTTGGCATCAGCGAACCGGCGCTGTTCGGGGTCGTGATGCGCACAGGAATGAAAGCAATCGGCGTGATGTTGGCGAGTTCCGCTCTGGGAGGTATGGCTCTTTCGCTGCTAGGGATACAGGCGAACAGTTACGGATTGGCAGTGTTGTTGTCGCCACTGATGTATATTTACGATCCATACCAATTGACGATGTATGTTGTGATCGGCATCGCAACCTTCATCTTGGCGTTTGTTTTGACGAACGTGCTGGTGATGGGGAATGAAACAATTGTGACAAAGGTCAAAATACAACATTAATTTTCAGACCAACTATCCAAAGTAACATATGGATAGCTGGTCTTTTTGGTATCGTTTACATAGTTGGTGGATCAAGAATAGGACAGATATCGTGAAAAACGTTCACAAATTGTTAATAATAAATCCATTGTATGCGGAAAAAATGCGTGGTATATTCTGTGTGTAAATGTTACGACGTCTCATTTGAAAACGTTTATCGTTTTTTAATCGAAACCAAGTATCGCATAGTGAAATTGTCGCTATTCATTTTATCAACCGGTTCAGCGTCGTTTTATCAAATATAAGAAAAGGGGTCATGAAATGCAACACGCAAGCGCAAATAAAGTACAAAATGTAACCGATGACAAAAGAAATGTAAGGGAATTCGGTCTGATCGATAAATTAGCCTATATGGCGGGGGACATCGCAAATGACTTATTCTTCATTTTCTCAAGTTCTTTCTTGATGTTGTTCTACACGAAAGTATTGGGCATCAGCGGAGCAGTTGTAGGTACGTTGTTCTTGTCAGCAAGGGTTGTCGATGCTTTTACGGATATGGGGATGGGACGTCTTGTTGATACGCTGAAGCCTTCAAAAGACGGCCGCTTCCGGGTTTGGATCAAACGCGTAGCGCCATTCGCTGTTATCGCTGGTTTCCTGATGTTCTTGTCAGTTGTTCAAAACTGGTCCATGACTGCAAAAATCGTCTACATCTTTGTAACGTACCTGTTCTGGGGCAGCATCTGCTACACAGCAATCAACATCCCTTATGGATCGATGGCATCCGTAATCAGCGAGAAGCCTGAAGACCGTGCTTCCCTTTCTGTATTCCGCAGCATGGGAGCCAGCCTTGCCAGCATCTTCATTTCCTTCTTTGTTCCGTTGTTCGTCTACACAACCGACGCAAACGGCGCGCAAATCGTTATTCCTGAACGCTTCACACTCTTGGCCGGTGTTTTTGCTGTTCTTGCTTTCGCACTGTATCAATTCTGTTATCACTTCACGATCGAGCGTGTACAGATTCCACAAAAACCGGAAACTGAAAAACAATCTTTCGGTAAAGAAATGGCAGTTCTAATCAAAGGCTTATCTACAAACCGCGCACTAGGCGGCATCATCGCAGCTGCAATCTTCCTGTTATTGTCCATGCTGTTGGTGAACACGATGAATGCTTATCTGTACGCCGATTATTTCAAGAGCTCCAAGACATTGGCTGTAGCCGGTATCCTGGGTACTGTCGGAACATTGATGCTTGCGCCTTTCGCAAACAAAATCGCTTCCCGTTTCGGTAAAAAAGAATCAGCGACAGTAGCGTTGTTCTTCTCGGCAATTGTATACGCAGTCCTGTACTTCATCCATACAGACAATGTAATGGTCTTCCTTCCGATGGCATTTCTTGCAAGTCTGGGAATGAACTACTTCAACGTAGTCATCTGGGCTTTCATCACGGACATCATCGACTACCAAGAAGTCAAAACCGGCACTGCGGACAGTGGTACAGTATACGCCGTCTACTCCTTCTCTAGAAAACTTGGCCAAGCTTTGGCCGGCGGTTTGGGTGGTTTCGCTCTGGCTGCTATCGGTTATGCATCAGCTGCGGCAACACAAGAAGCAGCTGTTCTTGACAGCATCTACGATGTGGCTACGCTCGTACCGGCTATCGGATATACCTGCGTTGCGCTATGCCTATGGTTCATCTACCCGCTGACTAAAGCAAAAGTTGCAGAAAACGTGGCAATCTTGTCAGAACGCCGTAAAGCAGCAAAATAAAAAGTTAAAATAACTCGTAAAAGGGGCGCCATCCTGTTTGATTAGGATGGCGCCTCTTTTTTGCGTGCTGTTTTTTTTGAATGGCTGAAATTCAGCTCCGGCCAAGCGAACCTTCGCCGGAGAAGATGACCCTATTTCATCCCCAGCTTCGGCAAGCATTGGCTGACAGGAGCTGAGGCCCCTGATCATATCCGCTTCTCCGGTCAGGCAAGCCTTCTCCGGAGAAGGTGATCACCGCAGCCCAATCCGTTTGATGGCACAAAATTTACATTAGAACAAAAATTACTTCGTTTACAAAGATGCTACAAAATTTGTATATATTTTATTGTATCTTGACGGGATATTTACAAAACCTTGCTATAGTGGATTAATAAGCAAAAAGAGGGAGGATGAATCAAAAATGTCCTATCTAACAGCGCACTCCGGCAGTGACGGATTGGCAGACAACAGTATGGAGTTTGTTGCATTCTTCAGCAACAAACAGCAAGTTTCAGCCATAGAAGTCGATGTTCGGATGAACAAGGAACGTCATCTTGTTCTGCATCACGATATATTGAAGGATGGGCAGCACTATGTCTCTTTGGAAGATGTGTTCGCATATATCGCCCGAGAAAAAAGTCCGACCCGCATTAATTGCGACCTGAAAGAAACCGGTCTGGAAGAGGCCGTTTACGGGTTGGCCGACAAATACGATCTTTGGCCACAAGTGGAACTGAGCGGAACGGTGTCCTGCAGGTATTTGTCAAAGTGGAGCAATCAGATTTTAATGAACATCGAAAACGGTATGGATGACTCCTTTCATGGCGAACATATTGGGCGATGGGGAGAAAATGTGTTGCTTGAAGCGTTGGCCAAACTGGCCCGCAGCCAAGCGAAAGTCATCAACATCAATCATCAGTTGTTCACGGAGGCTGTGCAGGAAAAAGGTAAGCAGTTGGCATTGGAGTTTTCCTTGTGGACCGTGAACGACTTGATTTCGATTGGAAATTACGAAAAGGAAAATATCTACAACATAACGACCAAAAAAGCCTGGACCTATATCCAACAGAAAAGGGAGCAAGCAGAATGAAATACCTAAATCCAAAACGAATCTACCGCAGGTTCGGAAAAGGTATTGATTATCATCTCTCAAGTGCTCCTTGACTCTTTTGGTACGGAACATCCGCATTGTCTGCTTCGGATCAGGTTACAGTCAAATTAATGATCCAGGGGGAGAATTAAAATGAATTATTATGCAATCGAACTGCACTCGCATACGAATCACAGCGATGGCGGCTTCACGACCGAGGAACTGCTCGGAAGCGCCAAGGATTTCGGTTATGATATCCTGACGATTACCGACCACCATCGAAAGCGAAATGGATAACACGGCTCTGAGGTACATCGGATTGCGGGAGTTGACGGAAGCTGGCGTCAAGGAGAGCATGGGGAACGGCAACTTTTATATCACGCTCGGTCCGCGGCTGCAGATGCAGATCGAACAGAATGGGCGTTCTCATCACCTTGGGCAGGAACTACAGACTGGAGCAGCACGGCTGCACGTCAGACTGGAATCTATTTTACAGGAGAAATTGCGCAACTTCGGCTTTAAAGGGTAGCGGCTCATTGTCATTCAAAATGAGGAAGTCATCAAAGAAATCGAACTGAAAGAAAATCAATCAAGGGAAGTTCCGCTGACGCTCCAACCGGGATATGTGAGGCTGGAACTGTATGGGGAAGCAAAGGGCGAAAAGGGCAGGCTGCTGGTGATCGGAAATCCCTCATTCAAACTGAATAAAAATGTCCAGATCATAAGGCGTATAGGCCGTTTCGACTGTTTTTGAATCATCCGAATAGAATTTGTAGCGCCCTCCGGTGACATAGACGAATGCAGTGAAATCCTTTTTTCCGTAATAAGGGCTTATTTCGTTCCACTGTTCTGCAGGAAGTTTCCCAAGGGACAGGCCCTCAATCATAAGGTTGCCGTCTTTGATGGCCACGTTCAGCGTCGTGACTTGTTCGTATTCATAGATCCGCCGATTTGTCCGAGCAATCGCTTCATCCTCAAGCCATCCGAACGGTTTGCAGAAGGGATCTTCCAGGATAATGTGCTCCGCAACTTTCTGGATAAGGCTGTTATCCGCGAACAGCGCACTGCTTCTCCAACGTGTCTGAAACAGTATCCGGCCAACGCTGTCGTTTGCATCTTCTGAAGCGTCGGCAACAGGCAGGTCCTTTTCTTTAGCCCCTTTTTTGAAAAAGTCGCGTATACCCATGATGCACCTCCGTTCATTTGTAATAGTTCCTTCCATTGTATCACAGCGCCTCCAAGTTCGGAATTGTGGAAAGCAGTTTGAAAAAAACCGATCGGATATAAAGGATGTTTTTTCTTAGGACTATCAATCCTGCTTGCTGTGATAGAACCTAACGCGTATTAACGTATATCATCTGTCCATATTCGATTATTCTTAACCTTTTAGAACCAAGTGTTGTGCTATAATGGGACAATAGTGCTTGTTACTGAAGCGTTTTTTCGGCTCTAGGAACAGGCAAACGAAGAATTAAGGGGATAGCCGATTGGAAAAATTAAAAATAAAAATAATGAATTTTATGCGCGGAAGATACGGCGCGGATCAGCTTTACAACGCTTTGGTCATTTCCGGTATGGTGCTGTACTTTTTGGGTGCAACGACAAACTTGGGTATGTTAGTTTTCGTGGCGCAAATCTTGATTTTCTGGGCCCTGTTCAGGGTCTACTCGAAAAAAATCTATAAACGCTCTGAAGAAAACCGCAAATTCCTGAAATGGTGGCAGCCGAACCAGAAAAAGCTGAAGCTGCTATTCAGAAGGTTCAAGGAAATCAAGGTGGCCCGTTTCCGCAAATGCCCTAACTGCAGGACGACTCTGCGTTTGCCCGTCAAACGCGGCAAAAAGACAGTGAAATGTCCGACTTGCCATCAAAAATTCGAATCGCGCATCATTCTATAAACAAAAAAGAAGCCCCGCCAATTAATAAAATTGAGCGGAGGCTTCTTTTTGTCTATACTTCGTGGATGAGTACTTCTTCTTGGGTTCCCAAAAGGATTGTCTTCTCGGAAGGGCGTAGGCGGCCTTTGTTTTCGTCGCGTCCCTGCAGAACGATGCGCGGGTTCGCGTCCCCGATTGTGCGGAAGGCTTCGCGCGCCAATTTTTGGGTGTCGTCGTTCAGGTAGCGGTTGAAGAGGACGCAGAGTTTGACGTCCTGTAGTTCCATCATCATATCGTAGTCGCCGGTGCTGTCCCCGAAGAGCATCAGCGGCTGTTTTTCGTTGTGCTTCGGCATCAGTTGTTCCGTGATGACGGCTGTTTTTCCGGGTCCTTTGGTGATGTTTTTGCCCGGTTGCATGCAAGGTTGGATCAGACCGTTTTCATCCTTGTTGTAATACATGCCGATGACGTGCTCATTGTCCAAACCGTAGCCGAAGTCCGGATGCGTTGCAGCGACCTGGACGACATCCGCCGGTGAAGCCGAAATGACATAGACGACGATGCCATTCGCCTTCAGCACATGGTAGAGTTCTTTCAATTCGTTCGGGAAAGCCAAACCGGTATCGTAATGGGAAACGATGACGCCGGCTTTGCTCGGCAGTTCAGCTGGACTCGTCAAGGTCACGCGCTCGAATTTGCCGTACTGCAACCAGTAGGAGATGGATTGATAAGCCAGTTGGCGCAGATCTTCGCTTGTGCGTTGCGTGAAAAGATACGTCATCCAAGGATAGCCGGCCTTTCTTTTGAAATCGCCGTTGATGACCGTGTAGAACAGACGGATTTTTGCTGCGAATTCTTCATAATAAGAAGTTTTTTTGGCTTCTTCCAACGAGAGGGTACCGCCTTGCATAAAGCCTTCATAATGATCATACAGCCAAGCGTAAGCCACTTTAATATCGTCTGCGATATTGCCGATTGTAGCAAGCGGATTGGTCTTATCAAGGAGCGTGTCTTCTGTTGCACCGACATTCTCGAGACCATCCGTCAAAATCGCGTGGAACTGATCAGGCGTCAAACGGTAATCAAGATGCAACAACATGTAAAGCATCAAGGTATCTTCTATATCCATGATGGCCGAAGTATTGTCGAAATCAAATACGACGTAAGGAGGGTCAGTTGGGTCGAATGAACTGTTTTGGTTCCCATAGGCAGCGATGACAGCATTCAGCGCTTGGTGAGTATGCGGTGCCCAGTTTTTGGAAGAAAGAATTTTATTATGTTTTTCTGGCAAAGTAAGTACCCCTTTATCATGGAATTTTCATACTAAATCATTTTAACAAAAAAGAATGGGAAGATACACTTAAATGTGCCGGTTTCGGCTGATTCGAGTAAGAACTGCAAAATGAAATGAGAATTAACAATAAATTGTTAGTCAGACAATATGTTGCGAATGGGATTGTTTTTTTAATATGCTCCATTTACGCGGATTTGACTTAATGAAAGCAATTTCCGTGGAAGGATTTCTCATAAAACAGACATAAAATCGGCTATTTTTAAGGATTTAGTAAGTAGATCGAAAAATCGTGTGAGAAAGTCTTACATTCTCGCGGAAGAATTTAATTGATTTTTAATCATGCTTTCATTATAATTTTGCTTAACGGTATAAATATAAGAAGAGGTCCTTTCTTGACAAGGATCCAATCCATGCTCTTGAAATTAAAGCAGCGTGATGGCGAGCATAAAAGGGGTTGAGGCAAAATTGATTAAGTTAGAGCACGTAAACAAGTATTTCGGCGCCAACCATGTGTTGAAGGATATCAACCTTGAAGTTGCCGAAGGGGAAAAAGTGGTTATTATCGGGCCTTCCGGTTCAGGTAAAAGTACGACAGTCCGTTGTATGAATTTCCTCGAAGAGCCTACAGACGGAAAAGTTTTTATAGACGGCACAGAAGTCACACCTAAGAACAAGTTGGACATTGTCCGTCATTCCTCTGCAATGGTTTTTCAACAATTTAATTTGTATCCGCATATGACCGTGTTAGGCAACCTGACAATCGGCCCTATGAAGCTGCAAGGGAAAACCAAAAAAGAAGCGGAAGAGATGGCTTACGAATATTTGGATATCGTCGGATTGCGAGAAAAGGCGAACGTCTATCCTTCAACACTCTCAGGCGGACAACAACAAAGAGTAGCAATCGCAAGAGCACTTTGTTCACAGCGAAAGATCATTCTTTTTGATGAACCCACTTCGGCATTGGACCCTGAAACGGTTCAGGAAGTATTGGATGTCATGATCAAACTTTCCAGCATGAACATCACGATGGTTGTGGTGACGCACGAAATGGGTTTTGCGAGACAAGTTGCCGATCGGGTAATCTTCATGGCTGACGGCATGATTGTTGAAGAAGGCACTCCGGAGCACTTTTTCGACAATCCGACAAACGAGCGGACGAAAGCCTTCTTGGGTAAAATTTTAAGATAACCGATCTTTTCGGAATACAACATTATAGGAGGAATTGGGTATGAAAAAGAAAAATCTATGGGTTTCGTTATGTTTATCGGCTGCATTGTTCTTGGGTGCTTGCGGTAGTGATGCTACGGATACAGCAGATTCTGCGGCTGGTTCCGCAACAGATGCTTCCGGTCAAGTGACCGCAGAAACAATCAAAGAAGCAGGCGTATTGAAAGTCGGCGTTAAAGAAGATGTGCCGAATTTTGGATTAAGAAACACTGAAACAAACGAAATCGAAGGTTTTGAAATCGACATCGCAAAAAAAATCGCTGAAGAAATCTTAGGCGATGCTGAAGCGATTGAATTGGTTCCGGTAACTGCAAAAACGCGTGGTCCATTATTGGATAACGGCGAAGTGGATATGGTCATCGCAACATTCACAGTTACAGAAGAACGTAAAGAAACCTATAACTTCTCTGATGCTTATTATGTGGATGCAGTCGGCCTGTTGGTTAAGAAAGACAAAGGATACACTGGTCTGGCTGACATGGACGGTGCTACAATCGGGGTTGCCCAAAGTTCAACAACTGCTGATGCAATCAACGCTGAAGCTGAGCAATACGGCATTTCCTTGAGCTACTCAGAATATGCTACTTATCCAGAAATCAAAGCTGCTTTGGATTCCGGCCGTGTGGATGCATTCAGCGTGGACAGATCCATCTTGGCTGGCTACTTGGATGATTCAACTCAAATCCTGAAAGACCGCTTCGCTACACAAGATTACGGTGTTGCGATCAAGAAATCAAACACAGAATTGGCAACGACTGTTAATGACTTAATCACTGCATGGGGAGAAGACGGCACCCTTGATGCAATGATTACTGAGTGGGGATTGGGCGAGTAATGAGAAGTACCAATCCATTCGCTCTCTGGCGTTGGGAAAGCCTTCTTGAAAACAGCAGCGACATTGGAGCCGGATTTATTCGGACACTCCAAGTCGCTGTGTTGGCGTTGTTGCTGGCTTTGGTCATCGGGGTTGTCGTGGGGACCATGTCCACGGCAAAAGGCCGATTGCCTCGTGCTGTTGCCAGAATATACGTGGAAATGTTTCAGAATATCCCGTTGGTTATCCAAATCTTCTTCATGTACAACGGGCTTGCCATGGCAGGCTTGGTGTTGAGTGAATTTACGATCGGGGTAGTCGGTGTAGGGATGTATCACGGTGCCTACATCGCTGAAGTCGTTCGTGCAGGTATCCTCGCTGTTCCGAAAGGCCAAGAAGAGGCAGCTTACTCAGAGGGCTTCAACTACGTTCAAACAATGCGTTACATCATCTTGCCGCAGATGGTCAAAATTATTTTGCCGCCTTTGACCAATCAAGCTGTCAACTTGATCAAAAATACTTCCGTGTTGGCGATCATCGCTGGAGCGGACCTGATGTATGTAGCCGATTCTTATGCTTCATACAGTCTGAACTACGGACCTGCTTACGCAGTTGCCGGATTGCTTTATTTCCTGCTTTGCTTCCCGCTTGCAACATTTGCGCGGAAATACGAGCAAAAACTGAAAGACAATGATACGGTTGTCGTCAACGTTGGCGTGGATATTCCGGAGGTGATGGAATGATGGAATCGATCAGAACAGTCTTCACACCATCGAATGTGTCGTTCATGATGGAAGGATTGAAACTGGCATTGCTGATTTCTATCGGTGTCGTCATCCTTTCGATCATCTTCGGTACGGTATTGGGCCTGTTGCGTAATTATGAGAAAAAAGTATTCGGAAAACTGGCTGGTGCCTACATCGAGCTTTTCCGGAATACACCGTTACTTTTATGGATGCTCTCGTGTTCTTTCTTGATACCGGGCAGCACGATCACCTTGAAAGGGTCTTTCGCCCTGTTCCTGTACACATCGGCTGTTGTAGCCGAAATCGTGCGCGGCGGATTGAATTCGATACCGAAAGGGCAATTTGAAGCTGCCCATTCCCAAGGTTTTTCTTTCATGCAGACTTTGTGGTATATCGTTCTGCCGCAAGCATTCAAGAAAATCATCCCTTCGCTGTTGTCGCAAGTGATCACCACCATCAAGGATACATCTTTCTTGGCGGGTCTGGGAATCATGGAATTCACAAGAAGTGGACAAGTTATTCTTGGTAAAGTGACGAAAACATCAGAAGTGTTCATGATTTATGCCTTCCTGGCCTTGGTATACTTCATCATCTGCTTTACGCTTTCGGCCATCGTCAGAAGCTGGCACAAGCGCAATGCAGAACATGCTTAACAATATAATATGAAAAGCCCCCGATTACAGCGTTATAACGCTGCAGTCGGGGGCTTTTTTCGTGACCATCAAACGATGGAGGCGTCATAGATGGATTGGATCGATTCAGCCAATTTAGTCTTAAATTCATCATCCGTCAGGCCGGCAGTCAAGCCTTCGGACAACGCCCGCGAGAAGCTCGCGATTAATCCTGGATTGTGGGTCAATTTTTCGTTGGCTTCTTCCCGCGAATAACCGCCGGATAATGCCACGACCCGCACTACTTGCGGATGGGCAATCAGTTCCTTGTAGAAATCATCTACGCTCGGAATCGAAAGCTTCAGCATCACAAACTGATCCGGATTCAGCGCATCAAGCGCCAACAACAATTCTTCCTTGAGGATCGCTTCCGATTCAGCTTTGTCCGCGCTGTGGATGTCGACTTCCGGCTCGATGATCGGGATCAGACCGGCCGCAATGATTTGCTTGCCGACTTCAAACTGCTGGGCGACGACTTTTTTGATACCTTCACGATTGGCTGATTTGATCACGGAACGCATCTTGGTACCGAAGATATGGCGCTCGTTTGCGCGCGCGAGCAGGGCATCCAAATCCGGATTCGGTTTCATCAACTGGACGCCATCAGCTTCAGCATCAAGCCCTTTATCGACTTTCAGGAAGGGCACGATGCGTTTCTTTTCCCAGAGGTAGTCGGCCGTATAGAGGCCATCGACTTTGCGGTCCATCGTTTGTTCGAACAGGATAGCCCCCAAGATGTGTTCCGAACTGAAAACAGGCGAGGTGACGATGCGGGAGCGCATCTCATGGACGAGCGTGAACATCTCTTCTTCACCGTTGTAGCTATCTTCCGAAATACCGTACAATGCCAGTGCTTTGGGCGTGCTGCCGCCACTTTGATCCAACGCTGCAATGAAACCTTTGCGATTTTTCATGATATCGAATTGCTCTTTGTCCATGATACAAACCCCTTCGATTTTCAGATTTTCGAAATCCGGATTCGGTCTTGCTTTTTCGTGGAATGAGGATCTCTAAAGTCAGTATAGCACTAGTTAATTCTGCAGGAAAAGAATTGGAACTGTTGTGATAAAATGGATGTATCGTTATATTTTGATGTGGGAACAACGAACTACGGATATTAATATGGGAAGCTTTTTACATACAATTCATGATCAAGGAGTGAGTATTCTGGCCGACGCAATCGAGTACAGTAAAATAAATGAAGCAAGCTATCTGTCAGCGGACAATTTCCAGCGCTACCGTACCATCATGCACTTTTTCTATCAGCAGCATCGGAAGATGAACGATTTGCTGTACCGGGGAGATGTGCTGGAGTACATGCAGAGTCTGGATGGATTTGCGGGCTATTCCGAAAAAGAATTGGATCAGGATCTGACCAGCCTGGTGGGATGGGAAAACCTGGAGACGCGTCAGGAAATGAGCGAACCCAAGAGCATAGCGGAATACAAAAATAAACATTTCCGCTACCAGATTTCCGAAACCAGCATCGCGATCGAAGAGATGCTGGAGAAATTGAGCGGCAAGACCGGCCACAGCAGAGGGGCCTTGGATAAGAATACTTTTGAAAGGTTTCTGTCAGCCATAAGGGAGTTGGATCAACAATCCGACGAGAAGGAACTGTTCAACATTTGGCAGGACACCGTCACGCATTTTACGAGCATCAAAACCAATACATCCGACTACATCGGCTATCTGAACAGCGAACGGACGGAAAGCCAGATGCAGACGGAGGCGTTCCTGGTATTCAAAGACCAGTTCGTTTTTTATCTGCGGGACTTCATTGTTACGATGCAGAACACTTCCTATCAGATCCAGCACGCTTTGCAGGGAGTATCCAAGGAAAAACTATTGCTCGTCGCCAGATGCGTCATCAACCATGAAAAAGAGATTCCCCGCTTTGATGAAACGGTTCTGGATGAGGTGAAACTGACGGCTGAGCTTTTTGGGATTTGGGACACGATGCTTGCTTGGTTCATCGATGGGCAAGGGAAGTCCAGTGAGTACAGTTCCTTGATGAAACAGACCAATCAGGCCATCAGCAAAATCACCCGGATGATCCAACGTTTCAGCGACCGCATGCAACAGCATCAGAGCCGGAAAAAGGACTATATCCACTTGGCTGAGTGGTTCCTGCACTGTCGGTCCGTTGAGGAAGCGCATCAGCTTTCCTCGCAGGTATTCGGCGCCTTTCACACGCAGCACTATTATGTGAAGCCTTCCGAAACCAGCATCAAATTTGCGGACATCTGGGATATTCCGGCGACCGTCCATGAGACGATTCCGCATATCAGAGCGTATCGGGAACGGACAAGCGCGACGGCCTTCTCGCGAAATACCCAGGCGAAGAAAGAAGCCGTAGTGGCCCATCTGCAGCAACGGCAAGAACTCGAAAAATCCCTGCAGCACTATATCCAGAACGGAAAGATCGATTTGATTGAACATCCCTTTATGGATGCATCAATCCGGAAATTATTGTTGAAATGGCTGAGCCTGTCTTTCCAGAATGAAGAGAGAACCATCGCAACCGAATTTGGCCAAGTTTTCGCGATCAAGGTTGATAGGAGCGTAAAAGTCATGTTGGAATCCGAAGATGGCTTTTTGGAGATGCCGAATGTCGTCTATATGCTGATTGACAAGGAAAATACAGGAGGTGACAGGAATGCCGGCAAGCAGTGAGGATATCCGCGAAGGACTCAGCATCCTCTTTGAAAATTTTTGGATCATACGGGAAACCGATAAGGACGTCTACCATCAGCTTTTGCGCATCGAAAACGACCTGAAGCGCGTCACCCAGAGAATATTCGGGCTGCGCTTGATTGTGCATGCTAAATTCATCAAGTTGGAAAAAATCCCATTTGAATCCCAGGATTGGATGGGCATCACGACTTTCAACGAGCCGATGGATTATGCCCTGTTTGCCTGCGCGATGGCCTATACGGAGGATAAAAGCGAAGGCGAAGCGTTTCTGATCAATGAACTCGTTGATGAACTGGACCTGTTTTATCCTGAACGGGACCTCCTGGACTGGACCAATTTCAACCACCGAAAAAGCCTAGTGCGCGTTCTGAACGTGATGACTGACATGCAATTGATCGATACGATCGAGGGGAAGACCGATGATTTCGCGACCTCCGAGTCCAATGAAGTACTCTACAAAGTCAGCCCCTACAGCAAATATTTCATGCGTTCCTATCCAGAAGACATCACCCAATTCCAGGATTGGCGGGAATTGATGCAGATGGAACGGGAGCGGGCCGAAGAAGAGACGAGCACGGTCGCTTTCAGACGGCTGATGATGGAACCGGCGATCCTGCGCACCGAAGAGAACGACAGATTGTTTTATTATCTGCGCAATCAGCAACAGTACATCAGTGCTTTTTTTGAAAAAAATACGCCATACACCTTCGAGTTGACGAAGGATGTGGCGATGTTGACGCTGGAGGAGCGCCTGAAGCAGCAGACTTATTTCCCAATGCTGAAATCTGCCGACGAGAGCCTGCTGCAGCTGGCGGAGATGGTCCGCACTTCGGATTATGCAGCGGACGCATATGGGTGCATCCATTTATCGAAAAATCAATGGCTGGCTCTGATCGGCCAGCATGCCACCCAGAACAGGAAGGGCTGGTCGAAGGAATACCGCGAGAGCGTTGATAAAAAATTGGCCAGATTGATACTGGAGAATGGCATCAAGTGGCGTTTCTTTGCAGAAGATGGAGACGGAAACGTCACGATCCTCCCGACATTTGCGCGCAATACAGGCAAGTACCCGCAGGATTTTCTTCAGAAATTGTTGGAGGAAGATGATATGCCTGAGGAAGAATTTGATGGAGATGAGGGAGACAGCAGTGAACAAAACGAATAAATGGGTAATGAACAGAACCGGCATCGTCAATTTCTGGTACTATGATGAACAATATTTTGAGTTCGCTGATGGGAAAATGTTGTTGCGCGGCTCCAACGGATCGGGTAAATCGGTGACGATGCAGAGTCTGCTGCCTACCTTGTTGGACGGCAAAACGGACCCGACCCGGCTGGATTCTTTCGGAAGCCGCGCCAGAAAGATGGAAGATTATCTTTTGGGTGAGGAGCAGGTGTCGAAGATTCAGGAACGGACAGGTTATCTCTTCCTGGAATTCAAACGGAAAGAACAGGATTCCTATTTGACGGTCGGCATCGGACTGCAGGCCAAACGGGGAGGCTCGTTGGGGAAATGGTACTTCGGAATCACGGACGGCAGGCGAATAGGCATGGACTTCAGCCTGTTTGAGGAGCTGAAAAGGGAGCAGCTGCAGCCTTTGTCCAAACGCCAATTAACCAACCGAATTGCCGAGGGCGGAAAAGTGATGTCTTCCCAGAAGGAATACCAGGAATTTGTGAACGAACGCATTTTTGGGTTCGACAGTCTGGGCCAATTTGAAGATTGCATCAAATTGTTGATGGAATTGCGCAGCCCAAAATTATCCAGGGCATTCACGCCGACAGAAATCTACAAAATTTTGACGAATTCCCTACCAGCACTGAAGGAAGATGATCTCCAACCGGTTTCGCGGACATTGGAACAGATCGATGCCAGCCGCGAACGGCTCGGCCAGTTCGAGCGCGAATCCAAGGCGGTAGGCAAAATCCAACAGAGCTACGAAAGTTTGTACGAAGAGAAACTGAGGCAGTTGGCGAACCGTTGGCTGGAGAACGACCAAATGACGAAGCAGAAGCAAGCCAAGATAGACGCCGATACGGCCCAACGGGATGAACTTACCAGCATCTTGGCTGCGCTGCAGAAGGAGCAGGAAGAGCTGGAACAGAATCTTTTGCTCTGGCGTCAGGAACAGGATGAACTGAAACAGAATGAGGCCTATCAGCTGATCGAGAAGGGAACCCAGCTCAAACAAAGTCTGGAGAGCAGCAAGTTGGCTCTGGATATATATAGTGGCAGGGTAAGCAAGAAAGAGCAGCAGGTGGCTGAAACTCTTAACAAGTTGGAAGATTACATCCGGAATCTGGAGCGGGCCGAAAAGGAATTGGTTGCTTTGGCTGACGAAATGGCGGAACACGCAGAGGGATCCGGTTACCTTGTTGAAAATGAACAGCATCTGGCCGACTTCGAAAGAAAGACAAGGGAACATTCCTTTGAGTTTTGGAAATCAAAGAACCTAGTATATAGGGATCATTTGCGCTACATGGTCTCGCTGTTCAAGGACCTGAACGCAGCGGTGGACGTCCAGAAACGCATCGACAAGGAACTGGGTGACATAGCCGAAAAACTGGAGGCTGACCGGAAAAATGAGCGGCAATGGCAGGGAATCTTTACTGATGAAAAGGAAAAACTCATCAGCGATTTCAGCCACTGGCAGAACCAAGCACATTTCACGGTGCCACAAACCGAGTACAGCGAGGTCCTTCGTAGACTGGAAGGCCTGTATGCGAAAACGATCCGGTTTACGCAGGTCACTGAGCCGATTTACAGGGCCGCAAATGATGAAAAACAACGCATCAGCAATGTTCTGCTGCCGATCAGGAGCCGGATGCAATCGATCAGGAAAACCATTGCAGAGCACGAAAAAGAAATGCGCGCCTGGAAAGATGAGAAGGATCCAATTCCGGAGCGGAGCAAGGCCAGTCAAAACTATCGCGAACAATTGGCGCAAGCGAGTATTGCGGCTGAACCGTTCTACTCCTGTGTCGATTTCAGATCCAACTTGGCCGACGAGAAACGCAATGCTATTGAAAGTGCATTGATGGAGACCGGATTTTTGGATGCCTTACTTTCTGAAGAAAAGTTGGTATTGGAAGGCGACAGACAATTGTTGCCGAATCCGCAGTTCTTCACCCAGACCCTGGCTGATTACCTTGTCCCCGATAGCAGTGGGCGCAGCGTGGATGCCGGCTATGTGCAGGACATTCTCCAATCGATTGAAGTGATCGACGGTGGCGAGTTCGAATCCACAGCCCCGATCATTTCAGAAGACGGCAGTTACCGGCTGTTTTCGCTGAGAGGTAAAGCGGACACGGACTATCGAGCCAGCTATATCGGCAAAGCCAGTCGGGAACGCTACAGGATGGAAAAAATCCGGTCATTGGAGGAAGAAATCGAGCGCCTGGATGCAGAACTGCAGACGACTCTGGTGGAGGAGAGCGGATTATTGGCTACCATGAATGCTGTTGATGCCGACCTGACGCTTCTTCCTGACGACAAGGAACTCGCTTTTGCCAACCACAACATTTTGGAGATGGAGATGGAGATCAGTCGCGGCGAGAGCGAGTTGGAACGAAAACAAAGAGAACTGCAGGAAATCAAAAACAAGGCAGATAATTTGAGGATCACACTACATCAATCGGCTAAAGGAAACACGATTGGTTTTACTTTGGCTGAATACGAAGGGGCCGAAAAATCATTCGATTATTATCAACTTTCATTTCAAAATTGGACTGAAGTGACGAGGAAAAAAAGCTATATTGCTGATAACAGTGCAGAGACAGAAAAGCAATTGAATATGCTACGTGAAGATTTTCAGGAATCGCTAGCGGACTACGATGAAGAGGCAGCGAATCAGCATAAGCTTGAAAGGCTATTGGACTCAAATTTGGAACTGCAGAAAATCAACAATGTCGCCGAAATAACGGAACGGATCGAGTCTTGCATTCGAAACATCACGGATGGAGAAGGGCGCAGGAAAACTATTCAGCAAGAGCAACACGATCATGGCACCAAGTACACAGTCATCAAAATGAACCTGAAACAGCTCGAGGAACAGATCCGCTTCGACAAGCCGTATACACAACTATGGAGGGATACCTTTGCGAAAGAGATTGCCAGATACGGCAAAGGTGGAGATAAATCTTTGACAGCTTTAGCCGAAGACTACCTAATAAATTGGGCCAATCAGGAGAATCGCTTGGTGCAGTTGGAGGGAAATCTGGATGCCATCCATCGGCAAATGGAATCGGACCTGATCGACTACCGTCCGAAAATCATCCAGGAACAGATCGTTACAGAGCCGACTTGGTTCAACGAGTTCGAGGCTCAGGAATTCCGCGACAAAATGGAGATTTGGCATCATGCAAATCAAATCAGGATCTACCAAGTGAACTCGGAGGGGGCATGGAGAAGTCCGAATGACCTGAAAAAGAGCTTAGAGGACCAGATTGAAAAAACCAAATTGGTGCTGCGCAAAGACGATAAGGAATTGTTCGAACAGATCATATTCCATTCGATCGGGAATGTCCTGCGGACGCTAATCGGCAATGCCCAAAAATGGGTGTCCAAGATGAATGATATCCTCGAACATCAGGACAATTCTTCCGGGCTGACGCTTTCAATCCGATGGAAACCCAATGCGGCGGATAGTGACGAGAGTTTGTCGACGGCGCGGCTGGTGGAGTTGTTGCGGAAAGACAGAAATATCATGAAGGAAAGCGATAGGGATGCGATCAAGCAGCATTTCCAGGACCGCATCGAGCAGGCCAAGCTAATGCGGGATGAATCTAATGGCGAAGACAGCCTTTATCAGGTGCTGCAGGAAGTGTTGGATTACCGGAAATGGTTCAGCTTCGAACTGTGGCATCACCGCAAAAATGAGGTCATGAAGGAACTTTCCAATAACAAGTTCAATCAGTTCAGCGGGGGCGAAAAAGCAATCGCGATGTACTTACCGCTGTTCACCGCCATGTATTCCCGCTACCAGGATGCCGGGAAGGACGCCCCGTACATCATCACGCTGGATGAGGCGTTTGCCGGCATCGACGACCTGAACATCGCCGAATTGTTCAAGGCAACGGAGCAACTGGAGTTCAACTATATGATGAATTCCCAGGCGCTCTACGGGGAATATCAAACGGTCTCCAGCTTGAACACGTACGAACTGATCAGGCCCAAGAATGCACCGACCGTCTCGACGATCCAGTACCACTGGGACGGGAAAGTGAAAACGTTGCTGCTGCCGGATGAAGTTGATCTTTATGAAGATGCCGATCCGGAAAGCGCTGGGGGTGGCCAAGCTGGATGAAAGGCTTAATGAGAAACTGAAGGCGGAAGCCATCCACTATTTTGCAAGCAAACCGGTAATGGTCATCTGTATCAAACAAATCCATAAAAAATATGAGAGCTTTGGACGCTTCACCGGCACGATCAGCAAGTCGCTATTCAAAAAAGTCGATACAGAGCCGTTGCTGACGTTCATGGGCCTTGCGCAATGGGAATGGGAAATAAGCAAAAATATCAAAATCAGCGATTTCAAGCGCAATTACGAGGGGAGTAAATTCGAGCCGATCCCTTTTGAGATTGTGGTTGAAAGCGTAATCGGAAAGCAACTTAAAACGAAACAGGAACTGGCGGATGATGCAGAGGCGGAATACGCTGCATTCCTGGCGGAAATCGGTGGTATTTATCCACTGTTCAGGGAGGTCTTCAGCCGAAACCGTAACGCCGTTTATTCGGACTGCTTCCAGAAGGAGCCGTCTGCCTGCTTGGCTACCTTCAGGAACGTTGCGGAGGCACTGCACAATCTCCCGCAGGAATATACGAAATTGCCCGTCTTCGCGCACCGCATCACCAGTAATCCGCATGCCTTCGACTCAAACGGTCTGACCGGACAGCTGCTTTTCATGATGCTGTATCATCAGTATGCGGAGGCTGACTCAGCTCAGGCGATGAACGGGTTCTTGTCAAAAGCGGAACTGGAAAATGAAATCTACGGACTGTTCAAGATCATAAAGGATGACATCATGAATTTCACCGCCGTGAACGGACTGCTCGCTTATCGTGGGGAGGATCCGATCGCCATGTGGCAGGATGCCTGTCTGGACCGGATACCGTGGAATGTGCCGGTTCGCCAGCTTTTGGATATCTCATGGATCCGGCCCGGCAAAGGAAAGCAGATTTTCCTGATCGAAAATTCAGGCGTGTATTCCATCTTGTTGGATGCCTTCCCGGACTGTCCGATGGTCTGCACGAACGGCCAGTTCCGCTATGCGGTCTGGCTGTTGCTGGAACGGATTCCGGATGAGGGGATCACGTTGTACTATTCCGGCGATTTCGATCCGGAAGGATTGCTGATGGCTGATACGCTGAAACGACGGTACGGTGAAAAGCTTCAGTTGATTGGGATGACCACCGACCACTATTTGGCCTCAAAACCGGCAGCGGAAGTCGATGACAAAAGGCTGCAGAAGCTGAAGCGGGTCCAATCTGGTGAGCTCCTCGGTCTGGCGGACCTGATGGCGGAAAAGAAAGTCGCCGGCTATCAGGAAGGGATTTTGGATGCATTGCTTGATGAAATCAGGATTCTCCGCGGTGGTGGATCTTGATGTTCCGGGAGATATAGTGTGTTCTTTGGATACCGGAGGGCTGCGTACCGTTCATTTTTTTGTTGAAACCTTTTTGAAATAGGAGTAGAGTTGCTTTATGGGATTTTTAAAGCACTTATAAAGAGCATATCAACAAAATCGAACGAAAGAAGGCGTGCAGATGATTTTTTGGCTGAAATCGGACAAAACAAATGCGGAATATACGGAACTTAATGTCTACAAACGGGGTATCCTGATGGGCGGAATTTCTCATCATAAGGACGACGATTTCTGGCAATGGTGGGTGGAAGGCGTCGGCAAGAAGAAAACCCGCACAATGTACAAAGAAGCAACTGAGGACGAAGCCAGGCGGGCTGTCGAGTACGAAATCTGATGGTGAAATAGTGGCGCAGGGCAGGGATCATTCTTAGGATGAGACTTGGCCTGCGTTTTTGGTTTTGGGGTTGTCGGCTTTTATGTGCGAAAGAGTGTCGAACAGCCGACAAAAACTTCAGCCGTCGACTGTTGCCGGAAAGACGAATGCGGAACAGTCAACACAAGCTTAGGCTGTCGACTGTTGTGGGAAGAATGAATGACGAACAGTCAACAGGTACTCATTTCGTTGGCTGATCTGTAAGGAACGAATGCGGAACAGCCGACGAAAGGTGCCAGAAACGCAAAAGCAGCCAAGGGGACTCCCTTCGGCTGCTTTTTTACAAATCTACAAATCTACAAATCTACAAATCTACAAATCTACAAATCTACAAATCTACAAATCTACAAATCTACAAATCTACAAATCTACAAATCTACAAATCTACAAATCTACAGACTAAACTGTTTATTTTTCTCAACGAAGGCTTCGTTGTGTGAGGACACCATCGCGTGCTTTTCAGCGGTGGGGTTCAGGTATTGTTTGACGCTGTTCACAGCGTTCACGGCATCCTGGAAGGTGCCGACCAGCAGATTGACTTTGCCGGTATAAGCGATCGCATCCCCGGCGGCAAAGATGCCGGGATAGCCGATTGTGCTGTCAGGACTGCCTTCGATGAAATTACTGTCGTTGAACTGGAGTCCCAGCGTTTCCCCAAAAGCGATGGCTTGTTTGCTGGCGAAGCCGTGGTTGACGATGACCGCATCCACGGCTACAGTCCGGTCCTCACCGCCGACCGAAAGGGAAACGGCTTCGATTTCGCCTTGGCGGTTGGAACGGAATGCTCGGATCTGCGTTTCCAGAAGCAGTGTTCCACCGTTATTGCGGAAGGATTCCACGATATGTTCATGCGCGCGCAGTTCATTGCTGCGGCAAGCAAGCGTCACGCCGTTTGCGATGGCCAATAATTCGTTCGCTTGCTCGATCGCCGTATTCCCGCCTCCCGAAAGGAAAACCTGTTTGTTGCGGAACGCATGCAGGCTATTCGGGATGTAATGCAGATTGGTCCTTTCGAACTGCTCCGCACCGTCCACCGCCAGCTTGTTCGGCGTGATGATGCCGCTGCCGTATGCAAGGATCACCGCTTTCGTGTAATGATGGTCGCCGTTGCTGGCGCGGATATCGAAAATGCCGGCGATTTTGGTGATCTGGCTGACTTCCGTATTCAGACAGACGGTCGGATGAAAAGTCAGACCTTGCGTGATGCAATTGGAAAGGAATTTTTTGCCGGTGATCGGCGTCAGACCGCCGACATCCCACAAAATTTTGTCCGGGTACAGGTTGACTTTGCCGCCGAGGACGGACTGGGATTCGATCAGCTTCGTCTTCAGATTGCGCAAACCACTGTAGAAAGCACTGTACAGACCCGAAGGACCGCCACCGATTATCGTTACGTCATATACTTCGTTCAAAAGACCACCTCATTTTCTGTTGACTAATTGGTTGTTATGAATGATAATGGAATAAATTATAAATGAGAATGATTCTCATTATCAATTAAATAATTTTTATTCAAAAATGTCAAGAACGATCCGGCAATGGATCGCTTCTGCAAGGATAAAGAAAGGGGAACGAAGGCATGTGCAGCCTGAAAGTTGAGGAGGTGCAAATCAAATACGACAAGCAGATCATTGTGAAGAACATCTCAGTCACCATTGCGCCGCAAAAAATCACGACGATCATCGGGCCGAACGGTTGCGGCAAATCGACCTTGTTGAAGGCGATGTCGCGCATCCTGACTTGCTCAAGCGGCGACATTCTGCTGGACGGTGTTTCGATCTTTACGATGGATACGAAACGGTTGGCGAAACGGATCGCCATCCTGCTGCAGCGTCAGGAAAACCTTTCCGGCATAACGGTCGAGGAGATCGTCTCGTACGGAAGGTTTCCGCACCGGAAAGGCTTAAGGGGATTGGGTAGCGAGGACAAGGAAATCATCGACTGGGCCATCAAGAAGACGCAAATCGACGAGCTCCGTCACCGCTATATCGATGAACTGTCGGGCGGGCAGCGGCAACGGGTCTGGTTAGCGATGGCCTTGGCGCAAAAGACCGACATCATCTTTTTGGATGAGCCGACGACCTATCTGGACATCAGTTACCAGTTGGAGATTTTGGAACTGCTGAAGAAACTCAACGAAGAGGAAGGCTATACGATCGTGATGGTGCTGCATGACATCAATCAAGCTTCACTTTATTCCGACCATATCGTTGCGCTCGCGGATGGCAAAGTCGTCTGCCAGGGCGGAGCGGAGGAAGTCGTCACCGAAGCGAATATCGCGTCCATCTTCAATATCCGCCCGACCATCCAGCCGGACGAAAAGACAAAAAAACCCGTCATCATCGGGTATGAATTGATAAAAAGAGGAGAATAAATATGAAAAAAATGAATAAGCTATCACTGACAATGCTATTGAGTGCCGGATTAATCCTGGGAGCCTGCTCCGCAACGGATACATCCGAAGGAACGAGCGAAAGCGCAGCAACCGAAACGGTCACGTACACAACGAGCGACGGCGAAGAAATCGCAGTTCCCGCAAACCCGGAACGGGTAGTGGTGCTGTCGTCCTATGCTGGGGACCTCATCAACTTCGACGTCAACATCGTCGGCGTGGATGCTTGGTCAGCAGGCAACCCGAATTTCAGTGAAGGGCTCAGCGGCGTCGCAGTCGTTTCGAATGCCGACGTCGAAAAAATCCTCGAATTGGAACCGGATCTGATCATCGGCTTGGACAACATCGAGAATGCCGACCAATTGTCGGAAATCGCGCCGACCGTTCTGTTCACATACGGCGAACTTTCCTATCTGGATCAGATCGTGGAAATCGGTAAAGTAGTCAACAAGGAAGAGGAAGCTGTCGCATGGGTCGATGAATTCCAAGCTGAAGCACAAACGGTTGGTGAAGAAATCAAAGCGGCCATCGGCGAGGACGCAACAGTCACGGTTGCCGAGAACTTCGAGAAACAGATGTATATTTTCGGCGACAACTGGGCACGTGGCACGGAGATCCTTTATCAGGAAATGGGTCTGAATATGCCTGAATCGGTCAAGGGAACTGCATTGGAGGCAGGGTATTATGCGATTTCGGAAGAAGTGCTCGGCGATTACATCGGCGATTATCTGATTTTGAGTTTGGCCGCAACAGATCCGGAATCAAGCTTCTTGGATGCCGATTGGTTCCAGAATATCCCGGCCGTGCAGAACAACCAAGTGTTTGTGGCGGATGCCGAAACATTTTATTTCAATGATTCGCTATCGTTGGATTACCAACTGGACTTCTTTGAGGAATCCTTTTTAGCGGAATAAGAGGGGAAGAGTGCAGTGAGTAAACGGAAACGAAATGCTTTCGGAAGCTATCTTGCGGTCACGGTCTTGTTGTTGATCGCGGCAGCGGTCCTGGCGCTTTACACAGGAGCGGCGGATACGGATTGGTCGGACCTGATTGAGGCGCTCATCGGGGAAGGTGGCGGAGATTATTACCTTGTCCTGCGGGGCATCCGTTTCCCGCGTATTCTGGGTGCCTTCTTCGTGGGTAGTTCCTTGGCTGTGGCCGGAGCGATCATGCAGGCGCTGACGCGGAATCCGTTGGCCGACCCTGGGCTTTTGGGGCTGACTTCCGGAGCGAACATCGCGGTGGCTTTGGTCTATGCCTTGGCTCCGCAGAGTTCCTACCTGCTCGTTTCCATCGCCTGTTTCGTGGGTGCGGGTCTAGCGATGCTGTTCGTCTATGGTCTCAGCAATGCGACGAGGAGCGGCCAATCACCCTTGAACCTGATCCTGATCGGGGCAGCCGTCTCGTTCTTTTTCCAGGCCATCGCGGACGGGGTTGCGATCTGGTTCCGCATTTCCAAGGACGTTTCGATGTGGACTTCCGGCGGCTTGATGGGTGTGGACTGGAACATTTTGAGCATTACCCCGGTCATCGGACTGGCGTTGCTGTTGAGCTTGGTGTTCAGCGGCCAGTTGACGGTGCTGAGCTTGGGCGAGGAAACGGCGATCAGCATGGGGCAACGGACCAATCTGATCCGGACCGTCCTGATCATCTTGATCACCTTACTTGCGGGCAGCGCAGTCGCCATCGCCGGCAATCTGGCCCTGATCGGCCTGATGATCCCGCATGTCGTGCGCAAGATGGTCGGGCAGGATTACCGCAAAATCATCCCGTTGTGCATCACGGTCGGCGGGACCTTTATGATTTTGGCCGATTATCTTGGCCGTACGGTCGTCAGTCCATTCGAAATTCCTGTAGTGGCGATCGTTTCCGTGATCGGCGTGCCTTTCTACGTGACGATCGCCAGAAAAGGGGGGATCAAAGCTGTTCAATGAATGGAATCCGACTTATCGGAAAAAATTGTGGCTATTCGTCCTTTTGTTCGTGGCGGCTTTCATCGCCGCCTTGTCCATGGGTTATTCCTCACTTCCATTGGACCGCATCCTGCAGGTGCTGTCAGGGAATGGGGCTTTTAAAGAAAACTACGTCTTTTACCAGATCCGCTTGCCGCGGGCTTTGGTATTGGCGATGGCCGGCGCCTGCCTGGCAGGGGCCGGCATCATCCTGCAGACTTTGAGCAACAACGACCTGGCCGATTCGGGCCTCTTGGGCATCAATTCCGGAGCCGGGCTCGGCGTGGCGATCTTCTATCTGTTTGCGGGCGAAGGCATGCTGCAGTTTTCGGCGGTCCTGCCGCTTGTCGCATTCATCAGCGCGCTGGTGGCGTCCTCCGCTGTCTATCTGCTCAGTTACAGCCGCAGCCACAAGCAGCACGCGATGCAGTTGGTGGTCATCGGAGCGGGGATCTCCTCCGCTTTCTCGGGGTTGATCGTCCTGCTGATGTCCGCTTCAGACCGTACCGACGTCAGCTTCATCACCGCTTGGATGTCGGGGAACATCTGGGGATCGACCTGGCCGTTCGTTTTCACGATCCTTCCCGGTTGGCTGTTGGCGATGGGAATCCTCTTCCTGAAGGCCCCGGCGCTTAACATTCTCGTGTTGGGGGAGGAGACCGCTGTTGCTTTGGGATTGAAACTCCGGAATGAAAAACTGATTCTGCTGCTCTGTGCGGTTGCCATCGCTTCAGCGGCGATCTCGTTGACGGGCAACATCGGCTTCATCGGTCTGATGTCCCCGCACATCGCCAAAAAACTGGTTGGCAAACGACATGAACGCTACAGTTGGATCGCATTGCTGATCGGCAGCATCATCCTGTTGATCGCCGATGCGATCGGCCGCACGGTGATGGATACCGCCTTTCCGACCGGTATCGTCGTTTCCCTGATCGGGGCGCCTTATTTTCTGTATTTGCTGTTTGCGAGGATGCGCTGAGTCGATTTAAGTACGGTTCGGCCTTTGCGGCCCGGATCGATTGCTCTTCTCCGGCGAAGCCGGTGTGGCCGGAGTAACCGGCCCGAAACAAGTAGTCTTCTCCTGCCGAGCGGTTTCGGCCGGAGGAAATGGTCCAGATCTGCCGTCACTTCCGGGGAAGGATCTCCTGACCGTAGCTGACGGAGAACATAACAAATCTTTATTACCGAAAACATCAAAAAACCGCGCCATCAGCCGAAAAAGGGCTTGATGGCGCGGTTTTTATTTTCACAAAGCAGTCTTATTGAAAAGTCTCACTGCGGTAAAGAGGCTTGAAGCAATCACCAATCCGGTCATCAGCAGCGGCTTCAGAAGTTCCTCCAGCAGCAATGTCCCCTGCAGCATGTCCATATTGCGCGAGGCCAGCACCAGCGGGTTCCACTCGGCCGTTTCCGGGAACAGGTTCCACAAAAACAGCACCATCAGGAACGCACCGGTCAACAAAAGCGGCCCGTAGGCATTTTTGAACAGGACAGCTCCGAGCAGCAGAACGGCAATCAGCAGGATACCGAACAGATAGAGGCTGATGACGGAAAGGGCCAGGTTTTCGGTCGTGCCATCAGGGAAGTAATAAAGCGTGTACCCCAAAGTGATGAGAAAGCAGAGCCAATAGCTGACTGTCCAAAGCAGCAGGGCGCCTGTGAATTTTGAATAGAGTATTGTCCGGCGAGGCAGTCCTTTCGTGACCATATTGATGAGCGTGCCTTTTTCGTATTCCTTCGCCATCATGCCGCTCAAGAGGATGACGATGATGAACAGGCCGGTCTGGGTGCCGTTTTTGAAGAATTGGATCCAGGAATCGAGGTTCGTCGGTTCCGCAATCAGGATCGTGATCCCTTCCGGCATGAAGTTCGCCAGCAGATCAGGCAAAAATTTGGCCGTCAGCGGATTCATGATGCCCAACAACGCAAACAAGGCGATCGCCAGGAACAGCTTGAAGTTGCGGGTATATTCGGTCAGTTCCTTTTTTGTGAAGGCAACATACGCTCTCATCGGACCACCTCCAGGAAAATATCCTCCAATTTGGGTTCGGCTGTTTCCAAGCGGAGCGGAACCAACCTGGTGTCGCCCAAAATTCGGATGATCAGTGCCATGGTCACTTCCGGGTCATCGGCTTGGATGGTGACGGAAGGCTCCTTTGCACGCAAAGCGGCATTCGTCAGTTTTATTCGGGGATCAGCCTGGAAAACAGCGGCATCCGCCGGCGTCCGGAAAGTGACTGTACATGAATGTCTGGAGTAGGTGTTTTTCAGTTCTGATACCGAACCGGTCAGGACGATTTTTCCTCCGTCAAGGATGCCCACCCGATCGCAGATGGCTTCCACATCGGTCAGGACATGCGTCGAAAAGATCACGGTTGTCCGTTCCTTCACCTTCAGCAGGATATCCAGTATTTCCCTGCGCCCGATCGGATCCAAGGCGGAAGTCGGTTCGTCGCAGATCAAGAGACGCGGTTCGTTCAGCAAAGCCTGGGCAATCCCCAAGCGTTGCTTCATGCCGCGGGAAAACGTTCCGATGCGTTTTTTCACATCCGCCAGCCCGACCAGATCCAACAGCTCCGCGGATTTCGTTTGGATTAGCGCGGACGGCATGCCTGTAATGTCGCCGCACAGCCGCAAATATTCCTTTGCGGTCATGAAACCGTAGAATTCCGGTACATCCGGCAGATAGCCGATGAAGCGGTTCGTCCTTGTGTCGCCGTAATGCACTTTTTCGCCGCAGACGCTGATTTCTCCGGCATCAGACTGCAGCAAGCCCAAAACGATTTTCATGGTCGTCGTTTTTCCGGATCCGTTTTTTCCGATGAAACCGTAGATCGTGCCTTCAGGTACGGAGAAGGATAGGTCATCGAGCACGCGTTGGTTCCCGAAGGATTTCCCCAATCCGGCGATCGTGAGGATATCCATCACTCATCGCCCCTTCCGATCAGGAAATACAGGACCGGACCGACGATGTTCAGGAAAATGATGATGAAGGTCCACAGATTTTTGCTGCCTATTTTTACTTGGGGATGCTTGTTCAGGTGGAGCAGGGCTGTGATCAACAGAATGATCTGGATCACGACCAAAGGGATCAGGATGGGTAAGTATGGCTGCAGTTCTTCAAACATAAAAGCTCGCCTTCTTTCTTTATTCCTATTGTTCGTTATATAACAAGTATAACACTGATGGTGGGATTTGCAAGTCGGAAGAGTGGCAAGAGCCATCACGCATGGAGGCCTAACCAAGGTTCACGGCTATATGGGACGGGTGCTGTCCTGTGCTATAATGAAACAAAGATACCAGAACAGCCAAGTGCTGTCAGAGGAAGGACAACAGGATGAATCCATTTTTTAAATTTGTGCTTAAGTTGATGTCTTCACCAAAAATCAACATGCAGGAAGACTATGCCCGTGTCCGCAAAGTGCAGCATATACTGGCTCCCAAGCCGAAAAAGGGCTATATCATCATGGACCACAAAATCTATTCGGAGGACCGTTCCCATGATATTCCCGTGCGCGTCTTCTATCCGAAAGAGCGCCTGTATAAAGAACCGTTGCTGTTTTTCCATGGCGGCGGCTGGGTCATCGGTGACATCGAAACGTATACGAATGCCTGCATCAATATGGCGGATCTGACCGGCAGGACCGTCTATTCCGTCGATTATCGCCTGGCTCCGGAGCATCCGTATCCGGCTGGCCTTTACGATTGTTACAGGGTGGCGGAAGTGCTGCTCAAGCACTTGGAAATGAGCGGTCTGTCGGATGAAAAGGACCTGATTCTGATCGGCGATTCAGCCGGCGGAAATTTGGCTGCAGCCGTGTCTTTGCTGCTCCGCGACAGAGGCCAAGCGACTCCGATCAAACAGATTTTATTGTATCCCGTCACCTATTGGGATCATTCGGAAGCATCTTCGTTCGAATCGATCCGCACGAATGGGCATGATTACGGACTGACTGCAAAAAAAATGGAAGAATATATGGCGCTGTACCAGCCTGATCCCGAGCTGCGCAAGAATGGATATGTCGCACCTTTGATGGCGGAAGACCTGTCGAACCAGCCGGAAACGCTGGTGATCACGGCCGAATTTGATCCATTGCGGGATGAAGGCGAAGCCTACGCGGAAGCGTTGCAGAAAGCTGGCAATAAGGTGCAGCTCCATCGCGTGAACGGCATCGTCCATGGCTTCATCACCTATCCGAAGACGGCCGAATCGGTTGTGGAAGCCTACGAAGTCATCAATGCGTTTCTGAATGCATAAGCCAAGAGCACTATTCTATAGAACAAGAGGAAAGGGGGAGCAGGAGTGAACCGAAAAAAGTGGGTACGTTTGGATAATGCCTCCAATATATTTTTGGCGGCCATGACGAACAGCGATACGAAGGTCTTCCGCATGAGTGCGGAATTGACGGATTCCGTGGATCCACAGTTGTTGCAGCGGGCACTTGATGAAGTCTATGAGAACTATGTGCTGTACCACAGTGTGCTTAGGCGCGGATTTTTTTGGTACTATCTTGAAGAAAGCGACCTGAAGCCGAAAGTGAGGGCTGACGTGTTGCCGCCTTGTGCACAGATTTATCATTTTGACCGGAGAGAACTGTTATTCCGCGTCTTCTATAACCAAAATCGGATTCACTTGGAGCTCTTCCATGCCTTGTCGGATGGCACCGGTGCGCTCTGGTTTTTCGAGGATCTGCTGAAGGCCTACATCATGCTTCGTCATCCTGAGGCTTTTGAAGGCTTGGATGCCGCCGCGCACGACCGTTTGAACCACCAATTGGAAGACAGTTTTGCGCATTATTTCCGCAAGGACAAGAAACAGAATTTTACGGATGCGGCGCAATCCGCGATCCGCTCCGTCGCGAAAGTCAGTCAATTGACAGGCAAAAGCCATGCGCAAAAGAGCGCCTTGCTTGAGGAAAATAAGCAGAAGCGACGGGTGCATCAGTTCCGCGGCAAAAAGACGCCGGACAACAGGCCGCATGTCATCGAGCTGGAGATGCCGGTCAAGGACGTGCTTGCGTTGGCCCGTGAACAACAAACTTCACTGACTTTGTATCTGACTGCAGTATTTATGCTGGCTGTGCGCAGAGCCAGTCCCGATTTTAAACCCGGATCGGCTATGGCCGTTTCTGTTCCGGTCAACTTACGGCAGTTCTTCCCGTCCAATTCAGCCAGGAATTTTTTCAGCACAACCCGCCTGATCTATACCACAAATGAAAATGAAGAGGCGGATGACATTGCCGCAATCGGCCAAACGCTAAAAGAGCAATTCCAGCAACAGATTACGCCGGAAAGTCTGGAGGAAAAGCTGCGGACGTTGATTGCATTCGAGTACAGTCCCTTCACGCGGATGGTATTCCGACCGATCAAAGACTTCGTTCTGAAGCTCGTCAATTACATCAGCAACCGGAATTTGACGATAGCGATCTCTAATTTGGGCAAGGTTACCTTACCTGATCCGATCAACGGCTATATCAAGAAAATGTATTTCCATACTTCGGCAGTCCGCCCGCAATTTTGCGCCATCAGTCATGGGGAACATCTGACTGTCAGTTTCACTTCTCCATTTGTCGATTCCACGATCGAGGAACAGTTTGTCAGGGTATTGACCGATGCCGGTGTGGCTGTCACTGTCGCAGCGAACAAAGTCACCAGTGAAGATTTGGAAGGTGAGTCATCATGAGACACTGCCAACATTGCAACGCGACCATCAAGGGAGAATGGGATCAATGTCCCTTGTGCAAAACGATATTGGATGAAGCCGTCGATCCGGTGTTGCCGGATCCATACCCGAAGGTTCCTTTGCGTTTCAACAAAGAGGTTGTCTGGAAATATCTGACCTTGATTTCCTTTGTTTTGATCATTGCTTTTCTATTGATTGAATTGATCTGGATTGGACGGATGGAAAATATTCAGCTCGCCCTGTTCGGAATCATGAGCATGTGGCTTTCCGTTTTAATCCTGATCCGGAAAAGAAGGAATATCGCAAAAGGCATTGTTTATCTGATCGTCTCCTTGTCGCTCCTTTGCATTTATTTGGATTATCTGTCCGGGTGGAGCGGGTGGTCGACTACCTATGCTGTGCCGATCATCTGCAGCTTTGCGATCGTATCCTTATATATCGCAGTTCGCCTCGTCAATTTGGGCGTCAGGGACTATGTGTTGTACCTGTTGACAGCCGCTTTGTTGGGGCTGCTGCCCGCGCTGTTCCTGACGTTAGATTGGGTCACGACCCCATTGCCTTCAAGCCTGTCGGTCATGATGAGCGCAGTCACTCTAGTCATCATCCTGCTTTATCACGGCGGAGAGATATGGCGCGAGCTGGAAAAACGGATGCATGTTTAAGATAACGAAAAAACCCCGTGTTTGGGGTTTTTAGTTTGGATGAAGTTGTTACTGCATCGGGTAGTATTCGTCCCAATAGCCGTAAACATAAGTATTTTTGATGCGCCACTGCTGGAAACGGATCGGTACAACAAAAGAGTACAGGCCCAAAGTCAGGATCGAAAAAAGAGTCCATTTCAGCAAGGAAAGCCACAGGTCAAAAGTTTTTCCGATAAAATGCAATTGGCGGCCTTCGATGTAGGTATGCTTGGCGACCCATCTTTCCCGGTAACAGAAAGCCCAAGGCGCAGCCAGCCCAAACGTGAAAAAGCCCGCGAGAAAGCTGACAAGAATAATACCAAAATACTCAAAATAGCGTTCCGGTGAAATAAGAATCATTATGATGGCGCAAAATATCACTCCTTTATATTTACTTAATGATATAATACGACGCTTTTTTGTTTTTTTATCTATAAATATACTGATGTTATTTTGCAAAGGTGTCTTATGATTGCCCTTGACGCGTAAATGCGATACGCTAAAGACAGCAAGCATATTGACGAAACGCGAGGGACAAAAAATGACAAACAAAATAGCGCTCATCACAGGTGCCAGTGCGGGCATAGGCAAAGAGTTCGCCAAAAATTTGAGCCAACAAGGGTACGATCTGATTCTGGTTGCGAGGCGTGAGGATCGGCTTGTGGAAATCAGCAAACAATTGCCGACCAAAAGCCAAATCATCACAGCGGACTTGGCGAAGGTGGAAGAATGCTACCGTCTGTACGAAGAAACGAAGGACAGAAACATTTCCATGCTGATCAACTGCGCCGGTTTCGGTGATTTTGGAGCATTCACGACGACCAGTCTCGACAAGGAACTGGAGATGATCGATGTCAACATCAAGGCGGTCCATATCCTGACCAAGAAATTTCTGCCGGATATGATCGCAAGGAATGAAGGTTACATCCTGAATGTGGCTTCGGTTGCCGGACTGATGCCGGCGGGGCCTTACATGGCGACTTATTATGCGACCAAGGCCTACGTAACGAGTTTCACTTCCGCGATCGCCGAAGAGCTGGAAGAGAAGAAGAGCAATGTTTATGTCGGTTCGTTATGCCCGGGACCGGTCGATACGGAGTTCAATCAAGTGGCGGATGTGAAGTTCAATCTGAAAGGCATCACTTCTGAATACTGCGTCAATTATGCCTTGGATAAAATGTACAAACGCAAGAAAATCATCGTTCCGACGATGTTGCTGAAGGGAGCGCTCTTCTCGTCGAAGCTGGCGCCGCGCAACTTGGTCGTGCGCCTGACGAGCAGGCAGCAAAAGAAAAAACAAGGATAATGAATGCGGGGGGCCAGCTGGCGCAAGCGAAGCTGGCCGAAAGAAACCGAACTGGATTCAGCTGTTTTTCTCCGGTGAGTTCTGATGCGGCCGGAGGAGACGCTTAAATGGGGCTCCTGAACTCCGGTGAAGCAATCTTCACCTGAGGAGGCAACCCGAAACCAAGTTTTCCTCCGGCGAAGCTCCTCTTGGCCGGAGAACGCGAGCAAAAATGATAGCCGAATTTCCGCCGTAGCCCTGTAAGCAGAAAAAAATAACGTCCAAGCGACCAGTGTAACGCTGCTGGCCGCTTGGACGTTATTTATCGTGCTTCATCGAGAAGCCAGCAGACTACGGCCTCCCGTTTGGTGCCTAAGCGTTTTCTTGGTAAAATAGATACAAACGGGTGGTGGAACAAAATCAGCTGAAAAAGCCGCTGCCTTATCCCGGATTAGAAAGCGTGCCGGTGAAGAGAGGGGTTTTGATGATGAAAATCGACAGAATTGAAATTGGGGAAGTGGCCATCCCGCTGCGGACGCCATTCAAAACAGCGTCGCGCACGGTTGATGCCGTGAATAACATCCTGATCCGCATCGTGACGGACAGCGGTACTGCAGGCTATGGGGAGGCACCACCGACAGCCTTGATCACCGGCGAAACAAAGGCTTCCATCCGCGAGGCCATCATGCAATATATCGCTCCGAGCATCATCGGGATGGAAATTTTCGACCTGGATACCATCATGCAAAGGCTGCATGCCAGCATCGTCAACAACACATCGGCTAAAGCTGCCGTTGACATGGCTGTCTACGACTTATATGCCAAAACGCTCGGCCAACCTTTGTACAAAGTACTGGGCGGAGCGAAACGGAAAATCGAGACTGCCTACACCATCAGCGACAATCCCATCGATGAGATGCTGCGCGACAGTATGCAGGCCGTTCAGGACGGCTTCAGCATCCTGAATGTGAATGTCGGTAAGCAAAGGCTCAAAGATGTGGATAGTTTGCTGGCTATCCGCAAGGCCGTCGGACCGGGCATCCGCATCCGGGTCGAGGCAAATCAAGGCTGGAGTCCCCAGGATGCGGTCCGCATCATCAGTCTGCTGGAGGATAAGGGCATGCAGACCGAGCTGGTGGAACAGCCGGTGAGGGCGCACGATCTGGCCGGCCTGAAATTTGTGAAGCAACATGTCCAAACACCGATAGTGGCCGACGAGAGTATTTTTTCCATGAAGGATGCCCTCCATATAATCCAGACACAATCAGCCGACCTCATCAACATCAAACTGATGAAAACCGGAGGCATTCACGAGGCCCTCAAAATCTGCACCGTGGCGGAAACCTACGGGGTGGATTGTATGATCGGTTGCATGCTGGAAAGCAAGATTTCGGTCAGTGCAGCGGCCCATCTGGCAGCCGCTAAAAACTGCATCACGATGGTCGACCTCATTGGGCCGTCGTTCTACAAAATCGAATCCTATGAGGGCGGTCCGCTGTTCACCGGAGGCACAATCAAGCTGGGGGATGCGAACGGCATCGGCATCAGTGCCTTTCCGAAGGCCCATTTCAAAAAGCTTGGAGTCATAAAATAAAAGATTTTTCCAGAGCGGTCAAGGAAGGGGATTTCCATGAAGTTGAGGGAGTTCTATGTGAAGCGAGCCATCGGTTTTGTCATTGTTATGCTTCTTGTACTGATTATTTTATTGGTAAATAAATATCTGCTGCATCTTTTCTGACAAATACAAAACCCCTTCCGGAAATAAAAATTATTCCGGAAGGGGTTTTTGGGTTGTTCTAGATCAAACCAACTTTTTTCATGGCTGCGGCCAAACGGTCGATGACTGCTTGATCGGCATCCGTCAAAGGCAGACGCATCGGTCCGACATTGAAGCCCAACAATTGCATTCCTGCTTTGACTGGAATCGGATTCGGCTCCACGAACAGGCAGTCGATCAGTTCTTTGTACTCGGCCTGCATTGCTGCAGCTTTTTTGATGTCGCCATCTAGCCAAGCGTGGGTCATTTCGGCTGTCGCTTTCGGTGCGATATTGGCAAGGACGGAGATGACGCCTTTTGCGCCCAAGCTCATCAGCGGGATGATCGTGTCATCGTTACCCGAGTAGATGTCCAAACGATCGCCCAAAAGACGCAGGTTGTCCACTGCCTGGCCGAAGTTGCCGGTAGCATCCTTCAACGAAACGATGTTGTCGATTTTCGCCAACTCCACCAAAGATTCTGGGGTAATATTCTGACCGGTACGGCCAGGCACATTGTAAAGGACGATCGGCACTTTCACGCTGTTGGCGATAGCTTTGTAATGTTCAATCAAGCCTTTTTGCGATGTTTTGTTGTAGTAAGGGGTGACGCTGAGGATTGCATCCACACCCGTTGCTTCGACAGCGCGCGTCAATCCGACGCCGTGGCGCGTATCGTTGCTTCCGGCACCGCCGATGACGGGTACGCGGCCATTGACTTTTTCGACAGTGAAGCGGATCAGATCCAGCTGTTCCTCATCCGTCAGCGTGGAAGCCTCTCCGGTTGTTCCTGCGATAATGATCGAGTCGGTTCCGTTCGCAATCTGGAACTCGATCAGTTCTTCCAATACCTCGTAGTTGATTTCTTGGTTCTCCGTGTCTTTAAACGGCGTAACAATAGCGACGCCTGAGCCTTCAAAAATAGCCATGCTTATCTTCCTCCTGAATTCTGTGTTTTATTTATGAATAGACAAAAAACGACTATGAGCAAATGGTCTCATAGTCGTTCAAAACAGGCTGCTTAAGCTGAAACATTGCATCCAGATAGTGAATTCCACCAATTTGCCCCAACGTGAGAAGCTCACCGAACAAAGCTGGGCGGCTTTGTCCGACAGTGCCAGATTTATTCAACCTTGGCCCCAATACAGAGTATTTCGGCAGCAACACCTTTCAGGGAACCCCTTACTGATTGTTAACCGCGACCTCTTCATCACATCGAATCGTATTTTGTTAACTCCACACTATCAAATACAAATCAGTCTGTCAATCATATTCTGAGTGGATGCTGAGAAAATGCTTTGAAAAAAATGGCAAAAAAGACACATTCGGTGACAGTGCATCCGGATGCTCCGGGAAAGCATATGCGCCAGCAATGTGATAAAATCAGGTTGAGGGAACGCTTTCGAAGGAAGTCCAGAAAGGGATTCCGGGATGTTTTGTTGCAGGCCATCCGCGCAGAGTTTGTCTCCAGCGCACCGGCAAGGATTTGAGAGGACGTGAAAACTTATGAAGATTGAACATGTTGCAGTGTGGGTGGACGATTTGGAGCTGATGCGCGATTTTTATGTTCGTTTTTTTGACGGAAAGGCCAATAAATTATACCGGAACCCTGAAAAAGACTTCCAATCTTACTTTATTACTTTCCGTGAAGGGGCCCGTTTGGAACTTATGAAAAGGATGGACGTCAATGAACGCTATCCCCTTGATATGCTGGGCTGGGCGCATCTGGCCATTTCGGTCGGAAACAAGCAGAACGTAGATTATTTCACGGACAGACTCATCAAAGCGGGATACACGTGCAAAAGCCAACCGCGCGTGACGGGGGATGGCTACTATGAGAGCATGTTTCTCGACCCGGAAAAAAACGTCATCGAAATCACGATCTGAAAGGATAGTCAGGCCGAAAAAGCAGGGGGATAGCCATGAAGAAAAGAAGCCATCTATTTGCCGATCAAACGAAAGCCGGAAGGGATATGCGCAAAAAGAGGACGCGCTTTCTGATTGCCGGAGCGATCGGTACGGGCATCGGGCTGGCAGCCGGCTTCCTGTTGCGTTGGGAATTGGCCCCTTTGATCGGTTGGGACAGTGCTGCAATCATTTTATTGTATTTGCTGTGGAAGGATTTTCATCCGCATGATGGGACGGAAACGGAGCGGATTGCGCAAGAAGAGGACATCCAATACTCGACGATCGATTTTTTTGTCCTGTTGGCATGCCTGATCAGCATCGGGGCTGTCGCATTGATGTTGACCACCCAAGAACGCAGTTTCGAGACTATCGGGTTTGGCCTGTTCAGCATAGTGCTCTCTTGGACGACGGTGCATGGCCTCTATATGTTACGGTATGCGGAACTTTATTATCGCGATGTGAACGGCGGCGTCATCTTTGAAGGTACCGAAAAGCCTAATTTTTGGGATTTCGCTTATTTGGCGTTTACGATCGGGATGACTTATCAGGTCTCCGACACGACCTTCACGACGCCGGAATTCCGGAAGGCCGCGCTTGGCCATGCGCTGTTGTCCTTCATTTTCGGGACAGCCATCATCGCCACGACCATCAACTTTGTCGCAAGCCTGAGCAGATGAATCATATTGAATTTTCGCCAGTGTAAAAGGGGGAGTTTATGCATGTTTTTTAAATCATTTTTCAATCCGCAAGTAGCGCAATTTTCCTATTTGGTGGGTTGTCAAAAAACCGGGGAAGCCATCATTATCGATCCCCTGCGTGCGTTGGATGATTATATCAAGGCAGCCGAAGACGAAGGATTGGTCATAACTGCAGCTACGGAAACGCATATCCATGCTGATTATGCATCCGGCCTGCGGGAAACCGGGAGCCGACTAGGGGCCAAACTTTATGTATCTGATATGGGCGGGGATGACTGGCGCTACCAGGATCTGCCTGAAGGAAGTGTACTGCTGCAGGATGGGGACATCATTTCCGTAGGGAAGGTCAAACTGGAGGTGCTGCATACGCCAGGGCATACGCCCGAGAGTGTGTCCTTCTTGTTGACGGACATCGGCGGCGGTTCGGACATTCCGATGGGACTGTTCACCGGCGATTTTATCTTTGTGGGGGACGTCGGCCGGCCTGACTTGCTGGAAGAGGCTGCGCACATGCAAGGGACCACTGAAATCGGAGCAAAAGCGATGTTCCGTTCCCTGCAGAAAATGGCTGACTATCCGGACCATCTGCAGATCTGGCCGGGTCACGGTGCCGGCAGCGCCTGCGGGAAGTCGTTGGGGGCCGTTCCGATGACCACTTTGGGCTACGAAAAACACAACAACTGGGCTTTCCAATATGACGAAGAAACGAGCTTCATCGAGGCGTTGACTCAGGATCAGCCTGAGCCGCCTACCTATTTTGCCCGGATGAAGAAAATCAACAAACTGGACAGCGACGCCTATATGCCTTATCCGGTTTTCCCGCTGCAGCAAGCCGGCCCGAATGACAGGGTGATCGATCTGCGCGTGAAAGAAATGTATCAGGCCGGACACATCGAAAGAACGCTGAATTTTCCGCTGAACAAAAAGTTTTTGACTTACGCTGGATGGTTCCTGGATTACGAAGGGCAAGTGACCCTCATTGGAACCAAAGAAGATGCTCAATCGGCAGCCCGCCAACTGCAGCTGATCGGGTTCGACCAAGTCAGAGGCTATCTGGATGCCGGGCAAATCGCGGATGATAAGATGACCGAAACGATCACCGCAGCCGCCTTCATCGCATTGCGCCAAGAAAAGGACCTGCAGATATTGGATGTGCGTTCGAAGAGCGAATGGGATGAGGGGCATCTGTCTGATGCCAAACGCGTGATCCTCGGAAAGCTCTTGGAGGACCCGTTGCCGTTCAAAAGGGATGAACCCTTGTACGTCCATTGCCAATCCGGTGTCCGCTCTTCAGTTGCCATCGGAGCATTGGAAGAGAGGGGATTCAAAAAGATCGTCAATATCCTGGGAGGGTACACTGCGATCGAAAACAGCCTCAATGGATAGACACAAATGCGCGAGGACCTGCAAAAAGGTAATCAGCACAACAAAATGAGCCGGAAGGAAGAGCTGCAAAAGGCCCTTCCTTCCGGCTGCTTTTTGATTTAAATCGTTTCTATCAAGACGCGGGGAATAAATAGCCAGAATCCCTGTACGATGGTATACTACTAAATGTCGCATTTAGTGAAGTAGACCGAATAGTCCATGAGTTTTTTTAAGAAAGAGGTGTCGGTTGGTTGCATAAAGATCTAACGAAAGAACAGGAACGTGTCCATCGCGTCATTCAAGTCATCAACAAGGAAAGAACGCGATTGGCCGAGCAAGTAGAAGAAAAGAGTGAAAAGCAAAGACAGCAATTAAAGGAATCCAAAGAGATCAAAATCAGCCAAGGGTCCTCAGAAAGCGTCTGGGAATCATCGGCGGAACTGCGGGCTTTCGAGCAGGAGCTGATGATCCGCAACAACGAACTGCAGAACAGCGCCGAGCGTGTCGCAGTATTGGAAAAAATGCAGGATGAGCCTTACTTCGGCCGTATCGATTATCACGATGATTACGGCAATGAAACGATCTATATCGGAATCGGATCTTTGTTCGAGAAAGATGAGAACCTGATCGTTGACTGGCGGTCGCCGATTGCATCGCTTTATTATGAAGGCAGCAAAGGCGAAAAAGTGAAGCTGATGATAGCAGATCAACCGATGTCATACGGCGTAGACCTGAAGCGGCAATTTCTGATCAGACATGCGGAAATCGTCCGCATGATGGACACGGATAATGTCATGGGCGATCCGTATTTGCTGGAAGTTTTGGAGGGACCTTCATCCTATCAGATGGGCACGGTCGTATCCACCTTGCAGAAAGAACAGAACCAGATCGTCAGGGAAACAAAAGCAGCCGTTACGCTGATAGAAGGGGTTGCCGGATCAGGAAAAACGGTTGTGCTGATGCAGAAAATCGCGTACTTGCTGTACGCTTTCCGGGACCAATTGCAATCGGAAGAAGTCGTCCTTTTTTCCCCGAATAAAATATTCCAGGAATACGTGTCCCAGGTGTTGCCTGCACTGGGTGAATTGAACGTTGGGAACACGACCTTCAGTGAATTCATGGAGCGGAAGGTGACTGGTTTTTCTTTGCGCGCCGATCAAGAGGACAATTTGGCGAAGGTTACGGTACTGAAGGGCAGTCTGGCATTTTATGAAGCGTTGCAGAAATACGGAACGCTTCTGAAGAAACGCTACCTGAAATTCTCGGATATCCGTTTCCGCGATGACATCATCCTTTCGCAAAAGGAGATCGAGTCGGCCTTCTACAGCATCGATAGCCAAGGTTCGTTGGCCAGCAAGTTGGACATTCTCCAAAGACACTTGCTGCAGCGCGTGGAACGCATCCAACAATCGCAAAAAGGCAAGCCATGGGTCGAAAAAGAAATGATCGCCATGTCCGACCTGGATCTGTACCGGTACGAAAAAGAGACCCACAATCAAAAAGCGATGGAAGAGGCCATGACAGCGGATATCCTGGAGGACGCTTTCGAACCGATCGTCGCGAGGATCGAAGCGTTGGCCTTCATCCGCTATAAGAATCAATACATCCATTTCCTGCGGGCTGTCCCTAAACTGCTCTCGTTGGATGCTTTCGGCTTGGATGAGGATGAATGGCGCGCCCACATCGCAGTGGTTGCGGAACATATGGCCGATAAGAGTGTGCTGCTGGAAGATCTGGATGCCTATTACAGTCTGCGCTTGTTGCTGAAGGGACCATCCAGCGATATGAAATACCAATACATTTGTCTGGATGAGGTGCAGGATTTTTCACCTTTCCAACTGCAGATGCTGCAGCATGCCTACCCGAGCGCACGCTTCATCCTGAGCGGAGACCTGAATCAGAATATCCTGAACAGACGCCTTTCCTTTGATGATCTCCGGACCATCTTTTCCGAAAGCACGTTCCGTTCCTATCGTTTGCTGACAAGCTACCGGTCAACGAATGAAATCGTCCGTTTCTCGGAAAGCTTCATCGAAGGCGAAAAACCGGAAGGTACCTACATCCGCTCCGGCAAGAAACCGGAAGTGCTGCTGACTGACGATGGCAGGCTCGATATGGGCTACATCAGGCAGAAGGTGGAGGCGAGTGTCGCGGCCGGCATGCGCGTGGCTTTCATCAGCCGCAATGCGGAAGACGCAGAGCGCATCAGCCAAGACCTGACTCTAGTCGGCATTGACTACAAACTGGTGCAGCAGGATACCGACAACAGCCATCACCCGGTATTGATCATGCCGGCCCGTTTGGCAAAAGGTCTGGAATTTGATGTCGTTTTTGCGATTTGCCATTATCCGGCCAAAGCTGCCAAGAACGAACTGCAGATCCTCTATACAATCTGCACCCGGGCGATGCACGAACTCTATCTGACCGTATCCGAACAGGAAGCTGGTCTGTTGCAGCGCGTTGATCCGGATTATTATGACGTAAGAAAAATGTGAAACCTGAATGAGAACAGCCCCGGCGGAATCTGCAGTCCATAAGCAGATTCCGCCGGGGCTGTTTTTTGTTGGGGTGGGGAGTCAGACAATATGATAGGTTCCGCGCAGGTCTTTTTCATAAGGCCCCATCTCAGCCAGATAATCCATCATCGCTTCGACTGCATGCTTTTCCAGATTCTTGTGTTCTTTTCCGAATTTCTTCGGAACGCCCTGATTCGTCACGTAGCTGACGGTATACTCTTTATCCGGGATGACTTCTTCGCCGCCGATGAAGAGCTTCTGGACACGGGTGCCTTTCGGATTCTCAAGTTTCAGGTAAGCGTGCAAGCCCATCGCCCGTTTCAGGTAGCCGCCCATCTGATCAAATGGGTCCGCTGCATAGGTGCTCTCGAGGTTTTCTTCCAGCAGAGCGACTATTTCCGAACCTGTCAGGACAGCGGTGGAAATCGGCGGATCCATCGGGATGATCTGGTACAATTCCCTCAGCGTCACAGGGCCTTTCAGGATCGGAACCCCGTAGCGCCAGCCGTTGGAAAAGGCCAGATCCGTTTTCGTGTGGTACAGGATGGCATCCAAGAGAAAATTATCCATTGTTGTTTCAACGCTCCAGCCGCGGTGCAGCACTTTTTTGGTTTCGCCGACTTGGCGACCCAATTTTTCGCGGTAAGGGGCCAAGGCTTCTTCGACCAATACTTTCATTTCAGCGTCTTCCGGGATGTCCTGCGTAACCGGAATAAGTTGATGTTCGATGTTTTGGATTGCGCCGTCTTCAAGGGTCAGTTCGAGCGCGCCGAGGAAAGAGCCGTGCGAACCGGATTGGATGACTGCCGTTTCGCCGACCTGGACGATGTGTTCCTGACGGTTATGGGTGTGGCCGCTCAGGCAGATCGCCACTCCCTCGACTTCGCTCATCAGTTTCAGATCCTGCGGAAAACCGAGATGGGACAAAACGATGATCAGGTCGACTGACTTTTCCTTCAGTTCCGCCACATAGCCGGGCAGCTCCGACCGGCCTGAAGTGAAGGAGAGGCCTTCGCTGAAATGGGGCGGCATCGTTTTGTCGATGATGTTGGAGGCAATGCCGATCACGCCGATGGAAAGCTCACCGACGGACAGGATTTTGTAAGGTTCGAACGTCAAATCGCCGCTTTCCTTTTCATAGGCATTGATTGCAAGAATCGGGTAATCCAATTGCTTTCCGATTTGTTTCAGATTTTCCGGACCAAAACCGGTGTCCCAGTGGAACGTCATGGCATCGAAGCCGACTTCGTTCAGCACCGGCAGCATATGCCAACCTTTCGTAGCGACCGCTTCATAAGTACCGTGGATCGTGTCGCCGTTATCGAAAACGAGTGTCGGATTTTTGCTGCGGAAATCTTTGATCAGGCTTTGGATGCGGGCATAGCCGCCTGCTTTGCGGAACGCCAAAGTTTCCTTTTCGTAGAACAGTTCGTTGTGCAGCTCCAAGTAGCTGTGGGTGTCGTTGATCTGAAGGATCGTCAATTTTTCTTGCATAGGGATCCACCTTTCCGGATGAAATGTGACAGTCGTGTTCATTATATTGCTGCTTCTATTCTAGCATTCTGTCCGCCAAATCCGGACCGATATGCTCTGCTTCCGGGTCTGTAATGGCTATCCAAAATCAGAAAACTGAACTGAAAGCTGTAGGAACAGGCCGGAACTGTGTTAGAATTTGGATATATAGAAATGGATGGGACAGGGGAGGCGTTCGGGTTTTGGATGTTAGGGTTGTATTTGGTAGGATGATCATGCTGGTTTTGATCATGTTTGTGGGCTATCTCGCGACGGTCATGAAGGTTTTCGACAAGCACGCGAACGCCAATTTTGCGGCATTGATTACCTACGTCACGGTGCCGGCGCTCGTCATTGCTTCCGTTGAGGGCGCAGGAGAAGTGGGCACGAAATCGGACACACTCTTCGTCTTGCTGACCGCGACGCTGATGTATCTTTTCACGGTCGGACTGGCCAAGTTCAGTCCCAAACTGTTCCGCGCGGACGAAGAAACGGAAGGGACCATCGCGTTCCTGACCATCTTCACGAACAACGGCTTCATGGGATTGCCGGTCGTGCAAGCCATTTTCGGAACCGGCGCGCTGTTTTATGCGTCACTGTACGGCATTCCCAACAACCTGCTGATCTACTCTTTGGGCGTCTTCCTGATTGCGAAAGGCTCCAAAAAGTCGCGGGCGAACTGGAAAGCGATCCTGTTGAATCCGGGTAATATCGCTTCATTGTTCGCGGTTTTCGTTTTCCTGTTCGACATCAAATTGCCGACGTTGGTGATGGATACAGCCACCAGTATCGGAAACATTACATCCCCGTTGGCGATGATCATCATCGGCGCGTCTTTGGCGGACATCGATATCCTCGGCGCCTTCAAAGAATGGAAAATCTATCTGTTTGCGTTCTACCGCATGATCGTGATTCCGCTTTTCCTTTGGTGGGCTTTGAAGGGCATCCTGACGAACCCGACCATGCTGGGGATCCTCGTCATCATCGCGGCCATGCCCGGCCCTGCGATGGCTGTCGCATTGTCGATGCAGTACGGAGGCAATACGGCCTTCTCAACACGCTATGTTTTCATTTCGACGCTGCTTTCGGTGTTCACAATCCCGTTTTTGGCTGCTCTGCTATTTTGAAAGGCATGCATGTTAAAAGAACGCCCACTCCGCGAACCGTGCGGAGTGGGCGTTCTTTTCGGATTTCATCGCTTGCGCGCACATTCGTCATTTCAATTTCTTCGTGATGTAAGGGTTCAACCAACGGTACAACAACGTGGACAAGAACGCTCCTACGAGACCTTGCGCGATGTTCAGCGGGAATGAAGCGATCGCGGCACCGAAGCCGAAAAGGATCGTGTCCCCGATGGCGTATCCGATTGCCATCCAGATACCGGCGATCACTGTGGCAACCAACGGCTTCTTGTGATCCATTTTCTGGAACAACCAGCCGGCAAAGAATCCTTCCAAGCCTTTCACGACAAAGGTGATTGGCGCATAGAAGGCATAACCGGCGAACAGGTCGGCCAGCATGCTGCCGAGTGAGCCGACGAAGAAGCCTGCGCTGCCGCCGAAGGACAGTCCGGCCAACAGGAGCACCATGTCTCCTAAGTTGACGTAGCCGTAAGGAATCGGGATGCGGAACAATAGGGTCATGACGACAGTAAGCGCCATAAACAAGGCCAAAACAACCAATCTGTAAGTACTGCTTTTTTCAGTTTTCATGCGACTCGCCTCCAAGCATTATTTTTAATTATAGCCTTTATGCCCAAGTTTGCACTCTTTTTCTCATCGTTTTCATAATTAGTTTCAAAATGATGGAAAAATGAGGAAATCCAATGAAAAGATGATAGAATGGGAATAATTGAGTTTCAAAAGTAAAGGGGTGCAAGCATTTGAGTCAACCGAGAGTACTGATTATCCAAGATATTTCCGCCAGTTGCCGCATTTCGATGAACGTGGCGGTTCCTGTAGTGAGCTGCCTGGACAATTGGGTGAGCATCCTGCCGACAGCGCTGTTGTCCACCCATACGGGGAAAGAATTTGAAGGCTATACCTTTTTGGATCTGACCCAGGAAATGGGCGGCATCCTGCAGCATTGGCAATCATTGGGCATCGAATTCGACGGCATCCTGATCGGATATTTGGGTTCGCGCCAGCAGATTGATATCGTTCGGGGGATCATCCAGACTTTTGCAGCCGAGGATGCCCATATTGTTCTCGATCCGGCAATGGGTGATCAAGGCGTGCTCTATCCGGGCTTCACGCTGGAATATGTGGATGAGATGGCGGCGCTCTGCAATGAAGCGACAGTGATTACGCCGAACGTGACGGAAGCCTGCTTTTTGACGAAACGCCCTATGTTGAAGAAGCCATACAAGGAAGCTGAGGTTGCGGAATTGTTGGCTGATTTGCGGGTGCTGAATCCGAAAAGTGTCATCCTGACAGGGGTTGCCCTGGAAATGGAAACGATAGGAGCCGTCTGCGTCAGCCAAAACGAACCTGAAGCCCATTATGCCTTCGCGAAACATTTTCCCGGCCATTATGACGGCGCGGGCGATCTGTTCACGAGCGTCATCGCGGGGTTGCTTTTCCAGGATCTGCCGCTGACCGTAGCCACCGAAACGGCCGTCCACTACAACAGCAGAGTGATCGAGCGCACGCTGAAAAGCGGCCGCGAACTGCACTATGGCGTCCAATTCGAGACGGATTTGCCGTATCTTATCGATCAGTTGCGCAAATACAAACCGGTTGAATAGATGAAATTATACAAGAATCTTTCGGAAAGAGGCGTGATTAAATGAAAATAGAAACTGTCGCGATCGTCGGATTGGGTGCCCTGGGGATTCTCTACGGTCACCATTTCACGAAAGCCATCGGAAAGGATCGCGTGCGCATCGTCGTCAACAAAGAGCGGATGGCGCGCTATCAGGAACAAGGCATTTCCTTCAACGGAGAGCCATGCGATTTCCAATACGTCGACGAAACGGAAGCCAGTCTGGAACCTGCAGACCTTGTCATTTTGGCCGTAAAAGGAACCCAATTGGACGAAGCAATCGAAACCGCCCGCCATCAGGTCGGTCCGGATACGACCATCATTTCGGTCCTGAACGGGATCTCCAGCGAAGAAGTCATCGGGGCGGCTTTCGGCGGCGAGAAGGTCGTCCACTGCGTAGCCCAAGGGATGGACGCGTTGCGCATCGGCAATGATGTGAAGTCTGTCCACATCGGTGAATTGCGGATCGGTATCGACGCTCCGGAAAAACAGGATCGTTTGGATGCGGTGACAGCTTTCTTCGAAGAAACGGCCTTGCCGCATGTAGTCGAAGCGGATATCCTGCACCGCATATGGGCGAAATTCATGCTGAATGTCGGCGTGAACCAAGTGCTGATGGTGAAGGAAGGCACATTCCGCGACATCCACAAAGAGGGACCAAACCGCGAGCTGATGATCGCCGCCATGCGCGAAGTCTTGCCGATCGCCCAGAAGGAAGGCGTCAACCTGACGGAAACCGACCTGGAGAATGATTTGGCGATCATCGACAGACTGACGCCGCGGGGGATGCCGTCGATGCGCCAGGATGGGATCGCAAAACGTCCTTCCGAGGTCGAACTCTTTTCAGGCACCATACTGAAAAAAGCGAAAAAATACGGATTGCCTGCGCCAACGAACCAGTACCTCTATGACCAGGTCCAAGCCATCGAAGCAACTTACTGAGAGAACGGATTACCAGCCTTCGCGGGCGAAGGCATCAAGCCCTCGCTAGCGGGGGCTTTTGCATTGGTGCCATCCGACACCGGCAGCATTTTTTTGTTATAATGGAAACAATCATTCGAGATTCGTCAAAAAGCACGAGTAAAAGGAGCAAAAAAATCATGACACAAGAACAACTGAAAACCCGCGCGGAGATTCCGGAGGCATTGACTTGGGACGTGACCGCCCTCTATAAAACAAGAGCAGACTTCGAGGCAGCATTGACTGGTCTCAAGGCAGCAACAGCAACCTTCACTGCGACCTACGAAGGCAAACTCACGGATGTCGAAACGATCCTTGCCGCGATGAAGGAATATGAAAAGCTCATCGAAACCGCCACATTGGCAGATCACTATGCGATGATGCCGGAAGCGACCGACCTGACCGATCCTGACAACGTCGAACTGTCCCGCCAAACAGCCAATGCGATGGCGGACATCAGCGCCCAGCTGACCTTTTTTGAATCGGAACTGATCGGCTGCAACACCGCTGTCCTCGATCAGGTCGTTTCGGAAGAAGCGCGTTTCGCTTCCTATATCCGCCACATCAAGAAAAACAAAAAGATCCAGTTGGCGCCTGAAGTCGAAAAGGCCTTGGCTCAGCTGGCTCCGACGTTGGATGCGCCGAGTGCCATCTATGAACAGGCCCGCCTTGGCGATATGGACTTCGGCACCTTCTCGGTCGATGGGAAGGAATATCCGCTGAGCTTCGTGCTTTACGAAGATTACTACATGTACCATGACGACACGGCTGTCCGTCGCGCGGCTTTCGATAAGTTCTCGGCTGTCCTCAGCGATTACGAGAACGTGGTCGCAACGGCCTACTACACCCAGCTGCAGAAGGAAAAGACGCTGGCGACAATGCGCGGTTTTGATTCCGTGATCGACTATCTGCTCTATGGGCAGGAAGTGACGCGCGATCTTTATAACCGCCAAATCGACACGATCATGAGCGATCTAGCCCCGGTGATGCAGAAATACATCACCCACCTGAAGGAAATCCGCGGACTGGACAAGATGACTTATGCCGACTTGAAGATCGCGCTGGATCCGGAATATTCGCCGGAAGTATCGATCGAGGAATCGCAGACGATGGTCGAGGATGCCATAGCGGTTTTGGGCCAGGATTATACCGACCGGATCATGAAGGCCTATCCAGAGCGTTGGATCGATTTTGCCCAGAACATCGGCAAATCGACCGGCGGATTCTGCACGAGCCCGTACGGCACGCACCCTTACATCCTGATGTCATGGGCGAACCAACTTTCCGATGTGTATACGCTGATCCATGAATTGGGACATGCCGGGCAGATGATCCTTTCGAACGAAAACAACAGCATCCTCGGAGCGGAGCCATCGTTGTATCTGATCGAAGGACCATCCACCTTCAATGAACTGCTGTTGACGGAATCATTGGCGCGCAAGAGCACGGATGCGCGCATGCAGCGCTTCGCTTTGACGAAGATGCTATCCGACACTTATTTCCACAATTTCGTCACGCACCTGCTTGAGGCGGCCTATCAAAGGGAAGTCTACAACTTGATTGACGCGGGCAAGAGCTTCGATGCCGGCAAATTGAGCGAAATCAAACGGAGCGTGCTGGAGCGATTCTGGGGTGATGCTGTGGAAATCAACGCCGGAGCGGAGCTGACATGGATGCGCCAGATCCATTACTACATGGGGCTGTATTCCTACACCTATTCGGCCGGATTGACGATTGCGACTCAGGCTTTCCTGCGCGTCAAAGCAGAAGGGGAATCGGCTGTCGAAAAATGGTTGGCATTCCTTGCGCTCGGAGACCAATTGGAAGCTGCCGAAGCTGCAGCTTTGGCAGGCGTGGACATCAAAACGGATCAGGCGCTGCACGATACGATCCACTATTTGGACGAAGCAGTCGATCAAATCATCACACTAAGCAAAGAGCTTGCTTAAGAAAGAGGAAACTATGGACGGAAAACTCAGAAAAAACATCAAAATTGGCGCTTTGGTCGATATCGTCTTGAAGAAAGACCAACGCACAGGGAAACTGACAAGAGGGCATGTGAAACGGCTTTTGACGAATAGCCCCAACCATCCGCACGGCATCAAAGTCATGTTGGTTGAAGGCGACCAAGTCGGGCGCGTGCAACAAATTGTGGATGAGTCATAAAAAGGGAGCGAAAATGAGAAAAAACTCGACTGACCGCTACTTTTCTCAGAAAAAGGAATCATATGAAAATCCGATGATAGTTTTTTTGTTGACAGTTCTTTTCAAATCTTATATTATGATTTCATACCACAACTGAATAAAACAAAGTCAGTGATGAAGAGAGTAGATTTGAATATTTTCTCCAGCGAGCCGGGACAGAGTGGAAGCCCAGCAGTGAAATATCAGATTGAAGCGCACTTCGGATGACGAAAAGGTGAATTTTCAGTAGCCTTTTACGCACTTTATGCGTTAATATAATCGAGGTGGATTTGTTGTTTCGCAGCAGATCAACTAGAGTGGTACCGCGGAATCAAACATTGACCCGTCTCTTGTAGCAATACAAGGGGCGGTTTTTTAGTACCCGGATAACGGGTGTTGTATCAATAATTATTTAAAAAGGGGATTATACACAAATGGATTTATCATTTCTAGAGACCTATCTGCCGGTCTACTATCAAGGTGCAGGCTATACGATCGGCCTTTCGATCAGCGCAATCGTACTGGGCGTCATATTGGGGACGGGATTGGCATTGATGAGGATGTCGCCGAACAAAATCCTCAGCTGGATTGCCTATGGCTACATCCAAATCGTGCGCGGCACACCGCTGATGGTGCAATTATTCATCATTTATTACGGCCTTTACGTCATCAACATCGAGTTGCCTGACTTCCTTTCTGGAGTCATCGCCGTATCCTTGAACTCAGCAGCCTACATTGCCGAAATCATCCGTTCCGGTATCCAAGCTGTGGACAAAGGCCAGATGGAAGCTGCCCGCTCGATTGGGATGAGCAAAGCGATGGCCATGCAAAAAATCATCTATCCGCAGGCAATCAAGAATATTTTGCCTGCTTTGGGTAATGAGTTCGTCACCCTGATCAAGGAAACATCGATCGTTTCCGTTTTGGGCTTGCGCGACCTGATGTTCGCCGCCAATACGGTCCGCGGTGCGACTTTCCTGCCGTTCGCGCCACTGGTGGTCGCTGCCGTGATGTATTTCATCATGACTTCGATCGTCTCCAAATTAGTGGACATTCTAGAAAAGAGGTTGAAACAAAGTGATTAAGACAGAAAAACTGACGAAGTCCTACGGCGACAAACAGGTCCTGAAAGGCATCGATGAACAAATCAACTCTGGAGAAGTGGTCGTTATCATCGGACCATCCGGATCGGGTAAAAGCACGTTTCTGCGTTGTATGAATTTGCTGGAGGAACCGACTTCCGGCAAAGTGATCTTCGAAGGCCAGGAAATCAACAAAAAGGGTGTGAACATCGATTCCATCCGCACGAAAATGGGCATGGTATTCCAAAGCTTCAATCTTTTCCCGCATCTGACGGTATTGGACAACATCATGATCGGACCGCAACAGGTCAAGAAAGTACCAAAGGACAAAGCCGAAGCGATTGCCAGAAAATTGTTGGCGCGCATGGGCATGTCCGAAAAGGCCGATGTTTATCCGCAATCATTATCGGGTGGACAGAAACAACGGATCGCAATCGCACGGGCCTTGGCGATGGAGCCGGACATGATGCTCTTCGACGAACCGACATCCGCGCTCGATCCGGAAATGGTCGGCGAAGTGCTGCAGGTAATGAAAGACCTTGCTTTGGAAGGCATGACGATGGTAGTCGTGACGCACGAAATGGGATTCGCGAAAGAAGTCGGCGACCGCATCCTGTTCATGGATGAAGGCCAAGTGATGGAGCAAGGCACACCGGATGAGATTTTTAATCATCCAAAAAATGAGCGGACAAAGGATTTCTTATCGAAAGTCCTATAAAAACAAAAACATATTTGGAGGGGTTAGGATGAAAAAAGGATTATTGAAATTAGCTTTGGGTGCAATGAGCATTCTTGCTTTGGCGGCATGCGGCAATACAAGCGAAACAGCGGACAGCTCCGCAACGGATTCAGCAGCAACAACAACGACAGATAAATTGCAGGAAATCAAGGACAGCGGCAAATTGGTGATGGGTACATCTGCGGATTATCCTCCATACGAGTGGCATCTTGTGAAAGACGGTAAAGATACAGTAGTCGGCTTTGATATCGATATCGCACAAGCAATCGCTGATGAATTGGGCGTTGAGTTGGAAGTCAAAGACATGGACTTCGACGGTCTGATCCCGGCCCTGACGACAGGCAAGATCGACATGATCATCGCCGGCATGAACCCTACTGAAGAAAGAAAACAAAGCGTCGACTTCACTGACATCTACTACACACAAAAAGACGTATTGGTGATCAGATCAGCAGACGCTGCAACCATCACATCTGAAGATGCATTGAAGACTGCTGCATTGGCAACACAAAAAGCGACAATCCAAGAAGATTACCTGCTGGAAAACTTCCCGGATGCTGAAATCCAATCCGTACCGAAATGGAACACAGCCATCATGTCTTTGACAACCGGAAAAGTGGACGCTGTCTTGATGGTTGAAACGGTTGCGAAACAATTCGTTTCCCAAAATCCTGATTTGATGATCGCCGAATTCGACGTAAACAGCGAATTGAACCAATCTGCAATCGCAGTCGCTAAAAATGGCGGAGATTTCCTTGAAACAGTCAACGGCATTTTGACTGAAATGCAGGAAAGCGGAAAAATCGAAGAATTGATCCAAGTCAATACACAATTGATGGAAGACAACACAGCAGAATAAAAACGCAACAAACCAATAAAAGTGCAAGGATGCTCTGAAAAGGGCATCCTTTTTTTAAAGGCAATTGAAGGAATCTGGAGGAATCACGATTGAAAAAAGGGTTTATGAAAATGGTTTTGGGAGCGGTGAGCCTCTTGGCATTGGCGGCATGCGGAAACACGAACGGGATCGGGAACAGCGTTGCGACGGACGGAAGCAGCGCCCTTCAGGAAATCAAGGACAGCGGCAAATTGGTCGTCGGAACCTGTGCCGATTATCCCCCGTATGAATGGCATCTGGTGCAGGACGGGGAAGACAAAATCATCGGCTTCGATATCGCCATCGCCCAAGCCATCGCGGATGAACTGGGGGTCGAGCTGGAGGTCCAGGACATGGATTTCGACGGCCTGATCCCTGCCTTGTCCGCAGGCGAGGTCGATATGGTCATCGCCGGCATGAACCCTACGGAAGAAAGAAAAGAGAGCGTCGATTTCACGGACATTTATTATACTCAAAAGGATGCACTGGTGATCAAGTCGGAGGATGCGAAGGATATCCGGTCTGAGGATGATTTGAAGAAGGCCAGCCTGGCGACGCAAACGGCGACGATCCAAGAAACGTACCTGCTGGAAAACTTCCCGGATGCGGAAATCCAGTCCGTGCCGAAATGGAACACGGCCATCTTGAATTTGGTGACCGGCAAAGCGGATGCCGTATTGATGGTTGAGACCGTTGCGAGGCGATACGTCGAAGAGAACGAAGGCCTTGAACTCGCCGATTTCGACGTCGCCAGCACGCCGAACGAATCCGCCATCGCTGTCGCGAAAGACAGCTATGATTTTCTGGATGCGGTGAATGACATCCTTGATGAAATGGAAGACAGCGGCAAAATCGAGGAATTGATGCGCACGAATATTGAGATTATGGATGAGAATACCGGGGAATAGTTAAATACATGTATAATGGGCCATCTCGATTTTCGAGGTGGCCCTTTGTCTGGCGTTTCAGCATATTGCGAGGTGAAAACCCGAGAGATAGTCGAAGTGTCGGTTGATTTGGATCGGTTGCATCGCGAACAACCGAGAGATAGTCGAAGTGTCGGGTGTTCCGGATCGATTGCATCGCGAACAACCGAGAGATAGTCGAAGTGTCGGGTGTTCCGGATCTATTGCATCGCGAACAGCCGAGAGATAGTCGAAGTGTCGGGTGTTCCGGATCGATAGCATTGTGAACAGCCGAGAGATTCCGCAACTGTCGACTGTTCAGCGATTGCAACCGTCACAAAACCCGACACCAATCTATTTTAGGCACAAAATAAGAATGGGACCGGTTCATTTAACGCAATGAACAGACCCCATTCTTTTATTTGTAGACTTTTTTGATAGTTTCCGATATCTTACTTTTTCTTTCTAAGATCCATGTAACCGTTGTAGACAGTCGCGAAGATCCCGAAGAGGATACCGACGATCGGGAAAATGATCCAAGCGGTCGCCCACATGCCGTAAACAAACCCGGCGATCAGATAGACTGCGGCCGCCAGCGGAAAGACGACACCCGCAACGATACCGACCACTTTGTTCTTCTCGGCCTTATCCTTCGCGAACTCACCGATCGACAGCAGTTTCTCGTACGTTTCGTCCTGGATGCCATAAAAGATAAACAGGAAGACACCGATCGCGATGAAGCTGAGCAGAAACACAAGCGACAGACCATTCTCTTCCCCGAGCAGGACGACGGAAAGCAGCATCGAGACGGGCGCCAGGATGCAGAGCGCGACCCCGATTGCGACAGCGACCGCCAGCCGCGGCCGGAAATTTTTGTGTTCAGCTTTCAGCCTGGCGTAGGTTGCGGTATCGAGCTGGACCCGTTTCTCCTCTAGCTCAAATTGCTGCTCCTTCATGCCATAAAGGATGAACAGCGCGACGCCGGCTGCTATAAAGAGGAACAGCGGTACAATCGTCAGGATATCCAACAATTCACTCGTGCGGCCTCCCCTGAAACCGGTGAGGTATTGGCCAAGGAACAGGCTGGCCGGCCCCATGATGCACAAGAAAACACCGGTCGCCATCGCCCAAGCGAAGTGGTGGCGATGATTGATGTATTCGTCGACTTGTTCGGGAGAAAGGAAGACCTCGTTTTCAGGGGTTGCTGCAGGTGCAGCCGAAGCGGATGCTGTGGACGATGAGGTGAAGTCATCGATGTTTCCGTGAGCTGCTATGGCGCCGCTGATTGCCTCGTGCTCGCTTTTGCCTTCAGCTTTCAGTTGTTGGTACTTATCCTGCATTTTCGTTAGCATGGCGTTCTTTTGCTCTGATACTTCGGGAGTGGTTGGTAACTGTGCGAAGACGGAATCTACATAATTGCTGATCGTATCCATAGTTTTTTCTCTCCATTCCTGAGGATGATTCTGATTTGAAAGTCGTTGTGAGTGCCCCATGTGGACTGTACATAATTAAACCTGATGATTGCTTTTATATCAACTAAAGTGTAGCACTTTTAGATGGGGCGGGGAAATGATATGAGCGGAATTAAGAAGTGGAAATGATGGAGAAAAGTGATGAAAATGATTTGATTATCAAACTATATAGATGTATGCTTTATAGTATGGAAATCACTGAGCGGTGGTGTTTATGACGGAAAGAGACTCAAAAGGAAACAATGATAAAAAGACTCAAAACGACTAAACCCAAAAATTGGAGATTAACAAATTGAGGAGACTCATGAAATAGTAAATTGCTGAGCTTAGGACAATTGACTCTGAAAAATTAGTATTACAGAACAAAAAAATAGCCCGTGCAGAACATGAAAATTCTGCACGGGCACTTATATCTATTAAGATATAGAAATAATTTCAATCCACGCATACGCGACAATGTAATATTACATGATAGGTAAAGGAAATTCAAATTTTTTATTTGTTAGGGATTTTCATTATAAAGATTCTATTTATATATATTAATTATTGCAATTAGAAAATGAGTATGCTATATTACCATCAAGAGGTGACAATCATGATAATTGCACATAGAGAATCAAATACAGATGGGAAAAAACAATCGTTATCAGAGCATCTATTCTCCGTTGCTGAATATTGTGAAGAGACAGGTGCTCATATTGAATTATCCAACTTTATGTATTTAGTAGGGATACTGCATGATCTTGGTAAGGCGGATCGTCGTTTTCAGCATTATATCAACAATGGAACAAAAGACCGGGTGAACCATTCTTCGGCAGGTGGGAAATACCTTGTTAATGTTTTAGGGAAAAGTCCAATTAAAAGATCTCAGAAGGTAATGAACGAAATTATCCAGTACATAGTTTTTTCACATCATGGTTTGTTTGATGTGGTAAATTTTGAATGCGATTACATTATGGAGAGACGGATAACATACGATAAAACTGAAGAGTATCATTTTGAAGAGGACGTCATACCATTCGTGAATCAATTGAAGGAAGATATATTCAAGCAAAAAGGGAAAACTTTGGAGGACTTTTATTCTGATGCTTTAATGGAATTTGAGGCAATAGATAGTAAAATACTTAAATTATGCAATCAGAAAAATAAAAAATTACTAAAGAACGCCTATGCGTACTATTTACACTGCATTGTTCGGTTGGGATTATCAATATTAAAAGAGGGTGATATTTACGACTCTGCGAATGTATTTGAAGACGATAGAACTAAGAAGATAGATGAAACTGAAAAGGAGGATTTTTTCAAAAGAAGCCTACAAGAAGTTGAAAATATCGCACGGCAATTTAGTGAATCTGAAAATCCGAGTGAGCTTAATAAAAATCGTGTGTTTCTTTCGGAACAGCTTCGTGTTGCCGGCATACAAAATAATTATGGCATATACAAACTGGAAATGCCAACCGGATCTGGCAAAACTCATGCTTCTTTGCGCTATGCTATAAACAACGCTTGTTCGCACAATAAAAAACGCATTTTTTACATAACTGCCTTTCTATCTGTTCTCGAACAAAATGCTGCGGTTATAAAAAAAACATTATCTGATTCAGATTATATTTTGGAGCATCATTCCAACATCATAAGCGAAAGAGACACTAATTCAGATGAGGAATCCTCAACTTTAGATTATCGACAAAAACAGTATTTGATTGATTCATGGAACAGCCCAGTGGTACTAACAACAATGGTTCAGTTTTTTCAAACGATGTTTAAAGATAAGAGCAGTAATATTCGACGGTTCCATCAATTCATTGATGGCATAATTATTATTGATGAGGTCCAAAGTTTGCCAGTTAATGTGCTCTATCATTTCAATCTGATGATGAACTTTATGAGTACTATCATGAAGACCAATATTGTTTTGTGTACTGCCACTCAACCTACCTTAGATTATTCGGAACTAGACTATCCAATAGAATATACTCAGAATTCTAATTTCAACGCTGATTTGGCAATTCTTGATGAAACAATGAAAAAGAGTTTTGCCAGAGTAGATGCGTATAATTTAATAGGGAAAAATCAGCAGACATTGAATACAAGTGAACTCATATATAAGATAAACTATGATTTAAGCAACTATAAAAGTGTCTTGATAATCCTGAATACAAAAAAAGCTGTTCTAACCTTATACGAAGAATTAAAAAAAGTTAGTAAGTCTAAGATATTCTATTTAACCACTAATTTATGTGCGGCACATAGGATTAAAATTATTAATGAAATTAAGGATTACACTGAAAAGATTACTCTTAAAGAAGTGACCGATCCTGAAAAAATTATCGTGGTCAGCACTCAATTAGTTGAATCTGGTGTGGATTTTGACTTTAATGTTGTCTACCGTTCCTTAAGCGGAGTGGATTCTTTGATTCAGGCAGCCGGTCGCTGTAATCGAAACGGTAAATTATCTCGTGGTTTATTTAAAATTTTTAAATACGAAGAAGAAAATTTGAAGAGTCTAAAAGAAATTGAAGAAGCAAGGAATGCAAGCTTATATGCCATGAATCAATTGAACATTACGGATAACGACCAAATATTCCATTTAGAGGAATTACAGGAATTGTATTATGAAAAACATTATGCAAATCAGACCTCGTTAATGGGTTACAACACGAATGGAACTAACTTGATAGAATTATTAGGATACAACAAAGAAGCCCGGGATAGTTGCAATGAACTGAATAATTCTTTGTTTATAGCGCAATCTTTTTTGACAGCTGGTAAAAGTTTTGATCTGATTAAACAAGAAACCGTCACAGTCATAGTTCCTTATTTCTTTTCAGATACCCATAGCGACGTATTGGATTACATAGAAGAACTACATGAATCAATACAAAAATATGAATTCAATAATGTGAAAAAAGTTTTAAAAAAATTGCAACCGTATACAATACAGGTGTATGATATAGGTAAAATGAAAGATTACGTTGAAGAGTTAATGGATGGCTCGATAAATATTTTGTTGAAGGAATATTACGATGAAAAAATTGGATTAAACATAAGTGCATTGCAATTGCTTTTACCGTAAAGAAAAGGAAGGAGTAAAAAATGGATAGACAATTTAAGTCGAAACCTTTTTATTATCGCTTGACAGGAGAATATGCTTTATTTACGGATCCGGTCACAAAAGGGGGAGGAGAGAAATTTACCTATCCAATCCCTACATATCAGGCTATGAAAGGAATTACAGAGGGTATTTATTGGAAGCCAACACTGCTTTTTTTTATCGATGAATTGAAAGTGATGAATCCAATCCAGACTGAAACGATGGGTATGCGGCCGATAATTACGACCGGAAACGGAGGCAATGATCTTAGTTACTATACGTATCTCACAAAAGTTGAATACTTGGTGAAATTTCATTTTGAATGGAATCTTAATCGTCCTGATTTGAAGAACGATAGACAAGAGATAAAGCATCAACAAATATTGTTGCGTTCACTAGACAGAGGTGGACGACGGGATGTTTTTATTGGGACTAGGGAATGCATTGGAGCGGTAGAAAGAATAAGCGCGACTGACTATCAAGATGCAGTCCCTTACTATCATGACAAATCTATTAATTTTGGGATTATGTTTCATTCATTTTCTTATCCAGGAGAATCATATGATGAATCTTCAGCTGGAAAATTAGTATCCAACTTTTCAGCTATTCAGATGCATGAAGGTGTGATTACATTCGGGCGACCTGAGGAGTGCGTAATTCGTCAAGAACTCAGAGATTATTCTATCAAAAATTTTACGCTTGATGGAATAACATCAGTAGATGAGGAATACGAAAAATGTAAAATGGAGGAGGTGTAGATAAATTGAATGTATTTACTGCTTTATATAAAACTTATCTGAGTTGTGAAGAGAGCGATTTGGTTGATGATGTGGATAATTTAAATAATAGTGCAGTATTGCTACCGATATTTCATACTAACAAACGCTCTAATAACGGAAAAGATATCATTGAAATAACACTAAGCGAAGAGGGAGACTTTTTAAGGGCGAACTACCTTGAAAAAAATGAAATTATCATTTTCCCCGTAACGGAAGCTTCTGTTGCAAGGGCAAATGATAAGGCACCACATCCTCTGTGTGATGAATTATCCTATATCACTAGCGCTTTTTCACAAGAAAAATTTGATGCGTACATTTCGAATCTTGAAAAATGGGTAAACTTTAATGATGGAGACAATGGAAATATCGTATTGAACAGTATATGGAAATATCTGAAACAAGATACCCTCTTAAGCGACATAATACTCTATCTTTATCCTCGTTCAGCATATAAAATCGATGCTAATAAAATTATGGTATCGGCTGATGATAGTAATTTCACTCTATCCTCGAAAGATTTTATTACATTTTGCATTGAAACAAAGTCAAAAAGAAACCGGAAAGTTTCAAAGGATAAGGAATTACATAAAAACTATATCAGCTTTGTTGAAAGTGAATTAGACAAATTACCAAAAGAGATATGTGATATTAGTGGGCTACAAACCTATTGTACTAAAAAACACCGCGGCCTTATGGGGAATGCGAAATTAATTTCAGTTAGTAACCACATTGAGACGTATTATGGTCGATTCGAGGATGGTTCTTCTGTTACCAAAGTGGGATATGTCACCTCTCAGAAAATTCATAATATGTTGAAGTATCTACTGGAAAATAAAAGTACCAGTCACATGCTGGATGCTAGTTCTAGGGTCGTAACTTGGCCGAGTGTAGATTTGCAGGACTATGATTATGATTTTATGGGTGAACAAACATTTTCACAGGCTCAAGTTGAGGATGATTCGTTATCTTTTTGGGATGACACGGAAGAATATACGATAACTTCTAACAAAGCGCAGATTGTAAATGATCATATCCGTGGGGAAATGCTGAGTACACATTCTGCTTTATACCAAGACTTTGATAGCTTACGTTTCTATGTACTAATTATTGATAAAGTTAGTAATGGAAGAATATCCGTCAAATATTTCAGGGAAATATTTATGGGGGATTTGACCACTCGCGTCAGCAACTGGTATGCAACAACAAATTGGCAGTATGGTTATGGGAAATATCTAAAAGTAAAGACACCTTCATTGTCTCAAATTGCCAATGTTACATATGGACATTTTAATAAAGATTCAAAACGCATTGAAATGTATGATGATGCCTTGCGGAAAAAAACTGTGGAGCGATTGCTGCCATCTATAGTGGATGGGAAAAAAATATCGATGGATATTGTGAATAAGACAATGAATAATCTATCGAAACGCATTGCTTACAAAGAAGGATGGGATACGCTGTTAAACACTGCATGTTCTGTATTAAAAAAATATAAATGGGATTACAAACGGGAGGAAGTGACAAGTAAGTTGGACGAGATGAATAATAGTAGGGATTACTTGTATGGTAGGTTACTGGCTGTAATTGAACTAATCGAAACGACTGCAACAAGTAGTGATAAAATTACTAACGCTGAAAAACTTTGGGCGACATATATGCAGTCACCTCAAAAAACGTACGGAATACTTATCAAGAGAATCAGACCTTACCTGGATCGATTGAAAAAAAACAATAAATATTATTATTACTATGATGCTTTGCTGTCAGAAGTGACTAATGCAATCAATGAGTTAAATTTAAGCAGTGGACAACAAAATTCAAGATTGAACGAAGATTTTATTTTCGGTTACTACGCTCAAAAAAAACAAACTTATACAAAAAAAATGAATCAAGGGGAGGAAAATAATCATGACGAAGTTTGAAAAAAAGGTTGATTTTATTGTAACAGTACAAGTTGTGGACGCTAATCCTAATGGGGACCCATTAAATGGAAATTATCCCAGAACCGACTTAGAGGGCCTAGGAGTAATGAGTGATGTCAGTATTAAAAGGAAAATTCGCAATCGCATGCAGGATATGGGATATAATATTTTTGTAAAGTCTAATGATCGTATTGACGATGGATTCCGTTCTCTTCAAAAAAGATATCAAAATTTATTTTCACCTAAAGACATTGATGATGAAATCTATAAACGAGCATGCGATGAATGGCTCGACGTAAGAAGTTTCGGACAGGTTATTACATTCGACAAAAAATCGATTGGCATACGTGGTCCAGTATCAATCAGCATGGCCAAAAGTCTCTCTCCTGTAAATATTACTTCAATGCAAATCACTCGTAGCACAAACGGAATGGAGGCAGAGGGAAGATCTTCAGATACCATGGGAACAAAACCATTTGTGGAGTACGGAGTATACTTAATTAAAGGAAGCATAAATGCTTATTTTGCAGAAAAAACCGGCTTTTCGAATGAAGATGTTGATATACTTAAGGAAAGTCTTCGTACTCTTTTTGTAAACGATTCTTCTTCTGCAAGACCTGAAGGGAGCATGGATGTGAAAGAGATATACTGGTTCACACATCCTTCTAAGTTAGGTGTGATATCAAGTTCTAAAGTGTTTGATATGTTAACTTATAAGCAATTGGATTCGTTTGACGTTCATTCTTATGAAGACTATCAAATCCATTTGGATGAAAAGAAAATTGAGGAAGCAGGATTGCTGGGTCTTAAGTTTGAACATATGTATGGTCTATGATAGCGATGATTTTCTGATGCTGTCAGGGATACAGCATTTTTACTTTTGCAAACGGCAGTGGTGCTTAATACACATTGAACAGCAATGGAGCGAAAACAGATGGACGATGGAAGGACAATTGCTTCATACGAAAGCGGATAATCCGTATGTAAAGGAAAAAAGGAAAGACCGATTTTTTTCTAGAGCCATGCCGGTTGCCTCATCCCTGTTAGGTTTGAGTGGTGTGTTAGATGTTGTAGAATTTACAAAAGATGACATAAATGGAATTTCGGTACCTGGTAAGAGGGGGAAATGGTCTCCTGTAATCGTAGAATTTAAGCGGGGAAAACAAAAAAAAGATTTACGTGATATCGTCCAACTGGTGGCGGAAGTTATTTGCTTGGAGGAAAAGTTAAATATAAAAATTCCAAAATCCTATCTGTACTATAATCAAACAAATAAGAAGATAGAAGTGGACATTACTGAAGAGCTGAGAAATTTAGTTTTTCACCTATCGAATGAAATGCATCATCTTTATGAACAGAATATCACTACACCCGCAGAAATATCAAAAAATTGCAAAGAATGCTCTCTTGTTGATATTTGTATGCCTAGAATAACTAAGAAAAAAGTAAGCATAGCAAATTATATGTCGCAGCGATTGGATGAGGATTTGACATGAGAAAACTGTTAAATACGCTATACATAACAAATGAAGAATACTATCTTGCTCGTGACGGCGAGAATATAATTATCAAAGAAGATGGTAAGACCATTCGGAGATTCCCAATACATATACTTGAAGGTATCGTATGTTTTAATTACGTCGGAGCAAGTCCTGGTGTTGTAAAATTATGCAATGAAAACAATATTTCAATTACCTTTTTAACTCCTAATGGTAGATTTTGCGGGAAGTTTATTGGTGTTACAAATGGGAACGTTCTTTTAAGACGGACGCAATATCGGATATCGGATGATGATCGCTCTTTGATGATTGCCAAGCGGTGCATTGAAGCTAAGTTAATTAACAGCAGGAAGGTATATTTAAGACTACTGAGAGATCACCCAGATAAAATTGATTCCCAGAAGATCCAAAAGGTAACAGATTACTTATATAACCAAATCCAAGTTGTGAATGATATTAGAGAAAAAGAGAGTTTAAGAGGTGTCGAGGGTGATGCTGCTAGGATTTACTTTCAACAATTCGATTCTTTAATATTGAGTCAGCAAGAGGATTTCAAATTTGTTATGAGAAGTAAGCGACCTCCTATGAATAGGGTCAATGCTATGTTATCCTTTTTATATAGCATGCTTACGTACGAGGTTCAAGCAGCCTTAGAAACTATAGGGTTAGATAGTTACGTAGGTTTTTTCCATACTGATAGACCAGGAAGGGCAAGTCTAGCTTTAGATATGATAGAAGAATTGAGGGCATACATGGTTGATCGCTTGGTATTGACTATGATTAATCGTAATCAAATATCAAAGAGTGATTTTGAAGTGAAAGAAAATGATGCAGTCCTTTTAAACGAAAAAGGAAGAGAGAAAATATTAACCGAATGGCAAAAAAGGAAACAAATCGAAATTACACATCCTTTCATAAAAGAGACGATTCCGATTGGACTAATTCCTTATGTTCAAGCACAACTGTTGTCAAGACATATTCGTGGTGATCTGGATGAATATCCACCGTTTATCTCATAGAGGTGATGATTCTGATGATGGTATTAATAACGTATGATGTAAATACTGAAGATCCATCTGGAAGGAAGAGATTGAGAAAAGTTGCAAAAACGTGTATCAACTATGGTCAGAGAGTTCAGAATTCGGTTTTTGAATGCACGATTGATCCAGCTCAATTTGTTAAAGTAAAATCACAATTGGACGGCATAATTGATCATCAAAAAGATTCACTTCGATTCTACTTACTTGGAAAAAATTGGATAAGTAGAGTAGAAACTATGGGGAGAGATGGGGCATATAATCCCGAATCGGATGTTTTCTTATTGTAGCGAACCTGTGTTGAGCATAAAAAGTCGGGTCAGTCGCGCTAAAAAAGGATTATTTATCTGGATAATATACAAAATATCTTCACTATTTCGCTTATGTAGTGTAGATATTGGATAG
>NZ_FONM01000001.1:357509-357902 GCF_900112935.1 Trichococcus pasteurii
GGTCGCACTCTACACGAGTGCGTGGATTGAAATTGACGAAGCTGAGTCCTGGTCCGAACTCCGGTTAGTCGCACTCTACACGAGTGCGTGGATTGAAATTCCGGTTGCGGATCGCCATTCCAGTCGTTAATCCGAGTCGCACTCTACACGAGTGCGTGGATTGAAATAATCGTACAGTTGGGACAGCTCAAACAGGCTTGGTCGCACTCTACACGAGTGCGTGGATTGAAATAGGTCCTGCGCGTTGCTCTCATTGTTTGTGTCAGGTCGCACTCTACACGAGTGCGTGGATTGAAATCAAGTCAGTGGTCCGGTCTTCACTTCTGTTATGGTCGCACTCTACACGAGTGCGTGGATTGAAATAAATTCTTTGGCTTGAATAATATCTAATCG
>NZ_FONM01000001.1:358648-359020 GCF_900112935.1 Trichococcus pasteurii
TTTTACGTCGCACTCTACACGAGTGCGTGGATTGAAATGATCGCAACAAAATCACGGCCGTTTTTGATGGGGTGTCGCACTCTACACGAGTGCGTGGATTGAAATTACGTAATCCAAAACATCCCCTACGTCCATCCATGTCGCACTTTACACGAGTGCGTGGATTGAAATACCAACCAATCGTCCTAGTTGCCGCTTGTCCATCGTCGCACTCTACACGAGTGCGTGGATTGAAATAGCGCCTTCTGTAGGCCCGTTGTATCGCCGTCTAACGTCGCACTCTACACGAGTGCGTGGATTGAAATGACGGTATCGAGTACAACGTAATAAGGGCATACGAGTCGCACTCTACACGAGTGCGTGGATTGAAAT
>NZ_FONM01000001.1:360431-361195 GCF_900112935.1 Trichococcus pasteurii
CTGTCGCACTCTACACGAGTGCGTGGATTGAAATGTGGTGACACCGGAATGTGGCAAGTGATGGTTGATGTCGCACTCTACACGAGTGCGTGGATTGAAATCTCCTGGTTTGTTGTGTATTAGTTGTTTGTTAAAGTCGCACTCTACACGAGTGCGTGGATTGAAATTTACGTTTATACACGAAAATCGCTAATACCCCTCTGTCGCACTCTACACGAGTGCGTGGATTGAAATTACGGTAGCCTCTGCGTTGCGACGGATGACAACGTCGCACTCTACACGAGTGCGTGGATTGAAATAACGTGCGCCACATCCGCATGTTCCTTGCCACACCCGTCGCACTCTACACGAGTGCGTGGATTGAAATTCAGTTGGCAGAAGCTGATGCACGAATCAGCACGAGTCGCACTCTACACGAGTGCGTGGATTGAAATAGATAGGTTATCCAAAACGATGTTGTCGTAATCGTCGCACTCTACACGAGTGCGTGGATTGAAATATGTATCCAAAATTGTTCGGGTGGACATTATCGGTGTCGCACTCTACACGAGTGCGTGGATTGAAATAAACCGGTAAAAGTATCAGCACGAAACTCCCATGTCGCACTCTACACGAGTGCGTGGATTGAAATAAGGGAAGAACCCGCGTGTGTTAGCGCGTGACGTGTCGCACTCTACACGAGTGCGTGGATTGAAATTCATTCCCTTAAATTTTACCGCGACACCCGTCCTAGTCGCACTCTACACGAGTGCGTGGATTGAAAT
>NZ_FONM01000001.1:363131-488007 GCF_900112935.1 Trichococcus pasteurii
TGGCGATATTGTCGCACTCTACACGAGTGCGTGGATTGAAATGACACACCGACAACGTGGGGCTATTCGTACTCCGGTCGCACTCTACACGAGTGCGTGGATTGAAATTCTGACAATCGCAGCATCAGCATCAGCGCGGACCAACGCAAGGTCGCACTCTACACGAGTGCGTGGATTGAAATCTTGAAGTCATTTATTAAAGGGAACTACGAAGGCGGGTCGCACTCTACACGAGTGCGTGGATTGAAATAGTTGGTCGGATCCGCTCATGTTGTCCCAGCGTTGGTCGCACTCTACACGAGTGCGTGGATTGAAATTATACAAAATAAATAGATGAGATTCTCTCAAAAATGTCGCACTCCTCGTGAGTGCGTGGATTGAAATTAGCCTATTTTATAAGGCAACTACAGCTACTTTGATTTACATGGGAACATAATTTGTTATTAGATTATGTTCCCATGTGTAATGCATTCGTATTGTTCTATTACACTCTCCAAAATAAATAAAGACTGGCAACTAATCCTTCACGGATAAAATTGCTAGTCTTTATTTGTAGGGAGTATTTCAATCACAATGGCGTTTTTCCAGTTTTCTCTTAGTCCATTTAAGGGATAGTTTATTATTTCTGAGTTGTCATTCAAAATCTCTTCTAAATTATCCATGAACAGATTCCATTCAGACTGTACCTGAAGTGACCTTCATCCTCTCCAGAAAGGATTGTTATAAAGTTTTCTACATTAGAGGGTTCCTTCATCAATTCCCTACATCTATACTTTTTTTTGAAGTATCTTGGGCGGTTCTGATGTTCTTCAATTGCCCGCACAACTTGTTGGTATGTTTCAAAAAAATAAGTCAAGCTAATCCAACTCTTTATGCGCTAAAAAAAAGACTTACCCTGGTCCGCTATTGGCCTTTCGATCAAGGAAGCGTGGTAAGTTCTAGTGACGTTATACTAGCATGTCAAGGTGGGAATAACAACCTTATGGCTCATAAAATCTATCAATTCTTTGTAAAAGGCCCTGCTAGGCTTAACCGACTCAGTTCCATATGGTTTAGGGAATCCCGCTTCCGCTAGTGATTAGGGGTTCTTTAACTCACCGCACATAGAAAACGCGCTCTTGGATATGCGTCCAAATAGACGTATCCTTATAATGATTTGGGAAGGGAGCGTCCGAAATGCTTGAATTCATAAACAAAATATTCAAAATTAAGCGGCTAACCGAAGAAGAAAAGATATCAATCACTCTAACTTTGAATATGTCGTATTCCCGGGTCGCTTTCCTTTAATCGCTCTTCAGCAGCGTTGGTTCATTGCTTCAAAGTGCCATCCAAATTTGTATAATCTTATTCAGCTTTTTTCCAAAACAGCGTTGGTTCATTGCTTCAAAGTGCCATCCAAATTTGTATAATCTTATTCAGCTTTTTTCCAAAAAATACCTTAGCCATTAATCAAACAAATCCTTATCAGATAATGAGGTGAATGGATTATGCACTTGGTCGGATTCGATTACCTTTTCAGAGGGAATGAGCTCACCAGATCCTTCTTTGATCTTATTGTTTAGTTGGCTATAAAATAGTTTTTCTTCAAACTCCCTGTTTCTTTTTACAAGTTCTTCGTAGGTGGGGGTGGTGGGTATGACGGTTTCAGCTTTGTTGGAGTTAATAATAGAAGTTGGCTCTACCAATTGTACTTTTTTTGCGGCTGCAACAAGATCGACCATAATGTAACTCACAATTGCTTCTGGATTATCGGCTTGTACATCTGATAAAAAGGATGCAGTTGGAAGTTCTTTTTCGTCGTAAAGCATTAACGCTAAGGCTTCAGCGCCAGTAGCCAGTGCATCTGTAATTCCAATACCTTCAGAAATGGCACCCGGGACATTCGGAAATGTCACGGTGTATGTTCCAGGAACATTTTCCCTATCATCGAGAATTGCTGGATAAGCGACATAATGTGTTTGTACCATAAGCATAACCATTTTCCTCCTTAAAGATATGCGAAAGTATTCATTTGACCTGAACAAAACTATTAAAAAATTTGTCTTGCCGACTGTGATTCTACTGCATTTTACTGCAATTGCTGATCATATACAAATTGTATTTGCATTAAGCGCATTTCTCAAAGCGGGGACTCATCTAAACAATTTTATTTTTCCAGATTTTTCCTATCCATCTTTCTTCAATAGAACACGCGTTCTTGAATATGCGTCCCATTAGACGTATACTTAGGACGTATCTTTATAGTGGCTTGGGAGGGGGGACCATCCAAAATGTTCGAATTCATAAACAAAATATTCAAGAATAAGCAACTAACCGAAGAAGAAAAAGTATCGATCATTGAATTGGTGAATAATGAGGAGTCTTTCATCAAACCGAGAGACCTCATCGTGGAGCAGATGCGTCTGAAAAAAGCTGAAAAGAAGGCTGCAGAAAAAGCTTGGATCAGTTACGTTTCACCACCCTTGCGAATGAACGACAATTTTACACAGCAAGTTGAGGAAGTGGTTTGTGCATTATTTGAAAGATTATGCACTGTCGTCGATGACGAACTGAAGAAGAAGCATAAAAACATCAAGCATGTGAGATATGAGCGTTACTATTACCGTGTCTCCGTATTTGACGAGATTCATCGGCTAGCCAAGGAAATGGTTTTCTCGTTTTACAGACAGGATAATATGTATCCAGAATCTTATTTTTCCTATGACCTACAAGCCATGCTGTCCCGGGATATCCAAAAATAACTTGTCCGCGAGGTTGAAGAATATCGTAAATATCTACCTTCTCCGGATGAGGAAACCAGAAATCGGTTTGGATTGACGCAATTCGGCACAAAAATCGTCTGGTGGGATCCGTCCGGAATGCTGCGCGAAAACCAAATTTTCGACGGTACCGAAATGGTGTATTTCGATCAACTAAGGAAAAGAGTGACGAAGTTTACCGAAGTGTCGACAGTAATGGCCCTTTGTTTGCGGAAATACGCAGACCTCATGCAGATTGTGTTGCATGACCTTGAGGATGGATCCATCAAGTGGAAAATCAAGCCCAATAATTATTTCAGGAAATATTTCCAATTGCCGCTGGACGATGATCGTGTATGGGCAGAAACGTTCCGGCTGCCGGCGGATCTTTATATCCTGGCTGAAAATATGATCCGCAAGAAGGTCGAGGGGCTCCGTGTGCTTCCAGCTGAAGAAAGTATGCAGAGCTTGCAAAAATATTTGCCGGATGAAACGTTCCGGAAGATTCAAATATATCTGAACCAAGAAGTACAGCTAGAGCTGGATTATCAAACTATCACAGCCTTGCGGAACGTGAACAAGTCCGTCTGGAACGAGGCGGCCAACCTGTTCATCAATCAATCACTGGAGCAAGTCAGTGGACTGCTTCAGGATATTGCAAATGATCCGGATTTGAAAAAGATAGCCATGAAGGTGATCAAGCAAAGTGAGAATCCGGAAAAGCGCATCATTTTTATTTTCTTGATGGAAAAAATGGCTTTGCCGGTATCAAAAGCGCTGCAAAAAGAACGGGATGGCTTCATTCATCCAACCAGACAGGCCGATTATCAACAGTTGCTGCTTGATGCGAATCTGCATTTGGAAAGTTTACCCGAGCTTCTAAATGATTGCACGCGACCGATGCGCAGAGAAATCAAGCTGGACACAGCCTTGATCACCGCGTCACATTCAGCCTTGGATACCATTATTGATATGGTCGACACCTACCTGAGTGAAGAGGACACTGGCGAAGGGCTGGATTCAACTATAAGCCTGAACATTTTTACTGAGATGGAGATGTCGTCGGAAGAGGAACAAAGCGAACCAGAAAGTTCGGTCGCCACATCGGTATCTATTTCATCCGCCACTATAGAAGAGACCGAAAATCCGGACAGTGAACAGGAGCCTGAGCATATGCTGTTCCTGAGACAGTTGGTGGCAAGCAACGGGATATCTTTGGATGATTTCAAGGAGCAGGCAAAAATTAAAGGGAAACTTCATCAAGCCTATCTCACAGAATTGAATGAAGTGTTGTATGAAATATTTGATGATCAAGTGTTGGTGATCAGCCACCAGCAGGTCATCATTGAAGAAGATTTTATGGAAGAAATGAGGGAATGGATAGATGGCTGAAATCAAGCTGAGAAAGAAGGATGCCCAAACGATTATAGCCTCACTTGAGGCAGGCGTTGTGCCTGTAAAAGGGGTACAGCATGTGCTGGTGGGCAGGAGCAATGAAGTCAAGGAAATCATCGAAACCTTGCAAAAGTTGGAAGACGGCAATAGCGATCTGCGGTTTTGGGTAGGCGATTTCGGTTCGGGTAAAAGTTTTGTATTGCGGACGATCGAATCATTGGCACTGCAAAAGAATTTTGTAGTCTCCACGATCGATTTGACCCCGACGCGCCGATTCTACGATTCATCCGGGAAAGCTTTGGCGTTGTATAACGAAGTCGTCAACAAAATCGTCATCAAGAATAACCGTGACGGGAATGCCATCGAGACGATCGTTCAGCAATGGATTCAGGTTCTGCTCGAGCAGATCGCCATGGAAAACGGCCTCACCGTTCCCGTTTTGATGGAAAAGGCCAATTGGAAATTGGTTGAGAATGCCATCCTGAAGACGACGAATTCCTTCTATTCATCAGGTCTCTCCTATGAATTCGGGCAAGCATTGATGAAATATTTCGAGGGGATTGCCGGCGACAATATGTCCTTGCAGATCGAGGCGATTCGTTGGATCCGCGGGGATATCACGACGAAAACAGAAGCATCCAAAGAATTGGGCATCAAGAACGTCATCAACGACTCGAACTATCTCATTGCCTTGAAAAATCTCGCAGAATTATTTTTGAAAATCGGCTACAAAGGATTCGTCATCAATTTTGATGAATCCGTCAATCTGTACAAATTACCCCGTTCTTTGACCCGTGAAAAAAATTATGAAATGATCCTCAACCTGTACAACGAAACGAAAACGAATGAAGCAAAAGGGTTGTTCATTAATTTTGGCGCAACGAAGAACACGGTTTATGACGAACGAAGAGGTTTGGCCAGCTACGGTGCTTTGAAAACACGCTTTGGAAACGAATTGATGAAAAATAAGGACTATGTCAATGTGAATAGCACCGTCATCGATCTGAAGCCGCTGACACCGGAAGAAATTTTTATCCTTTTGACCAAGCTGTTGGAAATATACAACACGGCCTATCAAACGACGCTGGCGGTGAAGGATAGCGAAATTCAGCAATATATGGAAGAGCAATTGAACCGACCGGGAGCTGCTGCCTTCTTGACGCCGCGGTCCGTCATCAAGGATTACATCGAAATCCTGTCCTTGCAGCGCCAGAATCCGGACCATTCTTTCGTCCAGATCCTTGCCGATCGCTTCGGCAGAAAGTCTTCCGTTGTGGTGAAGGACGCAGATGACCACGATGAAATAGAGGTTTACTGATGCAGGCATTCGGCAGTCTCAGCAGAGACATCCAGCAGTACATCTATGATAAAGGTTGGCCGAGCTTAACACGCATCCAAAATGCTGCAATCAAACAGGTTGCCAATACCGATCATAACCTGATTCTATCCGCTCCGACCGCATCCGGGAAAACGGAAGCTGCATTCATCCCGGCGCTGAACAGTGTGGAAGATTGGGAAACGGGGCTGAAGGTGTTGTACATCTCTCCTCTGAAAGCACTTATCAATGATCAATTCCAGCGCATCAGCGAACTCAGTGAGTATTTGGATATTCCGATTACGCGCTGGCATGGTGAAGTTTCCCAGGCGCAGAAAAAGAAAGTTGTGAATCAACCGAAAGGCATTCTGTTGATCACACCGGAATCGATTGAGGGCATGTTGGTGAATCGTCCTGGAGAAGCGCAGCACCTCTTTAAAGGGGTGGAATGGATCATTATCGATGAATTGCACAGTTTTCTGGGGACGGAACGGGGTATTCACCTGCAATCGCTGCTGCAACGGATCAGTCAATTCATGCAAGCACCACGTTTCATCGCGATGAGTGCAACCTTGAACAAGAAAGATTTCGGTTATGCGAAAGCCTTCTTTGGCAGCCATCGGGATACGGATATTCTTGTGGACCGTGATAAAAATGATTTGCTCATCACGATAGACTACACGAGTCGTGAGGCGGGCCCGTTCGTTGCAAGGGAATCCTTGGCAGCGATTTACCAGTATTCCAAAACGGAAACAATGCTGATTTTTCCGAATTCCCGCAACAGGGTGGAAGAAATTACCCATAAATTGGATAAGATGGCAAAGAAGGAGAACGCGCCTATCCGCTATTTTGCCCATCATTCATCGGTGGACAAACTTTTGCGAGAAGAAGTGGAATTTTTTGCCAAAAATAACGAGGATCAGCTGTTCACGATCACTTGTACCTCCACCTTGGAATTGGGCATAGACATCGGATCGGTGGACAGCGTGGTGCAGTATGGCTCCCCACCATCCACTTCTTCGCTGAGCCAAAGACTGGGACGCAGCGGACGGAGAAGCCACCAAAGCATCCTGCATATTGTGGAAGACGACTCCTGGGAAATGCTTCAGACCTATGCCGCACTGGATTTGCTGGAACGCGGTGAATTGGATGCGACTGAAATGATTGAGACACCCTACAATGCTTTGGCGCATCAAGTGATGGCGATCCTCTTCCAGAAGGTCAGTATACCGATGACGCAATTGTTGCAGCTGAATAAAACCTTTCCGGTCTGGAGAGCGATTCCGGATGCGGATTTGACGCTGTTGATTGATTACTTGGTGGAAAAAGATTTCATCGAAATCATGGATGATGAGGCGATTGTCGGCTTAGAGGGGGAACGTCTGCTGCGCTCCAGGGATTTCTACGCATTGTTTTTCACAACCAGCGATTTTTCTGTCCATTACCAGCACGAGCGCATCGGCAGTCTGCCGTTCACACCCGATATTCAAATCGAAAGCAAAATCCTGTTGGCGGGCAGGGTGTGGATCGTGAAAGATATCGATGTTAAGGCAAAACGCATCATGGTGGAAATGACGAAAGAAGGAAGACCCCCGAAATTCATCAGCGACGAAGGGTTCGTTTCCAATGAAGTGCGTGAAAATATGGAAAAGCTAATGCGGACGGAGGAGTACCTGAATCTGAACAACGATAAGATTACGCGCGACTTTGACTTTCTGAAAAGTGCACTCTACTACGATGACGGGAACTATTGGTATGAGGATAACCAGACGAATATAGGTGTCGTGACTTTCAGGGGGACCAAGTTTAATATCGCTTTGCTGTTGCTCATCAAGAGCATTGCGGCTGAGGGAGAAAAATATCAACTGCACGACAAGCACTCCTTGATTACGGGTCCCGACATAAAAAGGATGGTGGAGCGACTTGCTGGAGGTGATGTTTCTCTGGATAATGTCGTAACCTATCTGGAGAAAAACGAGAAGGCCATCGAAGAATTGACGGCCCATCAAAAATTTATGCAATTGGTTCCCACATGCTTGAAAATCAAATGGATCCTGAACAACTTCTTTTCGGTTTGAATGTGACAGAGTACGAAATAGGGCATACCATCATTTTTGGTGTTGTGCTCTTTTTCGTGTCTATGAAGGCGGAAAGATTGTCTTAAAGCCATATTTTATGTATACTAAAAATATAGACTTTTTTCGATAAAGCCTAATTATTTTGACTTTTCTTGTTTTAAGCTAGATTATTTAACGAGAGGTGCAGTGCTAAGATATGCAAAAATATGTCGTCATATCCAACGATATTCGGAATAAAATCGTAAATGGAGAGTTCGTTGCTAATCAACAGATTCCCTTCGAAAAAGATATGTGCATCCATTACAACGCAAGCAAAATGACGGTCAAAAAAGCGGTGGATATTTTGGTTGCGGAAGGGTTGATCATCAAACGGAGAGGATCCGGTACTTTTGTGAAGGATCTGAATCTGGAGGAAATCGAGCGCGTGACGATGGCGAATCAATTCCGCGGCACAACTGCGCTCAATGCCGGGAAGAAGGTCCACAGCAAAATACTGAACTTTTCAATCATGAAGGTGCCGGAAGATGCCGCGAAAAAGTTGAATATTTCTCTTGGCAGCTTTGTATATGACATCTATCGCGTACGCTATGTGGAGGACGAGCCGACCGTCATGGAAAAAATCTACATGCCGATTGATTTGATTCCTAACATCAAAGAAAAAAATATCAACGGATCCATTTATGACTACATCGAAAAGGATCTTCATTTGAAAATACAAAGTGCGCATCGGACGGTTTCTGTTCGCAAAGCCACTGATTTCGAAGCGGATGAGCTGGGACTGGAAAAGGGTGATCCTGTGGCGGTAGCCGAACAGGTCGGCTATCTCGATACCGGTCATGCGTTTGAGTTCTCCACCTCTGTCCATCGCTACGATAAATTTGCCGTCGAAATCGTTTTGACGCGCAATTGAGCGGAAGTTCTGTGAGGGCAGTTGCGATTCGGCGGCGCGGTGGCTTGAACTCCGGGGAAGCTGTCGTTAGACGGAGAAGGGGATTTGAATCGATCCGGTCCTACGGTGGCGCAGAGCTCGCCGGAGCAGGCTACATTAACTACTAAAATTTTAAGCAGAAAGGTCCGCCTCGAAAATGAGACGGACCTTTTGTGTTTTCTGTTAGTTTTTCATGCCTTCAATAAAATCGATGGCGGACTGCAGGATATTTTTGTCGTTGTCGTAGGTGATGGCCTGCAAAGCTTCGTTGAACGGCATCCAGGCGAAGTCGGTGACTTCGGCATCCTGTTTTTCGATCGTTTCCGTGTGGGCGAAGGCTATGAAGTAGACGACTTCTTTGATCACGTCGGGAGCCGGGGAGTAGCTGACGGATTTTCGGAAGGTGGTGCTTAGATCGGTGCTTAAGCCGGTTTCTTCCTTGATTTCCCTCAATGCTGTTTCGACTTCCGTTTCGCCGTCCTCAACGTGGCCTTTCGGGAATGCCCAATGGCCTCCGTTTTCATGTTTGATCAATAATACTTTTCGATTCGTGTTATCCGGGGAGAACACGATGGCTCCGCACGATTTTTCTGATTTCATAGTTTATGCTCCATTCAATTGTTTCATTTATTCTACAGGTTGCTTATGAATATAGTATAACAAAAAAATGGTTCAAATCGCAGACAAATCAGATAAGGAATCTTTTTTCGTAATTCGGAAATTCAGTATAAATACATAATAATTCTCTTTAATGTTCGTCTTTATCCTCTAAAAAGCATGAAAATGTGAAGATTCTCATAATGAAAGCCCTTATAATTCGGTGTTTACACTTTACAATTGTATGTGATATCGATATAATTTTATTTGTCGTTAATAAACGAATTATATTTTGTTTTGCAATCATTAATGTTCGTTATCAGGAGGAGAAGCATGGAAGAGAAAGTACATTCAGGCCTGACTTACGGTGTGGAAGATAAACCGGATTTAGGCACGACAATCGTTTTAGGGTTTCAGAACGTCATCACCGCTTTTGGTGGTTTAGTGGCAGTACCGCTTATTATTGCCGGAATCGCAGGTTTCGGGGTTGAGGATACTGCTTATATGGTCAGCGCGGCGCTTTTGGCCTCGGGTATCGTTTCAATCATTCAATCAAAAGGTTTTGGTCCGAAATGGTTCCGCGTCGGTGCAGGCTTACCGACGATCATGGGAACTGACTTTGCCTTTGTGGCGCCGGCTGCTTCCGTCATCGGTGCTGGCGGCATCACTGCCTATTTCGGCGGTACGATGTTGGGGGCTTTGTTGGAAGTTGGTTTAAGTTATTTTGTAAAACCTTTGTTGAAATTTTTCCCGCCAGTTGTTACCGGATCGGTTATTTCTTTAATGGGGATGACGCTGATGTCCGTTGTGATGGGCTGGGCAGGCGGTGGTTTCGGATCTGAGGATTTCGGTAATCCGATGAACATCGGTATCGCAGTGCTTGTGTTCTTGGTCATCGCTTTGATCAACCATTATGGTCCAAGCAGAATTGCGCCAGCAGCTGTTCTGATTGGTGCCGCAATCGGTTATGTTGTCTGTATTCTGTTGGGGATGGTCGACTTCGGGCAAGTCGTTGCCGCTGAATGGTTCGCGTTTCCACAATTCTTCAAATTCGGAGTGCCTGATTTCAAACTTGAATACGCAATTCCTTTTGTATCCGGATATCTGGTGACAGTCATCGAAACAGTCGGCGTTATGCAGACATTGGGCGCTGTTACGGAAACGAAACTGACGGATGAAAGAATCGCTGCCGGTGTCCGTGCGGATGGTTTCGGTTCATTCATCGCGCCTTTCATCGGTTCCGGTCCTGCCGCAACCTTCAGCCAAAATGCTGGATTGATTCCGTTGACCCGCAATGCTTCCCGCAAAGTAGCCATCATGGGCGGTATCATCATGATCGTGATGAGCCTGTTCCCTAAATTTGCTACGCTGATTTCAATCATGCCGCAACCTGTATTGGGTGGTGCCGGCATCTTGATGTTCGGTACGGTTGCCGCTGCCGGTGTGCAATCATTGTCGCGTGTTGAATTCAACAACCGCAACATGATCATCGTCGCTTCTGCGTTGGGTGTCGGTCTGGGTGTTTCCTTTGTTCCGGATACAGTGGCGCAATTGCCGGGCATCTTGAGCGGATTGTTCTCTTCCGGTATCTCCGCAGGGACAATCGTAGCGTTGTTGTTGAACATCATTTTGAAAGAAAAAGCCTAAATATATGCTGCTTGAGCAGCTTGTATGAAAAGAAACACGTAAGCATCCGCTTGGCTGCTTACGTGTTTCTTTTCATACTATTTTTTTTAGAGTATTCGAAAAATTATTTTTCGCGCTTTACTTCAATTCGATAGCCATCAGGGTCCGTCACAAAGAAATAAGTCGGTGTGCCGCCTGAAAGTCCTTTTAACTCACCTGTTTCATAAGCAGAAGCTTTACAAACTTCGTGCATTTTTTCTAAGTCACTGACAGTCACACCTAAATGACTGAAGCCATTTCCTACGTTATATGGCTCGGCATCGTAATTGTAAGTGAGTTCAATTTGTACAGAAGAACCGGGAGAATTCAGATAAATTAAATCAAACTTATTTTCAGGGAATTTTCTGTGGCTGGCAACCTCAAATTCAAATAGATTCGTATAGAAGTCTAAAGTAGCGTCAATGTCTCTGACACGCAGGCAAATCTCAACGAGTTTTTGGTTCATAATATCATCCTCCAATAGTTTCTTATTATTATTCTAACATGAATAGGTCATATGGGCATTTTATTTACCTCCATTTCATCTTCTATATTGATTTTCAATATATCGACAGGAAATGGGCACAGAGCTTAATCTGTTAATGCGAGTATTCATTGACAAAATTGTCCGATAACCCGGAAGAATCGGACAACTATCCCCCGGACAACCATGTTACGATAAAAAAAACTCCGAATCATCAATAATCCGGAGGCTAGCTGGAGTTGCTGAGGCAGCACCCCAAAAGCAGCACACTACAAATTCATCTCATGAGTCAATTACAACCTTTTATGCACGCATTCCCCCTGGACCCAGACCTCGCGGATGTTTTCCGGACGACTCAAAAAGAGGATCTTGTGCAGCAGGTCTTCCATGGAAATCGCTTCCTCAAAAATCTGTAGCTTGGCATTAGGTGCGTTGACGTCGATCACTTGGACATCCCAGATGTAGTTTTTTTCCAAGCGTCCGATCGGCAGGCTCAGGCTCTGTCCTCCGCCGGCAGTCACATAGTAGAATGCCTCGTTGGCGGAAATCCGCGAATGTGGCAGGCCGCGTTCCGAAGCAGGTAATGACGGATCGACGCCTTCTTCCAGCATTCTCGACGCGATGACCGCTTGCCTGATGTTGTCGAATAGGCTAGGGGAGAAGCCACCGGAAATGTCCGTGCCCAAACCGATGTCTATCCCTTTCTGAGTGAAACGTGCAGCCGGCAGGACGCCGTTCGAGAAAAAGACATTGGAGATCGGGCAATGCGCGATTGCGGTGCCGGTTTCGGCGAACAGTTCGGCATCCGCATCCGAAAGGAAGACGGCATGAGCCATGACCGCTTTGTCCTGCAAAAGGCCCATCTCATGGAGCGCAAAGGTGTCGCTCTTGTGCATCCGTTCATGGACATAGTTGTGCTCCCAATCGCTTTCGCTGCAATGTGATTGGATATGTGTATCATACTTTTTCGCTAACTCGCCGAGGCCCGCCAACGCTTCGTCCGTGCAGCTTGGGATGAAACGGGGCGTCACAACCGGGTAGACGCCTTGTTTGGTCGTCTTGTTCAATTCTTGGACGAGTTGGATGAAACTTTCCGTATCCGCCAATGCGGCTTCGGTGCTTTCATCCCGGTAATACGCCGGATTCTGCTCCCAATCATCCATGACCACTTTCCCGACCAAACCGCGTTGGCCTTTGTCGGCGCAGATCTGGGCCAACAGAAAGCTGGCTTCCTTGTGGACGGTCGCGAAATAGAGCGCAGTCGTCGTTCCGTTTGCCAACAGCGTCGCGACAAGGTCCTGGTAGACTTTGCGGGCGAAATCCAGATCGGAGAATTTCGATTCCAGCGGGAAAGTATAGGTGTCCAGCCAATCATGCAAAGGGATGTCCATGACAGTGCCGGCCTGGGCCCATTGCGGTGCATGGATGTGCAGATCGATGAACCCCGGCAGGAAATACTGTCCCTCAGCAAGCTCGTGGAATTTATCCGTTCCGCTGTAGGCAGCCAAAGTCGTTCCGTAATCTGGATCCAGTGGCTTCAGGATGCGTTGGATCACACCATCCGCATCCAGACAAAACAGACAATCTTTCAATGCGTCCACTTCCTGCGGCGTCTTGCTTGTGAAAGCCGCCCCCCGAAACACTTTAGCATATGCATGATCCATATGAACTCCTCCTTATCCTGTTTCCTTGCCTTCATTATATCACTCCGGACGAAAGAGGAGATCGCGAAAGCAATGATATCTAAGCGACGATTATTCAGGTATACTTAAAGAAAGAAAACCATCAGGAAGGAATGAACTAAGTGCCCGCCAAAATCATGGAACCCATTCTGCCAAAGGATTTACCTGAAAAAAATTTCGCCGACTGTTTCGATCCGGATGAGCCTTACATAGAGCATGCCATCTTCAAAGATACTGCCATCGACCTTGGCGACAGACGGGGAGTGGAGTTCACCGAAGTCAGATTCCAGAACGTGACTTTCAGCGAAACGACAGTACCTCAATTGTACTTGCGGGATGTCATCTTCGAAAGCTGCGATTTCGCTAATGTTCAGTTGGATGAAGTCACGATGAAGCGGGTCCGCTTCGTGAATTGCCGTCTCATCGGCACCTCGATGACTGAAGGGGTCTTTGAGGATGTGATCTTCCGGGAATGCAACCTGCAGATGGCGGCCTTGGGATTCAGCAAGCAGAAGAATGTCCGTTACGAGAACTGTCGCCTGAATGAAGCCGATTTTTATACATGCAAACTGAAGAAAGTCGATTTTTCGGAGTGCGAGCTGTCCGGGATCAATTTCACGGGGACTCCCCTGAAGGCGATCGACATCAGCAGTTGCCGATTCGAGCGAATCAGCGTCACGCTTGAGGATCTCAAAGGCGCGATCGTCAGCGAGGAACAGGCGCTGGCCTTTGTTGTGATGCTCGGACTGGTCATCAAAGAGTAAAAAATGTGAAGGATAGAATAAGGAGGACGATATGGAGAAAAAAGTGTTAGCAAGTGAACTTGCTTTGGCGATGGGCGTGATGTGCAACGCCATTGCCGTGTCGTTGATGATCAAAAGTGAATTAGGGGTGTCGACGATTTCATCCGTGCCGGTGGTGTTGAACGAAATGTTTGCGCACGTGACGATCGGCAGCTGGAACTTTCTCTTCCAAGTGGTCCTTGTGGTGGTGATGGCTCTGATCACGCGGAAATTTTTGGGTTATGTTTTTTCAATTGCATTGGCTTTGCTTTTCGGCTACCTGCTGGATTTCTTTGAATTGCTTTTTTCGGGAATCGTCGCAAACATACCGCTGCGGATCGTGTTCTTTTTCACCGGATTTTTCATGTTGTCGCTTGGGATCAGCCTGATGTTGAATTGCCGCTTGCCGGCTCTTCCGTTCGACTTGTTCGTACGTGAGATGTCCGAGCATTTCGGACTAACCGTCAAGCAGATGAAGACGGGATTCGACGCCGTTTGCGTCGGATTGAGTGTTGTCTTCTCGTTGCTGTTCCTGGAGGGAATCGCCGGAGTCGGGCTTGGGACCGTGTTCGCCATGCTCTTCACTGGTACGGTGACGCAACATTTCGTGAACCGATTGAACAGCCGCTTCGTTTTCCAGAAAATGATGACAATCAAAGAACGCGCGTAACGCAGTGGCTGCCTCCTAGCGAGGCAGTTTTTTTTCATTTATTTCAAACTGTAAAAATCGCTTTCAAAAAAATGTTGATCCATCAACGAAAAAAATGAAAATAGATTTTTTCGTGGAAAGGGCTTGCATCTTTTTATTGGAAGTGCTAACATGTTGTTCATAGGATTGTTACTGGTTGTGCAGGCAAAACCTAAATTGATACGAGATGATGTGCACATCATTTGGTGTTAGTTTAGGTTTTTTTTAATGGAAGGGGGAATGGGGATAATCGATGAAGATTGAAAAAGTCTACAATAACAACGTAGTGCTGGCGAAAGCCGGCGATTCATCCGAAGTCATTGTGATGGGAAAAGGGATCGGTTTCCAGAAAAGATCAGGGGACGTTTTCGACAAGTCTTTGATCGAGAAGACCTTCGTCATCCAGGAAAATGATTCAGCAGATCAACTAAAGGCCATTTATCAAGATTTACCGCAAGAAGAATCAGATGCCATTTTTAAGATCATCCAAGAGGCCGAGACGAGGCTGAATCATATCTTCCAGGCAAACGTCTATCTGACGCTTGCCGACCATATCCATTACGCCATCCAGCGGACAAAGGAAGGGATCGACTTGACCAATCCTTTGGCCTTCGAAGTGAAGAAGTTCTATCGTAGGGAGTACGAGCTCGGAAAAATCGGGCTGGAACTCATCGCGGAACACACCGGTGTCATGATGGCACCCGATGAAGCGACATCCATCGCTCTTCATTTTGTGAATGCGCAGAAGGAAGGCCAACTGATCGAAGAGACAATGAAAGTGACCCGGATCGTTCAGGATATCCTGAACATCGTCCGTTTGCATTTTGGAGTCGCCTTTGATGAAGACTCGATTTCCTATAATCGTTTCTACACCCATCTGCAGTACTTTGCGCAACGGGTCGTCATGGGGGAAGTTTTCCAGACGGCTCCGGATACCTTCTTATTGGAGCAAGTGAAGGCCAACTATCCGAATGCCTACAAGTGCGCGAATAAAATCTCCACCTATGTCGGAAGTGCCCATCATTTCCAGGTCGGTACCGACGAGATTGTTTACCTCACGATCCATATCCATCGGGTTGTGCAGCAAAAGTGAATACCTAAGATGCTCTCAAGAGGATTGTTACTGGTAAAGCAGGCAAAACCTAAGTAGACAGCAGCGGAAGAAATTCCCATGCTCTCTATTTAGGTTTTTTTTATTAAAAAATAATAGAAAAAGAGGGATATAACATGAAGTATGAAGAATTAGCAAAAGACATTTTGGCTCATGTGGGCGGCAAAGAAAACGTCCGCAGCCTGGCGCACTGCATCACGCGTCTGCGTTTCAAATTGGTTGACGAAAGCAAAGCGGACACGGAATATCTGAAAAAACGCGAAGGCATCGTTACCGTCATCCAAAGCGGCGGCCAGTATCAAGTTGTCATCGGCAACCATGTACCGGATGTATACGCTGCAGTCAACGCAGTCGGCGGATTGAACGGCGGCGGCGAAGTAGCTGCTGAAGACGAAGGTCCAAAAGGCAGTATTTTCAATCAGTTCATCGATATGATTTCGAAAATTTTCCAACCGATTCTGGGACCTTTGGCAGCCACAGGGATGCTGAAAGGTGTGGCCGCATTTTTGGTGGCAGCGGGCATGTCGACTACGGATGGGGCTTATGTCCTGATTCAAGCAGCCGGTGATGGATTCTTCAACTTCTTGCCGATCTTCCTTGCTTATACAGCCAGCAAACATTTCAAAATGAACAGCTTCACAGCGATGGCAGTCGCTGCTGCAATGGTCTATCCGGGCATGGTCAATCCTGCTGGTGTTGATCCGTTGTACACTTTGTTCGCTGGCAGCATTTTTGAATCGCCGATCTTCATGACCTTCTTGGGCTTGCCGGTCATCATGATGAGCTATGCTTCATCGGTTGTGCCAATTCTGTTGGCTGTCTTCCTGGGTTCCAAAGTCGAAAATGTCTTGAAAAAAGTCATTCCGGATGTTGTGAAATTGTTCATGGTGCCTTTCACGACTTTGTTGATCGTCGTTCCATTGACCATCTTGTTTGTCGGACCGCTCTCCACATGGGCTGCAACGTTGCTAGGAGCTGGAGTATCATTTGTCTATAACTTGAGCCCAATCGTCGCAGGTGCTGTTTTGGGAGGCGGCTGGCAGGTATTCGTCATGTTCGGCTTGCATTGGGGCTTGGTGCCGATCGCAATCAACAACTTGGCGACGCAGGGCTATGACCAGTTATTGGCAACTGTATTAGGTGTTTCTTTTGCACAGACTGGTGCGGTATTGGCTATTTTGTTGAAAACGAAAGAAGCAAAAGTGAAACAATTGAGTATTCCGGCTTTCATTTCCGGCTTGTTCGGGGTAACTGAGCCAGCTATCTACGGTATTACATTACCAATGAAACGTCCGTTCCAATTGAGCTGTATTGCTGGTGCCATCTCCGGTATCGTTGCAGGTGTTTTCCAATTGACAAGCTACCGTATGGGCGGCTTGGGTGTGTTCGCTTTCCCTAGCTACTTGGATGCAAATGGAACAATGAGCTTCAACTTCTGGGCTTCCATCATTGTATGTGCAGTAGGGCTTGTTGCAGGCTTCCTGCTTGTATTCTTCTCAAAAATTCCGGTTCTTTACGGAGAAACTGAAACTGCAACAACTGCAACAAATACAACAACATTGAGCACAAACTCTGTAGTTGTTGAAGCAATGAAAAAAGACTTGAGCGCAGCCGCTGAAAAAGATTTGGTCGCTAGCCCAATGATCGGCGAAATGGTTGTCTTGTCAGATGTTCCGGATGAAGCTTTTGCGACTGGTGCACTTGGTAAAGGGATCGCAATCCGTCCGACTGTCGGTGAAGTCTATGCTCCAGCAAACGCAACTGTAACACTCTTGTTCCCAACCCAACATGCAATCGGTTTGACCACTGAAAACGGAACGGAAATTCTGATTCACGTCGGAATGGATACGGTCCAATTAGAAGGTAAAGGCTTCACGAGCCACGTACAACAAGGCGATAAAGTCGTAGCCGGACAATTGCTGTTGGAATTCGACATCGACTTTATCCAAAAAGCAGGCTATGAAATCATCACACCGATCATCGTCACAAACAGCAACGACTACTTGGATGTCATCACGACGAAAGAAGCAACCTTGACTGACGGCGACTATCTGCTGACGGTCATCGCATAAACAAAAATATTCGGGAAATCAATCTTAACCGCAAGCAATATTTCCGGATAAAAACCAGATATCCGGGGAAAAAACCTAGACCGCAAGCCAAGTTCTCGAATAATAACCAGATATTCGGGAATTAGGTTTGTGGTCTCAGGCGCCCGAACCCATTTGGGATGAATTGCCATCATTCAGGGCTGTCCCGCAATGAGTCAGACCCGTGCATAAAATAGAACCAGAAAAAGAATAGGAGCGATCACATGCAAACTGTATTTCCAAAAGGATTTTTATGGGGTGGCGCAACAGCCGCAAACCAATACGAAGGTGCTTATAATGTTGACGGAAAGGGGCTTTCCGTTCAGGACGTAACCCCTCAAGGCGGATTCGGACCGATCACCGACGGACCGACACCTGACAACATGAAATTGGAAGGGATCGACTTCTACCACCGTTACAAAGAAGATATCGCCTTGTTCGCTGAAATGGGCTTCAAAACATACCGTACATCCATCGCTTGGACGCGCATCTTCCCGAACGGCGACGAAACCGAACCGAACGAAGCTGGCTTGCAGTTCTATGATGACCTGTTCGATGAATTGGCAAAATACGGCATCGAGCCGCTGATCACGCTTTCCCACTACGAAACGCCGCTGCACTTGGCGCGCGAGTACGATGGCTGGGTCAACCGCAAAATGATCGGCTTCTACGAAAACTACGTGCGCACCGTCTTCACGCGCTACAAAGACAAAGTCAAATACTGGCTGACGTTCAATGAAATCAATTCGATCATCCACGCGCCATTCATGAGCGGCGGGATTGCAACTCCTCCGGATCAATTATCGAAATCCGACTTGTACCAAGCTTGCCACCATGAATTGGTAGCCAGCGCCTTGGCAACAAAAATCGGCCACGAAATCAACCCAGACTTCAAAATCGGCTGTATGGTCATCGCAATGCCGACGTATCCGTTGACTTCCCATCCTGATGATATCATCGCGGTTATGGAAGCGGATCGCCAAAACTTCTTCTTCTCGGATGTGCATGTACGCGGTGCATACCCTGGTTACATGAAGCGCTATTTCCGTGAACACGGCATCGAGTTGAATATCACGCCGGAAGATGAAGAAATCCTCAAGAACACTGTCGATTTCGTTTCCTTCAGCTACTACATGAGTTCAACGGAAACGGCTGATCCTACAAAGAGAGCAGCAGGCGAAGGCAATATCTTGGGCGGTATCCATAATCCGTACCTGGAGGCTTCCGAGTGGGGCTGGCAGATCGATCCAAAAGGCTTGCGTGTTATTCTGAATACCTTCTGGGATCGTTACCAAAAACCATTGTTCATCGTCGAAAACGGTTTGGGTGCAGTCGATCAGCTGGTGACCGGTGAGGACGGACAACCGACCGTCAACGATGACTACCGCATCAACTACTTGAACGACCACCTGGTGCAGGTTGCTGAAGCAATCGCAGACGGTGTCGATCTGATGGGCTACACGACTTGGGGCTGCATCGACTTGGTCAGCGCATCCACTGCAGAATTGAAGAAACGTTACGGCTTCATCTATGTCGACCGCCACGATGACGGATCCGGCACTTTGAACCGTTACAAGAAAAAATCATTCAACTGGTACAAAGAAGTCATCGCTACAAATGGCGCATCTTTGGTACAGAAATAGGAGGAATTGTCATGTCTGCAGGTAAAGGATTTCCGGAAGGTTTCTTCTGGGGCGGCGCTACTGCCGCCAACCAATTTGAAGGAGGTTGGGACGCTGATGGGAAGGGCCCGTCTGTCATCGACCAACTGACCTGCTCGCGCGACTTTGCTGAACGCTTTGCAGGCGTCGGCGACTACTACCCTTCGCACATCGGCATCGATTTCTATCACCGCTACAAGGAAGATATCGCTTTGTTCGCAGAAATGGGCTTCCGGATGTTCCGGATGTCCATCGCTTGGACGCGGATTTTCCCGAATGGCGATGAACTGGAACCGAACGAAGCCGGCTTGGCCTTTTACGATGACGTCTTCGATGAATTGGCGAAATACGGCATCGAACCATTGGTGACGATTTCCCATTTCGAAATGCCGCAATATCTGGTCGACCACTACGGCGGCTGGAGAAACCGCAAACTGATCGGCTTCTTCGAAAGATATGCGACAACCTTATTTGAACGCTATCAAGGGAAAGTCAATTATTGGCTGACCTTCAATGAAATCAACATGGCGACGTTCCTGCCGCAGATCTCGATCGGTTCGAAAGCCGAAGCGGGCGAAAGCCAGGAAGAAGTCATGTATCAAGCCTTGCATCACCAGTTCGTCGCCAGCGCTTTGGCAACGAAGGCTGCGCGGGCAATCGATCCCGAGAACCGCATCGGCTGCATGATCGCCTATGCACCGGTCTATCCGTTGTCGGCAAAACCGGAAGATGTTTGGTCGGCGCAACGTAAAGAAGAAGAAAAACTGTTCTTCTCAGATGTCCATGCCCGCGGGTATTACCCGCCGAGCAAACTGGCTTATTTCGCTACTAAAGGCATCAACGTTACGTTCGAACAAGGCGACGAGGAAATCTTGGCTGCACATACGGTCGATTTCATTTCCTTTAGCTACTATGCTTCCAGCGCAGCCAGTTTTGCGCAATCCGGTGTACCGGGTGAAGGCAATGCTTTAATGGGCGAGAAGAACCCATACTTGGCGGAATCGGAATGGGGTTGGCAAGTCGATCCGTTGGGTCTGCGTGTCGCTTTGAATACGTTCCATTCCCGTTACCAACTGCCGCTGATGGTGGTCGAAAACGGTTTGGGTGCTGTGGATGAAATCGTCGATGGCGAAATCCATGACGATTACCGCATCTCCTATCTCCGCGACCATGTTAAAGCGATGCGTGATGCGATCGTGCTTGACGGCGTGGATCTCGTCGCCTATACGTCTTGGGGCTGCATCGACCTGGTTTCGGCTGGTACGGGCGAGATGGCGAAACGCTACGGCTATATCCATGTGGACCGCAACAACGACGGTTCAGGCAGCTTGGATCGCCTGAAGAAGGATTCCTTCTACTGGTACCAAAAAGCTATCGCCAGCAATGGCGAAGATTTGGACTAAACAAATACAAAATCCCCTGTTTCACGCTAGGCGTGGGCAGGGGATTTTTATTTGCCTATATGCGGTTGGGCTTCAGCCGGGATGTCCGATAATGGTGAGATATCGGACAAGAAGGTGCCTGTAAGGGTTGTGGATGTCCGATAATGGTGAGATATCGGACAAGTTGATGCCTACAAGGGTTGCGAATGTCCGATAACAATAAGATATCAGACAGTCCGGTGCCCATAAGAGGTGTATGCGTCCGATAATAGTGCTTTATCTGACTTTCTTCAAAAAGTACTCGAATGCCGACAGATCATCGGTCAATTCCGGATGGAAAGCCGTGACCAGAATCTGGTCATTTTCAGCCGCTACGATTTTGCCGTCGATGCTGGCCCGCACCCGTACGCCGTTGCCCACGGAGCGGATGTAAGGGGCGCGGATAAAGACGGCTTCCACCGGTTCGGCGATGCCTTCAAAAGGCAGCCGCACTTCGAAACTGTCGACTTGGCGCCCGAAGCCGTTCCGTTCGACTTCGATGTCGATGAAGCCAAGCCGCAATTCAGCGGGTGCATGGCTGCTGTCCGTGCTGCAAAGGATCAGTCCAGCGCAGGTGCCGAAAATCGCTTTGCCAGAAGCATAGAACTGCCGCAAAGGTTCCTCCAGCTGCTGTTCGCGGATCAAACGGCCGATGGCGGTCGATTCACCGCCAGGGATGATCAGCCCATCCAAGCCGTCCAGATCGCCAGGCAGTTTCACGGCAGTCGCAGTGACACCCAATTTATTCAGAGCCTGCAGGTGCTCCGTGACCGCACCCTGCAAGGCCAATACGCCGATTTTTTTCGTCATGCTTACCAGCCTCTTTCCTGCATGCGTTCGGAGGCGTGGAGCGTGCTGATGTCGATCCCTTTCATCGGTTCGCCCAAGCCTTTGGACAGTTCGGCCAACAAGGCATAGTCCTCGTAATTGGTTGTCGCGCGGACGATGGCGCGGGCGAATTTTTCGGGATTTTCGGCTTTGAAGATGCCGGATCCGACGAAGACGCCATCCGCGCCCAAGCTCATCATCAAGGCCGCGTCAGCAGGTGTTGCGACACCGCCGGCAGCGAAGTTCACGACAGGCAATTTTCCGAGCAGTTTGATTTCCTTGACCAATTCGTAAGGGGCTCCGATTTCCTTGGCGAATGTCATCAGTTCATCGTCCGATTTTGTGATCAACTGGCGGATTTGGCCGTTGACTTTGCGCATATGACGGACGGCTTCCACGATATTGCCGGTCCCCGGCTCGCCTTTCGTGCGCAGCATTGAAGCTCCTTCACCGATGCGGCGCAGCGCTTCACCCAAATCGCGGCAGCCGCAGACGAAAGGAACAGTATAGTCGGATTTCAAAAGGTGGAACTCCTCATCGGCAGGGGTCAGCACTTCGCTCTCGTCGATATAGTCAACGCCCATCGCTTCCAGGATGCGTGCTTCGGTGATGTGGCCGATGCGTGCTTTCGCCATGACGGGGATGCTAACCGCGTTCATCACTTCCTCGACGATGGTAGGGTCCGCCATCCGTGCAACACCGCCGGCTGCGCGGATATCCGAGGGCACGCGCTCCAAGGCCATGACCGCTACGGCACCAGCCGCCTCGGCGATCCTTGCCTGCTCCGCATTAACGACATCCATGATGACGCCACCTTTTTGCATTTGGGCCATCCCGCGTTTTACTTTTTCCGAACCGATGATTTTAGTTGTCATAAATAATCCTCCTTGGTTTAAATGATAAAATGATTAAAGAATGGTTAAATCATAATCCCTTTTTTCAGAAACACCTACATCCAATTGGACTGTTTCCGAACCAACCAATTTGGTGTATAATGAGTGGAAACCAAGGAGAGTGAAGGAATGGCGGAATGGAGACTGGACCAGGATAGGGGCATGCCGCTCTATCAACAGCTCATGCAGCTGATCGAAGAGAAGATAAAAGCCGGAGATTTGGTCCCCGGCCGAGCCTTGCCGGCGGAACGCAAGCTGGCGGAGGAACTGCAGGTCAACCGGTCGACCGTCATCCGGGCACTGGAAGAACTGACGACGCAGGGAATCCTCATCCGCAAAAGGGGCAGCGGCACATTCGTGAATCCGAACAAATGGGGGATGCAGACAAGGCCCACCATCAATTGGCGTACTTCCTTAACGCCGGATAATCTTTCGGTGGACACCCCTTATCAAAGGGACGTCAAAGAGCTGTTGGCGCAGCACCGATCGCGCGAAATACTGGATTTGGGGAATGGGGATTTGCCGAAGGACCTTTTGCCGGAACTGAAGATCCCGGATATTTCGCTGGGGGAAATGTTGCATGGGGAAGCGACCTTCATCAGGGAGAACCGAGGGATCAAAGCGACGAGGGAAAGTGTCCAAAAACACCTGCAGACTGCGTACGGGATGACTGTCCCGCTGGAGGAAATCTTCATCACTTCGGGAACCCAGCAATCATTGTTTTTGATCACGCAAGGGCTTTTGAAGCCAGGCGATGCGATCGGCATCGAGGCTCCTTCCTATTTCTATTCTTTGCGGCTTTTTCAGGCTGCCGGTCTGCGGATTATTCCGATTCCGATGGATGGCGAGGGAATGACCGTCAATGGCCTTCAGGAAGCTTCCTTGCAGTATCCTCTGAAGATGATTTTTCTGAATCCGATTTTCCAGAATCCGACAGGAACGGTCATGAGTCCGGAGCGGAAACAGGCCATACTTGATTATTGTTTGCTGAAGCGCATCCCGATTGTGGAGGATGATGCATATGGCAGCTTTGTTTTTGATGAAACGGTTGATAACCGTCCGTTGAAAAGCCTGGATAAACGGCAACAAGTGCTGTATCTCGGTTCCTTATCCAAATTTGCCGGCCAGCACATCCGGATCGGATGGATGGTTGGGCCAGCCGCCATTATCCGGGAATTGGCCGACATTCGGGATCAGATCGACTCCGGATTGAGTTTCTTGCCGCAACTGTTGGCCGAACATTATTTGACTAGTGAAATCACTGCCCATCTCCCGATAATCGTTTCGGCTTTGAAAGAAAGAGCTGATAAATTGCAGACCTGGCTCCGAAACAAATATGGACAAGAGATAAGTTTTGAAGCGGCAAAAGGCGGCTACCATCTTTATTGTCGCTTCGCCAATAAAACCGATGCTGAGATGGATGAGCTACTTCAGGAATTGTTGGAAGAAAAAGTGGTCGTGAAGGAAGGCATCCAATTCGGCGACAAAAAAAATGCGGTCCGTTTCAGTTTCGGCCATTTTGTGGAGCGGGATATAAAGTCATGAGTCCGGATTGTCCCGGAAATCCTTACATTTCCGCTCCCGTTTGCTGGGCAATATTCTTTAAATGAAATGAAAACGAAAAATAAATCGATATCCATGTCAGGAAACCTTCCGTAAAGATAACGGGAGGTTTTTTTCTTGGAATCCTTTATGTATCAAAGATATTGACCGTTATTGCAACCTTGTTCCCAAAGCGATGTGAACGAAACTGACATCACATAACAGAAAATGTCCTATCCCGTGTCACGAAATGTTTTTTGTTTGCCTGACAAATCTATATAATCAAACCATCGAAGTTACAAAAGATATTACAAGTATGCATGAAAAGGGGAGCGAGCTTTATGACAGGAACAACATCACTAACGGAAACAGAATTAAGATATCAATTGCCGGAAATCATCACTGCAGCATTGCCGGGGGAAAAGGCAGCAGCCATCCTGGCACGGAGATCTGAAGCGATCCCTCCCTCTTTGACATGCGTCTACCCGGTTGCGATCGCGAAGGCAGAGGGGGCCATCATCGAGGACGTGGACGGCAACCGCTTTTTGGATTGGGTCGGAGGCGTAGGCGTTCTGAATATCGGCCACCGCCACCCGAAAGTTGTCGAAGCAGTCAAAAAACAGGAGAACGATTATTTTCATGCGATGATCAATATCCTTACGAGCGAAAAGTATATCGCATTGGCTGAAAAAATGAATGAAATCGTTCCGGTGAAGGGCTTCAAGAAGCGGACGTTCTTTGCGAACAGCGGTGCGGAAGCGATCGAAAACGGCGTAAAGGTGGCAAGAGCCTACACGAAACGTCCGAATGTCATCGTGTTCTCTGGTGCATTCCACGGGCGTACGTTGCTGACGACGCATATGACTGCGAAAAAAGCCAACTCGGTCGGCTTGGGGCCATTTCCGGATGGCATATTCCGAGTTGATTATCCGAACCTTTACCGCAAACCGGCCTATTATACGGATGAAGAGGCAGTTGCCTATTACATCGAACGCATCAAACGCGCCTTTGATGAATTGACGCCGGCCAGCCAAGTCGCTGCCATCGTGTTCGAGCCGGTGCAAGGCGAGGGTGGCTTCATTCCGGCTCCAATCGAATGGGTCAAAGCTGTCCGTCAGATTTGTGATGAAAATGGCATCATGATGATGACGGATGAAGTACAGACCGGATTCGGGCGCACAGGTAAACTTTTCGCATCTTCCTACTACGAAGAAGCTGGCTGTGCACCGGATATCCTGTGTACGGCAAAATCAATCGCAGGCGGTTTCCCACTCAGCGCCATCGTTGCCCGTGACGAAATCGTCAAAGGGATCGGGGGCGGATTGATCGGAGGCACCTTCGGAGGCAACTCGGTATCCTGTGCTGCGGCACTTGCGACGATTCAAGTCATCGAAGACGAAAATCTCTGCGAACGTTCATTGGAACTGGGTGCAGCTTACACTGCCCGCGTTGAGGATTGGCAACAGCAATACAAAGAAATCGGCGATGTGCGCGGCTTGGGCGGCATGATCGGCGTTGAATTCATCAAAGACCGTCTGACTAAGGAACCTGCACCGGAATTGGTGAATGCGTTGATCCAACATTGCGTTCAGAACGGCCTGATCATCGAAAATGCAGGCACCTACGGGAATGTGGTTCGCTTCCTGGCCCCGTTGGTCATGACGGATGATCAGTTGGAGGCTGGCCTTGCCATCTTTGAAAATGCAATCGATGCCTTGTGCACAAAGTTAGCATAATTATCTGAAACCAATGGGGGAATTTTATGTCACCGTCAGCTGAAATCATGGATTTTGAATTCTATAACCCTGTCCGGATCGCGTTCGGACGGGATCAGGTCAAAAAAATCGACAAATTTGTTCCAAAAGATGCAAAAGTGCTGATCACCTATGGAGGCGGCAGCGCCAAACGCTCAGGTACCTTCGAACGTGTCGTGGAGGCTCTGGGCGACAGGGAATGGGGCGAGTTCGGCGGCATTCCGGCGAACCCGGTCTTTGAATATCTGATGGATGCTGTCGAGAATATCAAAACGGAAGGCTACACCTTCCTGATTGCGGTGGGCGGCGGATCGGTCATCGACGGCACGAAATTCATCGCGGCCGCAAGCCTGTTTGAAGGCGACCCGATTGATATCTTCGCAAGCGGCGTCGGCAAAGGGCTGCCGGTCGAAAAGGCTATGCCTTTCGGGACGGTATTGACGATTCCCGCGACTTCTTCGGAAATGAACCCGATCACTGTAGTCAGCTTTGAGGAATTGCAGGCAAAGGTGAGCATCAAAAACGAGAACCTCTTTCCGGCTTTTTCGATTCTGGAACCCGAATTGACGTACACTTTGCCGAAAAGGCAATTGGCGAACGGCCTCTCTGATTCCTTTGTCCATGTCATGGAGAACTATTTGACCTATCCTGTCGGTGCAAAGCTGCAGGATCGCTGGTCTGAAGGCATTTTGCATACTTTCATCGAAATCGGGCAGGAAGTCCTGGCGGATGAGGAGATTGATTACAACACGCGGGCGAATTTCATGTGGACTGTCACGAACGGCTTCAACGGATTCACAGCTTCCGGGGTGCCGGGGGACTGGTCCAGCCATGCCTTGGGCTACGAAATCACCGCATTGAACGGTACCGATCATGCCCGTACGCTTTCGGTCATCTTGCCTGCCACCATGAAGGTACGCAAAAAGGAAAAATGGGATAAGCTGCTGCAGTACGCAGAGCGCGTATGGGGTGCCGATTCCGGTGATGAAGAAGCGCGGATCGATTTTGGCATCCGCAAAACCGAGGAATTCTTCCGTTCATTGGAAATGCCGACCCGATTCAGTGAAATCGGCATCGAAGAGACGGACATCGACTACATGGTTGAACAACTGGAAGTCCACAAGCGCGATCGCCTTTCGGAGCGCGCTGACCAGACACTGGATATCAGCAGAAAAATCTACGAAATGGCGCTGTGATAGAGCCAGTAAATGAAAACAAAGACTATACTGATGCATATGAAACTAAAGACACTCGTATATTAAATAAAAAAGATTTTAAGAATCGGTATTATTTATAACTGTTTGCTAATAAGACCGCCAAAGAAAGTATGTTTTGATGTGAATTGTATTCCTGTGAAAATCTCCAAACAGGAGGTATTTCATAGGGATATATTTTTGTGTGTAATAAAAGAACATAGGGCAGAAATTTAAGCTGCTGTTATCAGAAATACCGTACTTTGCAAGGCTAATTCGTAAGTGGTGGAATCATAAAGCAGAGTTTGGAAACATTCACGTAAAATAAAATGAATGTTCCAAGATGAAAATTTAATCAATTAAGGTATAAAAGATGCCTCTTTAGTGGGACCAACTGAGGTAGTTAATGTACACGTCTGGAAATCATTTTTTGGAAACTGCTTTTAGGAGAGTATTATTTTGGACTGTCAAATTAAACTCATTAGTAATTCTATGTGGTGTATAAATATATCTCATTTAGCCGATACTGAGCACATAGAGCAAAGGAATTAATTGGTTGACCAAGGGTCTAAGTTGAAACAATCGACTGATGACTAATTTAAAGCAAATAATATATTAATAAAAACCGTTTACAAAACCAAAAACACATGATATATTATTCCACGTAAACGTTTACGAAATAGGGGATGCTTTGTGAGTACAATACTAGATGTTGCAGAAAAAGCAAAAGTTTCTATCGCTACAGTCTCCAGAGCCTTAAATAATCAGCCTGGATGTTCGGAAGAAACAAGAAAAAAAGTTATGAGAATAGCTCAAGAATTGGGTTATGAACCAAACGAAGTCGCCAGAAGCTTGATAAATAAAAAAACGAACACGATAGGTGTTATCATACCTGAGATTTCGAGCCTGTTGAGTTCAGAATTCATCAATGGAATTGATGCTATAGCCAAGCAAGAAAGTTCAAACTTAATTGTCACCTACACGAAATCGAATATTGTAAGCACAGAAGAGAATCTAAAGATGCTGCACGAGAAGCGAGTGGATGGCATTATATTCGTCAGTGAAATACTGCGAAAGGAATATTATGACTATATAAAAAGAAATAATATCCCTTGTGTATTGCTGTCTACGAAATCAGCTGAATATGCGAGTGTCCCATATGTAAAAGTTGATGATTATGATGCATCTTATGCAGCCACCAATTATTTGATCAAGATGGGGCATAAAAAAATTGGTTTAATAAGCGGAAGCTCTGCTGATCCAATTGCGGGGAATCCACGAATTGACGGTTACAAAAAAGCAATATTAGAAAATCTTAACAAGGTTGTTGAAGAGAGACAAATTGTATCAGGAAACGGGTTCGGATTCGATGATGGAAGAGATAACTTCATTCAATTAATGAAGCAATTTCCTGAATTGACAGCGATATTTTGTGCGAGCGATGAAATGGCTATCGGAGCGATTTCTGCTGCGTATAAATTAGGTATAAGCATACCGGAAGATGTCTCTATTATGGGCTATGATAATTTGAAAATATCTGAGATGTCAGTACCGCCGTTGACAACAACTGCTCAGCCATTAGTAAAAATGGCTGAAAAGGCAACTGAAATATTGTTCAAAATCATAAATAATAAGGATAGCGATGTGCATTCGATTATCATGCCATATCAAATCATTGAAAGAGACAGTGTGAAAAATATAAAGTAACAAATTTCCCGATTGACGTAAAAGTTTACCTGGAACGACACGGGAAATTTAGTTTTTGAGCGATACGTAAACGTTTACGTATCGGAGTGTGTTAGTTTTTATTTTTTTCAGCAGCAACGTAAACGTTTACGTTGCTGCTGATTTATGACGATATAAAAGGAGAATGAATGATGAAAACAAAAAAATTATTAATGACTACTATTTCCATCTCTTCAATTTTACTTTTGACAGCTTGTGGGGGTGCGGCGAGCAGTGAAGGCGCTGAGGAGAATGGTATAACCTTGGAATTATTCAGTAATAAAAGCGAAAATATAAAAACTTTGGAATCTGTAATCGCAAAATTTGAAGCGGCAAACCCAGATGTGAATATCGAATTGCAGTCACCACCTGAAGCCGAAACCGTATTAAAAACGAGATTAACTAAAAATGATGTGCCAGATATTATGTCCATTGGCGGAAATGCTACATTTGGAGAACTTGCAAGGGCAGGTGTTCTAGTGGATGTATCTGACACAAACTTACTGGAAACAGTCCAACCAGCTTACCTTGACATGTCCAATAGATTGGTTGGGACTGAGATAAAGGGTGATTTTGGTATCCCGTACGCCACAAATGCTAACGGTGTAATAATCAATCAAGATAAATTGGATAAATTGGGACTTGCCATTCCTACAACGTATACAGAATTTATTGCTGCTCTGGAAATTGCAAGAGAGCAAGGAGAAGTTCCGATACTTTTCACTCTCAAAGATGCATGGACCGCATTGCCCATATGGAATGGGCTTGGCGGGAACTTAGCCCCAGAAAATTTTGCTGAACTTAAAAACGCAGGCGATGCCAGTTTTGCTGAAGATTATACTGAAGTGGCAACTAAAATAGCAGAATTAGTAAAGTACGGCGAGGGCGATATGTTCGGATTGGGTTATGATGACGGCAATAAGCAATTTGCTAATGGAGAAGGACTTTTCTACATACAAGGTAACTGGGCAATCCCTGAAATATTAAAAAATAATCCTGATGCAAACATAAACTTTATGGCTTTACCATCTTCAGACGATCAGACGCAAAATAAACTTGTTTCAGGGATTGACGTAATGCTGGCAGTCAGTGAATCATCCGAGCATAAAGAAGAGGCAATGAAATTTGTTGAATTTATGATCAGCGAAGAAATTGCCGGCCAATATATTAATGAACAAAAAGCTTTTTCTGCCATCCAAGGTGTCCTGCAAGAAGATCCTACCTTTACAAATATCAAAGTATTCTTTGAAGATGGAAACATAGACAGTTTCCCTGATCATTTCTATCCGGCTGGTTTGGGTGCGGAAAATATTATTCAAGCTTACCTAATCGACGGCGAGGAAGATACATTTCTTAAGTCGATGGACAGCGAGTGGGATAAAGTAGTAAACCGATAAAAATTATCTATTGATCATAAGGGCACTGTATTCATTCAGTGCCCTCATGATGGATAGGAATCGAGGGAGAAAATGAAAAAGTCATTCAATAAAGTATATCTAACAATAATGATTCCTGCACTCATTATATTTTTTGTACTTCATACTTACCCACTTTTACAAGGTGTTTTTTACAGTTTTACGGACTGGAAGGGGTATGGAAATTTTGAGTTTGTGGGTTTAAAAAATTATTTTAACGTTTTTAAAGACGATAGAGTGGGGCATGCCTATCTTTTTACGATAGGATTTGCAATCATCTCTACTGTCATAACGAACATCGTCAGTTTGGCGCTTGCTATCGGATTAAATTCTAAAATTTCATTTAAAAGGTCACTTAGAGGTATTTACTTCCTTCCATACATATTAGGTACATTAGTTATCGGATACATTTTTAATTTCATTTTTTCATATTTTTTACCGACCATTGGTAAAAATTTAGGTATTGCCTTGTTGGCCAATAATATTCTGGGTAATCCGGATTTGGCTTGGATAGGCATCGTCATCGTGGCAGTTTGGCAATCAACTGCATTCAACACGATCCTCTATCTGAGCGGCTTGGTCACTATAGATCCTGATTTGTATGAAGCTGCAGATATCGATGGGGCTACGTCATGGATTAAATTTAGGGAAATTACTTTCCCATTGATAGCGCCGTTCTTCATAATCAACGTTGTTGTATCAATGAAAAATTATTTGATGGTTTTTGATCAAATTGTGGCATTGACTGGCGGTGGACCTGGTACCTCAACAGAATCCATCTCACTCTTGATCTATAAGGGTGGTTTCTCTGGTGGAGAATTTGCTTATCAATCCGCAAATGCGGTCATCTTCTTCATCATCGTTGTGGCTATATCCCTGTTCCAAATCAAAATATTAGAAAAGAGGAATGCTTGATGAGCAATTCTAAAACGAACTGGATGACGACAACTTTACTGATGATCGGCTCACTCTTTGTTTTATTTCCTTTATATCTGACGATTACGATAGCCTTTAAAACGCCCTTGGAATTAGCTCAAAATAGCATCTTGGCACTTCCAGAGAGTTGGTCATTGCAGAATTTTGTTACAGCGATAGAGATGACCAACTTCTTTCGGGCATTGGCGAATAGTTTGCTTATTACGATTCCGACAGTAATATTGACAATTTTATTCCATTCAATTATCTCGTATGTAATTACCCGTAATCTTCAAAAAAAAATGTATAAATTTATCTATTTTTATATCATAAGTGCCATGTTTGTACCATTCTCAATCATTATGTTGCCTATTGTAAAACAAACTTCCAGTTGGAATATGGACAATTTGGGCGGATTAGTGGTGCTATATTTAGTATTGAATTTAGCTTTTAATCTTTTTATCTACACAGGTTACATAAAATCGATTCCTGTTGAATTGGAAGAAGCTGCCATCATCGATGGTGCTACAACATGGCAAGTTTTTTGGAAAGTTATTTTCCCGCTGCTAAAACCGATCAACGCTACTGTAGCAATAACCACAACATTGGGTGTTTGGAATGATTTCATGTTACCACTAGTAGTATTGAGTGGGAAAAATGAAGCTGCAACGTTACCATTGACACAATATATATTCCAGTCAGAATTCAGCACGGATTATACCTTATCATTTGCATCGTATTTATTATCGATGCTGCCTATGTTGATTCTCTACTTCGTTGCACAAAAAAGAATTATCGCGGGTGTCACTAGAGGTGCCGTAAAATGATGGAGGTGTAAGTAGAGCTGTAGATCAAGAAATGTCGGTATTGGATGATATGAGTGTAGATACAACTATTCAATCGATTGGAAATTTTGAAGTTATAATCACATGAAATCTTTATCATCAAAAAAATATGATTGATGTTTCGAAAAGAAAGCAAGTAACGGATGGGTTCATCACATTAAAATTAGAATAATAGAAGGAGAGTTAATGATATGATCAGAATTGGAATTATCGGTTGCGGAGGAATTGCAAACAACAAACACATGCCAGCTTTGGCTAAAGTGGAAGCTGTTGAAATGGTGGCGTTCTGTGACATTATCGAGGAACGGGCAAGCAAAGCAAGAGAGGAATTTGGAACAGATGCTGCGAACGTCTACACAGACTACAAAGAGCTTTTAAAAAATCAAGAGATTGATGTCATTCACGTCTGCACACCAAATATTTCTCATGCTGAAATCTCAATCGCAGCGATGGAATCCGGTAAACATGTGATGTGTGAAAAACCGATGGCTAAAACTTCGGAAGAAGCGGAAGCTATGATAGCCGCGATGAATCGGACCGGTAAAAAGCTGACGATCGGTTATCAGAATCGATTCAGAAAAGATTCTTCCTATTTGCACAAAATCTGTCAAAAGGGAGAATTGGGAGACATTTATAACGCAAAAGCGCATGCGATCAGGAGACGCGCGGTTCCTACCTGGGGCGTATTTCTCGATGAAGAAGCGCAAGGCGGCGGCCCGTTGATTGATATCGGAACGCACGCGCTTGATCTGACGTTGTGGATGATGAATAACTATAAACCAAAGTATGTTGTGGGGAATACCTATCATAAATTGGCGGGGACAGAAAATGCCGCAAATGCTTTCGGTCCTTGGAATCCAGCTGAATTTACCGTTGAGGATTCCGCTTTTGGCTTTATCGTAATGGAGAACGGAGCGACCATTTACCTGGAATCCAGTTGGGCTTTGAACACTTTGGAGGTAGGCGAAGCTAAAACGACACTGCACGGGACTCAGGGCGGGGCTGATATGAAGGATGGTTTGCGTATCAATGGTGAAGCTGATGGCATGATGTACGACAAAACGATGGTGTTGGAGCCTGGTGGAGTAGACTTCTACGACGGATCGGGTGATGATCCCGCCTATCTGGAAGCGAAACAATGGATTGAGAGCATCCAAAACGATACAGAACCGGTTGTGTCACCTGAACAGGCATTGGTAGTGACCCAAATACTGGAAGCCATTTATCAATCTGCCAAGACCGGAGCGCCGGTATACATCAATCAACATAAAGAAGAGTTGGGAAAAATACTGGTCTGAAGAGGGGATAATCGAATGAAAGTAACGGTATGGAACGAATATCGGCATGAAAAAACGGATGAGGCTGTAGCAAAAGTTTACCCGAATGGGATACACGGACAAATTGAAAGCTTTTTGAAGGAAGCAGGTTTGGATGTAAAGACAGTTACACTGGACGAACCGGAGCACGGGTTGACGGAAGCGGTCTTAGCAGAAACCGATGTTCTTGTCTGGTGGGGACACATTGCCCATAACGAAGTAACGGATGAAGTAGTCAACCGCGTCCATGAATATGTTCTGAAAGGGATGGGGCTGGTTGTTTTGCACTCGGCGCATATGTCCAAAATTTTTATGAAATTGATGGGCACAAGTTGCGACCTGAAATGGCGCGAAGCCGAAGAAAAAGAACGGATTTGGGTAGTGAATCCAAGCCATCCCATCGCTGACGGAATCGACGAATACATCGAACTCGAAAAAGAAGAGATGTACGGCGAACACTTTGATGTTCCGACACCGGATGAATTGATTTTTGTCGGATGGTATGAAGGCGGAAATGTTTTCCGCAGCGGGATGACTTATAGACGCGGCAACGGAAAGATTTTTTATTTTCAGCCGGGGCATGAGACATACCCGACTTACTACAATAAAGATATCCAACAAGTCATCATAAACGGAATCGATTGGTGTAGACCGTCAAAGCGGGCGTATCCTGCTTACGGAAACAGCCAAGCGTTGGAAGAAATAAAAAATGGGCAGCAACCCGTATAAAAAGAGGATCAATGCTGGCGTAACATGAAATGAAGAGAGCGAGGAATCGATATGAAACTAGGTGTATTCACCCCCTTATTTGCAAATTTAAGTTTTGAAGACATGCTGGATAAAGTTCAGCGCGCAGGTTTGAACGCAGTGGAGATCGGAACCGGTGGGAATCCCGGGAACCATCACTGTCCGACAGATGAACTATTGGAAAGCGAAGAGAAGCGAGCAGCGTACTTGGATGAACTGAAAAAAAGGAACTTAACCATCAGTGCATTCAGCTGCCACAGCAACCCGATTTCACCAGATCCTGTAGAGGCAAAGGCGAGCGATGAAATACTAAGAAAAACCATCAGATTGGCTGCGTTGATGGGGGTACCAGTCGTCAATACTTTTTCCGGAACGGCAGGCGACAGTGAAGAGGCAACAGCACCGAATTGGCCGGTCATTCCTTGGCCGGAAGTCTACACCGATATTTATAAATGGCAATGGGAAAATAAGTTAATTCCTTACTGGAAAGAAATCGGAGAAATGGCCAGCGAATATGGCGTCAAGATTGGCATTGAGCTGCACGGCGGTTTCTTATGCCACACACCGTATACGCTTTTGAAATTGCGCGAAAATACCTGTGATGCAATCGGCGTGAACCTCGATCCCAGCCATTTATGGTGGCAAGGGATTGATCCGGTAGGCGCCATTAAGATTCTGGGCGAAGCCGGAGCGATCCATCATTTCCATGCGAAAGACACCTATCTCGATCAGGACAACATCAATATGTATGGTTTGTTGGATATGCAACCGTATGGAGAGGTCAAAACGAGAGCATGGACATTCCGATCGGTTGGCTGTGGTCACGATGTAAAAGTATGGTCAGATATGATGAGTGCGTTGCGGATGTATGGTTATGATTATGTGGTCAGCATTGAACATGAAGACCCTTTGATGTCCATCGATGAAGGATTGAACAGAGCTGTTACGAATCTGCAATCTGTATTGATTAAAGAGACCCCACACGCTATGTGGTGGGCGTAGAAAAGAGGATTAACGATGAAGAAATTAAAAGTCACGATCATTGGTTACGGAGGCATGGGCAGCTTTCACGCTAAGCTGATTCAGGCAAATCCGGAAGTAGAAGTGCATGGGATATTCGATATTTTGGAAAGTCGGCAACAGGCTGGCGAAGCGGATGGTTATAGTGCCTATGTCAGTCTTGAAGAGGCTTTGGATGATGAAACGGTGGATGCCATATTGATCGCAACTCCGAATGATGTACACAAAGAGATCGCTGTCCAGGCGTTGGAGGCAGGAAAACATGTCATTTGTGAAAAGCCCGTGACACTGACCAGCGAAGAGCTGTCGGAAATAATGCATACCGCAAAGGAACACGAGCGCGTGTTTATGGTCCATCAAAATCGCCGTTGGGACAGTGATTTTCAGATGGTCAAAGATTTGTACGAGAACCGAAAAATCGGAGAGGTCTTCCACATCGAATCCCGTGTTCAGGGAGCCAATGGTATACCGGGTGACTGGCGCCATCTGAAAGCGCACGGTGGCGGCATGCTCTTGGATTGGGGGGTTCATTTGTTGGATCAGCTTTTGTATATGATCGACAGCCCGTTGGCGAAAGTTGCTGCAGATTTGAGTTACATATTGGGCGATGAAGTGGACGACGGCTTCATCAGCTATCTGACTTTCGAAAATGGCGTAACCGCCCTTGTAGAAGTCGGGACGACCAATTATATCAAACTCCCGCGTTGGTACATAAAAGGGACAAAAGGATCAGCGGTGATAGAAGATTGGGATCTAAAAGGAAAAATCGTGAAGCAGAGTGGAATTGAACTTGTGGCAGCACCCAAACCGATAAAAGCTGGCCAAGGGCTGACCAAAACGATGGCTCCGCCTTCCGAAGAGGCGATCATAAAAGAAAAATTTGAAAAAGTGGCAACTCAAATGGATCCGTTCTATACGAATTTCGCTAAAGTCGTCAGAGGCGAGTCGGAACCTATCGTCAAAAATGAAGAAGTTCTTCAATTGATGAAAATCATTGAATCCATTTTTGAGGCAGCGGAGACAGGACAAGTTATTGACGTACGGGAACACAGCTACAGCCGTTAAAAACAGCTGGACCGTTGCATTCATATTTTGAAAATGTGAGCAATTAAGCATCGTAAACGGTGAAAAAGTTTTGATTTGGAGGCACTACGAGATGCAGAAAAAAGTATTGGGAATAGATTTGGGTGGAACTTCAGTGAAGTTGGCCATATTATCCAAAGAAGGGGACGTGCTCCAGAAATGGAGTATCCCGACAGACAACAGTGACGGCGGGGTTAAAATCGTGCCGGGAATTATCGAATCCATCAAACATCATTTGGACTTATACCGACTCACTTCTGAAGACTTTTTGGGCATAGGCATGGGTTCTCCTGGTGCAGTCAACAGAAGCGAAGGGACCGTTACTGGAGCATTTAACCTGAATTGGACTACCCCGCAACCGATAAGGGAGACAATGGAACAAGAAACGGGTATACCTTTTGTCATCGATAATGATGCCAATGTAGCTGCGCTGGGAGAAAAATGGCGTGGTGCAGGTGGAGATAACGATGATGTCGTATTTATCACCTTAGGGACAGGTGTCGGTGGAGGGATCGTTGCTGACGGGCACCTGATACACGGGACAGCAGGTTCGGGTGGAGAAATCGGGCATATGACGGTCGATCCTGATGGCTTTGAGTGCACTTGCGGGAAAAATGGATGTTTGGAGACCGTTGCCAGCGCTACCGGGGTCGTCAAGCTGGCACGTAAACACGCAGAGGAATACGCGGGTGATTCACTTTTAAAAAAACTGATTGATGATGGCCAGGAAATCAATTCAAAAATGATTTTTGATTTCGCCAAAGATGGCGATGCACTGGCGGTTATCGTCGTGGATCGCTTTGCTTATTTCTTAGGTCTGGCATGTAGCCATATCGGTAATCTGTTGAATCCGGATTCCATCATCATCGGTGGCGGCGTTTCTGCTGCAGGGGAATTTTTGCTTGAAAAAGTCAATAAACACTACTTGGGATTTGCTTTCCCGAATGTACAGCAATCGACTAAATTGAAGCTTGCAGAATTGGGGAACGATGCTGGAATTATCGGGGCCTGTTATGTAGCAGTGGCTCATGCGAGTAAGAATTAATAACTTGCTTTATTTTCAGATTAGAAATGCCATTTTAATGGAAAAGAGTGGCTCCAAATCATTCGAACTGATTTGGATTCACTCTTATTTGTGTTGCTACTGGTGGCCGTCCCATTCGGAATGGAAGTCCTTGAGGAACTGTTCCATCCGAGTGTGGCGGGCGACCGCCTTTTGTTTGCCGGCTTCCGTGTGCATGCCGTCCTTCAGCAGGAGCAGTTTTTCGTGGAAGTGGCCAATCGTATCGCTGTCCGGATCCTCACTGTGCTCGGGATCATAGAGAGGCCGGTCTTTATGCCCGCCATATGCAAAAGCGCGTGCGATGCCGATTGCGCCGATCGCATCCAGGCGATCAGCATCCTGCACGATCCGGCCTTCGATCGTTTCCAGCACGTGCTTGTTTTTCCCTTGCTTGAAGGAAAGGTTGTTCACGATGTAGATGACCTGCTCGATGACGGAGTCGCTCAGCTCGAAAGGTGTGAGGATGTCGGTGATGATGGCTTCGCGGTCGGCGTCAGTATAGCCGAATTTATGGTCGGCGACGTCATGGAGAAGTGCCGCCAAGCCGATGATGAGCCGATCGCCTTTTCCCTCCGCTGCAGCGATGTCCATGGACGTGTTGTAGACCCGCAACGTATGCCACCAATCATGCCCCGTTGCTTCGTTCCTCAGCTTTTCAGCGACGATGTGTTTCACATCTTCGATAATGATTTCATTGCGCATCCTGATGCACCGTTGCCATAAATCTAACTAAATCTAGTTTATGTTTGCTTCCCTGTTCTTCGTGCCCGATTTGGTCCTGACGGACTACTTTCCTTTGTTGCAGCACTCCGAGGGCGTAAATTCCGACGCAACGAATCGTACATATCCGAGTTACCCTTAGACTGCTTGGTAATCCCTCAGATTGTAGCTTGCGTTCAGATCCCTATCGCAATGGTGACCGCACGCGCAGTGGTAAACCCTGTCACTGCGTTTCAGGTCCTTTTTGAGCGTTCCACAATTGTTGCACAACTTGGAGCTCGGGAACCATTGGTCCGCTTCCACAAATTCAATGCCATTCAGTTCGCATTTGTATTGCAGGCATTGCTTGAAGAAATAGAGTTTCTGATTTGCGACCGCCTTTGCCATATGCTTATCCTTCATCATACTGCTGATGTTCAACGTTTCCATCACAATGCGGGAGGGTTTGGTTTTCACGATCTCCGCCGTTGCTTGATGGACATGATTGGTTCGGATGTTGGCTAAGCGTCTGTGTTGCTTTCGGATTTCACCTTCTAGTTTTAGGAGATGTTTAGATTTAGGCGTTCCTTTCTTGTATTTTCTGCTTGCACGCCGCTGTAATCTCTTGAGGCGTTTCTCCGCTTTCCTCACGGAGGCTGTTTTGTTGATGTTGTTGTAGAAAACACCATCGGAGGTGACAGCCAACTCCTTGATGCCTACATCCACCCCTACAACCCGATCGTCCAATTCGACGATTTTCGGGGTCACCTCGACGCCGACCGTCAGATACCAATATTTGCCGTCGAACTTGATGCGCGGGTTGTAGTATTTGCAATCCACGGGCAACGGTTCGTTGGTTTTCACCCAACCGATTTTTTCCAACAGGATGCGGTTGCCTTTCACTTTCAGCTTGATGCAGTCATTGTAGAAACTCGGTGTGGAGCGGCGTTTGGTCTTGAATCGGGGATGCTGGGCTTGCCCTTTGAAGAAGACTTTATAGGCTTTGCAGGCATCCTTGACCGCCTGTTTGACGACATTATTGGAAACCTCGTTCAACCAAGCGTATTTTTTTCGCTTCTTCATCTTAGTGATATGCTTGCGCAACTCATTGTCGCTGATGAACGTCCCGCCGAAGCGATGGTTCATCTCTTGCATCCGGATCGTGTAGTTGTACGCCCAGCGGGCAACGCCAGCTGCTTGGTAGAGTTTGGAAGTTTCGTCTGTCACAATCAAACGGACCTTCTTAGTCAGCATCATCTTGGATCAGCTCCTGAATCATCTTTCTGGCTTTGTTTGCGCGTTTGCCTTGCAGACTGCCACTGAATACGGTGACAATCTGAACGAGGTCTTCGACAAGTTCCTGTTCTTCGGTTTTTTCAGTATGGTCGATGATTTCTATCATGGTGCCATACTTTCTGCAGAGGTTCTCGATCAGTTCAAAACCAAAACGAACCAGACGGTCCTTGTGTAGGATGACAATTTTGTCTACCTGATTGTCGGTGATCCTGTCGAGGAGTTCGTTCAACCCTTTGTTGTTGTAGTTGATGCCGCTGCCGATGTCGGTTACGATTTCGAATTGGTAGCCGTTAGCCAGCATATAGGTTCTTACGTCTTCCTCCTGTCGCCGCAGGTCGTCCTTTTGCTTGGGTGAACTCACCCGGCAATAGCCGATGGTCACCTTACTTTGACCTGTGGTCATAGTCTTGCCCAAAATTTTGTTCAGCTGTTCGTCCGAGTAATACCGGGTTCCGCCGTCGGACACGAACGCAGGCTTGAATTTGTCCTCTCTATCCCAGCGCCTCAACGTCGATGTGGATATCCCAGTTGCTTTGGAGAATTTTCCGATTGCATACATTAGCCACATTCCTTTCTATACGGCAAGTATAGCAACAAATGTGGCTAAAATCAAAAATTTAACGAGATTTAGATAAATTTATTTTGGCTGTTAAAACCCCCTTTCCTGATTCTGTTAATCTTCCTGCAGCTTGGAAATGAGCAGTTTCCGGAATTTGTGCCGATCCGCATCCGTGAATGGTTTCGGGCCTTTTGTGCGTTTGCCGCTTTTGCGGACCATGGCGCTCATGTAGCGGTCTTCAAGCAGCCGTTCCATATTGCTGTTATCGTAGGCGAAACCCTTGTGATGAAGAACGGTCAGTCCCTTCGGCAAGGCGAGGGAGGCCAAACCGTAGTCCTGTGTGACCAACAGATCGCCTCTGTGCGCTAGCTGGATGATCTTGAAATCGGCTGCGTCGGCTCCGGAATCGACGTAAACGGTCCTCACTCCGAGCGGGAGGGGCGCATTGGAAAAGTGGGCAAAGCTGGTGACGATCGTGACCGGTATGTCGCGTTTGCCGGCTTCTTCGATGATGATGTCTTTTACGGGGCAAGCATCCCCGTCGATCAGTATATTCATATGGCGCCTCGATTCTGTTTCTTTCTGATTCCATTTTACCAAAAAAAAGCGTGGAATTCGCTATGATGTGTGTGCCTGGTCAGAAAAATGAAAGAAATGTTACCGGCAACTCCGGCCAAGAACAGCTGACCGGAGTTGGGAGTGGAAAATGGGCGCTACTTCCGACGAGGGGGGGTGGCCGGAGGAGAGCATATCATTGCATCCTCAGTTCCGGAGAGGACTGTTCTCACAGGAGGACAGCACGAAACATAACCAAAGCGCAAAAAAGCCGGCAGTCCGGAAACATTCCGGACCGTCGGCTAGGCGTTTAAACATATCTGAATCAGTTCAAGCCCAGGATGGACTCGACGCTCTTCTGCATTTCGTCGGAAGCGACAACGGTGTTGTGGCGAACTTCCGCATGCAATAATTCTTCGATTGCTGCTGGGAAGGCGACGCCGCTCAATTCTTTCAGGCGGTCCAACATTTCTTCCATGGAATCATCCGAAAATTCAGGATCGATGGCATTCAGGACGGCTTGCGGGAATTTATACGGGCTGGCAGTCGATGCGATGATGATCGGTGTGTGATCATCGGTTTCGGCTACATAAGTGTTGGCTACATGCGCCGCCACAGCTGTATGCGGGTCGATGACGTAGCCATCAGCGTGATAAAGAGCAGCAATCTGTGCCGCTACTTCTTCTTCAGTCGCGTAGTCTGCATAGAAATCTTTTGCTTTTTCCTTCATTGCTTCCGTCACTTCATAGCGGCCGATTTCCTTCAATTGGTCCATGAACGTTTGGACTGCTTCCGTACTTTCGTCGGCCATCAGGTACAACAGACGCTCCAAGTTGCTGGAAACCAGGATATCCATGGATGGGGAAGTCGTCAAAATGAAGTCGCGGTTGCGGTCATAAGCGCCTGTTTCAAAGAAATCGACCAATACTTTGTTTTCGTTTGAAGCGATGATCAGTTTTTGGATCGGTAAGCCCATTTGTTTAGCGAAGTAGGCAGCCAAGATGTTCCCGAAGTTGCCGGTAGGGACAACAACGTTCATCGGTTCGCCGGCAGCGATGGCGCCTTGTTTCACCATTTGGCCGTATGCATAGACGTAGTAGACCACTTGCGGGATCAGACGGCCGATGTTGATGGAGTTCGCAGAGGAGAATTGGAATCCTGCTTCATCCAAACGTGCAGCCAAATCTGCGTTTCCGAACATGTTTTTGACGTTCGTCTGTGCGTCATCGAAGTTTCCGTCGATTGCCACAACAGATGTGTTGTCGCCTTTTTGCGTCACCATCTGTTTTTCCTGGATGGCGCTGACGCCGTTCTTAGGATAGAACACGATGATGCGTGTGTTCGGCACATCCGCAAATCCGACCAAAGCCGCTTTTCCGGTATCGCCGGAAGTAGCTGTCAGGATCACGATTTCTTTCGTGCTGCCGTTCTTCTTGGCTGAAGTCGTCAACAAGTGTGGCAAAATGGAAAGGGCCATATCCTTGAAGGCGATGGTCGGGCCATGGAACAATTCCAGGTAGTGGTGTCCGCCGGCTTTCACCAACGGGACGATGGTGGAGTCGTCAAATTTGTCATCATAGGCTGCGTTGACGCAATGTTTCAATTCTTCTTCAGTGAAGTCGTCAAAAAAGTTTTTCATTACTTCGTAGGCTAATTCTTGGTAAGTCATGTCGGCCAGGCGATCCAACGCGATGTCCAGAGCCGGAATGTGATCGGGTACGTACAATCCGCCGTCTGGCGCTATCCCTTGTAATATTGCTTGTGAAGCCGTCAGTGTTTTTTCTGCATTTCGTGTGCTATGATAGGTCGTCACGGATTCAGTCTCCTCTACATTATTCTCATTTTTAAATTAAAAATTTCTCATAAAGAGTATGCCACATTTTTGTTGAAAACTCAATAACATATCGAAATGCGCGCTGTTCTTATCAGGATTTTTATGAAAAAAAACTCCCCCATCAAGCAAATGACAGGGGAGTTGATTGGGTGCTGTCAAAAACAGGTTTAAGGACGCTCGACAATCATGGCGATGCCCATTCCGCCACCGATGCAAAGGGAGGCGAGACCTATTTTCGTATCGGTGCGTTCCAGCGCATGCAGCAAGGTCACCAAAATTCGTGATCCGGAAGCACCGATAGGATGACCCAAGGCGATAGCACCGCCGCTGATGTTGATTTTTTCCTCGGGCAAGCCCAAATCCCTGATAACGGCGATGCTTTGGGAGGCGAATGCTTCATTCAATTCGAAGAGGTCGATATCATCTGCATGCATCCCGGTTTTTTCCAATACTTGCTTGATGGCATAATAAGGAGCATAGCCCATGATTGCAGGGTCAATCCCGGTTTCGGCGTAGCCTTTGATTGTGGCTAGGTAAGGAATGCCTTTCGCTTCGGCTTCCGATTTCGGCATCAGCACCAAGGCGGCGGCTCCGTCATTGATCCCGGATGAGTTCCCGGCAGTCGCCGTGCCGTTCTTTTGGAAAGCTGGCCTTAATTTGCCCAAACTCTCGATAGTGACATCTTTACGGATATATTCATCATCGGCCACGACCGTTTGTTGATTCCTGCGGTCCGTGAGGATAACAGGCGCGATTTCTTGCTTGAAGTAGCCCGCTTCTTGAGCGGCGGCGGCCTTCTGTTGTGAGCGCAGCGCGAAAGCATCCTGATCCTCGCGGCTCACTTGGAATCTTTCCGCCACAGTTTCAGCTGTGATGCCCATATGCTGCTGGTCGAACGCATCCGTCAAGCCGTCGTGCACGAGGCTGTCGATGGCATTGATATCGCCGAGTTTGCTTCCCCAACGTTGGTTCGGCAAGAGATAAGGTGCTTGCGACATGCTTTCGGTGCCTCCAACGACTACTGTTCTGGCATCGCCCAGACGGATGGCTTGGCTCGCCAGAATGATCGCTTTCAAACCGGAGCCGCAGACTTCATTGATTGTCATGGCTGTTTTTTCATACGGGATACCGGCAGCGACTGCGATCTGCCGCGCCGTGTTTTGGCCGATGCCTGCCTGCAGAACGTTTCCGAAAATGACAGAATCGACTTCCTCAGGGGAAAGGCCGGCACGATTCAGCGCAGCTTCTGTTGCTGTTTTCCCCAGATCCACTGCGGTACAGTTCTTGAGGCTGCCTCCGAATGAACCGATTGGGGTTCTGGCAGCACTGACAATTACGACTTCTTCCATTTAAGGTCTCCTTTAAGCGTATATTTGTGTAGGTCTGTTCTTTCAGACGGTGTATTAACTATTTTACGATATTCAGTGCACTTTATCATATAAGAATTAGTAAAGAATTACAATCGGAACGCAATTTTCGAATAAGTGATTTCTAAGATATCCTTAATTTGGAAGGCCTGAGGTTGTTTTTTTGAGCGGTCTGGTCTATCATTTGGGATGAGAGGCATCAAAAATGTTATATATATGAACAGTAAGGGGTAGTTGTCGTGAAGATTGGGATAGATAAGATTGGCTTTTATGCGCCGCACTTTTTTGTGGATATGGAAAAATTGGCGGAGGCCAGGGGAGTGGATCCGGCCAAGTACACGATCGGCATCGGGCAAGAAAAGATGGCTGTCGCGCCCATCACGCAGGACGCCGTTACGCTCGCCGCGAATGCCGCTTTACGCATCATCGATGAAGAGGATTTAGCGAAAATCGACTTGGTCATTTTCGGAACGGAATCCGGCATCGACAATTCGAAATCAGGGGCCGTCTACGTACATGACCTGCTTGGAATCCAGGAACATGCCCGTTGCATCGAAGTGAAGCAGGCTTGCTACGGAGCGACTGCCGGCATCCAATTGGCGAAAGGACATGTCGCTTTGAATCCGGAGAGCCGAGTATTGGTGCTCGGTTCGGACATTTCCCGTTACGGAATCGGCACGGCTGGTGAAGTGACACAAGGGGCCGGGGCAGTGGCCATGATCATCAGTGCGGAACCACGCATCCTTGCGCTGGAAAATGAAAGCAGCTATTTGACCGCTGATGTTATGGATTTTTGGAGACCCATCTACTCGGAAACGGCTTTTGTCGACGGCAAGTATTCAAATGAACAGTACATCTCGTTCTTCTTGAACACTTGGGAAGAGTTCAAGGCGAAATACGGTGCTACGTTGGCTGATTTCGAAGCAATCTGTTTCCATCTGCCTTACACGAAAATGGGTATGAAAGCTCTGCGCGAAGTGCTCGATGAAGGTTCTGAGGCGGACCGTGAACGTCTAACGGCGCATTACCAAACCAGTACTGTCTACAACAGAATCGTCGGCAATATCTATACGGGGTCATTGTATCTGAGCCTGCTGTCCTTGCTGGAACTTTCCGACGAACTGAAGGCTGGTGACAAAATCGGTCTCTTCAGTTACGGATCGGGAGCGGTCGGCGAGTTCTTCTCAGCCACACTGCAGGACGGATTCAAAGAAGCTTTGGCTGCCGCTGAGCACGGAAAATTGTTCGCGGGTCGCAAAGAAGTTACCGTCAGAGAATATGAAGAAATCTTTTCTCGTGTTTTGCCGATCGATGGTTCAAGCATCGAACTGGATGTGGACGCAGATCCTGCAATCATCTGCATCGAAGGAATGGAAGACAACAAGCGCATCTATCTGAACAAAACCAGATGATGAATAGACTGCAATAAAAAACAGCACGCTTTCCGCCAGGTAAATGGTGGACGGCGTGCTGTTTCTTATTTTGAACGCTTCCGGGGGCCGGCTTCTCCGGCCAAGCCGGCCTTGGCCGGAGAAGAAACAAATTTCGGCCTTGTACTCCGGCGTAGCCGCTTCGACCGAAGAAGAATCGAAATCCGGCACCTCTACTTCGGCGAGGCGAGCCTCACCGGAGAAAAAACTGGAATGCAGCCCGGGAGCTAGTTCTGAAAATTTTCACCAATCATGGTGCTATGCCTCAGTCGACTGTATCCGCACCACGGATTTGCGCCAAAAGTGACTGCGCCGTCGCCAGATTCATGTTTTTTTCGCCCTTGAGCAGCTGGGATAGTTGTTCGATTTCCTGTCCGACTGCACCAGCGCTGATAGCTAGTGACCGCGAATGCAGGCCCATATGTCCTTTTTGGATACCTTCCGTCACCAACGCTTTGATGGCGGAGAAATTTTGCGCCAGCCCGACCGAGGCGATGATGGACTCCAATTCGGATGCCGAACGGTAGCCGAGGATTTCCTTCGTCATTTTAGCGGCAGGGTGGAAGTTGATGGACCCGCCCACTGCTCCAATTGGCAACGGCAAAGTCAGGCTTCCGAGCAAATCGCCATTTTCCGCTTTTTTCCAGGAGGTCAAGGAACGATACTGTCCGCTGCGGGAGGCATAGGCATGCGCCCCGGCAGAAATGGCGCGCCAATCGTTCCCTGATGCCAACACGATGGCATCGATGCCGTTCATGATGCCTTTGTTGTTGGTGACGGCGCGATAAGGATCGACGTAGGCAAACTGATAGGCTTCAATCAGCCGGTCGCGCACTTCATCACCGGAGAACTCTCCTTTGGCCAGAAGTGCAGCGGGTATCCGGCACTCGGCTGTCGCCAAGCAGTCGGTCGCGTAATTGGACAGGATTCCCATCAATGCTTCGCCGCCGGTCAAACGCTCCAGGTAAGGAATGACACCTTCCATCATCGTATTGATGATGTTGGCGCCCATCGCCTCCAACGTTTCGACATGGAGATGGACGACAAGAAACGCCGGGATTCCTTCAACATCATCTGCAGGAAGAATCCTGACGCTGACGCGGCGAGCTCCGCCGCCACGCTTCACGATGGAAGGGTGGGCAGCATTGGCCGCCTGCAGAATATTTTCCTCATGTGAAAGAATTAGTTGTTCAGCAGCAACGCTGTCTGGGACATTTTTCAATGCGACTTGACCGATCATGACCCGTTTCTGGATCGTCGTACGGAATCCGCCCGCCTTGGCGATGATTTTCGCGCCGGCGCTGGCCGCAGCGATGACGGAAGGCTCTTCGATGGCCATCGGGACGACATAATCTTTTCCGTCAATCAAAAAGTTCAAGGCGACACCGTAGGGCAACTCGTAGGTGCTCAACTGGTTTTCGATCATGTTGTCGGCGATTTCCTGCGGTAACTTTAATCCTTCCTGAAGATTGGCTATCGCTTCTTCATCCAGGATGCCGGCCGACTGCAGGGCAGTGATCCTTTCGTCTGGGGTTTTATCGTAAAATTTCTGAAGATAGTTGGATTCCATTTTATGCTCCATTTCCCAAGTGTTTTGACGTGTAATCAGTCTCTGTTTCCTATATCATTTTAGCATAGAACATTCCTGAAGGCATCAGCCGGCAAACCTCCTATATGCAACGGCAAAGAATCCGACCAATGGCCGATGCTTGGCTGGTACACAGGCGTGTATACTGAATTCATAAAGAGAAAGCGAGGGATCGCATTGGATACGATCAGCTATTATATCAAAGAGATCATCAACGCAACCGGAAAGGGCTTGAAGGGGTACCTCATTTCAGCCGTCAAATTGGCTGCCATAAGCTTTATCCTGTTGTGTCTCGGATTCCTGTACTTCGGCATCGATTTTTGGTTCCTGAAGGCGCTGGGGATTGCGGTGTTCGATCTTATCCCGATTCTGGGGAGCGGGATGGTGATGATTCCTTGGGCGGTGATCCATCTGCTGCTCGGGAACACAACGCTGGCTTGGCAAATCGGACTGCTTTATGTTATTTTGGTGGTCGTCCGTCAGATTGCCGAACCGTTCATCACCGGCAAGGAACTCGGCATCCGGCCGCTGTACACGTTTCTGGCGACAGTCGTCTGCATCCTCTTGTTCGGGCCAATTGGAGCCGTTCTGGGTGCAGTGGTTGCTGTCGTGATCAAAGCCGTTTTGGAAGTCTCGAGTGTCAGCCGCAACAATTATGACAAACATCGTCGCTGAAAAGAGACAATATTTCACAAGCACGGGAGAGATTGACTTCTTCCGTGCCTTTTTATTTTTTCAAACCCTTATGGACAGGACGCATTCACGCATTACTGATGAAAAAAAATAAGTAAAAATGCACGAATTATCTTGACCTGAAGGCGTCTATGCCTTAAGCTATGACTTAATGAGAATGGTTCTCAATTAGTCTTGGAGAATTATTATTGCTGAAGGAATGGAGGGGACGATTTTGACGAATGTAAGGGACTTGCCGATCGGTGTATCTGCAATTGTGAACAAAATAACAGGACAAGGCGCTACCCGCAGAAGATTGATGGATATGGGAATCACGAAAGGGACTGCCATTTATGTCAGAAAAGTCGCTCCATTGGGCGATCCGATTCAAGTGATGGTGCGTGGGTATGAATTATCGATACGCAAAAAAGATGCCGAGATGATCGAAGTTACGTTCGGGGAGGAAAAATGATGGGGAAAACCATAGCGCTGGTCGGAAATCCCAATAGCGGGAAAACGACTCTATTCAACCATTTGACAGGTTCCACTCAACGCGTCGGCAACTGGCCGGGGGTTACGGTCGAACAGAAAGCCGGCACGCTGCTGCATGACGGCGAAACGCAGGTCATCGATCTGCCGGGCATCTATTCGCTTTCCCCATACACAATCGAGGAAATCGTCACGCGCGATTATCTGACGCTGGATGCTCCGGATCTGATCATCAATATCGTCGATGCCTCCAACTTGGAGCGGAATCTTTACCTGACTACCCAATTGATGGAATTGCAGCTGCCGATTGTTGTCGTTCTTAACATGATGGACATCATCGAGAAACGGGGCGATCAGCTGGACGTCGCCGGATTGTCGCGCGCGTTCGGCTTGCCGTTCGTGACGATTTCGGCACTGAAGGAAAGCGGATTGGAGGAGCTGTACAAGGCCATCGCTGAACCGATAAATGTAGCTGAACCGATTACATACAGTATCGTCGTGGAAAGCATCCTTGATACGATCGAAGAAATTATTGCTCCGTTTGTTCCGAAAAAATTGCGTTGCTACTACAGCATCAAGCTTTTTGAAAGGGATGGACAAACTTCTGGAAAACTTGCGATTCCTGAAGACGGCCAGACAGTTATGGAAGGTCTGCTCAGCCGGTATGAAAAGGAATTGGACGAGGATTCCGAGGCTATCCTGATAAACGAACGCTATAAGTTGGTGACGAAGATTACGCGTCAAGTGCTTGTTAAAAATGCCGACCAGCCTTCTTTCTCGGTCATGATCGATCACATCGTGACCAACCGTTGGCTTGGGCTGCCGATTTTTGTCCTGATCATGTACGCGGTCTACTACTTCTCCATCACTACTGTGGGGACTTGGGGGACCGATTGGGTCAACGATGTGCTGTTCGGAAGCATCGTTCCAGAGGCTGTGCAAACTTTCTTTGACAGCATTGATATCCATCCTGCAGTCAGCAGCCTTGTGGTTGATGGTGCCATCGGAGGGGTCGGTGCAGTTCTGGGCTTCCTGCCGCAGATGGCCGCCTTGTTCCTCTGTTTGACCTTGCTGGAGGACAGCGGCTATATGGCCCGCGTCGCCTTCGTGATGGACAGGGTTTTCCGCGGCTTCGGCCTGTCGGGTAAATCGTTCATTCCGTTGCTGATCGGTTCCGGCTGTTCGGTCCCGGGCATTCAGGCTTCCCGCACAATCGAAAATTTGCAGGACCGCCGCATGACGATCCTTACGACTTCCTTCATTCCTTGCGGTGCGAAACTGCCGGTCATCGCCCTGATCGCGAATGCCATCTTCGGCGGCGCATCCTGGGTTGCCTTGTCGATGTACCTGTTGGGGATCGCGACGGTCATCTTTTCCGGCGTGCTGCTGCGCAAGACTGCCATCTTTTCCGGGGAAGCATCGCCCTTCGTTATGGAATTGCCGATGTATCACTGGCCGCAATGGAAAAGCATTTTCCGCGCGGTTGCTGCCCGCTGCATGGCATTCGTAAAAAATGCCGGGACCGTCATTTTCCTGAGTGCCAGCTTGGTTTGGTTCCTTTCTTCCTTTAATTGGCAGATGCAGATGATTGTCGAAAGCGATCAAAGCATCCTGGCTCAAATCGGCGGTGCGGTTGCGGTTTTCTTCGCACCATTGGGCTTCGGTTCTTGGCAAGCCACGGTCGCGACCATTCAAGGGTTGATCGCTAAGGAAAATATCGTCGGTACGCTGGGCGTGCTGATGGGGGCGACCGGTTCGGAAGCGGAGGTAGCTGCCGCATTCAGCGCACTGTTCAATCCGGTCAGTGCGGTATCGTTCCTGGTTTTCAATATGATCTGCATGCCGTGTTTCGCGGCTGTCGGAGCGATGCGCACCGAATTCGGCAGCGCCAAATGGACGCTTTTTGGCGTCTTGTATCAGACCACCTTGGCTTATGTCCTGGCCTTCATCATCAATCAGCTTGGATCCGTAATCGTGTTGGGCACGCCTTTCGGGGCGGGAGCCAGCCTAGCAGCCGCAGCAGCGGCGATATTGGTATTCCTGGTTGTCAGACCCGCGCCGAAGAAAGCTTCTCCGATGTGGGGAAGCTTGGCGAAACCGATGGTCAAATAGGAAGAGGAGGAATAACCTATGAATGTTCAATCTTGGATCGTTTTGCTTTTGTTTATGAGCTTGATGGGGTACGTCTTATTCCGTCAAATCCGTTTGATTGCGAGCGGCAGAAAGAAGTGCAATGCCTGCACCGTAACGGTTTGTCCGATGAATGAGCCCGCTCAGGTAGAGGCGGAAGCTGATTGCATTGCCGGTACCGCATTGATGGTGCAACTTGGTGTTGTGAAAGAGGACGTAGCGGCAGAAAAGCACTGCCCGACCTCCCAAATCATCAAATAATGGAATGAAAAGCCAAAAAAGTCGGGGCCTCAATCGTTTTTGATTGAGGCCCCGACTTTTTATCTGGAGAAAAGAGCGGCATATCCGGTTAAGAGAACAAGCAGGCTTCATTCGGAAAGGTGGCGCTTTGCCCCTGTCAGGTCTCTGATGGACTTGGCGTCCTGCACATATTCCAGGACGCCCAGATAGGTGCCGTCCTCATCCCGAAGCGCGCAATAATTCACGACGATAAACTTTCCGCCTTCCTCATACCACATGATTTCCTGGCTTTTTTCCCCCGATTTCAAGTCAGAAACCAATTGTCGCATGAATGCGACGCTTTTTGGCGGATGGCAGTTTTCGACTTGCCTTCCCAAAGCGGATTTCATGCGCATGAAGATCTTCTCTTCCGGTCCGTCATTGTAATATTTCACGATCCCGTCCGCATCGATGAAGGTGAGCTCCAACGGCAATCGGTTCAACATCTTTTCCAGTTCCTTCACCGTGAGGTAGCCGGTGCCGAAGGCGATGTTGCCTTCCGGAACGGAGCCCATTGCTTCTCCCGTTTCAAAAGCGGCGCGTTCAGGTTGCCACGGTGATACCGGGTGGACGATGCAATAGCCGATTTCGTCTGATTCAGCCGCAATCTTCAGCCAATCGTCTTCAGTGAATGAATCGGATACCATCGGCAAGAGGATATCTTCCTCTTTAATGAACATTTCTTTCATTTCCTGCTGCAGTGTTTCGAAAGTCACTTTGAGGTTGTCCAACTGTCCGCCTTCCACCATCTGTTTCAATTTCTTGAACAGTCCCCGGATCTCGTCGTCCACGCCCCACATCACTTTCGGCGGGGCAGTCATGCCATAGCGCTCCATGATCGGGAAAATGGCGTATTCTTTGCGTGCATAATGCTTGTCGAAGCCCCAGAGGATATCCAGTTGTTTCAGCAGCCCGGTTTTCAGCGTGGAGTCTGGCTCCTCCAGATAGCTTGCCAAAAGGCGCGAAATCCGGTCGAGCGTCGCTTCGATGGCCACGTTTTCTTCCTTCAGTACCCGGATCGGATGCCCCGGTTTCTCGCTATCCGGAGAGGGGGATTGTCCATAGGTCACTGCATCGGCGAATAAATCAGCATGGATCGAGCAAAGGCGCTGGATCTCCTCGACTGCGACGCCTTGTTCGATCAATCTCCGTTCCATCATCGAAATTTCCAGAGCACTGACCGTCGCGAAATGTTCCTTGAATTCCTTCTTGATCTGTTCGTAGTCATCACCTGCATGAAGACGAAGGATCAAATCCTTCAAAATTGCTTGGCGGAGCTCCATTTCATCTTCCCGGGTGTTTTTCTTGACGTCTTCTTCCATTGTGATCCCCTCGCTTGATAATCATCTTCCCGAAGCAGAAGGCATGTGAACTGGGCGGCCAAAAAACAGTGTGAATATGTATAAGGAATTCTTCCACTTGATAACTCTATTTTAGTGCGATACCGGACAGAGGACAAACGATACGGTCAATAAGTTGGAGATATTCTTGAATTCTTTTAGATTAGGAGGGTTATTTTGAAATTTAATTGCTTTAGAAGAAGGGTAGCATTACTTTTTTGATAATGGCGGACACAGGCGTATAATGAGGACGAACAAGAAAAATGTCCAAATTTCCCAATCGGAGAATGCAATCGCAAAGTTTCTTTTTTCGTCCTTCCGGTCATTCCTATCGTCAACAAAGCTAAAAGCACTGCTTGGATTTTGAAAGGAGATAATCAATAATGGCTACCTTTGAAAAAACCATCTTCATCAATGCACCAGTCCAAAAAGTCTATGAGTACACAATCAACCCTGAGAATTGGTCACACTTCTACAACGGTCTTTCCGAACCGGAAAGCGTCAGCGGAAAAGGCGAAGTGGGTACGATCGTCAAATCGAGCTATTCCATGATGGGTATCCATTTCCCGATCACCATCGAAGTAACGGAAAGCCAGCTTACTGATGATGGCGCAATCTGGAAAGGGAACATCACCGGGAGTTTTCCGACCAAGCAAACCAGCCGCTATGTTGCAAAAGATGGCGGAACGGAGCTGACGTTCGATATCGACAGCGTTCCGCCTGAAACGCTGTTCACCAAGATTCTCGATAAACTGGTGACGGACAAGATGGAAGAAAACTCCACCCAACATACACTGGAAAACATAAAAGCCATCTGTGAATCAGCACAATAAAAAGGAAACCAGGTTGTCAGCCATAAATCAAACCTGAAAAGGGAGCACTCGTTTTTTCGAATGTTCACTCTTCGGGTTATTTTTTTCTTTCGAAAGGAAAAAAAGGCAAAGCCGGCGTGCTATAATATCCCATATTGTCCTAGAATTGAATAATCAACGTCGAATCCTTTTTGGAGATGGGGGACCGCTTTAGAGGAAGCGAAGGGAATCATAATCGGAAGGGGAGTACATAATAGATGAATTATTGCATGGAATGCGGAACAGAACTGGAAGCGAAACATCTGGAAAATGAAGGGAATATCCCTTATTGCAACAGTTGTGAGGGGTATCGATTCCCTGTATTCAACACGGCTGTCAGCATGGTCATCTTGAACAAAAAACAAGATAAAATTTTGTTGATCAAACAGTACGGTGGGGCGGATTATATTCTCTGTGCGGGATACGTCAATAAAGGTGAAAATGCGGAGCAGGCAGCGGCCCGTGAAATTGCTGAAGAGCTCGGACTGCAAACGGTTGGATTGCGCTACAACAAAAGCGAATATTTTGAAAAAAACAACACACTGATGCTGAATTTTTCCTGTACCGTCGCGAGCGAGTGCCTTGATGGCATGACGGATGAAGTGGATCAGGCCGAATGGTTTTCCATCGAAGCTGCGCGGGCCAACATTAAAAAAGGCAGTTTGGCTCAGCGCTTCCTGGGAAACTATTTGGAAAAAAGCCACAGGCTGGAGCCGTGTACTGTTTTGAAGGATTCCTAAGCAGTATTGTTCAGAAATTAATTTGGTATAGACCAAAAAAGTTTCGGTTTTGAATGTCAAAACCGAAACTTTTTTTGTCTAAAGGTAAATTTTGATTTGATGATTATTCAGCGACTTTTTCAGCAGCTTCCGCTGAAGCTTCCTCTTCGTCTACTGTTTCTGTAGCAGGTGCTGCTAGGATGGCGACTGCTGCTTCTGGATCCGTAAGGACCGAAATACCGGCATCGACTTTGATATCGGCAACCGTCAGGGTATCACCGATGGTCATTTCATTAACAGCGATTTGGAATTCGGTAGGGACATGGGCAGCGTCCGTTTCAATCTCCAATTCGTTCAATGTTTGGGTCAGGACGCCTTCTTTGAGGTCTTCGCTGCCGACTAAATGGATCGCAACGGTCATCGTCAATTTTTGCCCTTTTGTGAGAGCCTGTAATGCTACGTTTTGGATTTGGTTCTTCAGTGCAGCTTGTTGGATATCCTTGACGATGACTTGCGTCGTTTTTCCGCCGGATATGCTGACTTCGAAGATCGCATTTTTACCTAATTGCTTGAGCACTTCGTCAAATTCTTTTGCATCAAGTAATACTGGAGTGGCTTCAACATCTTTACCATAGATGACTGCAGTGAGTTTCTTGTCCGATCGTGCACGCTTTGCTGCAGATGAGCCAACCTTGTCGCGTTTCTCTACTTGTAATTTCATATGTTTTCCTCCTGGAAGTATACCTGTACTGGCTTGGATTTGAGCTGGCTATAAAAAATATTTACGTCAGCAAATAGATAGTACTTCTATACCTTACCGCAAATCCGATACGATAGCTAATGATAAGCCTTTTGCTTTGTCCGGAGTGCAGCTTATAACGCAAGGGTCAGTCGCTAGAAATCGTTGCTGTACAGCGAAAGCTTGGAGGTCCGGAAAAGGTTTCCGTACCCCCAAGCTTTCGTCATGTTTTTTTTGATTACTGTGCATACAAGTAAGTCATTACAGCCGATCCGATTTCCCCAAATACTGGAGTCGCGTCATCGGTCGCGTTTAGCCAACCATCCGTCAAAACGGCTACGATATAATTCTGGCCGTCCATTGACAGGATACCCGCATCATGGGATACGTCATCCAACAGGCCGGTTTTGTGAGCAAAGGTTACTTCATCGGTAAGACCAGTGTTCAGTGCATAGACGAGCTGCTGATCGCCCAATAATCCGAGAAAGTATGCCGTGCTGGATTCGGAAAGCAATTCGCCATCCAACAAGCGTTCCAATAAGAAGGCCACTTCGGCTGGAGTTGTTTCCAAGTCACTGTTGTAATAGACGCCATCGGCTTCCAGATAAGGGTTGAAACTCGTGGAAACGAATCCCTGCTCATGGATGAAGGTTTCGATGTTTTCCCATCCGATCAGGTATGCGAGCTCTTTTGCGGTTTCATTTGCCGAAACGGTGATGGTGCTGGTCAGGTAATCATCGATTGTTGCCCCGTCCGCCATCTGGTCCTGCAAGGAAAGTACACCGGCATCGACCTGTTCAAGGATGGCGTACGTCAGAAACAATTTGTAGAGGCTCGCGCTTGTGAAGATGCGGGATTCATTGGTCGTAATGGCTTCTCCGGTCTGCTCATTGATGAGGACAAAACCAAGCTGATCAGGATAAGTTGCATTCAACTCATCCAAATCCGCTGCCAAATCCTCGCCTGAAGCGGATAAAATGGTGCTGCTCTGGAGAATAGCATTCGCTTCCGCAATGCTGGTTTCATCCGCTTGCTGCATTTCATCAGCCTCATACGCCACATCGGTCATCAGGGTCTGGGCTGATGCAGCACTTTCTCCTTCTTGAGAGTTGGCTAAGTCCCACAAAAGGAACGTGACACAGCCCGCAAGGAAGAGGGTAGTAAGGAGAAACGAATATTTCTTTTTTAATCTTTTTCTTTTTTTCATATCAAGTACACCTACTCCGGATAATCATTTTATTATTTAGCGAAGCCACCAGAAGGCATGCCGCCCATTTGTCCGCCGCTAGCTTCGGTTGTTGCGCTGACCTCAACGGTGGATGACCCGCCGCTGAAGGACGTATCTTCGTAGATGCCGGTAGCGGAGTCGCCGGATACTGTTCCGCCGGTTGTGATAGTGTACGCAGAACCGTTGACCAGTTCAGGACTGGAGAATACCAAGGACTGGGCCGTTGTCGAAGCTTCGAAAGTCAGGATCACTTCTCCGTCCGGGCCGGTGATCTGGATGGCTTCATCCGCAGCCAATGGGATTGAAGACGTGAACAGGAAGCTTTGGGTGGATGTTGAAGAAGGGCTCATCGCCATTCCGGAGCTGCCGACACCGATCAGGGTCCCGCCATTGATGTTGAACGTGCTGTCGTAATCCAATGTACCATTCATGCTGTCGGTAGGGCCGTTGACGATTACAGTGCCATCGTTCATTTCGATGCTGCCATTGCTGTCGAGTCCGTCTCCGCTAGCGTTTACCACAAGGGTCCCGCCATTGATTGTCAAGAGTCCTGCTCCTTCTGCAGTCGAGGTGAACGTGTTTTCGCCAGGGCGTCCGCTGACGGCTGACGCATCGTTTCCGCCTGCGGCATTGATGCCGTCATCTGAGGATGTCAAAGTGATGACCCCGCCGCTCAGAGTGATCTCGGTAGCCTCGATGCCTTCATAACTTTGATTGATATTAATGGTTCCGTCATCGATTGTCAAGGTGTTGTCGGCATGGATACCATCATCCCCAGAAGCGATCGTGAAGTCTCCGCCCGTGATTTGGATCGTGTCATTGGTATGGATGGAGTCATCGGATGTGTCCAAGATGAAGGTACCGCCGGAAATCGCTAATGAGCCTGTCGCTTTCAAACCTTTGGCGCTGGTTGTTTCCTCAGTGGTAGTTGCGGCTGCTTCTGCGCTAGGTACTGCCCATGTTCCCCAAGCCTCGCTCGCTGTACTGCTGTTCGCGCTGCCGCCGCCGGTTGTGATCGTGAAGTCGCCACCAAGTATCTGCAGATCGGTTGCGGCTTGGATGCCGTCAGAAGCTGCCGTAATCGCGAAGGTGCCTGATTCAATCGTCAAAGTTCCTTTTCCTTCTTCTTCCTCGTTAGTCGATTGCAGTCCGTCGCCGCCCGCATCAATCGTGAAAGTACCGGAACTGATGAAGAGCGAATCGCTTCCTTTGATTGCATCGCCGACAGAAGTGATTTCATAGGTTCCTTCTGCGATGGTCACATCATCTTTACCTTTGATGGCATGGGCATAATTGGCATCGATGACCAACGTTCCCTTTCCGTTCAGGATGAGGTCTGATTTGCTGAACAGGGTAGCGTCCGGCTCGTCTTCACTGTCTTCGAAGGTATAGGTTTCTCCGTCGCTTAAAGTATTGGTCGTTCCTTCAGCCAAAGTGATGGTCGCGGAGTTGGCGCTTTTCACGTAGATGGCGGCTCCGGCGGAATTCGTGATGGCAGCCCCGTCGAGAACGATCTGGACATCGGCTTCATCGACTGTTTCGACACGGACCTGGCCTTCGCTCAAGGTTCCGCTGAGGATATACGTGCCCGGTTGGGTAATGGTCAGAATGGAACCGTCAGCAGCAGCTCCGGATCCGTCGACTGTGATCGTTTGATCGGAAAAAGTGATGGCTGTGCTGTTGCTTTCTGAATAACTGGAATCCGATACAAGGGTGGATTCAACGGTCGCCTCAGTGGTCGAGACGTCGCTGGATGCTGTAGTCGTGCTCGCTTCAGTGGAGCAAGCGGTCAATAAGGCAAGGGTGCCTGTTAGTGCGAGCATTTGCGTAAGAGGTCTGTTCTTTAAGTTCATTATAGTACTTTTCATGGGTGTGTTCTCCTATCGGGAATTGTTTTTTTTATTTAATATCTGATTTTAATGTCCAGCTTCATTGGTAATTTTTTCCTATCCTGCTTGGTTGCCGTTGTAGCTGACCAATGTGGCGTTCTGGACGCCTTCGATGGCGCTCAATTCATTCATGAAGCTTGTTTCGTTGTTCTTGACTTTTACTTCATAGATCAATTCCGGTTGGCCGTCTGTGATGCTCTTGGATTTTACGATGACTTTGCCGAAACGGTTTTTGATGATTTCGGTCGCCTGCAATTCCGCATTCTCATTCTCCAGTTGCAGCATCAAAATGTAGGGGGCCGAAGAATCGACCTTTCCTGTCAGAACGAGCAGGATGACCGTGATGAATGCAGATCCGAGGAAAGCCAGAGAATACAAGCCAGCTCCCAGGATGATGCCGACGCTGATCGACCAGAAAAGGAAGACCAGGTCAAGCGGCTCCTTGATGGCGGTACGGAAGCGGACGATAGAAAGGGCACCGACCATCCCCAAGGAAAGGACTACGTTGGAAGTTACAGCCAGGATGACGAAAGTCGTCAGGACCGTCAGCAGCACCAAAGAAGTGTTGAAGGGTTTCGAATACATGACGCCGGCATAGGTTTTTTTATAGATGAAGAAGATGAACAGGCCGATGAAGAGCGCCGATAGCAGGGAAACCGAAGCCGCTGCGATTGAAAAATCGGAAGTTGCCTCCAAAAAACTGTTTTTTAAGATGTCTGTAAATGTTGTCATTTCAATGTTCCTCCTGGGTATTTTCTTATATTTGGTTTAGGTGTCTTCCGATGACGTATTTTGAATGGGAGGTGCTGGTTGTTTCTTCTGTCTGGACCAGACTTTGGATCCATTCCGGCAGATAGTTGTCGAATTTGACTTCCAGTACGCAGTCAATCCCGGGTTCTCGTATTCCGATACGGCCATCATGGAAGAAAGCGGCTACTTGCGTGCTGGCATGCATATCAAAATCCAGTGTGATGCGTGTGTTCCCTGGTCCATAGGCGAAAGCTTCCCGCTCGTAGGTGATGATCACTTTCGGCTCCATGCACTGGCTTTTGCACTTTGCATAAAATTCCTGCAGCAACGGATGGCTCGCATCAGCAAGGCAGTCATATTTTTTTTGGATAAGCTGGTCGGCCATGTCTTTCGTGATACAGGCGCTCTGTTTGTAACCGACTGCTCCGTCCTTGACTTTCTTCTCCAGGCGGATAAAGGAAGCGTCATTGTTGTAATAACGGATCCGGAACTTCTCGCGGTAACTTCGGCCATCCTCTTTGTCCCAATAAGCATCGTCATAAATCGTGTCAAAATAGAGACTCCTGATGCTATAGCTGTTGCCTACTGAATTCTCGTCATGTTTCAGGACCTTTCTCAGCCGACTTGTGAGGATGACTTTGTTTTTTTGGGAAATTTCGTGTTTGAATTCGTTTCGGTAGCATATTTCGCTCATAACGCTCGACCTCGTTTCTTTGTTTCTCTTGATGTCCTTATTCTATGCCGATCCGGAAAACAATTCTCCGTAAACAGAGCGGAGAGTTGTTGCAAAAATGGAGCAAAATGAGCGGAAAGATGCGTAAATTCGATAGCGGACCGAATACCAGCGCAAAAAGGACCGAAACGCTAGCCTATGGGGGCGGGCAGCGTTTCGGTCCAAGTTTTATTTTATTCAGGAATTGTTTTTTTGCGGCAGGATGATCGTGAAAGTTGTTCCTTTTGCGGAGGACATGACTTCTATGCGTCCGCCGTAAGTATGCACGATTGATTGGACGATGGAGAGCCCGATGCCGTGCACGCCTTTGTTGCCTTTATAGAAGCGGTCGAAAATATGCGGCAGGTCTGCCTTGGAAATCGGTTCGCCATCATTGTGGATGGTGATCATGATCCGGTTGTCTATCTCCTTGCAGCCCAAGCGGATGATGCCTTTTGCGTAACGCAGGGCGTTGGAGATGAGATTCTGGAAGGCCCGTTCAAAATCCCGCTCATCGTAATGGAACAGGACAGGATCCTTCTGGAAGTCGAACAGCACTTGCAGATTTTGTTGATTGCTGACGCTGGCGTAGCGTTCAGCGGTATAGGCCAACGTCTCGCGGATGTCATTTGTGCTGGTCAATCGGTCCGATGAACGGGTCTCCAGTCGCGACAGGTAGAGGATATCCTCCACGAGCGTGCCCAATTTGTCGGTCTCGTTCTTGATGGCGATGGCACCTTTTTTGTCATCGATGATGCCTACCTCAATGCCTTCCGCGTTTGTCTTGATGATCTGCAACGGTGTCCGCAGTTCATGGGAAGCGTTCTGGAAGAACGTGCGCTGATCGGCGTCGTACAGCTTGAGCTTTTTGGTGGTCTCGTTCATGGTCGTCTTCAGTTCATGGAGCTCCAGATCGATGAATTCCTCATCGATCGTCTGATAGTTCCCTTCACCGATCTCTTTCGCGAACAAAGCCAGCGTCTGCAACGGTTTCGTGATCCTTGAAACGAGCAGATAGGTGATGGTGGCAATGGTCACCAGTCCGATCAGCATGATGATCAACAGGATCTGATTCAGGTTCTGCTCGAAGACGAACAAATCGGACATGTTCAGGAAGAACACCGCGTAGGTCCCTTCCTCCTCGGCATTGGGAGCGATGGAATAGTAGTAGAGATTATCCTCCAATTCCAATTTCCCATCGGCCGTCAATTCCAGCGTGATGTCGGAACTTTCCAGTCCGGAAACGAAATTCGTCAAGGTATCATCATCACTGAACCCCGTGTCCTGAATCTGCGGGAACAGGATTTCAAAATCTTCGGAAATGATTGTCTTTTGGACACTGGATGCGAAGGCCGTATGCGGCTCTGGATTTTTGTCCCGGGGCTCATTCACAACGGTTGCATCCGATGCGGCAGGTTCCGGGTCCAATTTTTTGTCCTCATCGAAGGGGCGATCGATGTAATTTTGTCTCGCTTCAGCAAGCAGCGAGGCCGCGGCTGTTTCGATGTACTGGGTAAAGAAAAAATTGAACACCAGATAAATGAAGGCAAAGACGGCCGCCAACAACAAGGTGATGGTCGTCAGAAGCCGGATCTTCAAACTTTTTTTCGATGTCTTCATCTTCATCATGCAGACGACTCCTTCACGGTGAAGCCGAATCCCCAAACGGTCTCGATCTCGACTGTGGAGCCGGCAAGTTTTTTGCGCAGCCGTCTTACTGTATCATCGCAGGCCCGCGTCTCGATGTCCTTGCCGTATCCCCAGATCGAATCCAAAAGCTCGTCCCTGGAAACGGCACGGTTTTTGTTTTCGATTAGATAAACGAAAACATTGTATTCATTTGGTGTCAGGTTGAGGGAGACCCCATTTTGTTTGACGGACATGGCGGCCAGATCGATTTCGATATCACCGATCCGCAGCGTCGCTTCTTCCTGACGGGTCGGCAGGCGTTCCTGATCCATCTTGATGCGGCGAAGCATCGCTTTTACGCGCATATTCAGGGCGATGGCACTGAAGGGCTTCGTGAAGTAATCATCACTGCCCAAGTTGATGCCCGTCGCGTAATCCATGTCGCTGTCTTTTGCGGTCAGGATGATGATCGGCACCGAACTGATGTCGCGTATTTTTTTGGTGATTTCGAAACCGCTAGATCCCGGCATCATCACATCCAGGATGACCAGGTCCGGTTGTTTATCCAGGAAAGCATCGTAAAGCAGGTCGCCATTGGGAAAGTCGGATACCGCATAGCCCTCGCTCTCCAGAAACGTCTTCACCGTCAAACGGATGCCATCTTCATCTTCTGCGATATATATTTCTTCATTCATAATTATTTCCACCTCATTCTTGTATCCAGTATAACCGATTTTCAATTGGAAGATTACGAAAAACTGCGGCAATCCTGCAGAAATTGGGGGCAGGCAAACACTATTTTTCCATCCCTCTGAAAATAGATGGCACATCGTCGGGACAAACTGGTAAAATAGCGTATAGTCCTTCGAGAAGTCGGGCTGTGAATCTTTGATTTTTGGAGGAATAAAAAATGACCCTTACACATAGAAACGCAACTTTGGACGATGTGGAAGACATCGTCGCCATCTACAATCAGACGATCCCCAGCCGGATGGTGACGGCCGATCTGGAGCCGGTGACCGTCAAACAAAAAATGGGCTGGTTCCTGGACCATTCGCCCAGCTACAGACCGATATGGGTTTTTGAAGAGGATGGGAAAATCTGCGCTTGGGTGAGCTTTCAGGCTTTCCACGAGCGCGCCGCCTACGATAAGACAGCAGAGTTGAGCATCTATATCCACGAAGACTACCGCGGCAAAAAAATGGGCACGCAGATCATGGAAACAGTATTGGCTGCCTGCGACGAGCTGGACATCACGAATCTGGTCTGCCTCATCTTCGGCCACAATGCCCCGAGCATCGGGCTGATGAAAAAATTCGGTTTCGAACAATGGGGATATTTACCGAGAGTGGCTGAACTCGACGGCATCGAACGCGACCTCGTCTACATGGGCAAAAGAGTGCGCGACTGACCCTTGAATCGGTAGCTCAAAGGATTAGAGGTCTTTTGAGCTACCGTTTTGCAGATACAGAAACACGTATCCGTTATCTAGCATAAGCGGCTAAATTGAGTCTTGCTTACGATAAGTCTGTTGATATATTGTTAACATTGCGTTATTTTTATTGCAACCTCTATCCTTTTAGTATAATTAGTAAGTTAGTTTTTGAAATTATTTTATAAAGGATGGATGCAGCATGTGGTTTATATTTGCGATAGTTTCCGTTTTGGCCTGGGGCACAGCGGATTTGTTTTATAAAAAAGGGAGCGATCCGAAAGACAAATATAGTTATCTGAAGATTGTCATTATGGTCGGTGCGGTCATGGGGATTCATGCAGTCTACGTCATGCTGACTTCGGGAGTGGTCTACGATCCCAGAAACATGATCACGTATCTGCCGGTATCGGCGCTGTACATTTTATCGATGGCGGTCGGCTACGCCGGTCTGCGTTTTCTGGAACTGTCGATCTCTTCACCGGTACAGAACTCGTCCGGCGCGATATCCGGTTTGTTGACTTTCATTTTCCTGGGTCAGTCCATGACCGGGATCCAGTTTTTTGCGGTAGGCCTGATCACGGCCGGAGTCATCCTGCTGTCGGTATTCGAGCAACGCTTTGCCGAGGCGGAACGGAAAGAGAACAAGGAAATGGTTGACCGTAAGTATAAATATGGCGCAATCGCTTTGTTGTTCCCATTGGGATATGCATTGATCGATTCACTCGGGACATTCGCGGATGCCTGGGTCTTCGACAGAGGGATGGATGAGATGCAGGCGAACATTTCCTATGAATTGACATGGCTGATCGTTGCCGTTGTGGCTTGGGTCTATCTTGTCTGGTTCAAGAAGGAAACCTTCGCCTTGCGTGACCAGAAAGAACGCGGCTTGGCAGCCATCTTCGAAACATTGGGGCAATTCTTCTATGTGTTTGCGATCAGCGCGAATGCAGTCATCGTTGCGCCACTGATTTCTTCCTATAGTATGGTATCCGTCATCCTTTCGCGCATCTTCCTGAAGGAAAAACTGACCGCAAAACAATACGCGGTCATCGCGATGATTATGGTAGGGATCTTTATCTTGGGATTTGAATAGTAACATTTCAGAAAAAACTCTCCTCAACCGAAAGTGAGAAGAGTTTTTTTGTTGGTTAACCCCGAAAAAATGTTAGGTATGCCAAAAAAACGTTTGTGCTAATCCGAAAAAAGTGTAGAATGAGATGTATAATATCAGGAAGAGAGAAGGGGTACACTATGGAAAAGCAAACTGCTGTTCCAAAATTGAAAACAATGGAAGATGCTATCCCAAAAGGGTTCATAAGCAAAGCGCATAATGTCAGCCTTGAAGAAATAAACAGCTCTGTTACAATTCCTAAAAATGCAAATTTCTTAAAAAAATTATTGGCTTTCATGGGACCAGGCTCTTTGGTTGCCGTCGGGTATGTTGATCCCGGAAACTGGGCGACCTCGATAGCGGCAGGTTCGCGTTATGGCTACTCATTGTTGGCGGTCGTACTCTTATCCAGCGTACTGGCGATGATGTTCCAAGAGATATCCGCTAGATTGGGGATAGCCACGAATATGGATCTCGCCCAAGCGACTCGCGCCACTGTCTCAAAACCGATCGCCTTTTTCCTTTGGATCTTGACGGAACTGGCCATCATGGCGACGGACATAGCCGAAGTCATCGGTTCCGCGTTGGCTTTGAATCTTTTGTTCCGTATCCCTTTGATTGTGGGGGTCGTGATCACCACAGCGGATGTGTTCCTGTTGCTGTTGCTGCAAAAAAAGGGATTCCGCTGGATCGAATCCATCGTCGGTGTCCTGATGTTCTCCATTTTTGGAATTTTTTTCTATGAGATGTTGATGGCTTCGCCGAACTGGGGTCCATTACTGCAAGGGTACTTACCGACTACGGAAATCATATCGAATCATGGCATGCTGTTCTTGTCCTTGGGCATTTTGGGGGCAACGGTGATGCCGCACAATCTCTATCTGCATTCTTCGATTATCCAAAGCAGGGATTATGAACGGACAGAAGCAGGCAAGAAGGAAGCAGTCAAATTCGCAAAAATTGATTCTGTTCTATCTTTGAGTGGAGCCTTCGTTATCAACTCGCTTATTTTGATCGTCGGGGCAGCCGCTTTTCATGGATTGAACGAAAATGTAGGGGCGCTTGAAGATGCGTACAAATTGCTCAGCCCGACATTGGGTGCGGCTGCCGCAAGCAGCCTTTTCGCAGTAGCCTTACTTTGTTCAGGGCAAAATTCGACCATCACCGGCACTCTGAGTGGCCAAATCGTCATGGAGGGCTTTATCCATTTGAGGATGAAACCTTGGCTCCGGCGCATGATTACCCGTATCTTGGCCATCATTCCTGTCTTCATCGTCACTTTGTTGGCGGGCGAATCAGGAACCGAAAGTTTACTGATCTGGAGTCAGGTCATCCTGAGCCTGCAGTTGCCATTTGCGCTTATTCCGTTGCTGAAGATCACAAGTGATAAAAATAAAATGGGGTCCTTGGTCAATTCGCGACTGCAAAAGGTGCTATCTTGGGCAGCTACCTGTGTCATAATCGTGCTGAACATCTTTTTGGTTGTCAGCATCCTTTCCAAATTATAGAACAGTGCAAAACAGGGAGAGCCGTCATCTGCTCCCCCTGTTTTTTTGCTTCCGTTAACCTCTCAATACCGTGCAACCGATTCAAGCGCGATATATCGATTAAACGAAAGATGCAAAACGGTCACTAGATTTCCGTCATTCGTTTGTTTTGTGCAAATCGACATTCTGAGGGATAATGATGGCGAGAGAAGTTGAGAGAAGGTATCAAATATGGAAAAATCCCGGAACCATGAAATACCGAAGGAGATGTTCGGACTCAGCCTGGCTGGCGGCGGCCTGAAGTCATTTTCGCAGCTCGCAGTCCTGCGTGATCTGGAGGAACACCATGTGGCTATCGATGCTGTCGCAGGCACGTCGATGGGGGCGGTAATCGCTGCTCTGGTTGCCTGCGGGCTTAGTGCGCAACAAATTGAAGATGCCCTTTTGGAAGCGGAAAAGGAATTTGCGGAAAGCGGGATTTTCAGCAGGCCCGCTCAGAAAATCATCCAACATGTGCGGGAACATAATAACGGGTTCGTAGCGCTGCAGGATTTGCACCAGATGGCTTGCGGATTGTATGAAAAATTCGGATGCAGAATGTTGTCCGACTGCCCTATCCCCCTTGCAATCACCAGTGTTGACATCCATACCAGCGAATTGGTCGTGTTCACCAACAAGCCGGAATTTTTTAAGAGTGCCACTGGTGATTGGATCATCTATCCGCACGATATCGAACTGGGGCTGGCGGTGGCGGCTTCCTGTGCCTTTCCGCTAGTTTTTTCCACCGCATGCATCGACGAGCGGCAGCTAGTGGACGGGGGCGTGATGATGAACCTGCCGACGCCGCTTTTCAATCGGGAGCATTTCAGCGTCCTTATGTCCGTTACAATGATTTATGATGCAGTCGATCGGCAGTTGGCGTCACCATTCAATGTTGCGATCCAAAGTCTAGATATCCTGATCCGCCAGTTGGATCGCCAGATGACGAAACAAGCGGACATCCAGGTGAATTTCCCAATCGAGCCGCACCTTGTCTTCAAAGTGGGAGCTGGCCGGGAAGTCATCGCAGCGGCGAAAGAAATGCTTTTGGACAATCCGATCGACTACGATCTGCTGGAAAAGCATCGGCGGCAAGGCTAAAAACCAAATGAGGTGCGCAGCCAGTAGGGAGGAGGACCGCAACTCCTGCGGGAGCGATCTCACCGGAGTATCAGGAGAGCGGGAAGTCCTGAACTCCGGCGAACAACGCCTCACCGGAGGACGCGGAAGAAAACCAGCCTGAATTCCGGCGAACAATGCCTCGCCGGAGTTCAGGCTCCCGATTGCCGACCGTCCGCTGGCGCTAAATCAAAAAAAGACGCACAATCGGCCGATTGTGCGTTTTCGCTTGTAACGATTAGTCTTCCGGCCAAACTTCTTTGGCGATTTCCACAACGTGGCGTACTTTAGCCCATTGTTCTTCTTCCGTCAGCAAGTTGCCTTCTTCGGTGGAGGCGAATCCGCATTGCGTGCTCAACGCCAATTGATCCAAAGGCACATATTTGCTGGCTTCCTTGATGCGGGCTTTGATTTCTTCTTTGTCTTCCAGTTCCGCTGTTTTCGAAGTAACCAGCCCTAATACGATGCGGCCTTTGCCTTTGAAGAACGCAAGTGGCTCGAAACCGCCGGAACGATCGGTATCATACTCCAGGAAGTAACCGTCGAAGCTTGTTTGTCCGAACAGCTCTTCTGCGATCGGATCGTATGGGCCTTCCAATGAATGGTGGGATTTGTAGTTGCCTCGGCAGACATGCGTCGTCAAGACAAGATCGGCAGGTTTCGCTTCGATGATGGCTTGGACGTTCTCAGCGGCGACGCGTTTGGAAGCTTTGTACTCTTCCGAATCATCCGCGAAGTTGCAAAGGAAGCCCCAGTGCACATCGTCCAATTGCAGGTAGCGGCAGCCCAGGTCGTAGAAAGCCTGGACAGCGTCGATGTAGGCTTGCTGCACGTCCGCCTGGTACGCTTCGACCGAAGGATAGATCTCTTCGTTGCGGTAGCCTGGATAGAAAACTTCGTTCGGACTGGGGATCGTGAATTTCGCCACGCCTTGGTCACCGACGATTTCGTTCAATGATTTGAAAGCAGCCAGGAAAGGATGATTCGGGTTGAAGGAGATTTTGCCGACGTTGCGGAAAGCGTACTTGCGGACTTCAACATCCCCGAAATCATAGCCGTGTTCCGGCACATAACCTTCAAATCCGTTCAGGTTTTCGATAAAATCGATGTGCCACCAAGAGCGGCGGAACTCGCCATCAGTGAAGCCTTTCAAACCGTTTTCCTTTTGATCTTTTATCAATTTTGTGATTTCTTCCGTTTCCACTTGGTCCAAAGCGGCTGCGTCGATTTCGCCGGCTGCAAATTTCAAGCGTGCTTCCTTCAATGGTTCGGTGCGCAAAAAGCTCCCTACGTGGTCGGCTCTGAATGGTAAAGTTGTTGTTTTTTCTGCTGTTGTCATGTTGATTTCCTTCTTTCCATTACTATTTTTTATCAAACAAGATAATGAAGTAAAAAAATACGCCCCTGCACATTGCTGTGCAAGGACGTATGATTGCTCATCGTGATACCACCTTGGTTCGGGGTACGCTCGCGCATGCCCCCTCAGTCAGTACGCAAGACGACCGATAGTCTTGTTATACTGCGGCATTGTAACGTATGCGGACGTGGCTTGCTGAGGCCGGATGGCGTTCGCAAACCAATCACTCTAAGACCATTTTCTGGATGACTTTCCTGTCCTCTTCTCAGCTGCCGAGGTTCTCTGTGCATTTCCGTTATCCGTACTCTTCTTTTCACCGTGAGGTTGTTTGAATTTATACACATAATAACAATACGATTAGTAAGTGTCAAATGATTTCTCATGATAAATTCATTTTTTTGTTTTTATTTCCGCTGCGTACTCTTCGTAGAATATTTTTTTCGTCTGGATGAAGCGTCTGAAGTCGTTCAGCAACTGGAACAGGATGGCACGGTTTTCGAACTCCGCACGGGTGGCCGGCAACTCGCTTTCGCGGAACGATTGCAGCAAGGAATCGATGTCCTCCATCAGATAGATACCGGTGTTCTGCTCATGCAACTGGGCTGCAGTCAGGAAGAACAGGCCAGCCAAAATCTTGTTTTCGCTAGTCGGCAGCGCGCACAAGCCGAGGTTGGTGGCCATATACTTGAGGATGGTGACTTGCTCACTGCGCATATCGAAGTAGCGGATATTATAGGTCGATTGGTCCAGCAACTGATTGTCGAATTCGGCATAGACGACTTGCCTGTATTTTTCCAATTGATCATCCAATTCGTCCAATAACTTGCTTTGGTTGCGGTCCTCCCCCTCGCGAAGGGCAACGCTGAAACTATGCAGCACTTCCTTCATTTGCGTCTCCACTTGTTCCCGAAGCAAAATGATCTGGCTCGCTTTGGAGGGCATGTAGAGATTGAACAAAATAGCAACGCCGGCGCCGATCATCATCAGGGCGAGTTCGTTCAGAAGCCAAGGAAAGCTTGTCTGCTTTTCCAGCAACAGATGCGTCACTAGCACCGAACACGGCGCGATGCCGGATTGAAGATTGAAACGGTAGGCCAACGGTACGTAAAACAGCAGATAGACGCCGAACACGACGATGTGAAAGCCGAAGAGGCGGAACAGGATCGTGGCGATCGTCAATGCCAACACTGTGGAGACAATTCGCTGCAGTGCCGTGAGAACGGATGATTTTTTGGTGTCCAGCACGCTGAGGATCGCGATGACCCCGGCTGCAACGGAATAATTCAACTGAAAAAATTGCGCAATCAGAATGGCGATGACGGTCGCAAAAGCGATTTTAATGGTGCGATGGTTCAAACTCATGGGCGACACTCCTTTCTTCTAGGATAGTGGATTTTGATGATTTTGACCAGTGTTTTCGGAAGCAGGAAAACCTTGGCTTTATTACGTCAATAATAGATTTTCTAATCAAAGAAACACTATATCTTGATTTGCGGGCATGGTATGATACTGAATGTTGTTCCGCGAATCAGCGGATTGGAAGTTGCATAAAAATACGGAAATAATCAGATAACATAAAAGGAAGGGATATGATTGAGCGTGCTGGTAATGGCTGGAATGATAGGTGCTGGAAAGTCGACTTATACTGAAATGATTTCAAGAAGATTGGGGACGGAGGCCTTTTTCGAAAGCGTCGATTACAACCCGATCTTGGATAAATTTTATGATAATCCGCAAAAATGGGCGTTCAGCCTTCAAATATACTTCTTGAATACGCGTTTCCGCAGCATCAAGGCTGCATTGACTGATGACAACAATGTCCTGGATCGTTCCATTTATGAGGATGCTCTGTTCACGAGGGTCAATCATCTGCAAGGCAATATCTCAAAAGAAGAGATGGATATCTACAATGACCTGTTGGCGAACATGATGGAAGAACTGGAAGGCATGCCCAAAAAAGCGCCGGATTTGTTGATCTATCTGGATGGGGCCTTCGAAACGATTTTGGAGCGTATCCGCAAGCGCGGCCGAGAGTTTGAGCAGATCGAGGATGATTCAGAATTGCTGGCCTACTATCAATTACTTTTCAAAAATTATGAGCAATGGTATCAGGAATACGATCAAAGTCCTAAGATCAGGATCAACATCGATACGTTTGACATCGTCAATAACAGCGGCGATGAAGAGAAGGTCATGAGCATCATCGAAAAAGCACTCTTGGAAGCCCGCGGCGAAGAGGCCGAATTGACTTGTGCCGGAAGCAGCAAGGGCTAAGCGACCAATCGCATAAGTCATCATCAAAAGCAGCAGTGCCGATGTCGGTGCGGCTGCTTTTTTTGCGCGCAACGGCATAAATTTTTTGCGGCGGACTGAAGCATATCCAAGCTTTCTGTACTATAATGGGAAGCGGATATAAATGACGGTTGAAGAGGATGGAACCAGACGATGGCGGCGGATAGGGCAGAACAAGCAGTGAACGTGGAGCAATGGCAAGCAATCAATGAACGGGATGAACATTTTGATGGAAAATTCTATTATGCGGACAGGAATACGCAACTGTACTGCAAGCCGTCCTGTCCTAACCGGATTCCGAAATTCAATCATGTCTGCATCTTTACTTCAGCTGAGGCTGCGGAGATGCACGGCTACAGTCCTTGCCGCAGATGCAGGCCGAACGGGAAGGCAGTTACGGATCTGGAGTGGGCCGGTCAGGCCGAGCGCTTTATCCACAGCCATTATCCAAACCCGCTGAGCGTGAATAGCATTGCTGAAGCCTGTCATGGTCCCTCATCGGAAATGCAGCAGGTTTTCATCCGGATCTATGGTGTTTCGCTGATGGATTATTTGGATCGCGTCCGGATGGATCAAGCGCGCTTCTTGTTGATTCATACAAAACTCTTCATTAAGCAAATAGCCGACCTGGTCGGAATGCCATCCGCAGCGGAATTTTCCCGCAAGTTCAAGGAAAAGGAAGGCTTGGCACCGACTTTGTACCGCAGACGCGTGCGCAATCGCGACAGAGTTCAACAGCCCTGACGGCTTGCTAAAGTAAAAAATATTTCAGAGCAAAACGGCTGGTTAACCGAGCAACGGTAACCGGCTGTTTTTTATTTTTGGTGGAAATCATTTGACATAAAACGTCTACAGATGTAAACTTATTTCAGAAGCAAGAATCAACAATGGAAGGGTGAAAGAAATGGCCGAACTGACGCAGAAGAAGATTACCGATGCTGAATGGGAAGTCATGCGCGTTGTCTGGACAAACGGGCAAGCTACCAGTCGGGAGATCATCTCGGTTTTGCAGGAAAAAATGGATTGGAAACAAGCCACCGTCAAAACGTTGATCGGAAGACTCGTCGACAAAGGGTTGTTGGCAACAGAACCGATCGGCAATAAATTCATATACAGCGCAAACGTTTCCGAACAGGAAAGCGTCGGCGGTGCCACCGAAGATCTTTTGGCGCACGTCTGCACGAAAAAAGTCGGCAGCACGATAGCGGAACTGATCGAAAGGGCAACACTGAGCCATGCCGATGTTGCGCTGTTGGAACAGGTTATCGCCGCCAAAAAACTGACGGCAGTCGCCGAAGTGAAATGCATGTGCACGCCAGGACAGTGCAACTGTAAACAAAACGGTTGCGTACACAAGGAGGAATCGCCAGATGGAAAATAAAAGTTATGACATAGAAGGCATGAGTTGTGCATCGTGCTCACAAGCCGTGGAAAAAGCGGCTGCCAAAGTCGTAGGCGTGAAGGAAGCTACAGTCAACTTGGCGACCGAAAAACTGACGGTTGCTGTTGATGCAAGCCATTTTTCCGAAGAAATTCTGAAGAATGCAGTCGATGCCGCTGGCTACGTTTTGGTGGCAAACAAGAAAGAAAAGACTTTTCTGATCGAAGGCATGAGTTGCGCCTCGTGTTCCCAAACCGTGGAAAAAGTGACCAGAGCAGTTGCCGGTGTCGCTGATGCATCCGTGAACTTGGCTACCGAAAAAATGGTCGTTTCCTACGATCCGACAGTACTTCATGCTGGGGATATCGAAAAAGTAGTGGCTGAAGCGGGCTACAAGGCAATCGAAGAGAATGCTACAGTAGAAGAAAGCGACCAAAACCAAGCAAAAAAAGAAAAGCACATCAAAAATATGTGGAGACGCTTCTGGCTCTCAGCTGTATTCACGGTTCCGCTTCTGTATCTCGCGATGGGCCACATGTTGGGCTTGCCATTGCCGATGAGCCTCCATCCGACTATGTATCCGGTCACGTTCGCGCTCACGCAGCTCTTGATGACGATTCCGGTGATGGTGCTCGGGACGAAATTTTTTACAGTAGGATTCAAGTCCTTATTCAAAGGACACCCGAATATGGACTCGCTGGTGGCTTTGGGAACAAGCGCGGCCTTTCTGTACAGCCTGTATGGCACCTTTGCAGCAATCGGAGGGAACAATGAGCTTGTCATGAATTTGTATTACGAATCGGCAGCCGTCATTTTGACGCTGATCACGCTCGGGAAGTACTTCGAGGCCGTTTCAAAAGGCAAGACCTCTGAGGCCATCAAAAAATTGATGGGCTTGGCGCCTAAGACAGCCCGTGTCATCCGTGACGGCAATGAGCAGGAAATCAAACTGGAGGCCGTCATGGTTGGCGACATTTTGGTCGTACGTCCCGGCGAGAAAATGGCTGTCGATGGGAAAGTGACGGAAGGCCTGACGTCCGTCGATGAATCGATGCTGACAGGCGAAAGCATGCCGGTGGAGAAAAAAGCTGGGGATGCCATCATCGGTGGCAGCATCAACAAAAACGGAACCATCCAGTACCGGGCCGAAAAAGTCGGGAAAGATACTGCCCTTGCGCAAATCATCAAATTGGTGGAAGATGCCCAAGGTTCAAAAGCACCGATTGCAAAGCTGGCTGATACGATTTCGGGCTACTTTGTTCCGATCGTCATCCTGCTTGCTGTTTTGGCTGGGCTTGCCTGGTACTTCTTGGGACAAGAATCCTGGATTTTCGCGCTCACCATCACGATATCGGTCTTGGTTATCGCCTGTCCTTGTGCTTTGGGCTTGGCGACTCCGACTGCCATCATGGTGGGTACCGGTAAGGGGGCCGAGAACGGTGTGCTGATCAAAAGCGGGACAGCTTTGGAAGTGACGCATAAAATCCAGACAATCGTTTTCGATAAGACGGGGACGATCACTGAAGGCAAACCAAAAGTGACGGATGTGCTGGTCCGTGATGGGATCGATCCGGATGAACTGTTGCTGCTGGCGGCATCGGCCGAAAAAGGATCGGAGCATCCGCTCGGAGAAGCCATCGTTCGCGATGCTGAGGAGAAAGAGTTGTCTCTATTGAAACCATCCGCCTTCAATGCGCTGCCAGGTTTCGGTATTGCAGTCACAATCGATGGGAAAGAGCTTTTGCTTGGAAATGAAAAGTTGATGCTGAAACATGCAATCGGACTCGGTTCATTTGCTGAAACATCCCACACACTGGCTGAACAAGGCAAAACACCGATGTACATCGCAATGGATGGGGAATTGGCCGGCATCATCGCTGTTGCCGATACGGTGAAAGCAAGCAGTGCTGCGGCAATCAAAAAACTGCGTGGGATGGGCATCGAAATCGCAATGATCACCGGCGATAATAAGCGTACGGCGCAAGCCATCGCCAATCAGGTAGGCATCGACCGTGTCTTGAGTGAGGTGTTGCCTGAAGACAAAGCGGAAGAAGTAAAGAAGCTGCAAAAGGGGGGCCGTAAAGTTGCTATGGTCGGAGACGGCGTCAATGATGCACCGGCATTGGCCCAAGCCGATATCGGGATCGCCATCGGGTCAGGGACGGACGTCGCCATCGAATCAGCGGATATCGTGCTGATGAAGAGCGACCTCATGGCAGTTGCCACAGCCGTTGAACTCAGCAAAGCCACCATCAAAAACATCAAGGAGAATCTGTTCTGGGCATTCGCCTATAATGTCCTGGGCATTCCTGTCGCGATGGGAATCCTGCACGTCTTCGGAGGACCTTTGCTGAATCCGATGATCGCCGGAGCAGCGATGAGTTTCAGCTCGGTGTCGGTTGTGTTGAATGCATTACGTCTGAAAGGGTTCAAACCTTCCGTTTCAAAACGGTAAGGGAAAATATTATATTATATAGAAAAGAGGAAACGATTATGGAAAAAGAATTGATGTTGGAAGGAATGAAGTGCGATGGTTGCGTAGCAACAGTCCAAGAGAAATTTTCTGCGATTGTAGGTGTGGAAAAGGTAACCGTTGATTTGGAAGGAAAGAAAGCGACAGTACAAATGAACCAAGATATTTCCGAAGCAACTTTTAATGAAGTGTTGGCCGATACGAAATTCAAAGTAACCGGCAGCAAATAAGCTGAAATAATGCACGGGCTCCCTCATCGATTGCTGAGGGAGTTTTTTTCGCACAAATTTGCACATTTTTTCTGTTTAGCTATTGTCGTGAGCACAATTTAGGAGTAGAATGGAACATGCAGTCCGGTCGAACAGACCAGCATGCGGGCGTAGTTTAGTGGTAAAATGCGACCTTCCCAAGGTCATGTCGCGGGTCCGATTCCCGTCGCCCGCTTTCTGATATTGCATGTATCTTAACCTTACCGATGAATTCGGTAAGGTTTTTTTATTTTTGTTTACAATAAGCAAATGTTTTGTAATAATTTTTAGCCAGTATAAGGAGAATGGGCTGGAACCGCTTGAGAAATGACACACATTGAGGGGAATGTTACAGCTGGAATAGTTGATAAATCAAAGGTCTACATGTTTTTTGACATAGAGATTGTGAAAATTGACATCTATCATCTCAATTGTTACAAGTTGATTTTCTATATTACGACAGCGTAATATTTGACTTATGTTTGTAAGATAAACACTTATTTGAGACAGTGACGTTAAGATGGAATAACAAAGAAGGGATTTTTAACTTTAGCTGTTTGATTCGTGATAGGATTGTCTCTGTTGAAAGAACTCCGATCGAGACCTGGGTAAATACTTCATTTATCAAATAAAAAAGGTCATGAAGAGTATAAATTGCAATACGAAAACATTGCGAAGAGAAGAAAGGGACAAAACACATGAAAAACTTCAAATCTAGATTATTCGTAACGAGCGCAACTTTAGCAGCCATCGGTTTTATGGCAACAGCGAATCCTACACAAGCAAACGCAACAGAATATACTTCATCCACTTGGACAGCACGTACGGCAGATCAAATCAAAGCGGATATCCAAAACTTGGAGAGCGGCAGCAAATACACTTTCCAATGGGGCGATACTTTATCAGCAATCGCATTGGCTACTGACGTATCAGTGAATGCCTTAGTCGATGTCAACAGCATCGGAAATGCAGACTTAATCATTGCCGGCAACTCAATCGTATTGTCAGCGGACCACAACATCGTGACTGTTGAACAAGACTCAGAAGTGAAGAGCTACGATGTCAGCTCCGAAGAAGCAGTTGAAGTCGAAACACCGCTTGAAGTTGTTGAAGAAGTCCAAGCAGCTGCACCAGTTGCAGAACCAGTTGCTGCACCAGCTGAAGAAACATATGTTGAGCCAGCTCCAGTAGCACAAACGGCAGCAACGACTTATCAAGCAAGCTATTTCTTGTATCAAGTAGTCCAAGCTGAAGCAGGCCCAAGCTACCAAGAAAAATTGAACGTTGCTTCTGTTATCATGAACCGTGTTGATTCCGGAATCTGGGGCGGAACTACAATCGATGCTGTCTTGTACGCATCAGGTCAGTTCTCAGTAGTTTCCAACGGATCAGCTGCAGCACAAGTGCCTTCTGCTGAAACAATCCAAGCAGTTAACGAAGTATTGAACGGTTACCGTTCAACCTCAGCTGAGAGCTTCCGCGCTTCAGGCGATGGCGTAACAAACGTATTCTTCTAAACAATATATACAGTACTGATAGTACAAATAGAATGCTGGACCCTTTGCGGGTTCAGCTTTTTTGGTGCGACAGCTCTATACTTACAACCGAATCACAATCTCTTTGTGATGGTTAATCTACTGATATAGTATATAGAAAGAAGGCCAAGAGGAATTCCGATAAAGCGGAATTTTTCTTGGCCTTCTGTTTGTGTTTGCAATTAAATGTTGATGTTCAGGTTTACCGGACTCAATTTGGAAACCAGGTTGCGGATACGAGAACCTGCAATTTCTTTGATTGGCTCGACAACCTCTCTGATCGCGACATATTTGTCCACGTAGGTTACGACAAAACTTTCTTTGTAACGTGGCAGGCCGCAACGGCTTACCAAGAACATATGCTTGAGGATGATATCGCGCTCCAATGAGCTGATTTCAGTGATGCGGCAAGCATTTTCGCAGGCAATTTTCGGATGGGCGTCTGCATGGGAACCGATATTCAGCTGTGCGACAGCATCGCGGTCTTCATGGAAGAAGTCATGCAACAGACCGGCACGCGCAGTGGATCGGGCATCCAGATTCCATTTTTTTGCAAGCTGATAACTCTTATAGGATACGCGGATAGAATGCTCCAAACGATTGGTGAAGTGGTGGTGGGTAATGGTCTCCATATGCAATAATTCTTCGTGATAGATGAGATCTTCGACCAAAGCAACATATTCAGCATCATTTTTCCAATGGGATTGTGGCATCTGCATGCTTATTCTATCATCCTTTATGTTAGTAGATTTGTTTGTATTTTTCATGATGCCCATACTATACACCCACAACAGAAAAAAAGGAAGGGACTCGTTGTGTTTTTCTTCACTTTTACCAATTTTTAAAGTCTTTGTCATTTTGCTGTCACATCCGCGTTTTTGCGAATGGACGTGTACTTTTTGGGATTCCGGAGTAGAATAGGGGATATAAGAACAGGAAGGGGCAATGAATGTGGAGAAAGTGGAAGGACCTTTTTACTTATTGAACGATGACCTCATCAAAAATGAGGACGGCGGAAAATATCCGGAATTTGAAGGTCGGACAGTATATGAAGTCATCCGTGTCCAAGATGGGATTGCGATATTTTTGGAGGATCATTTGGATCGTTTTTTCCGGTCCGCGGCTTATCTGGACCTGCCGTTGCCTGCGACTGCAGAATCTATCGAGGACCGCGTCTATCGCCTGATAGCCGCCAATCAAGTTGGGGAGCAGAACCTCAAGTTCATCCTTGGTAAAACGGCAAAAGGCGAGAGTATGTTGTGGATCTTTTTCACCCAGAGCGTCTATCCTCCAAAAAACTATTATGAAGAGGGTATCGCGACGAGCCTCTTCCGTATCGAACGGTTGGACCCGAACATCAAGCTTGTACGGTCGGATTATCAAAAAGCGGTACTGCAAGAACGGGCAGATAAAAGGGTCTATGAACTGCTGCTTGTGGATGGAAATGAGGAAATCACGGAAGGCAGCCGCACGAATGTCTTTTTTGTGAAAGGGAAAGAGTTGTACACACCTCCAGCAAAGGCGGTTCTGCTGGGTATCGTCCGCAAGAAAGTGTTCGAAATCTGTGGGAAACGGCAGATTCCAATCAATGAAACGTCTATCCCTGTCGAATGGATAAAGGATGCGGAAGGAGCATTCGTTTCCGGCACAGGCAACAATGTGCTGCCGATATCGAAAATCGGAGCGGTTGCGATTCCGACAATGGACAATCCGGTCGTGCAGATGATCATGGCGGATTATGCCGAAATGGTCAGAGCATATAAGGAAGAAAATAAACACTAAAAAAACATTGTTACCCTTTGGTGTGAACGGGTTGACAAAGAGCTGGCTAGCGTTTAAACTGAATACAGCATTGAGACCATCACTTCGGTTCAAGTGGTGGTTTTTTTATAGAAGAGAATGGAGGGAAAGGATGTCAACAAAGGAGAAAGTCCTGCAGTTTCTGGAGCAGCATAAAGGCGAAAGCATTTCCGGCCAAGATTTGGCTGATAAATTGGAAGTTTCCAGAACATCCGTGTGGAAAGCGATCAATGGCCTGAAAAAAGAAGGCTATCAAATAGAAGCAACTACGAATAAAGGGTATCAGTTATCCATTGATACTGACCTATTATCGGAGGCGGCCATCGTACCGCTGCTGTCGGAAGCGCTGAAAGGCCACCGGATCATCGCGCACAAAACGATCGATTCGACCAACCTGGAGGCCAAACGGATCGTTAATGAAGATCCCACTTTCGAAGGCGTGATCTTATCGGAAGAGCAGACAAAGGGCAGAGGCCGTTTAGGGAGAGTTTTCTACTCGCCGAGCGAATCGGGCCTGTACATGAGTTTGGTTTTAAAGCCGGCTGCGGATATGGATAACGCCACCTTAATCACGACAGCCGCTGCCGTCGCCGTCTGCCTAGCGATTGAAATATTGACGGGAAAAAATCCGCAGATCAAATGGGTAAACGACATTTTCCTGGATGGCAGGAAAGTCTGCGGTATCCTGACCGAAGGGATCATGGACATGGAATCGCGGACAATCGGAACGATCATTTTAGGAATCGGCTTGAATTTCCGGGCGCCTGAAACGGATTTTCCCGATGAAATCCAGTCGATCGCCGGCACGTTGTTCGATTCAAAAAATGCCGCGGTGACACGGAACCAAATGGCCGCTGAAATACTCAATCGTTTTTATGTCCTTTACCCGGAATTGGCTTCCCGTTCCTACCTGGACGAGTACCGCAAACGCTGTTTTGTTTTGGGTGAACAGGTCACTTTCCCACAAGGAACTGAAACAATCGAAGCCAAAGCGATCGCAATCGACGATGACGGCGGACTGGTTGTGGCATTGCCGAATGGGGAAACAAAAACCCTGACATATGGCGAAATCAGCATCAAAATCAAAAAGAGAGAAGGAAAATAACATGAAATTATCAACAAGAGATTTGACCCAAATCAGCATATTCGCGGCTTTGACATTCGTCAGCTACTTCATCAGCATACCGGTAGGGCCTGTTCCGATTACGTTGCAGACATTGTTGGTTTTGCTGACCGGCTTTTTTCTGCGCCCACGAGCTGCTTTTTTTGCGCAAACGCTGCATCTGATTATGAAAGTATTGTTGGGCGGCTTCCAATCTTTCGTGAGCCCGAGCTTCGGTTTCGTCTTCGGTTTCATCGCCGCGGCTACACTCATTTCCTATCTTGTCCACAAAAAAGACGGGAATGAGTTCTCGTACGGCGCTGCGGCCATAGCCGGAACAATCGTGATGTATGCAATCGGCTTGCCTTACCTTGCGATGATTTTGAATGGCTTCATGGGTAATTCGTTCGGAGTGAAAGAAATCTTCGAGATGGGAATGCTGTTGTTCATCCCGGGGGATATCGCGAAGGGACTGTTGGCAGTCATCCTTGCAGATCGCTTAAAGGGTCGTGTCCGCGCATTCCAACATTGATTTAGATTAAAAAATAAATAACTAAGAAAACATCCAACACCGCTGTCTGACGGGATTGGATGTTTTTATTTGAAAGAATATCTCGAATTCGTGAATATATAACTTGAAATACATTCCGGGATGTGGCATAATGATATCAAGCTTACGAAATGTAAGAGAGGTGAAGGAGAGTCCTTCATTGAAAAACAAGTGCATGGAGGAAAAAAATTGGAAAACACATCTATAATATCTCGAATTAGTAATGCTTTATTTGGAAATAAAAATACAACAATAACAACAGACGAAAAGGGGAAAACAACTATGAAAATCGGAATTATCTCAGGAAGCGTACGTGAAGGAAGAAACTCAGCAGCTGTATCAGAATGGATCCATGAATTTGCCGAAAAACGCAATGACGGCGGCATCGAATATGAAATCGTAGCTTTAGCAAACTATGACTTGCCTTTATTGGGCGCTAAATTACCGGAAGACCGCCAAGCAGCAGCTGGCGCAGCGATCCAAGCTTGGTCGGAAAAAATGGCTTCATTCGACGGATATGTGTTTGTGACTCCTGAATACAACCATGCAGTCGGTGGCGCTTTGAAAAATGCATTGGATTTCCTGAAGCCTGAAGTTGCCGATAAAGCAGCCGGATTTGTAGGCTACGGAAGCTTGGGCGGGGCCCGCGCACACGAAAACATGCGCGTTATCCTAGGCGAGTTGAGCGTAGCAACAGTGCACACAACAGTAAACTTTTCATTGATGACTGATTTCGAGAACATGAGCAATTTTGTGCCGAATGATTATCATGCAGGAAATGCAACAGCGATGTTGGACGAATTGATCAAATGGTCCGGAGCACTGAAAACAATCCGTTAATAGCAAGCTGAATAAGAATGATGAGAGGGGATCGCCATGCGTGCATGGCGGTCTTTTCGCATTTCGGATAAATGCAGCCTTCACCTTTCGTCCATTGATTTTCTGAAAGCGAGCGTCTATACTGATACGTACTGAGCTTGCGGGCACGCAAGCCTTTGGATCACGTAATCAAGATACATGCAATAACAATTGGAGGGGATAAAGTGGTTTTGTTGGGAAGTTTGGTCAACAGCGCTGCCATCGTTTTGGGAGGCGGCATCGGGTTGGTTTTGAAGAAAGGTTTATCGGATAGATTAGCCAGCGCGGTGATGAACGCTTTGGCGCTGTGCGTATTATACATAGGGATCAGTGGTATGTTGAAAGGCGAAAATATTCTGATCACCATTCTGTCGATGGTTGCTGGCACTTTGGTCGGCGACGGGCTCGATTTGGATAAAAAAATCAATCAGCTCGGGGATACGATCGGGCAGAAGGTTGCTTCACCTGACGAAGGGGTTTCGGTTTCAAAAGGGTTTGTGACGGCAAGCTTGTTGTTCTGTGTGGGCGCGATGGCGATTGTCGGCGCTTTGCAGAGCGGTCTGACAGGAAACCATGATACGCTTTTCGCGAAGGCTTTGATCGACGGTATCGCAGCCATCGTGATGGCATCCAGTTTGGGCGTCGGTGTTCTCCTTTCAGCCGGCTTGATTCTCGTTTATGAAGGCGGCATTTCGCTTTTTGCCAATGTTCTTGCGCCGCTTCTGAATGATTCTGTAATCAATGAAATGACGTGTGTTGGCTCTCTGTTGATTGTCGGTCTGGCTTTGAATATGTTGAAACTGACTGATCTGAAAATCATGAATTATGCGCCCGCGGTCTTTTTCCCGATCCTTTTCGGATTTTTTATGTGATCGACTGAAAAAAGACGTTCCCAATGGGGCGTCTTTTTTGTATAACGCCTCTGTCTCCCTTATAATCGGTATCAAGGAAAGCCAACGGAAGGGAGACTGGACTATGTGCGGACGTTATGCGCTTGAAGCGACAAAGAGGGAGTTATGGGAAAGATACCTGTTGGGGGAGATGGCAGAGGACGTCGAAGTGCGTGGGGAAATATTTCCGACCAACAGCACACCGCTGATAGTGCCGGGCAACGAGCTTGTTCATCACAGCTGGGGATTTGTGGAGCCTTTCGCTAAGCGCCCTCTGATCAACGCCAGAGCAGAAACCATACTCGAAAAGCCGACTTTCAGCCAACCTTTCCGGACAGCGCGCTGTTTGGTGCCGGCGACTGCATTTTTCGAATGGGAAAAAGTTGGCGAAGAAAAGCTGAAACGAAAAATTTCCGTATCGGATATCCCGATTTTTTCGATGGCAGGTATATTGAAGACGTATCAGGATGAAAATGGGAAACCTTTTACGGCTTTTTCCATCATCACCACTGCCGCCAACGATCAGATGCGTGCCATCCATGATCGCATGCCGGTGATACTGGATCCTGAAGATGAAGCCTTATATCTGGATCAGAAGGCCGATCCGAAACAGGTATGGAAATTGCTGAAACCAACTGCACACCTGTTGCTGCTGCAATGACCATTCATAATATTTCAAAATGAGAATATACTCATCTTAATTTAATTTCACCGTTGACATCCTTATCTGATTCTTATAAACTGAAAGCAACAAATAAATGACGTGCGAGGAGAATTTATGCAAACGCAATCAACAGAACACAATCACATTCTCAGCTTTGACTTTAGCTACTTTAGGTGCTGTTTGTAGACATGCCAGACATGGATGCAAACAATGAACAAAAAATTTGTTTGTATCTATGATGGCTGAAGCATTTTTGCGTGATGTGACAAGCCCCATAGATAGATGAAAAAATCTATTTGGGCTGTTGAGTTTCCATAAACTTACCATAGCAAAAGCCCATTTGGATAATCGTATCTGAATGGGTTTTTGCGTATTCGGAACAAACAATTGCTTGCATAAGCAGTTCTCGCACAAATTAAAAAATAGGGGGAAATGAAATGATTGGAATGGATTGGAAAAAGAAAGTAGCGACAACATTGGCGCTGACTTCTGCCTTATTGCTTGGTGCATGCGCCAGCGGTACAGATGAAGCGACGGATTCTTCCGCAGCAAGCTCAACAGCATCAGCGGATGCTGTGCGCATCGGTATCCTGCAGATCCTTGAGCACGAATCCTTGTCGGCCGCACGCACTGGTTTCTTGGAAGTTTTGGAGGAAGCCGGTTATGTCGAAGGCGACAATCTGATTGTGGATTATCAAAATGCCCAAGGAGACCAAGCCAACCTGCAGAGTATGGCCGAGCGTTTGGCCGGCAGCAACGACCTCATTTTAGGGATTTCGACACCAGCTTCACAAGCAATAGCGAACGCTGAAAAAGAAAATGCGGTTCTGTTCACTGCCGTAACTGATCCGATCGATGCCGGACTTGTGGCAAGTGCCGAAGAACCAGGCGCGAACATCACCGGAACAAGCGACCAAGCACCGATGGACAAACAGATCGAATTGTTGTTGTCGATCGTACCTAGTGCGGAAACAGTCGGCATCATCTTTAACTCGAGCGAAATGAATTCCATTGTACAGAGCGATCAAGCGAAAGCCTTGTTGGAAGCAGCAGGCGTGAACGTTGAAATCATGACTGTAACTTCCACAAATGATGTCCAACAAGTGATGGAGTCATTGGTACAAAAAGTGGATGCAATCTACATCCCAACGGACAATACCTTATCCAGCACGATGGCTACTGTCGGCCAAATCGCTATGGAAGCCAAAATACCGGTCATTCCTGGTGCGACTGAAATGGTGGAAGCTGGCGGATTGGCAACTTACGGAATCGACTTCAAAGAATTAGGTCGCCAGACAGGAGAAATGGCCTTGCAGATTTTGGAAGAAGGCAAGCTTCCTTCCGAATTGCCTGTCCAATTCCCTGAGACACTTCAATTGGTAATAAATGAAGAGATGGCTGAAGCACTGGGCATCGATCCGGACAGCATCAAATTGCCGGAATAATCTATGCACAAAAAACGAGGCTGCCCACTTAGCGGGACAGCCTCGTTTTTTGTGCTGTCCAGGATATAAGCGCTCTGCTCCGGCGAACGGGGACCTCGCCGAAGTTCGCCTAATATTTAGGGTGCCTCCTCCGATGAGCGAGGCTTCGTCGGAGGAGAGCCCGAAAGTTACCGGCGAACTCCGGTGAAAGGGGCCTGACCGGAGTTGAGGACCACAATCCATCGCAAACCACAGCGCTCTTCCGGTTCCGCGGGGTGTCACATGATTTTGTAAGGAAATGGGAAAAGGGGTTGACAAAAGAAGACACATTGCATAAAATGAGAATACGATAATAAAACTTAATGAAAAATTAGAAGGCTACAAAAAAAGAGGAGGGGATCGTCATGGAAGATGCAAACGTATCAGCTAACGTAATCATGGGGACTACCCCTTCTTTCAACGGCTTATTATTATAGCAGGGCTTGGACACTGGAATATCAGTCGTTTGAGCCCTGCTTGGCATTGACAAATAATGGGGCTGAAGCGATTATTTATTGACCTTCGAAATGCATCCATTATTTGTGGATGCATTTTTTTTCGAAATTTACTCTTATGATTCTTTAATGAAACCAATAAACGAAAAATGAACCGGAGGAAAAGACCATGACCGAAAAACAGTACATTCAATTCTTTGATACGACCCTGCGCGACGGGGAACAGACGCCTGGCGTGAACTTCAACACGAAAGAGAAAGTGCAGATTGCCTTGCAGATGGAAAAATGGGGGATCGATGTTATCGAGGCAGGGTTCCCGATTTCTTCAGAAGGCGACTTTGAAGCAGTAAAAGCAATTGCCGGCGCTGTCAAAAACATGACGGTAGCAGGACTTGCGCGTTGCAACGAAAAGGATATCGATGCGGCTCATGAAGCCTTGAAGGATGCAACAGATCCACAGATCCACATTTTTATTGCAACCAGTCCCGTCCATATGGAATTCAAACTGAAAATGAGCAAAGAAGAAGTGCTAGCCTCTGTTGCACATCATGTGGCATACGCCAAATCAAAATTCGAGAAAGTCCAGTTCTCCCCTGAGGATGCAACAAGGAGTGATTGGGATTTCCTGGTTGAAGTCGTCAATCTGGCTATCGAAAAGGGCGCAACGGTCATCAACATTCCTGATACCGTTGGCTATACCAATCCGACCGAATTCGGCAATCTGTTCAAATACCTGAAGCAAAACGTAACCCGCTTTGATGACGTCATCTTCTCCTCCCATTGCCACGATGATCTGGGTATGGCAACAGCAAATGCTTTGGCTGCAGTCGAAAATGGCGCTCTTCGGGTAGAAGGCACCATCAACGGGATCGGAGAGCGCGCAGGAAATACGGCACTTGAGGAAGTTGCAGTCGCTCTTCACATCCGCAAAAACTATTATGAAAAAGAAACGGGTATGGTACTGAAGGAAACGAAGCGCACAAGCGATTTGGTCAGCCGTCTTTCCGGCATGCCGATCCCGCGCAACAAAGCCGTCATCGGTGGCAATGCCTACGCACACGAGTCCGGGATCCATCAGGATGGCGTGCTTAAAAATCCTGAAACGTATGAAATCATCACACCGCAATTGGTCGGCGTGGAGCATAATTCGTTGCCGTTGGGCAAGCTTTCCGGCCGTCACGCCTTCGTGGATCGGATTGCGCAAATGGGTTATGAAATCACCGATCCGGCAGAAATCAAAATATTGTTCGCACGCTTCAAGGAGTTGGCTGACAAGAAGAAGAACGTGACCGAAGAGGACATCCATGCGCTGATGGTCGGCAAGTCGATCGAGGACGAATCTGCTTACGAGCTGAAACGTCTGCAAGTGCAGTTTGTGAAGGATGGCATTCAAGCGGCAATCGTCGGCATCCAGGACAAGGGCAATAAAGATGCGAAGATGCAGGATTCCGCGACCGGATCGGGAAGCATCGAAGCAATCTACAACACCATAAACCGCATTATGGAGCAAGAAATCATTTTGAAGGAATACAATATCGAAGCCATCACGGGCGGGAAAGATGCGCAAGCAGAAGTGCACGTGGTCGTGGAGGATGAGGACGGCAAGAGCTATAACGGCACAGGCATCGACTTCGACGTCCTGACGGCATCCGCGAAAGCGTATATCCAAGCGAGCGGGAAAGCAAAAAATAAACAGACAATAGAAAAAGTATCAGCACATTTCTGATGAGGGGGAAAAAGTAAGATGAATTATACGATTGCAGCATTGCCCGGAGATGGCATTGGACCAGAAATAATGGAAAGCGGATTGACTTTGCTGGAAACACTCGGCAAAAAATTTCATCATGAATTCAACGTGACGGTTTACCCATTCGGAGGAGCCGGCATCGATGAAACCGGCGATCCGATTCCACCACAAACGATCAAAGGCTGTTCTGAAGCTGATGCAATCCTGTTGGCCGCAATCGGCGGACCGAAATGGGAAAAAGCCGAGAAAACACCGGAAGATGGCCTTTTGCAATTGCGTAAGACGTTGGGACTTTTCTCGAACATCCGCCCGATTGCGGTCAGCGACAGCATCGCCCACCTGTCCCCGTTGAAGACGGAGCGGGTAAAAGGCACTGACTTCATCGTTGTCCGTGAATTGACAGGTGGCCTGTACTTCGGCCAGCCGAAGCATTGGAACGATGAGGAAGCGACTGATACACTCTTCTATAAGAAGAGCGAAATCGATCGGATCGTACGCCAGGCTTTTGACATCGCGATGACGCGCAGCAAAAAGCTGACTTCCGTCGATAAAGCGAACGTATTGGCCAGCAGCAAACTGTGGCGTAAAACAGTAAATGAAATCGCAACAGAATACCCGGAAGTTACCGTTGATCATTTGTATGTCGATGCGGCTTCGATGAAAATCATCCAAGATCCGACTTCATTCGATGTTATCGTAACGGAAAACATGTTCGGGGATATCCTGAGCGATGAGGCATCCGTCATCACAGGCTCATTAGGCATGCTGCCTTCCGGAAGCCATGCAGTATCCGGTCCATCCTTATATGAACCGATCCATGGTTCCGCACCGGACATCGCCGGTAAAAACATCGCGAATCCGATGTCGATGATCTTATCCGTTGCCATGATGCTGCGTCAAAGCTTCCAGCTGCATGAAGAGGCGGATGCGCTTGAAAAAGCAGCCTCCGAGGTGATGGATGCCGGTTTCCTGACGGCTGATCTGGGCGGCACGACGACAACGACAGCATTTACTGAACAAGTGAAAGCCATTTTGGAAAAGTGAAGGGGAGTACATAGTATGAGCAGAACACTTTTTGATAAACTTTGGGACAGACACGTCATTACAGGAGCAGCAGGTGAACCGCAATTGTTGTATGTGGATCTGCACTTGATCCATGAAGTGACTTCACCGCAAGGCTTCGACGGCTTGCGCGAAACCAACCGCCAAGTCCGACGCCCAGATAAAACGATCGCAACGGTCGACCACAATGTGCCGACGGAAGATATCTTCAACATCAAAGACCTTATTTCGAAGAAACAGATTGAAGCGCTGCAGAAGAATTGCGCAGAATTCAACATCCCGTTGATGGACATCGGCACAGCCAACCAAGGAATCGTGCACATGGTCGGACCGGAATTGGGCGCAACCCAACCAGGAAAGATTGTCGTCTGCGGAGATTCGCATACGGCTACGCATGGCGCTTTCGGAGCGATGGCTTTCGGAATCGGCAGCTCGGAAGTTGAGCATGTTTTTGCAACGCAGTCCATCTGGCAGAAGAAACCGAAGTCGATGGGCGTCAAAATCACCGGAAAATTGCCTGCGGGCGTCTATGCCAAAGACATCATCCTGCACCTGATCGCTACTTACGGGACAGCCTTCGGGAGCGGCTATGCGATTGAATTCTACGGGGATACAGTGGAAGCCTTGACGATGGAAGAACGGATGACGATCTGTAACATGTCCATCGAATTCGGTGCCAAAATCGGCATGATGGCGCCGGATCAGACTACCTACGATTATCTGCGCGGCCGCCGTTATGCACCAGAAAACATGGAGAAAGCCATCGCTGATTGGGAGACCCTGAAGAGCGATCCGGATGCTGTCTATGACACTTCCATCGCTATCGATGTTTCCGACTTGGCTCCTTATGTAACATGGGGAACAAACCCCGGCATGGGCGTGCAATTCGGCGAGAAATTCCCTGAAATACAGGATAAGAATGACGAGCGCGCGTATAACTACATGGACCTGCAACCCGGCCAAACGGCTGAAGAGATTCCATTGGGCTTTGTCTTCATCGGTTCTTGTACGAATGCGCGTCTGTCCGATCTGATCGAAGCCGCGAAGTACGTCAAAGGCGGAAAAGTGCCTGATCACATCCAAGCTATGGTCGTTCCGGGCAGCCGGACAGTCCGGGATGCTGCCGCAGAATTGGGCTTGGACAAGATTTTCATCGATGCAGGATTTGAATGGCGTGAACCAGGCTGCTCGGCTTGTTTGGGGATGAACCCGGATAAAGTGCCTGCAGGGGTACACTGCGCTTCAACCTCCAACCGTAACTTTGAAGGCCGGCAAGGCAAGGGTTCGCGGACGCACTTGGTCAGCCCAGCCATGGCTGGAGCTGCTGCAGTGAACGGTAAATTTGTGGATATCAGAAAGGAAGCAGTGACTTATGGAGCCAATTAAAGTACATAACGGTAAGACCGTTGCCTTGATGAACAACAACATCGACACCGATCAAATCATCCCGAAAGTATTCCTGAAACGGATTGAAAAAACGGGCTTCGGCGCTTTTGTTTTCGATGAATGGCGCTTCCTGAAAAACGGCGATCCGAATCCGGAGTTCCCTTTGAACGATGCCGACCGCCAAGAAGCAACGATCCTCGTGACCGGGGATAACTTCGGCTGCGGATCTTCCCGTGAGCATGCCGCATGGGCGTTGAAGGATTACCGTTTCCGCGTCATCATCGCCGGCAGCTACAGCGATATCTTCTATATGAACTCCTTGAAAAACGGTCTGTTGTTGATCGAATTGCCGCAAGAGCAACGCGACGCTTTGGCGCAGTTGTCTGCAGACGAAACCATCCAAATCGATTTGCCGAATCAAGTGGTCAGAACCAGCACTGCAGAGTATCCTTTCGCCATCGATCCAACTTGGAAGCACAAATTGGAGAACGGCATCGACGACATCACCGAAACGATGGCCTACAAAGATGAGATTGATGCGTATGAAGCAAAATGGGACAATATTTACGCATAGATGAAAGAAGCGAGAAATTTCCTTCAATTGGAGGGAAGTTCTCGCTTGTTTTTTTGAATTAAGGTAAGATGGAGTTGCGTCAAGGTCTATCAAATATGACGATATGTTGTCGTTGTCGCTAAAAAAACATTATCCTATACTGCTTTATGTTATAATATCTTGTCTGTCGTTAAGCCCCTATTTGAGGATATCTGCAGAAAAAGGCCCGCAGGATGGATGAATGAATTTTCCCTACAGGAGGAATGAATAAGATGAGTAGAGCTTTAATTATTGGTGCCGGTGGCGTTTCCAACGTCGTATGCCATAAATGTGCCCAAAATTCAGAAGTGTTCGAAGAATTTATGATTGCTAGTCGTACCAAGTCAAAATGCGATGAAATCAAAGATCGGATCGAAAGCGGCATTTATGCTGGGCGTTCCAAAATCACGACAGCCCAAGTGGATGCGAACAATGTTCCTGAATTAGTGGCGCTGATCAATGAATACAAACCGGATATCGTGATTAATGTGGCTTTGCCATACCAAGACTTGACCATCATGGATGCCTGTCTTGAAACAAAAACTGATTATGTCGACACAGCGAACTATGAACCGGAAGATACAGCAAAATTTGAATACAAATGGCAATGGGATTACCGCGAGCGTTTCGAAAAAGCCGGCATCACCGCGTTGTTGGGATCAGGCTTTGACCCGGGCGTAACAAGCGTATTCTCTGCCTATGCCCAAAAACATCATTTCGATGAGATCCATACGATCGATATCCTGGACTGCAACGGCGGCGATCATGGTTATCCTTTCGCAACCAACTTCAATCCGGAGATCAATATCCGCGAAGTGACCGCGAACGGAAGCTATTGGGAAAACGGCAAGTGGATCGAAACCGAACCGATGGAAATCAAACGCGAGTACAATTTCGATCAGGTCGGCAAGAAGGACATGTACTTGCTGCACCACGAAGAAATCGAATCGTTGGCTTTGAACATCAAAGGCATCAAACGCATCCGTTTCTTCATGACTTTCGGCGAAAGCTACCTGACGCATTTGAAAGTATTGGAGAACGTCGGCATGACTTCTATCGAGCCGATCGAATTCGAAGGCAAACAAATCGTGCCGCTGCAATTCCTGAAAGCCGTACTGCCTGATCCGGCTTCATTGGGACCACGCACGAAAGGGAAAACGAATATCGGTAACATCTTCACGGGGATCAAAGACGGCAAAGAGAAGACTTATTACATCTACAACGTCTGCGATCATGAAGAATGCTACAAAGAAGTCGGCTCGCAAGCCGTCTCCTACACAACCGGCGTCCCAGCGATGATCGGGGCGGCTATGGTTTTGACCGGACAATGGAAGAAACCAGGCGTGTACAACATCGAGGAATTCGATCCGGATCCATTCATGGAAGCATTGAACGTCTATGGCTTGCCTTGGCAAGAGGACTTCAATCCGACATTGGTCGATTAGGAGGAACGAATGGATACAACAATCGATTTTCAATCCTTGCCGACACCCAGCTATGTGGTGGATGAAACCTTATTGCGCCGCAATCTGGAAATCCTGAAATCGGTGAAGGATCAGACGGGCTGCAAGATTTTGTTGGCCCAGAAAGCCTTCTCGATGTATCACTTTTATCCGTTGATCGCCGAGTATCTGGACGGCACGACCGCCAGCTCTGTCCACGAGGCACAACTGGGTTTTGAGGAATTCGGCAAGGAGACGCATGTCTTTGCGCCGGCTTTCAAGAAGGAAGAAATGGAGGCGCTGCTCCCGATAGTGGATCACATCGTCTTCAATTCCCCTAACCAAGTGAGGCTGTATGCTGAAATGGTGAAAAACAGCGACCGACCGATCGAAATCGGGCTGCGCGTCAATCCGGAGCTGTCCACTCAGGACCATGCTCTTTATGACCCAGCCAGTCCGTTTTCCCGTCTGGGCACGACGGCCGTCAATTTCGATGAAAGCCAAGTCGAGCTGTTGGACGGTCTGCATTTCCACACCCTTTGCGAACAGGGTTCCGATGCCTTGGAAGCGACTTTGGTCGCATTCGAGGAGAAATTCGGAAAATACCTGCACGGCATGAAGTGGGTGAACTTCGGAGGCGGGCACCATATCACTAAAGAAGGCTATGATATCGCCAAATTGGTGAAAATCGTCAACTACATCAAAGAGAAATATGCTGTGCAAGTCTACCTTGAACCTGGCGAAGCGATCGCATTGAATGCGGGCTTTCTGGTTGCGAGTGTGCTTGAGACGACCTACAACCAGATGAATCTGGCCATTCTGGATACATCGGCGACTTGCCACATGCCTGACGTATTGGAAATGCCGTACCGTCCGTTCATCATCGGTTCCGGCGAAGCGGATGAGAAGGCGCACACGTACCGTTTGGGCGGACAGACTTGCTTGGCAGGGGACGTCATCGGGGATTATTCCTTCGATGAGCCGCTTCAGCCCGGCGACCGCTTGATCTTCACGGATATGGCTATCTATTCCATGGTGAAGAATACGACATTCAACGGCATCCAACTGCCGGCCATCGCGGCCCATACGGTCAAAGGCGGCACGAAAGTCATCAAAACCTTCGGATACGAAGATTTCAAATCACGACTATAGATTTTAATTAGGAGCTGTCTCTGATGAGGCAGCTTTTTTGCTGTTCTCCGGCGAGCAGCACTGGTCGGGGCGAATCGCTCCTCCGGCCAAGGGAAGCTTGACCGGAGGAGCGATCCCCATTCTGCTGGTCTCCTCCGATAGGCAGAAGTCTCCTCGAAGAAGAGACCAAATATTACCGGTCTGCTCCGGCGAAAGAAGCCTCGCCGGAGTTGCGGGGAAAAAATGCACGGACATTAAAAACAACAGTATGGCTGCGAAGAATTTGCCTCAAGTGACAAGGCCGATAGGGTCCGGTATAATCAAATTGTCGAATATTGCGCAGAACTCCTATTGAGAGGGGAATGACATGAGGAAAGAAATGTTAATTACGTCGTTGGCAGTACTGGGTTTATGGGGGTGCGCGGATGGTCCGGATGCGGTTTCTGAAGTTGTATCATTGAAAGCCGCTTCCGAACAAAATGATGAAGTTTCCGAAAATGAGGAGAAAAAAGTCATTTCTTTCATCGGAGTCGGGGACAACCTGATCCATGATTCCATCTTCCGGGATGCGGAACTAGCGGACGGCACCTATGATTTTAAACCTATCTACGAAAATGTGGCAGAGGACATCGAAGAAGCCGACATCGCTTTCCTTAACCAAGAGACAATCAGTGCCGGGGATGACTACGCCTATTCCGGCTATCCCGCGTTCAATACGCCTCCTGAAATCGCGCAGGATATGCACGATTTAGGCTTTGATTTGGTCAATGGCGCTACGAACCATGCCTTGGATTACGATTATCCCGGCGCCCTCAATTCCCTGGCGGTCTGGAATGAACAGAAGGATATCATCTACGCGGGCATTTATGAGAGTCAAGCGGACCGGGATGAAATCCGGACAATCAAAAGGGAAGGCGTCACGTTCTCTTTCTTGACCTATACCTACGGAACGAACGGCATCCAGCCCGACACCACTTATCGTGTCGCCTATTTTGATGAAGAGCAGATTCGCCAGGATGTCGCAAATGCCAAAACTGTCAGTGATGCCGTCATTGTTTCAGCGCACTGGGGTGACGAAAACACGCAGGAAGTCAATGAGATGCAGCGCACCTATGCACAACTGTTCGCCGATTTGGAGGTCGACGTCGTTATCGGGACGCATCCGCACATCCTGCAGCCGATCGAGTGGGTTACAGGAACGAATCAAAATCAAACCCTGGTAGTCTATTCACTCGGAAATTTCATCGCACATTCGCTGACGGATTACAACATGCTCGGCGGCATGGTCACTTTCGACTTTGTTGTTGCCGATGATGATACGGTGACAGTCGAAAATGTCCAATTCGAGCCTACCGTTTCGCATTATGTGGCGGATCCGGGAAATGTAGAGAACACAAGGCGCGATTTCAAAATCTATAAATTGGAAGACTACTCGGAACAGTTGGCCTCAGAGCATGGCTTGAACGGCTATGAAGGCCTGGAAATATCACCGGATAATTATCTATCATTCGCGAAGAATGTCATCCCCGCAGAAATGTTGGAGTAATCAAAGAAGTACAGTAAACGGTCCTTACTTATATTTGAGGTCTGAATTGTTCAAACAAAATTTCGGTTGGGAGTCTTTTGCCTGAAACCACGTGAATGTAAAGGCGCTCTTGCTTAGGGCGTCTTTTTTTGCTGCCGAAGTTATCCTTTGTGAAACCACCTGAATGATGTTAAGATGAGTTTGAAAGCGATGACAGTTTCTTTGTGATATAAGGGGGATGCGCTATGGATAAAGAAGTTCATCAACTGATCGAAATCGCTGAAATTGCGATGCAGGCGAACGACTATGCTCATGCTGAGAAAAAATACATCGATGCTTTATATTTATTGGATGATCCTGAATCGGAAGAATACCAAAAAGTCGTAAATAAGCTTGCGAAGTGCTATGCTGCGCAGGAAAATTTTGCTGGAGCTAAAGAATGTCTCGAGGAGCTGCTGTTTTATTCGAAAAAAAATAAAGACTTGGAGAAGGAAGCTGAGTATCTTCATGCTTTGGCGGTGAATACCCGTTCCATGGAAGAATACGACTTGGCGTCACTGATGTGTGAGGAAGAAATCACTTTTCGGCTGACACATTTTCCAGACGATTATTGCGGATTAGCGCGAAGTTATCATGAAGCAGCTGTGTTATCATTGCTGCAACGGAATCCGATGAAGGGCAAAATTAATCTGGACAAGGCGAAGCAGTATGCCGACAAATCCGAAGACGAGGAATGCCAAGCCGGCATCATGCGCGGGCTGGGCGATTATCATTTCACCCTCAATGAATTGGAAAGAGCCCGGGATTCCTATCTGGAAAGCCATGCCTTGTACATGAAAAATAAAAATGAAGAAGCTGCTGATGAATTGCTGACAAAGCTGAAGCGTGTTGAGGACGCAGGGTGAGCACTGCAATATAAGGCTTATTATCCCACAAATCCATTCTTCAAACGAAAAAAGCAACCCGTTTTCAGGTTGCTTTCATTTTCTATAAAATCGATAAGATATCCGAAGGTGTCTTGAAGATGTGATCCGCATCGAATCCTTCTGACGTATGCGATCCCCATTCCGCCAAACCGAAAGCGACTGCGGCATTGCGTGCGCACTGGTTGTCGTAAATGGAATCCCCGATGTAGATGGCTTCATTTTCGGAAACGCCTAATCTGCGCAAACATTCCGTCAAAGGTTGTCCGGAAGGCTTGTGTTCTTCGGTATCGCTTGATGTGATGATGACGTCAAAATAGTCATCCAAACCGTAGGGTGTGATGTTCAGCTCGTAACTCTCTTTTGTCTTGGAGGTGACAATGCCCAGCAGGTGATTGTTTTCCTTTAAATAGCGCAGCGTATCTTCCATCCCGGCAAAGATACTCACGCTGTCCGCATAAGTTTTCGACTGCGCACTCCACTTCGGATGCAGATCCGCAGCTTGTTCGGGTGTGAAGCCTAAAGATTGCAAGCCTTCCATGCCCGGTATGCCGAAAATCGTACGCATATCTTCTGGTGTGGCAGGTCGGCCGGCGTGTTCCTGAAGGACATCATCCAGACCTCTGAAGATCGAATCTTCGGTATCCACAATCGTACCGTCGACGTCAAAAATAAATGTATGAATCATATTAACAGCTCCCTTAAAATAGTCCATGTCATTATAACACAGCTTGGAATTGTAATAAAACTACCCTGACTGATGCAAAGGCATTAAAATAAGGTTACAATATGCCGTGTTCGTTTGGAAACTGGGTCCATTGGTTATATACTATACCTTTAGGAGCATGAAATGTTGCTAAAAGAATAATTTCGGCATTGCCGAGTTTTCATAAAGTAAGGGGAATTGAAACATGGCTTTAAACGAAAAAGAATCAAAAATACTGAGCTACATAAAGGAAAATCCTTTCATTTCGCAGCAAGATTTGGCTACAAAAATCGGCTTGTCGCGTCCCGCGGTGGCGAATATCATTTCCGGCTTGGTGAGACGGGGATACCTTTTGGGAAAAGCCTATGTCATCAATGACACGCGACCGATCGTCTGCATCGGCGCTGCCTGCATCGATCGCCGTTATTTTGTGGAAGGCGGTCTGGTTCATGGACAATCAAACAATGTCACTTCACAGACGTCAATCGGGGGTGTTGCGCTCAGTATTGCTGAGAATCTGGGAAGGCTGCAGGAAGATGTCGTTATGCTATCTTTAGTCGGTGACGATGCAGAATGGCATACAATCGAGGAATCCATGCGCCCATTGATGAAGACCTCCGAAGTGGAAATGGTCCCTGGTTTTTCGACCGGTACCTTTATGGAAGTCATCGATGAATCGGGTAAAATGATCATCGGACTAGCAGAAATGGATATCTATGAATACATGCAGCCGAAATGGTTGTTGAAACATCTGGCGACTTTGAAGCGGGCGAAGACGATCATAATCGATTCAAATTGTCCGAAAGAAAGCGTAGAGCACTTGCTTGAGATCGGTGCTAAGTACAATATCCCTGTCGTCCTGATTTGCGCATCCATGCTGAAGTTGTATAATATCCCGGAAAATCTGAAGGGATTGAAATTGCTGATCACGAAGCATGACGAAACCGAGAAACACTTCGGCATCGAAATCAAGGATGATGCATCCTTGCGGGAAGCTTTGCAGCTTTGGATGGATAAAGGGGTGCAGCATGTCATCATCACCAAAAACAGTCAAAGCGTCGGCTATGCCAGCGAAAAATACGGCATGCACGTATATGACCTGAAGAACAACGATAGTGACACCTATATCTGGGGAACGAACGAAGCGCTTTGTGCCGGTATCGTCTACTCCTACTTAAGGACGGATGATATTACGGAAATGATCCAGACCGGCTTGGTGAATGCAGTAATGTCATCAAAATCAGCCTATAAAGTCCGTCCGAACCTATCCCAAGCAGTTTTGCGCAAGGATGTCAAAGAAATTGGCAAGTTGGAAAGCAGAGAAATTTAGATGTATAAGAGCTTTCAACTGTTGTGAAAATCGGCAGTCGACCAAGGTGATTTTCATTGGAGTAACGAAATAACAAAAAAAGAGCCTGCCACCTGGGCTCTTTTTTGGTTTGTAAATTTATCAACCGAAGGGCGGCCAATCTTTTGTTTCTTCCGTAAGTATAGTAAAATAAGAGTAAGGAAAGCGTTTTCTGGTTGATTATTCCAAAGGAGTGAGTTTGAATGGTTCAGTATAAAAACATATTGATCCCAGTGGACGGATCGGAGGCTTCGATCAAGGCGTTCAAACAGGCGGTCCATATTGCTGAAAGGAACGATGCCGCGCTATATCTTGTTGCGATACTGGATAAACTGGACAATGCCGAAGAAGCCGCACAGCTGCAGAAGGATAAGGACTCTTTATTCGATGAATTTGACAGATATGCACGGGCAAATGGGGTCGCGGTGCACAAGGAAATGCGCACGGGCAATCCTAAGGAAATGATTGCGAAGACGCTGGTGGCAGAATGGAATTGTGATTTGATTGTAATGGGGGCGACCGGTAAGGGCACCATCGCAAAATTGGTGGTCGGATCGGTGACGAATCATGTCATCAAACATGCGCCGTGTGATGTATTAATTGTAAGGGAAAATTAATCAGACGCTTTTGAACAAACGAATCAGGAGACGCAAAAAAGTCCAGTTACGAAACCGTAGCTGGGCTTTCCTTTTTTCTACAATATAATTTTAGCGCAGCTTCCTTCTGCGGTGCGGTCGACTTCGATGTGGACAGGTATCCGCGTCTTCAGTTCTTCGACGTGCGAAATGATACCGACTAAACGGCCGCAACTGTTCAGGGAGAACAGCGCCTCGATTGCGGTATCCAATGATTCGGGATCCAGCGAGCCGAAGCCTTCATCGATGAACAGCGTATCGATCTGGATGCCTCCGCTGCGGCTTTGCATCACATCGCTGAGGCCAAGAGCAAGCGCAAGTGATGCCTTGAAGCTTTCACCACCCGATAACGTTTTGACGCTGCGGGTTTGGCCAGTGTAATGGTCGAATACATCCAGGTCCAGACCCTTGGCTCCAGAACCTTTTCCTTTATCTTCCTTCCGCAACAACAGGTAACGGTTGTTCGTCATCTGTTGGAAGCGAAGGTTGGCGGCTTCGATGATTTCTTCATAGTAGATCGCCAGCACATAGCGTTCGAAGGAAATGTAGTCGGTTTCCTTCGTGCCGTTGGCGATGTCCGACAAGGTCCTGTATTTCTGGTAATCGGCAATGATCTGCTGCTGCTTTTTGTAGATTGCAGCAATTTCTTGCGCCGCTTTTCTGAGCATTTGGATGTCGCCAGCGAGCTGATCTTTTTGCTCTTCCGACTCGCGGATGGCGTTGTCCAGAAGCACTTTTTGATCGGAGCAGGAGACAATGGTTTGATTTGGATCCAACGTTGCTGCGCTTATTCTTAAATCTTGCAAGCGAGTCAGGGTGACATTCAGATCGTCTTCATGACTGCGTATCCGTTTCTGGATTTCCAGACACAGTGACTTATCCAATATCAGCTGGTTGAAAGGTTCTTCCAGACCGGCAGCAGCCAGCACATTTGCGTATATAGTCTCAGTTTCCAGCAAAGCCGTTGTGGCTTCTTCGACTTGAGCCGCATAGGTGGTCCGGTTGGCAAGGCAGACTGCAATCCGTTTTTCGAGTTCAGTCAGCTCGCTGTTGAGCTTGTTGTATTCATTTGTGCAGGTCTCAATGTTTTCGTTGAGCTGCAGGATCTCTTTTTGCACGGTTGCGAGGTCCTTGTCGCCCAAAACTTGTTTTTCCTGTTCGATATCGGCCAGCAGGTCCCTGGAAAGAGTTTCGTTCAAATGCAATGTTTTCTGAAGCGCAAGACAGTTCTGGTCGATCTCCTGCAGATTCGCTTCGATGTTGTTTTGCTGCTTGATGAGGGCCTCTTCTTCGTCAATAACCTTCTGCTGAGCTGTCATCTCCAACAGCAGCGTTTTTTCTGACGCGATCTCGCGATCGCGTTTTGCTTTCTGTTCCTGTTTGTATATTTCGAAATTTTCAGCCGGGACAGCGAACTCATCGAAGAGATCGGCCAGTTGTTTTCGGATGCCGGAAAGTTGGGCAGTCGCTTGCTGGTAATCCGCATATACCTGATTCCGTTTTTTCTCCAGCTGCTCCCGGTCCTGATCGGAGAGGGTCTCCGCCGTTTTTTGCGCGGGTGCGGGATGGTCCGTTGAACCGCAGACAAGACAAGCCTCTCCGCCAACCAATTGTTCGGCTAAGATGCCGGCGATGTTGCGGTTGTATAGGAGGGTTTCGTCCTTGAACTGTTGATCGATCGCCCTGTATTCTTTTTCCAGGATCAGGAATCGCGCACCTTTTGCAAGTTGTTCATCCAGCAATTTTTGGGTTTGGACGATCCTTTTGTGGATCTGCTCGGATTGCAGCACATTCATTCTGCACGCACTCAATTGATCTTGAATGATGGCAACATCCTTTTGGGCTTGCTTCACCTCCGCAAGCTTCTGCCGGCAATGTTCCTGGTTTTCTTTTTGCGCTTGTTTTAGATCCGCATGTTTCTGAAGTTCTTGCCTGGCAGCGTCGCACGCTTTTTGGCAACCGGTCAGTTCTTTCTCTTTCTTCGCCAATGCGATCAGTTGTTTTTCCTGCTCCTTCACGGCGTCGACCTGCTCACGCAAGCCAGGGATCAGGGAAAATGCAAGCTCAGCTGCTTTGAACGCTGGCTTTTTAGCGCGTGAAGCCTGATTCAATTGTTCCAAGAGACCGTCATTGAGTTTGGCTTGTTCCTGCTTTACGTCCTTGTTGGTGGCTGCAGTGACGCACAGCAATCTTTTTTCCTCAGACTTGACGGCTTGTTCATGGCGTTCCAATTGCTCTTTCCATCCGGCAACAGAAGCTTCCTCCTCCTCAAGAACCTTCAGTCTGGCTTCCAGCTGAGAGATGTCTTCCAGCAATTTGATGGTATCGGAAGCGGATTGGCTTTGTGATCGCAAAGACGTGAGCTGCAGTTCTTTGGCGTTGCGCCCTTCTTCGAGCGCCGCCAACAGTTCCGCGGTCCGAACGAGGACGCGCTCGGTATCCTGTAATGTGAGTGCTTCCTGCAGGGAGTCATCGGAAATTCCTGAGGCAAAGGAGTAGGCGGTCTGCAGGGAATCCTGAGCGGAAGCCGCTTGGGTTTGGAGCGATTTGGCTTTTTCCTTCAGTTCCTCCTGGAAACTTTTCAGGATTTCGGTCCCGAAGATATTCCGGAAGATGGTCTCTTTTTCGTTGCTGTTCGATTCAAGCAGCTTCTTGAATTCCCCTTGCGGCAGCATGACGATCTGTTTGAACTGCTCATAGTTCAAGGAAAGCAACTGCTCTATTTCTGCATTGGCATCGCGCGCTTTCGTCGTCACGGTGTCGTCGTGATAAAAGGCGACATCAGCCAAAAGATTGATGATTTTCCCGCTCTTCCCGGGACCTGTCTGGGCAGGGGAGCGTCTGACGCGGTAAGCTTTTCCGTTGTATTCGAATTCCAAATCGACGTAGCAGACCGACTCTTCCGTTGCGAACTGCGATTTGAACGTATCCTTTTCCCGGCTGCTGCCGCTGGCGACATCGTAAAGTGCATAAGCGATGGCATCGAAAATCGTGGTTTTGCCTGCACCCGTAGGCCCGCTCACAAGAAACAACGTTTGGTTCTGGAATTGCGTGAAGTCCAATACGATTTTTTCTTTGTATGGCCCGAAGGCACATATTTCTAATCTTAAGGGTCTCATCTAATCCTTCCTTCCCAAAGCGGAAAAGATATCCGCAACGATTTTTTGACCGGATTCATCCAATTCCATGGCGCGGTATTGCTCATAAAAGTCCTTGAACAAGTCCGGGTACGATAGCTGTTGGAGATCCTCCCGGTTATGCTGCAGGGCCACTGATTCGGTTTCCCTCCGGCTGACGTACTCGAGGCCCATCGCTTGCGGATAGCGGCGTCGCAATTGGTTCATCGCATCCAGCACATATTCCGTATCCTCCAGTTCAAAGAACAGGTAATCGTCGGATTGGCCGTTCATCAACTCGGAAAACGTGCTCCTGATTGTGCGCATATCGCGCAAAGGCTTGATGCGTAGCGGTTCGATCTCGAGTTTTCCTTTTTCTATCGTTACGATAGTCGCCTGCTTTTGGTGTGGGGTTTCCGATTTGGAATACTTCAGGATCGAGCCGCTGTAGCGGACTTTGTCGTTTTTGACTTTCTGGGCCTTGTGCAGATGGCCCAAAGCGACGTAATCAAAGTCCTCGAACAGGGACACATCCACGTATTCGGAAGTGCCGATGCTGAGCGGACGTTCGGAATCGGATGGTTCGCTCGTGTCGTTTCCGGTCTGGATCACATAGCCGTGCGCTATCAGAATGTTCACTTCATCCGGGTTCATTGTTGCCTTGATGGTCGCCAACTGCGCCCGAACGGCATCCTCCATATTTTTGATGCTGTCGTCGTGTAGCGTTTCCCGGACATAGACATGATCCGCAAAGGGCAGCAGATAAAAATTGGTTCTCTGGAAGGCAACTTTGCGGACGACCTCTTTCATCGTCCCTTCTATATAGAGATGGCTGTCCGCCAGCAGATCGGCTGCGTATTCGATCCTTTCGTTGCTGTCGTGGTTGCCGGCGATGACGAACACGGGCACACCCAACTCCTTCACCATCCGGGTCAGTGTCCGGTTGGCCAGCGCCACCGCTTCTTTCGGCGGCAACGCGCGGTCGTAAAGGTCCCCGGCCATAATGATTGCTTCGATTTCTTTGTCTTTGAGTGTTTCAATCAGGTTCATCAAGTAATGGCGCTGATCGTCCAGCATGGAAAAATCATTGACGATTTTGCCGAGATGCCAATCAGCTGTATGCAGTATTCTCATGGGAAAGTCTCCTGTCGATCGGGTTAGTATTTGTAATAAAAAAGTTGTGGGTTTCTATTTGTTCAGATAAATAAGTTCATTTTACATTATAACAGATTCTCACACCGGAAATCAGGGACAATCGGCGGGCCGCGAGTGGAAATGCTAGTGACATCAGCGGTTTTGGGCTATAGTATAAGTAATGGGATTCAAAAAGTGAGCAGTTGAAGGAGGAACCGAAATGGATCTGGGGCTAAAGAATAAAGTGGCATTGGTCATCGCTTCGAGTCAAGGATTGGGCAAGGCGGTGGCGAAGGAACTCGTCAAAGAAGGTGCGCACGTCATGCTCACCAGCAGAAGCGAGGACAAATTGGCTGAGGCGAAAGAAGAGCTGGAAGCGTTGCATGCCGGAAAGGTCGCTTATTTCCCATGTGACATCACCAAAGTTGATGACATCCAGAAGCTGGTGGCAAGGACCCATGCAGTATTCGGGAAAATTGATATCTTGCTGAATAATGCAGGTGGTCCGCCAAGCGGAAAATTCGATTCCTTTTCCGATGAAGCATGGCAACAGGCGTTCGAATTGAATCTGCTGAGCTACATCCGGATCATCCGTGAAGTGCTGCCTGATCTTCGCAAAGAGGGCGGACGCATCGTCAATATCGCATCGATCTCTGTGAAGACTCCGTTGCCGAATCTGGTGCTTTCCAATACATTCCGGAATGGCATCGTCGGCTTGAGCAAGACGCTTGCCGATGAATTGGCGCCTGATAATATTCTGGTGAATGTCGTTGCGCCAGGGAAAATTGCAACCGATCGCCTGAAATATCTGAATGAAGCAAACGCCAAAGCGAAAGAGCTGACAGTTTCGGAAGTCGACAAAGCTTCGATTGCAGGTATTCCATTGGGCCGTTACGGTACACCGGAAGAATTCGCTAAAGCTGTCGTTTTCCTTCTTTCCGATGCGAATACGTATATCACCGGCAGCACACTTTATGTGGATGGTGGGGCAGTCAAAGCGATTTGAAGCCGAACCGTTTCATCCGAAACAGACAGGAGAATGACTTATGGGACAAGTAATCATCAACGCAGACGATTTTGGTCTCACAAATGGCGTGAACTATGGCATCATCGACAGTTTTTTGTACGGCATCACCACCTCGACGACCTTGCTGGCGAACGGAGCGGCATTCGATCATGCAGTGGAATTGGCATCGGATCATCCAGATCTGGAAATCGGGGTCCATCTGAATCTGACGCTCGGAAAGCCTTTATTGGCTGATGCGTCCACCATCAGTGCCGAAGGGCGCTTCCGCACCAGGGAATACGTGCAGCAACATGCGGCTTCGATGGATTTGGACGAAGTTTATGCGGAGTGGCATGCGCAGATCGAAAAGGTGCGGAAGGCAGGCATCAAACCAACGCATTTGGATTCGCATCACCATGTCCATATGTTGGAGCCGCTCAACAAAGTCATCCTGTCCTTGGCGATCCAGTACGAGCTGCCGATCCGGGATCACTTCGAGGGCAGCCATGGGGTGATGCATACGGACCGTCAATTCGACCTTGGTTTTGCGGCCGAAAAACCGCAGGCCGAATTGGGGATGGATGTGATGGAGAAATTGGATGACATCATGGCCGTCCTGGAAAAGCCGGATACCTCGGTAGAATTAATCGTCCATCCGGGCTATGTCGATGCCAGTCTGGAACGCGTGAGCAGTCTTCAGAAGGACCGGGCCTACATGGCTGAGTTCTTGATGCACTCCGATTTTGCGGATCGCATCCGTGAAGATGATGCCATCAATTTGATTTCGTACGCGGAGTTGGAAGAATGAGTATGAAAGGAAAGGCAGTCCCGGTAATGGGCTGTCTTTTTGTATTTATTACTAATTTATAATAATTATCATTAACCGCAAAGCGGAAAACAGTGATAGAATAGAGGGATGAAGCATAGTCGAGCTTAACAATGACCTTTGGATGCCGAAACCGTTTCGGCTGCATATTGAATGATAAAGGAGTAATTTAAAAATGGCATTATTGGAAATGGAAAACTTGAGTTTTGTCTCGGATGGCAAAGTCATTCTGGATGACATCACCTATTCGTTGGAGGAAGGCGAGTTTCTCTCGATAACCGGTCCATCCGGAAGCGGGAAGAGCACATTATTGAAGATCATTGCGACCATTCTTTCGCGTACCGAAGGGGAAATACGCTACCAAGGGAAATCGCTGGATGAATATGAACCTACCGAATACCGCAAGGAGGTTTCCTACACATTCCAGACACCTGTTTTGTTCGGAAAAACCGTCCGCGATAATTTGGCTTTTCCTTACGAAATCCGCAAAGAGGAATTTGATGAAAAGAAAGCAGTCGCATATTTGGAATCGGTCGGGCTGCCGAAGGAATATCTGAATAAAGAAATCAACACCTTGTCGGGTGGAGAAAAACAGCGTGTCGCCTTGATACGCAACGTCCTTTTCCAACCAAAAATCCTCTTGCTCGATGAAGTGACGAGCGCCTTGGATGAAGCGAATCGCCAGATCATCTGGAAATGGCTCCAGGAAATGCGGAATCATTCCGATATGACGATCATTATGGTCAGTCATAACGAGGAAGAGTCCAGCTTGGCGGATAAGAACATCCATATCGTTGCAGGGAAAATCGTGAAAGAGGAGGCAAAATAATATGGATCTACAAGTCAGTCCAATCACGCTCATGTTGAGCTTTTCGTTAGTAATGGTGGGAGTCTACATCTCGTACAAGGAAAAATTAGGAACGGCCAAAGATATCTTGTACAGCATTGCCAGAGCCATTGTGCAGTTGATCGCGGTCGGGTACGTATTGACCTATCTGTTCAATGTGAATAACACAATCGTCACTTTGGCGATGGTTGCGGTCATCGTCTTCAATGCATCATGGAATGCCCACAAACGCAGCAGCAGCATCCCCAATTCTTTGAAGATTTCGCTCATCGCCATCTCTGCTTCAGCGATTTTGACGTTATCCATTTTGGTCCTGTCCGGGTCCGTCAAATTTATCCCTTCACAGATTGTGCCGATCACCGGCATGATAGCCGGGAATGCGATGACGACGATCGGCTTGTGTTACCGTAACCTGAATTCCTTGTTCCGCGATCAGCGCCAACAGATTCTGGAAAAACTGTCTCTCGGTGCGACTCCGAATCAAGCCTCGCGCACCATCTTAAGGGAGACGATCAAATCTGGCATGCAGCCATCCTTGGATTCCGCCAAAACAGTGGGAATCGTCTCCTTGCCGGGCATGATGTCGGGTCTGATGTTTGCCGGCACCGTACCGATGACGGCCATCATGTATCAGATTATGGTGACTTTCATGTTGGTGGCGGCGACAAGCATTTCCTCCTACATCGCCTCTTTCTTAGCATACCGAGAATTCTACAACGACAGACAGCAACTGCGCGTCTGACGCTTCTCAGTTTTTCGGTTGGTCCGCCCTGAAAAGTATGGTATCCTTTCTATTATAAAATTGATTTTGGAGGGAAAACGTTGAGCGGATTAATCTATCGCAGAACCCATCGCATCAAAGGTTATGAATGCGACATCACCGGTGAGATCACCTTGCCTTCGCTCGTGAACCTGATGATGGATCTGTCGGGCCAACAAAGCGATTCACTCGGGAACACGAATGACCAGATGTCCGAAAGAGGACTCAGTTGGATCATCGTGCAATACGACATGCAGATCGAACGCATGCCGCACCAAGGCGAAGAAATCATTCTGGAAACGGAAGCGATGAGCTATAACCGCTTCTTCACCTATCGCCGCTTCCGGGCTTATGATGAAAGTGAACAATTGTGTGTGGAAGTCATGACGAACTTCGTCATGATGGACATCGAGACCCGTAAGATGGTCCAGATCCAAAAAGACTTGCTGGCCGTTTATCAGGCTGATGAAATCCGGACGATGGTGCGCATGCAGAAACCGATCCAACTGGAGCCGGATAACCGCAAGGAACAGGATTTCCGCGTCAGATACCTGGATATCGACTACAATCGCCATGTCAACAACGCGAAATATTTCGATTGGATCATCAACACGATCGACCCGAAATTCATCATGGATCACCAGATGGCTGCCGTTACGATCAAGTACGAAAAAGAAGTCGAATACGGCAACAGCATCACCAGCGTCATGTCGACAAAAGAAGCGGAGAACGGCGAAATCATCACCGCGCACCGCATCCTGAACGGCGAAGACCTAGCCTGCGAAGCCCACATAATCTGGAAAAAAGTATAGAAAAGCGGAACGGGTTCGTTCAGCCCTGATTAAGGAAACACTGTGACCTAATCGGTCAAGTACTCTGATGTCACAGTGCGACATCAGAGGGCCTCACTGCGCGACCGGTTGGATGGCCTTATGACAGGATTAAGCGATTGAAATCGCAAGAGTCATGACAATTTAGGAAATCTGGCCTTGCAACGTTCCCTACGGTCACCTTGTACTGGGAGTCTAAGGGATGAATCCCTAAGAGTCCCATGCAAATGAGCATCGTAGAGCGCAATTGCTGAGAGACTTCCTGCGTCAGCAGGTTAGTCGAATAGTATCCTTGGCTCGGTAGAGACAAGGGGTTCCTTTATCCCTTTTCAGAAGGGCTAACCCGTGAAGCTAGCCAACGTTTTGGGATGCATGGAATATTTTGCACCCCTGTAAAACACCAGAGGTGAGGCACTTTTGGAATTGAAATATTCTATTAAACAAAAAGAGGAACAACCCGAATGCTCGGTTTGTTCCTCTTTTTTTCGTGCTGGTTTAAGCTTGTTCTTTATAAAGTGCGTTGATTCTTGCTTGCACATCTTTATCTGCCAAGAAGTCTTCGTAGGTTGTTTCCATTCTGTCAACAACGCCGTTTGGAGTCAATTCGATGATACGGTTCGCAGTAGTGTTGATGAACTCGTAATCGTGTGAAGTGAACAACAATGCGCCTTTGAAGGCGATCATGCCGTCATTCAATGCTGTGATGGATTCAAGATCCAAGTGGTTCGTCGGGTCATCCAGCACCAGGACGTTTGCTTTGGAAAGCATCATTTTCGATAGGATGATACGTACTTTTTCTCCCCCGGATAGGACAGAGACTTTCTTCATGACGTCTTCACCTGAGAACAGCATGCGGCCCAAGAAGCTGCGCAAGAAGGTATTGTCGTCTTCTTCTTTGCCTGCGAATTGGCGCAACCATTCCAAAATGGTGATGTCGGCAACCGGGAATTCGTTCGTGTGGTCCTTCGGCAAGTAGCTTTGGGAAGTTGTGACGCCCCATTTGAAAGTACCGCCATCAGCTTCCATTTCACCCATCAGAATCTTGAAGAGGGTGGAAGTAGCAATATCTTTGCGGCTTGTGAATGCCACTTTGTCGCCTTTGTTCAACGCAAAGCTGATGTTGTCCAAAATTTTGACGCCATCGATTGTTTTGGAGATGTTCGAAACCATCAATAAGTCATTTCCGATTTCGCGTTCCGGAGTGAAGCCGACGAAAGGATATTTACGGGATGATGGTTGAATATCATCCAAGGTGATTTTATCCAACGTCTTTTTACGGGATGTTGCTTGTTTGGATTTCGATGCATTTGCACTGAATCGCGCAATGAAGTCCTGCAATTCCTTGATCTGCTCTTCTTTTTTCGCATTGGAATCAGCGGCCAATTTAGCAGCCAACTGACTGGATTGCATCCAGAAGTCGTAGTTTCCGACATACAGTTTGATTTTTCCGAAGTCAACGTCACACATATGCGTACAAACCGTATTCAGGAAGTGACGGTCATGAGAAACAACGATGACGGTATTAGGGAAGTTGATCAGGAACTCGGATAACCATTCGATTGACTCTTTGTCCAAACCGTTTGTCGGCTCGTCCAACAGCAATACGTCCGGTTTGCCGAATAAGGCTTGCGCCAGCAAAACTTTAACTTTTTGCGGCTCCAAAAGGTCACTCATCTGCTTGTAGTGCAATTCTTCACCGATTCCTAAACCTTGCAACAGACTTGCAGCATCGGATTCGGCTTCCCATCCATCCAATTCAGCAAATTCGCCTTCAAGTTCGCCGGCTCTGATGCCGTCTTCTTCAGTGAAATCAGTTTTTGCATAGATGGCGTTTTTCTCGGCCATGATTTCATAAAGGCGTTTATGCCCCATGATTACAGTGTCCAATACTTGATGTTCTTCGAAACCATAGTGGTTCTGGTTCAGTACAGCTAGACGTTCATTTGGATCTAAAATGATATCGCCGGTTGTGGGCTGGATGACACCTGATAAAATCTTCAAGAAAGTAGATTTTCCAGCTCCGTTTGCACCGATGACGCCATAGCAGTTACCAGGAGTGAACTTTAGGTTAACATTGTCAAACAACTTGCGATCGGAAAATTGTAGGCTGACATTTGATACGGTAATCATTTTTTTACATTCCTCAATTCTTGTTTATAGTCAATTAATTCTAGCATATTCCTGAAAAAATAAAAGGATTTTAACACGGTGTTTACAAAAAACGAGTGAGATTGTGTCTTTGTTGGCAATCGTTTGTTGCAGATTGTTGTAATGTTGCCATTAATTTTGGATGACAGTCATAGATTACCGGACAGTTGACAAAATGAGAAATTGGTAAGTTTTTCTGGGTTAGCGCTCCCAATTATAGTAACAGGGGAAACGCCATGATAGAATGAACAAAATTGAAACAGAAAGTTGGCTGGTACTTAATGGATAAGAAATTATCGAATAAAGAATATATATACATCGGCTCCATGTTGTTCGGCTTATTTTTCGGTGCCGGCAATCTGATTTTCCCGGTCCATATGGGGCAATTGGCTGGGCAAAATTTGTTGCCGGCAATATTAGGGTTTATCGTGACGGCAGTGGGGTTGCCGTTTCTGGGCATCGTGGCGATGGGGCTGTCCGGTAAAGAAAGCCTGCTGGAAATGGCGAGCAAGGTCCATCCGAAATACGGCGTTTTCTTCACAGCGGCACTCTACCTTACGATCGGGCCATTCTTTGCGACGCCGCGTACCGCGACCGTCTCGTTCGAGGCAGCCTTTGCGCCTTATTTGGATCCTTCAATGACAAAAATGACGCTGTTCCTGTTCTCGTTGCTTTTCTTCGCAGCGGTCTTATGGTTCTCCCTGAAGCCATCGGAAATATTGAAATGGGTAGGCAAGGTTCTGAATCCGATCTTCCTCGTTTTTCTTTCGATCCTGATCCTCTTCGGATTTTTCGCGCCGATGGGTACTGCGAGTGAAATACCAGTGGATGCGAGCTATCAGACAGGCGCATTCTTCAAAGGCTTTTTGGAAGGGTACAACACGATGGATGCATTGGCTTCCTTGGCTTTCGGCATCATCGTTGTGACGACGATCCAAGGATTGGGCGTCACAAAGACAACGACCATCGCCAAAGACACGATAAAATCCGGAACGATCAGCATGTTGTTGATGGCTGTCATTTACGGTTCGCTGGTTTACTTGGGCGCAACGAGCCGCGGCATCTTTGAAATCAGCGACAACGGCGGCATCGCCTTGGCGCAAATCTCGAACGAGTACTTCGGCATCTTCGGAGCTGTCCTGTTTGCGGTCATCATCACCGTTGCCTGTCTGAAAACAGCAATCGGGTTGATAACGGCCATCAGCGAAACATTCGTCCACATGTTTCCGGGCTCATTGGACTACAAAAAGTACGTCTATCTGTTTACCGCCATTTCCTTCGGTTTGGCGAATCTGGGCTTGAGTCAGATCATCGCGTTCTCGATCCCAGTGTTGATGTTCCTTTACCCATTGTCGATCACTTTGATATTGCTGTCGATCATGAGCAGCCAGTTCAATGACCGGACGATTGTCTACCAGATGACGACCTTGTTCACCTTGCCATTCGCAACCGTGGATTTCCTGAAAGCTTTGCCGCAAGGAATCAAGGATGCTGTCGGCCTGAACGGTGTCATCGCCTGGACCGATTCAGCGATCCCTTTATCCGACATCGGAATGGGTTGGCTGATTCCGTCGCTGATCGGTTTTGCAATCGGCTTGGCGGTTTCAAAATACAATAAATTAGCCTAAGAACGGCAACAAAAGAAGAAGGTCAGGAGCACGCAACTCTTGGCCTTCTTCTTTTGTTGCCGTTATTTCTTGAACCTGCGTTGGATTTTTTTCAACCAGGAATCTTTTTCAGAGAGTGTCGGGATTTCTTTTTCCTTGTTCGCCAACTCCATGAAATATTTTTGTGCATCCACCTTGGGATTATCGTTCCGGACATAGCGATAGGTCCCGTCCGGATGCAGTTCGCGTGCTTTTGTATTGTCTGCCAGGTAGACATCCATCAGCGAAAGGATTTCTTTCTTGATGGCTTTGTCCAGAATCGGAAATTCTATCTCGACGCGTTTGATCATGTTGCGGGTCATCATGTCCGCGGAAGACAGGAAAAGATTTTCATCACCGTTATGATGGAAATAGTAGACTCGGCTATGCTCCAGGAAGCGGCCGACGATGCTGCGGACATGGATGTTTTCGCTCACGCCGGGTACTTGGGGCTTCAGGCCACAGATGCCGCGGATGATCAGATCCACCCGGACGCCGGCTTGACTGGCTTCGTACAGTTTCATGATGACGCGCTTGTCGGTCAAGGAGTTCATTTTTGCGATGATATGCCCGTTCCCGAATTGTTTATGCGAGGCGATTTCATCGTCGATGTATTCAATGAACGAATCACGGATTTCGAAAGGCGAAACATGCAAGTGATTGTACTCCGGTTGGTCAGAATAGCCGCTCAAGTAGTTGAAGAAGTTTGTGGCATCCTCTCCGATTTCCTTGTTTGCGGTGAAGATGGCCATGTCCGTATAAAGTCTGGCGGTCTTATCGTTGTAATTGCCGGTAGCCAAATGGACATAACGGATGATACTGTTATTTTGTTTTTTTACGACCATCGTGATTTTGCTGTGGGTCTTCAAATGGGTCATCCCGTAAAGGACATGGGCACCGGCTTCTTCCAATTCTTTCGCCCATTGCACATTGTTCTCTTCGTCGAAACGGGCTTTCAGCTCGACAAGCACAGTGACTTGTTTGCCGGATTCGGCTGCAGTCTTCAAACCTTCGATGATCGGTGAATCTTTGCTGACCCGGTAAAGGGTCTGTTTGATGGCGATCGTATCTTCATCCTCAGCGGCGCTCTTGATGAAATCGACGACCGGATCGAACGAGTCATAGGGATGATGCAGGAAGACATCCTGATTTTCAACCACATCAAAGATGTTTTTTCCGGACAGATCACTTGGTATGACCGGTGAGAAGCTAGGGTATACGTCATCCGGCGAAGCAACCGCCAGATGACGGGTCAAATTGCTGAGAAAAGTAAGATCCAACGGGCCATCGATCATATAGACATCGCGATCCTCGAGATCCAATTCGGTCTGCAAAAAGCGCACGTCTCCCTGCAGGGTTTCGATCGTATCGCGTGTGTCGACTTCAAGGCGGACAGCCATACCATTTTTGCGCTTCTTAAGGTAATCCTGGATGACCACAAGCAGATCATCCGCTCCATCCTCATGCAATTCCAAATCCGCATTGCGGGTGATCCGGCAACTGAAGCTGTTCGTGACAGTGAAACCTTTGAATAAGGTATGGATGAAATGGCGCACAACATCCTCCAACAGTACGATGCCGATGTCGTTTTTGTCCTCATCCAACAAAATGAACCGTTGCAACGGAGCTGGAACAGGCACAATCGCAACCCGGGTCGTATCCTTCTTTTCCAAATTGACAAAAATGTGGATCAATTTGTTGTTCAAGTTAGGGAAGGGCCGATATGCATCGATCCCGAGAGGCGTCAATGCGGGGAAAATCTGCTCGTCGAAGGTTTCTTCTATAACAGCCAGTTCGCTTTCGGAAAGATCGCTGATTTTTTTTATGCGGATATTCTTTTCGGCCAATTTATTCAGAAGTTCATAATAGTACTTGTATTGCACAGCGATATTCTCGCTGTTTTTCTTGGAGATGGCAGACAACTGTTCAATGGGGCTCATATCGGTTTTGCTGTCCGTGATATGATAGCCGAGTTTGAACTGGTCCTGTAACCCGGCAACCCGAACCATGTAGAATTCATCAAGATTGGAACTTGCTATGGATAAAAAGTTCAGCTGTTCAAGCAAAGGGTTCTGAGGATCTTTCGCTTCCTCGAGGACACGCTTGTTGAAGTCCAGCCAACTCAACTCTCGATTGAAATAATAATCTGCATGAGCAAGATTGGGTTTACTATCTGATTCCATCATATGACACATCCGTTCATTCGATTTATAAGCTTTATTTATAGCACATATTTGTTAAATTTCTGTAAATATAATGTTAAGTTTACCGCTCAGCAAACGCTCGATATGTTTGCGTTGGCGCTCGGCACGATACTCTTCGGCAAGAATGTCACCTTTATAATATAGCACCAGGTTGTGACCATTTTTTGTCTTATTGATTTTGATGTCTTGGATGACTTCCATATGGGAGTCGTTGATGGCGTCAGCAAACTTGATGATGCCGCCCAGTGATTGCAGTTGATCGATCTGAGTCACAGTGTACCAATCCGTAAAGCCCAACAGGTACTGGTTGACGAGCGACCGGTTTTTGAAGCTGGCCAATAAAGCGATGCTTACCCGTTCCTTGTGGCTGATACCATCCAAGTCGCTGTTGGAGATGATGTAGAAAGTATGCTGCGAACTGGCGCCTGTCTCGACGAATTGCCCAAGGTAATAAAGGTAGCTTCCGAAATGCAAAAGTTTCTCCATTTCCGGGTTCTTTTCAAAAATCCCCAATCTGCACAATTCCTCATACAGCATATCGACCAACTTCACCCTTTGTTGCGCGACATGCGCCAGCGTGTGGTAGCTGGCGGCGATCCTGCTGACCGATTGAGCCGCTATGTTGAAAACGCTGAAGGCTTTGTTTTCGTACTTGTTGTTTAGATATTCCATCACGATGCCTTCGCGCAAGCCTTTATTGCTGAACAAAAACACAGGGGCCTTCACCTCATCGAAGAGGGTATTGAACACCACGTTCGCCGGTATGATCAAATCGGTGCGGTCTCGGCTCAGCCCATCGAGGTTCTGCAGCTGCGGGATGCTCAATGACTGGAACAAATCCAATGTCCGTTGGAGGTCGTTTTTGTACATGCGGTACCCATGCACGCCCGCTAACCGATAATTGACTTGGCGTTGGTGGACATTCGCGATGCTGCGGGCAGAACCGCCCATGGCTACGATCGGCACTTGTTTCTTGCTGAGCCATTTGATTGATTTGAACTGATCCTTCACAAATTCCTGCATCTTCTTAATCGCTTTCGGGTCATTGTGTTCTTTGCCGTCAAAGAACATCTGCTTCAAAGTCACGACCCCAAACGGGAAACTATGGTATTGCTGGAGCTCTTTGTTCTCATAGTAAGTGACTTCCGTGCTGCCGCCGCCGATGTCGATCGTGATGCCGCTAGGAAATTGGGTCGTATGCAGAACGGCATAATTCCCATAAAAGGCTTCTTTTTCTTCCGGCAACAACAGCATTTCGATGCCGGTTTTCTTGCGTACTTGCGCGATGATGTCATCGCGGTTGGTGGACTGGCGGATAGCGGCTGTCGCTACCGGCATCAGAACGCTGACTTGATACTGGTCAGCGACAGATTTGAAACTTTTCAGGACTTTGATGAGTACGTCAATCCCTGTTTGGGACATCTTTTTCTTTTTGTCCAAATATTGAAACAGGCGTGCGGGGGTCTTGATATTCTGGACTTGAAACATCGTGAAGTGTTCATCGATTTCAAAGATGACCAAACGGATCGTGTTGGATCCGATATCGATTAAACCTATTCTCTCTAGTAACATGAATGTCTCCTTCTGAATCCCGGATCGTCCAAGATTCCTCACTTTCCATTTTACTGGAATTCGGCAAATTTGTCATAAAATTATCTTTTTCTGATGCCGGTTTTAGATAACCAAAACAGAGTTCTGTTACAGAGAGGAAACTTATGTTACGGATAAGTTACAAAACAGCGCATTAAAAGGCGGAATATGACTTGAACGAATCATTTGATACGTAACAGTAAAAGGAATGCAACCCTTCGTTAAGGGAATTTCGATATAATAAAGGAGCATTTTCCAACGAGAAAAGAGAGGCGTGAGATTTTGAATCATAAAAAGCGTATAGGGAAACTGATGTTGGCCGGCTTGGCAGCAAGTCTGACCCTTTCCATTACACAAGTTCAAGGTTCCACCTTAGATACTTTAACCCAAGAAGAAAAACAGACGGAAGCTCAAATCGCTTCTGTGGAAGTGACAATCGGTGAAACATTAGCGTCAATCAACCTGAAACAAATGGGGATCGATGACCTGAAGGCGCAGATTACTGCTGCAGAAGAGAGCCAAATCGAGACAAGAGCAGCTATCGAAGCGCAAAAAGAAGTGATCGCTTCGCGGAAAGAACAACTGAAAACACGGCTCGTTGCCTTGCAGACTTCGGATGCAACGACGAACCAAATTTTGATGTTGCTGGATTCCGAAAATTTTGCCGATTTCATCAGCAGAGCGTATGTAGTCGGCCAATTGCAGGCTGCCGACAATGAACAGATTGAAACTGCCATTTCGGAAGAGGAGAAACTGACAGCATTGGAAGAGCAATTGGCTGAGGAAATCCAGACAGTCAAGGCTGCTGAAAGCCGTCTGAAATCCGAGTCCACTGCATTGGCGGCAGAGTTGACTAGTCTGAAGGGCATTCTGTCCGACAATCAAACAGTGTTGTCGCAAGTGAAGACCGAGTACGCGGATGAAGCTGCCCGTCTGGCTGCCGAAGAGGCTCAAGCCAAAGCTGATGCCGCTGCAGCCGCAGCAAAAGCAGCGGAAGAGCAACAAATTGCGGAGTCGAGCAGTGCCGTTGCCGAATCTGCATCGTCTACAGCGTCAGCGTCCGTGCAAGAGAGCGCAGTCGCATCATCCGCAACAGCACCTGTAAGCCAAATCACCGACAGTTCGGTTGCATCAGTTGAAACCGCGCCTGCCGTGACCATTACTACTCCGGCTGTGACGGAAACACCGGCTGCGCAGGGCAAAACATTGGTCGTGTCGGCAACAGCCTATTCGCGCCACGAAGCGGGCCTATCCAACTTTACCGCTACAGGCATCGACTTGTCGGTCAATCCGATGGTCATTGCAGTTGATCCTTCCGTGATTCCATTAGGAAGCCTGGTCAGTGTACCGGGCTACGGCATCGCGATTGCCGGCGATACAGGTGGAGCGATCGTAGGGAACAAAATCGACTTGCACATGGAAGACCTGAACGCCGCACTTTCTTTCGGCAGACAGACTTTGACGATCACCATCCTGCAATAAAAATAAAGAATCGGGCTATCTCACGAAAAAATTGAGACAGCCCGATTCTTTTTAATTTTGATTGGTCAGCGAGGCTCCAACCCCCTCAACTCCGATGAAGCGAAGCTTGGCCGGATTTGAGGGGGTGGAATGGCTGCTTCTCCGGCGAGCCTCCCTTCGTCGGAGGTCGCATCACGGTCGTCTTTTAGCTCCGGCCAAGCAAAGGCTCCCCGGAGCTACGATCCGTTCACGCATGCTTCTCCTGCCAAGCGATTCTCGTTTTCCACATTTCACAAAAAAACAAAGGTTACCCTCCAAAAAAAGGGCAACCTTTGTTTTTTGTGCTATTACAATACTTTGTTCAGGAAATCTTGCGTACGTGGGTGTTGCGGATTACCGAATACTTCAGCAGGAGTGCCTTCTTCGACGATATATCCGCCATCCATGAAGATGACGCGATGTCCGACTTCTCTTGCAAAGCCCATTTCATGCGTAACGACAACCATGGTCATCCCTTGTTTTGCCAATTTTTTCATGACTTCAAGCACGTCGCCGACCATTTCAGGGTCAAGCGCGGATGTCGGTTCATCGAAAAGCATGATTTCCGGATTCATTGCCAACGCGCGTGCGATCGCGACACGTTGCTTTTGACCGCCGGATAGAGAGCTTGGAAAAGCGTCGGCTTTTTCGGACAGGCCGACCGTTTCCAGCAATTCAAGTGCTTTTGCTTTTGCAGCTTCTTTGTTTTCACGTTTCAGTTCAACCGGGGCCAAAGTGATGTTGTCCATTACTGATAGGTGCGGAAAAAGATTGAAGTGTTGGAAAACCATCCCGATTTCTTCGCGGACTTTGTTGATGTCCGTCGTTTTTTCGGTAATGTCCTGACCATCGATCAGCACGTGGCCGTCGGTGACATCTTCAAGTTTGTTCAGACAGCGCAGTAGGGTACTTTTTCCGGAACCGGAAGGGCCGATGATGCAGACCACTTCGCCTTCAGCGACTTCAAGGTTGATCCCTTTCAAAACCTCGTTGCTGCCGAAGCTTTTCTTCAGGTTCGTGACATTTATTTTTGCGTTAGCCATTCTTTAATCTCCCTTCAAGGTTTTTGGAAATCTTCGTAAGGATCGTGATGACGATGATGTACATCAAGCCGATGATCATCCACATATTACCGGAAGCGTAGGTTCTGGCGATAATGATTTTACCGGTCTGTGTCAACTCGACAAGTCCGATGATCGACAAAATGGAAGTGTCTTTCAAAGTAATGACGAATTGGTTGATGAATGAAGGAATCATGATGCGGATCGCTTGCGGCAAAATGATTTTGTTCATTGTCGTTTGGTAAGTCAAACCTAAGCTGCGACCTGCTTCCATCTGCCCGACATCAACCGCTTTGATACCGCCGCGGAAGATTTCGGCCAGATAAGCTGCGGCATTCAAACTCAGTGTGATGATCCCTGCAACGGTCGAGCTCATCCGGAGTCCCATCAATTGCGGAATCGAGAAGTATACGAAGAATGCCAAAACAATCAATGGCACACCGCGCATGATGTCAACGTAGATGGTTGCGATCCAGTTCAATGCCTTGTTAGGGGAAACGCTGAACAAGCCGATGACGATACCCAGTGCCAATGCGATCACGATGGATGCAAAAGTGATCAGGATCGTTCTACCTAAACCTTTCATTAACGTTTTCCAGTTTTCTTGGATCAGTCCGAAGAAGGAAGTGTTGCTTGCTTCTGTGTCGGAACCAAGATAGTCGTTGACGATTTCTTCATAAGTACCGTTGGATTGCAAGTTTGCCAAACCTGTGTTGATCATGTTCAGCAATTCCGGGTTCGTGTCTTTTGCGACCGCGATTCCGTAAGAGCCGCCTGCTTCTTTTTCGGTAGCCAGTTTCAATGCGATGCCTTGGCCTTCGATGGCATAGGCCATAACCGGGTAATCTTCGAATGCCGCAACGGAATTGCCGGCGATGACGTCTTGGTACATGTTGGCTGAATCATCGAAAGTCGCTAATGTGAAGCCATATTCATCCTTGATGGATTCGGCAAATGTTGCGCCTTCCGTACCGGTTTTGACGGCCACGGTCAGGCCTTCCAAATCTTCATAGCTGTCGATGTCGCTATCTGCGGCAACAGCCATGACCACACCGCTTTCGAAATACGGTTCGGAAAAATCAAATGTCTGTTTGCGTTCGTCGGTGATGCTCATGCCGGCGATGACGGCATCCACTTGTTTAGCTTCCAACGCCTGAAGGGCCGCATTGAATCCCAGTGGGCGGATTTCGATTCCGAAGCCTTGATCTTTAGCGATTGCGCGGATCAGATCCATGTCGATGCCCACATAGTTACCGTTCGCATCCTGGAATTCGAATGGGGCGAAAGTTGTGTCGGTTGCGATGATGTAGGTTTTTCCGTTCTGTGCCGGGACATCCAAACTTGTATCCGCGGATGCGCCAAGGTACTTCTCTTGGATGGCCTGGTAAGTGCCATCCGATTTCAGATTGGCCAAGCCTGCATTGAACATTGCCAATAATTCAGGGTTTGTATCTTTGGCCACTGCAAAACCATATGAACTGCCGGCTTCTTTGTCTGTAGCCAATTTCAGAGCCAAACCTTGGTCCTCGATTGCGTAAGCCATTACTGGGTAATCTTCGAATGCCGCTACGGAATTGCCGGATAGGACATCCTGATACATATTGGCGGAATCTTCAAAAACGGTGGTAGTGAAGCCATATTCATCCTTGATGGATTCGGCAAACGTTGCGCCTTCCGTACCGGTTTTGACGGCTACGTTCTGGCCTTCCAAATCTTCGTAGCTTGAGATGTCGCTGTCATCGGCAACTGCCATGACCACGCCACTTTCAAAATACGGTTCCGAAAAGTCGAAGGTCTGTTTCCGTTCGTCGGTGATGCTCATGCCGGCGATGACACCGTCAACTTGCTTGGTCTCCAAGGCCTGCAGCGCGGCATTGAATCCCAATGGACGAATCTCCACTTCAAATCCTTGGTCCTCCGCAATTGCTTGGATGAGTTCCATATCGATGCCGACAAAATCGCCGTTCGCATCCTGGAATTCAAATGGTGCAAAAGTGGTGTCTGTTGCGATGACAAACTTTTGTGTTTCTGTCGCCTCGACTACTTCGTGTTGGGCTGAGCCAAAAATAAAAAAGCCCAAAGCCATGAAGAGCATTGGCAACTTTAGTCGCAGTTTCTTGCTTAACATATTTTTTCCTCCTTATAAACAGCATTCCTTCTGAATAACCATGAGATTACGATGAAGCCTCTGCTTGAATATTCATATAATACCACATCGAGATTATATTTTAAATTCTGAGAAATCACAATTGTATAGCGACACGAATATGTTAGGAAAACTGACACAAAAACCAAATGACATAAAAACGCTAACAAACGAACGTCAATCAATCCGGGTTATTCGGGAATGTTCGGAAAAACGCAGCAAAAAGCCCCGACATGATGGCATAAAAGCTGTCATGTCAGGGCTTTTTTTAGGTCTGGTGAGGCCAAGGCGTGATCATTTAAAGGCCCGGCTCAGGTCTTCAATCGCGCCGACAAGTGCATCGAGCTTTTTTTCCATCCGGTGCAGCAAGTACATTGCGATTACGATCGGAAAACCGGTATTGCTGATCAATTCCATATATGCCAACACATCTACGTTCGCATCCATTCATTTTCCCTCCTTTCCTACATCCATAAAGACGAAGGTAAAGGGGGGAAGTGTAACTGTCAGCGTTCTGTTTTCGGAATCACAAATTTTCGTTGATGCAGCGCATGATTGCCTCGGCAACGCCGTTTTCTGAGTTTTTGGAAGTGAGGTACTTCGCAAATTCCTTGACTCCGTCTTCAGCATTGGCCACTGCGAAGCTGGCGCCGGCTACTTTCAGCATGGAGACGTCATTGAAATTGTCCCCGATGGCCATGACATTCTCCAACGGAATGCCTCTTTTTTTGGCGAACTTTTCCAAAGCGATCCCTTTTTGTGCTTCCACATGATTGATTTCGATGTTGTTCCGGAAGGAAGAGGTCACGACCAACCGGCTGTCCTCTGCCAACTTTGTCCGGATCGGATCCAGTTCGCTTTGTCCGGAATCGCTGAATACCAGAATCTTCAGTACTTGCTGGGCATGGTCGTCCAGAACGTCTTTGAAGTTGTCGACATAGTTAACGTGCATCAGTTCCAAACGGGCGACCGCCAGGACAAGCGCCATTTTGAAAGTTGTGTCAGGGTTTGTCTCATGGAGCAGCGAAGTAGTCGCTTCGATCCGGCGCACTTTGTCATCCGAGTATATGCCTTTAGATGTCATGAGTTCGCAATAGAGACCGTATTTTTTCACATCTTCCAAGATGTGGCGTGTGGTTGTTTTATCGATCCCCAGGTTTTCGACCAGTTGTCCATCTTCGTCAAATACTTGTCCGCCGTTCAGTGTGATCATGGGACAGTCGATGCCGACTTCCTTCAGAGCCGGAACAGCTTCGGTATACCCTCTGCCGGTAGCGACCATAAATTTGATGCCTAATCTATTTGCTTCATTGATGGCGCTCACGTTTGATTCGGAGACTTCCATCTTATCGTTCAATAGGGTGCCGTCCATATCCGAGACGATCAGTTCAATCATACATTCATCCTCCTGTTCGGTAATTGCAGTATATTCACCCTTATATTCTACCATGCTTTTTCATTTTGGAAAAAATAAGTTCAGGCCAACTAAAATAATCGCCCGGAAGATGGAAGGGCTGAAAAGGATCCGTCTATTATGGTAAGATAGTTGCAACCGGAATTGAAAAATATGATAGATAGTGGTGTGAATATGAAAGCAATTATCCATAACGAGTGGCAAGAGAAGCTGGAAAAGGAGTTTGAGGCGCCGTATTATCAACAGCTGCGCGCCTTCCTGAAGGAAGAATACCTGAACGAAACGGTCTATCCCGGGATGCATCATATCTGGGAAGCCTTCGAATTGACGCCGTACAACAAGGTGAAAGTGGTCATACTCGGGCAGGATCCTTATCACGGCCCGGATCAAGCGCATGGGTTGAGTTTTTCGGTCCAAAAAGGGATCAAATTGCCGCCTTCCTTGGTAAACATCTACAAGGAACTGCAGGATGACTTGGGAATAGAGCCGGCGAAACACGGCGATTTGACATCCTGGGCGAAGCAAGGCGTCTTCCTGCTGAACACGGTCCTGACGGTGCGCGGCGGGGAAGCCAATTCCCATCGCGGAAAAGGCTGGGAATTGTTGACCGATGCCGTCATCCGAGCGCTGAACGAGCGGGAAGAACCGGTCGTCTTCATCCTTTGGGGAAACGCATCGATAGCCAAAAAAGTGTTCATCGATACAACGAAGCATGTCGTGATCACATCTCCGCACCCAAGCCCATTATCTTCCTATAGAGGATTCTTCGGGTCGAAGCCTTTTTCCAAAACGAATGAAGCACTGCGCTTGTTCGGTGTGGAGCCGATCGACTGGCGTTTGCCGGATTGATAGAAGAAAGGGGCATTGCCTATGAGAGGAAAGACATTGAAGACCGGAAAAGGAAAGCTCTACTATCAGGTAGGGGGTTCCGGTGATGCGTTGCTCCTGTTGCATGGAAATGGAGAGAGTTCGGACATCTTCGCCCAGCAGTTTCCTTTTTTTACGAAATACTTCACGGTCTATGCGCTTGATACGCGAGGCCACGGCAAATCAGCTCTGGGAGTGGAGCGGCTGACATTCAAGCAGATTGCAACGGATATCCTGGCCTTGCTGGATAAGGAAGGGATTCAACGGGTCCATGTGCTCGGGTTCAGTGATGGCGGCAATTTGGGCTTATATTTAGCGGCCCATCATCCCGAGCGGATCGCTTCTTTGATTGCGATGGGGGCGAATTACGAAGCGGATGGCCTGACCGACGCCTGCAACGAAGAAACATTGGAGCGATACGAGGAGCTGCTGGCGTTACCGGATTCCGATCCGGAAAAAATCCAGCGACTGTGCATCCATAATCTTATGCTGGAGGAATTGGATCTCTCGGCGGAAGACCTGAGCCGAATACAAGCGCCAACCATGCTGCTGGCGGGTGAATTCGATCTGATCCGTGACGACCAAACGGAGGCAATGCACCGCCTGATTCCCGGGTCGCGGAAATACATCGTGCCCGGCGGAAGCCATAGCTTTTTCGTGGATGATCCGAAAGTGCTGGAACAGCTTGCGAAAAAATTCTATTCAAGTTTGTGATTCCCGGAGCGTATCAGGAGGTGCTTCAGGGAAATTATGTTAGAATAAAATTCTGAAACGTCGCCGGTGGCAGTCATTCGCTGCAGCGCAACTTTTGATCTGGAAAAGTGAAAATACAAACAAAGGCACGATATGTAGTGTGGATTCGAGAAAAGCACACTATATGTTGTGTCTTTTTGTTGTAATTCCATCCTCGCAACCGTATAATGGGTGAAGAACAGTTGGGAAAAGGGTGATGCAAAATGAAGGTAGTGTTTATGTCGTTGACCGGCCAAACGCGGAAGTTCGTAAAAAAACTGGGCCTTGAAACCATCGAATTGACGGCCGGTAATGCCTTCCGGACGATTGATGAGCCGTTCATCATCGTGACCCCGACCTACGATAAAGAGGTGACGGATATTCTGGTCGATTTCATCGAGACCGATCGGAACCGTTCTTTCTTCAAAGGCGTGGCGGGTGGCGGGAACCTGAATTTCGGCAAGCTTTTCGGCTTTACCGCAAAGGACTTGGCACACGATTATGGCGTCCCGCTTCTGCACTTGTTTGAGTTTCAGGGCAACGAGAAAGACATTCAGATTTTGAAAGAGAAGGTGACGGAACTTGGATAGTCCAAAATTAGTAACCAAAACAGAAGATGTAACCTATTATAAATTGAACAACGAAATAAATCGTCCGATTGATAACGCAATCCCTTTACACAAGGACAAGGAAGCCGTAAGGGCATATTTCCTGGAGCATGTGAATCCGAACACTGTTTTCTTCTATACATTGGATGAAAAATTGAATTATTTGATCGAGCAGGACTACATCGAAAAAGAATTTCTGGAGAAATACCCGCTCGATTTCATCAAAAAGCTGATGCAGGATACGTACAACAAGAAATTTCGTTTCAAGTCGTTCATGGCTGCCTACAAGTTTTATACCCAGTACGCGCTGAAAACAAACGACGGCAAACGTTATTTGGAACGATATGAAGACCGGATCGTCTTCAATGCCCTCTTTTTGGCTGACGGGGACCAGCAGTTGGCTGTCGACCTGGCGGAAGAGATGATCCATCAACGCTACCAACCGGCGACGCCGACCTTTTTGAATGCCGGCAGAAAACGCCGTGGGGAATTGGTGTCGTGCTTCCTGATCCAAACGACAGATGACATGAACAGCATCGGCCGTACAATCAATAGTGCCCTGCAGTTGTCCCGCATTGGCGGAGGCGTTGGCGTGAACTTGTCTAATGTCCGGGCGGCGGGCGATCCAATCAAAAAAATCGAGAATGCGTCGAGCGGTGTCGTGCCGATCATGAAGCTTCTCGAGGACAGCTTCAGCTATTCCAACCAGTTGGGCCAGCGCAACGGGGCCGGCGCGGTGTACTTGAGCGTATTCCATCCGGACATCGTGGCCTTCCTGTCCACGAAAAAAGAGAATGCGGATGAAAAAATCCGCGTGAAGACTTTGTCGTTGGGTCTCGTCATTCCGGACAAATTCTATGAACTGGCGGCGAAGGACGATCAGATGTACCTCTTCAGCCCTTATGATGTGGAGCGGATTTACGGAAAACCATTCTCCTATGTCGACATCACCGCTGAATACGAGAATCTGGTCAATAATCCGGATATCTCCAAATCGAAGATCCGCGCCCGCGATCTTGAGAACGAAATCAGCAAACTGCAGCAGGAATCCGGCTATCCTTACATCATCAACATCGATACAGCCAACCGCGCCAATCCGGTGGACGGAACAATCGTCATGAGCAATCTTTGCTCGGAAATTCTGCAGGTGCAACAACCATCCTTGCTGAACGATAAGCAGGAATATGAAGTGCTCGGGACGGACATCAGCTGCAATTTGGGTTCAACGAACATTCCGAACCTGATGCAGTCGCCTGATTTCGGAAAATCGGTCGAAACGATGGTCCGTGCCTTGACATATGTAACCGACCATTCAAGCATCGATGCGGTCCCGACAATCAAAAACGGGAACGATCAAGCGCATACGATCGGTTTGGGCGGCATGGGCTTGCATACGATGTTCGCGATCAATCAGATGCATTACGGGTCGCCGGAATCCATCGAATTCACGGACGTCTACTTTATGCTTTTGAATTATTATACATTGGCAGCCAGCAACAAAATCGCCAAGGAACGCGGACAATCATTTGCCAATTTCGAGAAATCCACCTACTGCACGGGTGAGTATTTTGATGCCTACACCGATTCCGATGTTGTTTTCCAATCCGAAAAAGTGAAACAAATTTTTGAGGGCATCAAAGTCCCTACGAAGGAAGACTGGTTGCAGTTGAAGCAAGCAATCCATGAAACCGGCTTGTATCACCAGAACCGTTTGGCGATCGCACCGACCGGATCAATCAGTTACGTAAATGAAACGAGTGCGAGCCTGCACCCGATCACACGCCTGATTGAAGAACGCCAAGAGAAGAAAACCGGGAAGACTTATTATCCGGCTCCGCAGCTTTCCAACGAAACGATGCCTTATTATCGTTCGGCCTATGATATCGATATGCGCCGTGTCATCGATATTTATGTCGCTGCCCAAAAGCACATCGACCAAGGCATGAGCCTGACTTTGTTCATGCGATCGGAATTGCCGGAAGGCATGTACGAATGGAAAGAAGGGCGCACCAATAAAATGACGACACGCGATCTGAACATCCTGCGCAATTACGCATGGAGAAAAGGCGCAAAATCCATTTATTATGTGCGTACCTTTACGGAAAACAACGACGAAATCGGAGCGAATGCTTGCGAATCATGCACAATCTGATGAGGCAGCGCAACTGTATTCGATTACCCGTCATGCAATAATCGGAAAGTCTAACGGAGGAATGAAAGATGGCAAACAAGCCTTATATAGCAATCAACTGGAACAGCATCGAAGACATGCTGGACAAGTTGACATGGGAAAAACTGACGGAGCAATTTTGGCTGGATACGCGGATTCCGTTGTCCAATGACTTGGACGACTGGCGCACCCTCAGCAAAGCCGAGCAGGATATGTTGGGGAAAGTGTTCGGCGGCTTGACGCTTTTGGACACGCTGCAATCGCAGGACGGCATCGCCGCTATGAAAGAAGATATGCGCACGCAACACGAGGAAGCGGTCCTGAACAACATCCAATTCATGGAATCGGTCCACGCGAAAAGCTACTCCTCGATCTTCAGTACTTTGAACACAAAAGCTGAAATCGAGGACATCTTCAACTGGACCAACAGCAACGAATTCATCCAGAAAAAAGCCAGTCTGATCAACGATATCTACAAATCCGGGAATCAGCTGGAAAAGAAAGCCGCCAGCGTCCTGCTGGAGTCGTTCCTATTCTATTCGGGATTCTATGCACCGCTTTGGTATCTAGGCAACAACAAATTGCCGAACGTGGCGGAGATCATCAAATTGATCCTGCGCGACGAGTCGGTTCACGGAACCTATATCGGCTACAAATTCCAGATCGCTTACAACCAACTGTCCGAAGCGGAACAGGAAGAAGTAAAGAATTGGGTCTACATGCTGACCTATGAACTGTACAACAATGAAGTGAAATACACGCAATACATCTACGACGAGCTGGGTTGGACGGAGCGCGTCAAAGTGTTCATCCGCTACAACGCGAACAAAGCCTTGCAGAACCTGGGCTTCGATCCGTTGTTCCCGGACACGGCCGACGATGTGAACCCGATCGTCATGAACGGCATCTCGACCGGCACCAGCAACCACGACTTCTTCTCGCAAGTCGGCAACGGCTACCTTTTGGGAGCCGTCGAGGCGATGGAAGACGAAGATTACGTCAAATGGTTGGACTAACACAAAAAGCAAGGAGAGCAGCGGATCGATCCGCTGCTTTCCTTGCTTTTTTGCTGATTATTGAATCTAAGGACCCAAAGGATGGATAACTTCCGGTTATCCATCCTTTGGTGGGCTATTCCATTTTTTTCGAAAGAAATGCATTAACACCATGGTTTCATTGCTGTTTACAAAATAATTACAGCGAATTCAAAGGTTATTTACAACCATCTGTTAGTATTTATTTGTAGTCAAATACGTAATGAAAAACAATGAAATCATTGTTCACAAATAAGGAGAGAATAAAATGAGATTGTCCAATAAAAGATTGTTTGCGGGTTTGGCCTTAAGCAGCATGCTTATTCTGAGTGCGTGCGGAACAGAGGCGGCGACGACTAATGAGGCGGAAGTCGATCTGAATGCATTGACATTAAGCGAAATTGAAACACAAGCCAAAGAAGAGGAGCATGTAGAATCAGTGGGTATGCCGGATACATGGGCGAACTGGGGCGAGACTTGGGAAGAACTTGAAACGACTTATGGCTTGACGCATGCGGACACGGATATGAGTTCAGCGGAAGAATTGGCATTGTTCAAGGCGGAGCAGCACAATCCGACAAAGGATATCGGCGATGTCGGTCAATCATTCGGACCTGTTGCCGAAGCGGACGGCCTGACACTGGCTTATAAAACATCGTACTGGGATGACATCCCTGAGTGGGCCAAGGATGATGATGGCGATTGGATCGTCGGTTATTACGGAACATTGGCTTTTATCACCAATTCCGAAAAAGTCACGGATGCCCCGACCAGCTTCGCGGATATCTTGGCAGGCGATTATAAAGTCACGATCGGCGACGTAAATGCCGCTACCCAAGCGCAAAATGCAGTATTGGCTGCAGCCATCGCAAATGGCGGGGACGAAACCAACTTGGATCCGGGCATTGCCTTCTTCGCACAGCTGGCTGAACAAGGCAGACTGGACTTGGGCGACACATCATTGGCCCGTTTGGAATCAGGCGAAATCGAAGTCGGCTTGTTCTGGGACTTCAACGCTCTGAATTATGCAAATCAAGTTGCGGAAACGAACCCGAATGCCAGTTTTGAAGTGACGATTCCGTTGGATGGAACGATCCAAAGCGGATACGCAACAGTCATCAACGCAACAGCGCCTAATCCGCATGCGGCAGCATTAGCCCGCGAATATATCCTTTCTGATGAAGGCCAAATCAACTTGGCGAAAGGCTATGCACGTCCTATCCGCGATAATGTTGAATTGCCGCAAGAGGTGCAGGATATCTTGCTTCCGGAAGAGCAATACGTGAAGGCGCAACCGGTCTCCGATTTTGATGCATGGGAAGAGGCTGCAGCTGGTCTGGGTCAAAGATGGCAAGAAGAAGTACTTACAAAAGTAAAATAATTGAGGTTGAATACAGTGGATAAAGTAATTTTTGTAGTGTTGGACGGATTGAATGCCAAGACAGCCCATAACCATATGGGCTTCTTGGAGCATCTGGTCGAAAAAGGAATAATGGCGGCTTATACCGTCAAATCGGAGATGCCTGCACAATCAAGGCCTTTGTATGAAGTCCTGCAGTCTGGAGTGCCGGCTGCAGAAAATGGCATCACCTCGAACCGCACAGTCCGCCGTTCCAAAGAACGGAGTGTTTTTGAAATCGCCAAGGAACACGGGCTCAAGACGGGGGCGGCCAGTTACTACTGGGTGAGCGAACTCTACAATCATGCGCCATTTCAAGTGATGGAGGACCGAATCCAGTTGGATACGAATTCCCTCATCGAACAGGGCATTTTTTATCACGAAGATCATTACCCGGACAGTCACCTGATTGCGGATGGCGATTACTTGATCCGGAAGAAGGCAACGGATTATACGCTGATCCATTCGATGAACATCGATGATGCCGGCCATAAATTCGGTGCCGACAGTAAAGAGTATGTGCAAGCGGCCGTCCGCGTTGATGCTGAACTTTCCCAGTACATCTGGAGATGGATGAGCGAAGGCTATCAGATTGTGGTCACTTCTGATCATGGGATGAATGACTATCATACCCATAATGGCATTTCGAATGAAGATCGCCTTGTTCCACTTTATTTATTTTCGGACAAAGTGATCATCAAGGATTTCCGCAAAGAAGGAGCAATTGTGCCTCAGCTGGAAATAGCGCCATTTTTATGCAATTTGCTGGGCATTCCGGCTGGGGATCGCATGCAGGCGATTCAGGGAATCATTATGAAACGAGGTTCAGGCGATGCTGCAGAGTGAAAAACGCAAGTACCTCGTATTGCTGTTGCCGTTCGCGCTGCTGATCCTTTTGTTCGAAATGATGCCGTTAGCCAACATCTTCATCAACAGTTTTCTGGAACCCGGAACAGGAGGCATTACGCTCAGTAATTTTACGACCATTTTTACGAGTGATTATTACCTGATGTCGATCCAGAACAGCTTGTTCGTTTGTAAGCGCCAAATAATCAGGTAGATTTTCGGGAGGAGTTTTTCCATTTATACTTCAGTTATCATATATAACGGAGGTACCCAAATGGAAAGACAGCCGGACATTGTTCCTATTCAGTTAGATAATCAAATTGATTTTGATCCAATACCGCACGAACGACAACTTGCTTTTGAAATAAAGGATACAGTTCGAAACCGAACGGTTTCAGTATATCAAGGCATTGAAAAATACATCCTGTACGCTTTGTTGAAGGAGCTGTGACGGATGATTGTTGATTACACCAAGGTTAAGCACATTTACCTTGTTTGCGGAAAAAC
>NZ_FONM01000036.1 GCF_900112935.1 Trichococcus pasteurii
CTCCGCAAACCATATTTTTTTCCAATTTCAATCATGCTGCCCAGGCCGTTCAGATAGTCCGTGACGGCTGCCAACTTTAACTCCTTGGAGTAATGACTGTTCTTCTTTACCGGTAAAAGGGCCGATGGACCGCCGTTCTCATAAAGTCTAATCCAACTGCGAATGGTCTCTTGAGATACTCCTGCATTTTGTGCTGCTCTTGATATGCCAATTTCATTTCTCACATATTGCTCGACAATGTTGACTCTGTTTTCGACAGATAATTTCATAACTCTTTTAGACATAGAAAAAACCCCCATATAAGACTTGAAATAATTCAATGTCCTATATAGAGGTAGCATATCAGTATGAGACAGCCCCTCCATATAATCTAAAATAAGCTAGTACTGTGCATCGGTTGGACGCGTGTATCGGGATTGATGTACACCATCGCATTGTTGACGGCTACGGGAGCCTCGCCAAAGCCGGTGGCAATCAGTTTGACTTTACCGGAGTAGGTACCTATGTCTCCGATGGCATAGACACCAGGGATGGTGGTCTCCATCTTCGAGTTTACGACGATGGCATTTCCTTCAACTTCGAATCCCCATTTCTTCATGCCCCCAATGGAAGACGAAAAGCCGTAATTGATCAAAAAGTCGTCTATTTCCAATTCCATCGTATTATCCTTGCGGGCTTCCTGAAGGGTGACGCTAGTCAAGAATTCTTCGTTTCCGTTGACGCTGACAGGCACAAAAGGCGTCATGATCTCAACGGAGGACTCTTGCAATAAGTGGACGCTGTGCTCTTGGGCGCGGAATTGCGGGCGACGATGGATCAGGTAGACTTTTTTAGCGATCGGTTCCAAGGTCAATGCCCAGTCCACTGCCGAATCCCCTCCACCACAGATGGCGACCGTCTTATCGCGGAAACTCTCGATGTTGTTCACGAAATAGTGGAGATTGGTATTTTCATACTTATCTGCGTGTTCTATTTCCAGTTTTCTCGGCCGGAAAGCGCCGTTGCCTGCGGAAATGATCACTGCTTTCGAATAGTGGCGGTTTTTGGTCGTTTGGATTTCGAAGATGCCATCCGCATTTTTTTCGAGTTCAAACGCTTCTTCACCGAATACCAACTTCGTGTCGAAGCGGTCCATCTGCGCTTTCAGGTTTGTGACGAGGTCGCCTCCGGAAATCGAAGGATAGCCCGCGATGTCATATATATTTTTTTCAGCATACAGCATGCCGGGTTGGCCGCCGAGCTGGGGTAAGGCTTCTATGATCTTGACTTTGGCTTGCCGCAGCCCGGCGTAGAACGCCGTGAACATGCCGACAGGGCCGCCGCCGATGATGGTGATGTCGTATATTTCTTTATCTGTCAATTTTCTTCCTCCGTTGTTTCTGTTCCGGGCGAGCGCATCGCCCGGAGAGGTATCAGATTTGCTCGTAGAACAATCTGACGATGAATGTCACGAAAATGCCGGTCAACAGTCCGACAAAAACCTCCGAAGGTTTGTGCCCAAGGTATTTTTTTACGGCCATTTCTTCAGGGTAGATCTTCTCTTCCGCTTCCTCAGCTATCAGTTCCTGCTCGTTCTTTGGGAACTTGAGGGACAAGCGGGTCAATTCTTTGATGGCATCTATGAGGACAATACCTTGCTCGCCGCTCTGACGACGGACCCCCATCGAGTCGAACATGACGATGACGCCAAAAGTCGTGGCGATGGCTACATATCCGGAACCGATGCCATATTGCAGAATGAGCGCCGTTATCAGCGAGCTGACGGCCGCCGAGTGGGAGCTGGGCATTCCTCCTGTAGTCGTAACGATCGACAAGGAAGTTTTCTTGTCTTTTGAAAAAATTGCAATCGGATATTTTAAAGCTTGGGTGAATATGATAGCTGCCAGGGAACATATTAAGGGGAAATTCTCGAAAATCATCATTATTTTTCATCCTTCACTTAAATATCTACTTTTCATTTATGATAACATGAATCGATAGATACAGCCTAATGAAAAAGAAAAAACGGGTCGAATTTTCATTTTTGGATAATCGGGGGGTTAATCTTTTGTATCTTGTGGTAAAATGTAAAAAAAAGGAGGATGAATAATGAGTTTATTTCCACAATTACAAGCAACAGAAAACGATAAGAAAGTCATTATGAAAACAAATAAAGGGGATATCACAATCCGATTATTCCCTGATTTGGCGCCAAAAACAGTCGAAAACTTCTTAGGTTTGGCTGAAAGCGGCTATTATGACGGCATCATTTTCCACCGTGTCATTGACAACTTCATGATCCAAGGTGGCGATCCTACAGGAACTGGCATGGGCGGATCAAGTATTTGGGGCGATTCTTTTGAAGATGAGTTCTCGATGAATTTGTTCAACCTGAACGGCGCGTTGTCGATGGCGAATGCTGGCCCGAACACAAACGGAAGCCAATTTTTCATCGTTACCGCTAAAGAAGTGCCTATGACAATGTTAGCTCAATTGGAAGCGGGCGGCTGGCCGAAAGAAATCGTTGAAGCTTATGCTGCAAATGGCGGAACACCTTGGCTGGATCAAAAACATACCGTATTTGGACAAGTGGAAGCTGGCATGGAAACGGTCTACGCTATCGAAGGCGTTAAAAAAGGCGCTCAAGACAAACCAGTCGAAGACGTTGTCATCGAGAGCATCACGATTTTATAATAGTATAGGAGGGGCAGAAAAAATGCCCCTTTTTCTTCTTGAATCAAATTATCTTGTTTCCGTCACTCCTAACACTACCGGAGTGTTTTCAAGGTAGTAATCGCAATGACGGTGCCTAAGAGTTGCTTCTGATCAAAGTTGCATCAGAAATTCTATCCTTTCATCTAGGCACGTGGTATAATTATCTGGTACTGTGAGGGGAATTATGAATGAAAATGGAATATAAAATCGGAGACATAATTGAAGGCAATGTAACAGGTATCCAATCATATGGTGTTTTTATTTCATTAGACAAGAATACGCAAGGCCTGATCCATATATCCGAATGCAGGCATGGGTATGTGACCAACCTTGAGGAATTCATTCAAATCGACGATGAAGTAGAAGCGAAAATCATAGACATCGATGAGTACACAGGGAAAATAAGCCTGTCTCTCAGGGCTATGGAAAAGTTGGCAACTCCGAGTTACCCGGCAAAAAGAAAGAAAAGAAAAAGAAGATACTTACCGCAGATCGGTTTTGAGACCTTGAAAGAAATGATGCCGACCTGGATCGAAGAGGCCAAAGAAGACGAGAAAGTTAGGAAATCGACAGGGAATAATCCTGTCTATACGCCTTCCGGTGAAAGGGGACATTCATGATGATAAAAGAAAACATAGTAGCAGGGACTATTATGGTCACTAATGAGGCAGAGGAGACTTACTTTCTGGTCAATACAGAAAACGGAACCTACAGCCTGCCTAGTGTAAACTTATCCGAAAGCGGAAAATCCCCCTTAGGATCTATAATGGAAGTCTTGCTGGCGCATGTTGGCATTGAATCTGAGTCATTGCGGTTGCTTGACTTGACGAACATGAGAGGAAATGGCAAAAACATGCCCTTATTTGTTTTCGATTCATTGGAAAAACCTTCCGATTTGGACAGCTTACTGAACGAACCAGGCAAGTTCGCATGGAAAAAATCTTCAGAAATCTCGGAAATACTTACTGACTTGGAATTGGACAGCGTACCTATCTACCATTAAGGTGTCTTGTTTCACATCAGTAATCATTTTATAAAAACAAATTAGGAGGATATTAAATGTCACACATTCAATTTGATTACTCTAAAGCTTTGAAATTTTTTGCGCAACACGAATTGGACTACATCCAGTACCAAGTAACAGCCGCTGACAAAGCGCTTCGTGAAGGTACTGGCCCAGGGAACGATTTCACTGGTTGGATCGATCTGCCAAAAGATTATGACAAAGAAGAATTCGCACGCATCAAAGCGGCAGCGAAAAAAATCCAATCCGATTCAGAAGTTTTGGTTGTTATCGGTATCGGCGGTTCATACTTAGGCGCCCGTGCTGCAATTGACTTCCTGAACAACACTTTCTACAACGTTCAGACAACTGCGGACCGCAAAACACCACAAATTTTCTTTGCAGGCAACAGCATCAGCTCAACTTATTTAGCTGACTTGATCGAAGTGATCGGAGATCGTGATTTCTCAGTAAACATGATTTCAAAATCTGGTACAACAACTGAACCGGCGATTGCTTTCCGCGTCTTCAAAGAATTGTTGATCAAAAAATATGGTAAAGAAGAAGCAGTAAAACGCATTTACTCTACCACAGACAAAGCAAGAGGCGCAGCGAAGCATGAAGCAGACATGGAAGGATACGAAACTTTTGTAATTCCTGATGATGTCGGCGGACGTTTCACTGTATTGACACCAGTTGGCCTTCTTCCGATCGCTGTCAGCGGAGCTGATATCGATGCGTTGATGCAAGGTGCTGCTGATGCCCGTGAAGCATACATGAATCCTGATTTGGCGACTAACGTAGCTTACCAATACGCAGCTATCCGTAACATCCTTTACCGTAAAGGCAAAGTGACTGAGATTTTGGCTAATTATGAGCCAGGTATGCAATATCTGTCAGAATGGTGGAAACAACTGTTCGGCGAATCTGAAGGTAAAGACCAAAAAGGTATTTATCCAACCAGCGCGAACTTCTCGACAGATTTGCACTCAATCGGCCAATCCATCCAAGATGGACAAAGAAATATCTTTGAAACAGTCGTAAAAGTTGCGAAACCACGCAAAACAATCCAAATTCCTTTGAGCGCAGAAGACTTGGACGGCTTAGGCTACCTTGAAGGCAAAGATGTAGATTTCGTAAATACAAAAGCTTACCAAGGCACGTTGTTGGCACATACAGACGGCGGCGTACCAAACTTATTGGTTACTATGCCTGAAATGGATGCTTATTCTTTAGGTTATCTAGTGTACTTCTTCGAAATCGCTGTAGGAATCTCTGGTTACCTGAATGGCGTGAATCCATTCGACCAGCCAGGTGTAGAAGCTTACAAGAAAAACATGTTTGCGCTTCTTGGCAAACCTGGATTTGAAGAATTAGCTAAAGAATTAAACGACAGACTATAAGCCACAAATTGCTTGAAGCGGACGATTCGTTGTCCGCTTTTTTTTTTGTGCTGAAGCAGTTTTAGTGCACGTGGCGGGGCGGTTTACCGGAGGAAGTCAAGTCGATCGTACCGGAATTTCCGATGAGGATAGCTTCGTTGGAGCTGCGCAAACAATAAAATTTAGTTTTTTAAACGATATATCAAATAAAATAACGGATCCATAACAATGCTGATGCAATGCTGTTGACAAGGCTTACATTTTTGTGGTAAAGTTTAGTTCCTCGGTAATCCGATGCGTTTTGTTTTGAAATCTGTTTGACACGGATTTGAAATGATGATAGTATTATGAAGTTGTCTTTTGTAAGGCAGCGGCAAGATAAGATTCATTGTTGACAGCAAGATAAAACGATGTTATCATATGAAAGTTGCTGATTCATCCGAAAAACAGTTTGAAATTTAATTTTAAAAAGCTGTTGACAACATGCGGTGACCGTGATAATATGAATAAGCAATCACGTAACACGTGATATGCGATTGACCTTTGAAAACTGAACAAAGAATGAACGAACCAAATGTGCAGGGAGCTTCGATTTCGGTCGAGGCAAACGAAGGCGATACTTAGTATCGCAAACATAAAGTCAGCAAGAAATTAAGAGCTATCAGCTTAACATGTAGGATTTCTGTACAAGAGTCCACATTTACATGAGAGTTTGATCCTGGCTCAGGACGAACGCTGGCGGCGTGCCTAATACATGCAAGTCGAACGGTCTTTTCTATGGAAGCTTGCTTCCACTGAGAAGATAGTGGCGAACGGGTGAGTAACACGTGGGTAACCTGCCCATAAGAGGGGGATAACATCCGGAAACGGGTGCTAATACCGCATAGTT
>NZ_FONM01000027.1 GCF_900112935.1 Trichococcus pasteurii
CTCTATCAAGACCAAAATAATCAGAGAAAAATTTCAGGCGCAAAGGTGTGTACTTTTTCTTTGCAATATTGTGTAGGAATGTCTTGCAAAACACAATACTCTTTGCAGGTATCACTCTTATTGTAGTAGCTATATTAAATAAAGACGTTTCACGTTCAGTTAAAATCGTAAGTTTGTCGCTTGTTATCGGGGTTTTATTTATTGTAGTTTCGTTAATTATGCTATTGCCAGGTAGCTCTGAAATAGTTTCTCAGCTATTGCAACCAAATTAATGGATAACGAAAATTATACAGAGCTACTAACGTCCGTATCTGGAATCCTATGAAGATAGGATTCTTTTTAGTTTTAACTTAAAGAAGGAGTGAATCGCATGATAGAAGGAAGAAAGCTGTTGTGGGCTATGAGTAGCATACTGTTGCTCAGCGCTTGTACCCCAACCGAAGCAGTAACTGAAGAAGAAATAACAGTGTCCAGTTCGATCGAATCTAGCGCTGAAATCACTTCATTGGCTACCGATACGGAAGAAAGTAAAGAATCCGAGGAATTTCCTTCAGAATCAGCCGGTTCCTCAGCGTATTCTGAAAGCATCGAACCCCAACCGTCTGTATCATTTGATGGCTATGCATTAATCGAAGTCTATGGAGGGGAATTGTCAGGATATCGTGCAGCAAACGTTGTCGTCGATATCGGATTCGGTGATAGAGAATACTGGGCCTATACAAATGAATATGGACAATTGGTTCGGGTTGTCGCAGCAGAAATCATTTTGCAAGATGATGCCACTGAACCGGTTAATTCCAACGGACGCTATTATGATGACGAAGCAAACGTTCCGGGTACAGAAAATTCAAATCTTGATCAAGGGCATGTCATTGCCGATTCCTTAGGAGGGGTGGCCAATGCTTATAATATTACGCCACAAGACAGTGTGCTGAATCGTCACGGGGACCAGGCTTACATGGAACGAAACATTGTACAAGCAGGTGGTGCCACTAATTTTGAGGCGATCATTACCTACCCAGATACAACTACACAAGTTCCGAATCATTATAGGTACACATATACGATCAATGGCTATCAAGTAGTAGATGAGTTTCAAAATGTTAACCCGGATGATTATAATGCAGCACAAGGATTAACAGAAGAGGGCAGCTCGCCTTCTGACGGATCCGGAACGACAGCATTCGCTGCACCTTCCGATACCGCAGGAGGAGACGTATCCGCTATAGACATAAATGGTAATGGACAAGTCACAATCCAAGAAGCGAAAAATGCAGGGTACGCCATGCCGATTTATAGTAGTCATTGGTTGTATCCATACATGGATGACCGGGATGGGGATGGGCAAGTCGGGGAATAAGTAACCCTAGAATGATCAAAGGATATACAGAGTTTAGGCTATGTTATATTTCGGGTAATTTCTGATTTATAGCGTATGCCTAAGTTGAAGCGTTAGTATTAATCGATTCGCAAGATTTACATACTCTAGTGATTAACTATAGCTGAAAAAATTCTGGCCCAGAGTTAAAATCAATTTGACGGTATCTTCAACGAATTTTTGGAAGGTGTTGATGAAGAAACCCGCAAAAAATGTCATACGACTGTTCATGACGCAGCTTTAACGGAGCCATTATTGGCTGTTCGCCTATCTCTTTTTCAGATGCAGTCTTGCTGGTTTCAGTCCAATTGACAATGATGGCGAAAATATTTTCGAAGAAGTCACATTATTTAAAGGACAGTTTAATACGCTTTTGAAGACAACACTTCAAAAATCCAGTAAATCATCGTATAAAAGATAAACTTTATAGTTGATAATTTCTTTAGGGGACAAGGTTACATTTTTTTGTCTCTTTTTTTAGTTTTAGACTCTGTTTGGTATGTCTTGAAATAACCTACGTAATACAATGTCACACTAAAAACCTCATTTAATTTAGTAGTCCGATGCGAGTATTTAGATTAAGTCTTTGGGCCATTGGAGTTCCCCTATATACTGCATTCCCGGGAATTTATAACGAGGATTTTGTGGAAATTCAGTAATATCAAGGTTTATAGCCACTCTCGGTACACAATTCGGGAATGCAGGCTGTATCCAATGCTTGTTGTGTTTGATGATAGATTCAGCATCAAACTACAAGCATTTATAGCGATCTTTGAATCTTCCGGAGAACAGAAAAATGGCGTCTTTGTAAGGATTCCAATTTATAAACGATATCCGCCACAGGTCGTAATTATTTTACGATATTGAATCATAAAAAAAACCTTCAATATAATATTTTTGCACAATCGTGTGCTCCTTCATTATATTGGAGGTATTGTTGATTTAATTATATATTTTACCGAATGGTAACTTCAATGTCACTGAGTGGTAAGTTCTGTGTCACTGACTGGTAATAACTATGTCACTAGTGGTAATTTTGGCTGGCGGATATCATGATACCTTAAAAATATAAGAAACATAGAAGGTTCTCTTAAACGAGAACGCTCTCCTCATAGGATTTTTGTTCAATATCTTTTTTTATATGCTGCTAACAAGGGAACCAAAATCGGCTCCAGAATCAGATAGAATCCGGCATTCCCCAGTCCGTGAAGGAGATCGAAAGGAATGCCGGCGATGTAATAGGCCCAAAAACTATTGATACCCATCAATTTTACGGAAATGACAGAGATGACGAATCCGTACAGCAGTCCTCCGAAAAAGGCAAACAGTGCAAATAGGATTCTGTGGATCTTTTTTTGATTTGTGCAGTAGAACGGCTTGACGAACACACCCGTGACCACGATCAGAAAGCCGAAACTGGCGATCTGTGCAATCGTCCACGGTCCCATTCCCAGCAGGAAGTTGGTCAAAACAATCGACAGGATGGCTACAATAAACCCATCCGCCATGCCCAATGTAAGTGTCAGGATGATCAGCACGGCTGTCACCGGCTGCACATTCGGGATGAACTGGAACACCATCCTCCCGACGTAGCACAAAGCCGTCAAAATCGACAACAGTGCTAGCCGCCTCACCCCGAAACCCACAGTCTTCTTTACATTTCTGTCAGGTTCCACACGATTACGTCTCCTTCTTGGAGCGCCACATCAGCGGCTCCGACCATCGAAGACTCGCCATTTACATCAAACAACCAATATTTGGCTTTTGTTTCGGCTGTCTCTTCCACTTGTGTTTGGCCGTCGATAGCAGTGATAAATCCGTCAGCTTCTTCGATTGCATAATTTTCTCTCATGACAGCCAACAAGTTTGCGCCTGCTTCGACCTCAACCGTTTTTTCAGATCCTGCGATGACTGTGCCGCCATCCGTCAAAGAGATTGTAACGCTGACTGTCTCCGCTGCTTCCGAGCTGACTTCCTCGGATAAAACGATTCCTTCAGATGATGTGTCTAATGTCTCTGTTGTTGAACAGCCGTACAAAACAAAACTTAAAGATAATACAAGTAATAATTTCTTCATATTTTACACCCCTATTATTTTCCCATACTGCCAAATTTTAGCTCTGACAAATGTCTATTTTTATATTTTTTGTTTCTATAAAAGGATTATCGAAAAAACAACTTGCCCCTTTAGGTTTTGGACAATAAATCGAAATCCATTTTTTAATCTGCATAAACGTTGTGTTAATTAAAAAATATTATTAAAAACTACCGCTGCAGTCATTCCTCCAATGACAGGGCCGATTACTGGAATCCAAGCATACCTCCACTCTGAATCTCCTTTACCACGTATAGGTACAATATAGTGTGCCAGACGAGGACCAAAATCTCTGGCTGGATTTATTGCATAACCTGTAGTTCCCCCTAAAGAAATTCCTATTGACCAGACGATAAGACCCGAAGCCACAGGTGCTAGTCCATTGACCATTGGTGTATTATTAAGACCTAACGAAGCAAAAACTAATAAAAATGTACCAATAAATTCGCTGAAAAAATTTGATAACGTATCATTGATTGCTGGTCCTGTACAAAATACAGCAAGTTTTGCACCCTGATCATCACCTTCATTAAAATGATTTTTATAAAATAACCAAACTATTAATGCACCTAAAAATCCACCTATAAGCTGAGCAGCAATATACCCAGGAACACTGCTCCAAGGGAATTTCCCTATCATTGCAAGCCCAAGTGTTACAGCTGGATTAATATGAGCTCCACTGATAGGACCAAATATAAAAACTGCTATGGTAACACCTAAACCCCATCCTGTTGTAATTACAATCCACCCGGAATTTTGCCCTTTTGTTTTATCTAATAATACGTTAGCAACTACTCCATCTCCTAGGATTATTAGAACCATAGTTCCTAACATTTCCGCTAGATATTTTGACATCCTTGTCATCCTTTCAATTCTGAGGTAAATATTAATTTTCTTCTTAGCACAACTTTTGCAGCTGAGAATATAAGCTACCTCGTTGCTGTATTTGATTCTCTGAATGTGTGATCTACAAAATATGTGCAAAAAGACACCTCTCTTTAAATAAATGTAATCATTACATAAGAATTGTTAAGGAGAGATGCGCTGTGGCCACTATATTTACAAAATAATCATACAAATCAGGAATTGAGTTCTTCTGCGATTCATTTTTTTGAGCAGATATTTGGTATTTTACTAAGTCAGTCAAATTTTCATAATGGTATCGGGATTTCGCACGATATGTTATGATTGACATCCGTATTAGCGAAAATAACGATTCTCCGATATTCTACTGTATTGTAATTAACTGGAAAACATTCTTTTCGCATAAAAAACATTGCTAGTGTTGGATTGGCGGAAACTAACCCTTACGGCTTATCCAACCGCTTCAAAAAAAATGGTCGATTCGTTTTTTTGAATGCAAACGTGAATTTTTAATATTAAAACTGTTTTTCAAAAACCTCTATAGCGGCCTTTGCTATCGCCATATCTTCTTGAACGGTTCCACCACTTACTCCAACTGCACCTACAACTTGTCCATCAACTATTATTGGAAGGCCTCCACCAAACGGTACTATTTTGCAGTTATTTGTTAACTGCAGCCCATAAAGACTTTCTCCTGGTTGAATGTCTGGAGTCACTTCATGCGTTCCTTTTTTTAAGGCCGCTGAAGTAAACGCTTTATTTATAGCTATTTCTGTACTTGTTATAAAGGCATCTTCCATCCTATGCATAAGCATTAAGTTAGCACCTACATCTACTGCCGCAAATACTACTTGTACATTTATGTCACCTGCTTTTGCTTCTGCTGCTGCAGCCATCTCCTTCACAATCTCCAAGCTTAATTGTTTCATTTCTCTTAACTTTTTCATGACTCTTATCCTCTCATAAACAGATTTTTACTTTTCTTCTTCAAATCTGGCCATAGCATATAAGGCATCTGTCAGGCGATTTACATATTTTTTTATTTCTTCTCTTACCTGATTTTCTCTGTTCAAGGTTATTATTGCTCTCTCTGCCCTTCTTGCAACAGTTCTTGCTACATGGAGCATTGCTGATGCGGTACTCTTACCAGGAGTTACAAATCCTTTAAAAAGCACTGCTTTCCCCATATATTTATCTATAATTTTTTCTAACTCATCTATATCGTTCTGCTGAATTATTTCCTTTAGATTCTTTAGACCTTTTTCATCACTAGCGAGTTCTGCACCTAATACGAATAACTGCTTTTGGATATACGCTATTTCATTTTTAAGTTCTTCATCCTGTATAAAGGAATAGGCAACTCCCATGGAAGAGATAACTTCATCTATAGTTCCGTAGGCTTCTACCCTTAAATTATCTTTTTCTACTCGACTACCTCCAAATAATGCTGTCGTACCCTTATCTCCAGTTCTAGTATAAATCCGACTCATACAATCCCTCCTGAAATTTATTTAAACGATATCCCCTTAACCAACCTTCCTGCATTTGCACCTAAATTTCTCAGAATATTTTCTCCAGAGTTAAAATGAGCGCTAAATAAAGGTTCGTCCTTTTTCAGCTTATTAAAAGTTAATGCTATTTCTCCACTTTTATGGATTCCTATGCCAACAGCTAACCTTGACTCTTGTGCAGCTCGATAGCTTAACTCAGAGGCATCCGACTCTTTTTTCCTTTTAATTTCATACGGAATACCTTCTTCTTCTATACCAAAGAACAAATCACTAAAATTTGATATGTCCTTGATTTCCGAAGAGCAAAAAATACATATACTTGGTTTCTCGTACTTATTATTTTTCATCAGCTTTCTGCCTACTTCCGTTTAACGCTAAAACAAGTCCTGTTGCTACAGCATTTCTTGGCCCCTCTATTCCTCTTATGTTGCCTCTTCCCGCTACTATTCCATACTGAGAGAGGGCATCGGTAACTAGATGAGGCACCTCAAAATCTAGAGAAGATCCTCCTACCAATACTACAAACTCTATATCTCTTATATTTCCAGTTGGAGACACTATATTTAGTGCTCTGATACAATTCTCAACAAATACTTTCTCTTTGGCTGATTTTCTTATGGTTCTTATTTTTTCTAAAGAGCTCTGTCCATCTATTGGAATCAGCATGCCATCTTTTAATATAACAACTTTTGCAAATTCAGAAGGCTTTAGTGGATTTTCAAAGAACTCTACAGTACCATCTTCATGCCTTATATGGAACAAACTTTCTACCTTTGCTAGCGGATATTTCTTAATATCTTCTGCTAAGTCAAAATCTTCTAACCCTAATTCGGATTTGATCAGCATTGTTACCATGTTACCAGCACCAGCCAAATGGATAGAAGATATTTCTCCTTGTTTATTTATGACAGATGCATCTGTAGAACCTGCTCCCATATCTAGGATTGCAAGGGGAGAGCTAGTTCCTGGTGTAGTGAGAGCCCCTCTTATGGCCATGTCCGCTTCCACTCCTCCAACTTCTACCGCAACCTTTAATTTATCCTGGAGTTTGTCCGCAATCATCTGCATCTGAAGCTTATCAGCCTTAACCATAGCAGCTATCCCTACTGCATTTTCCATAGAGAACTCTTCTGCTAGACCGCCCTTTATTTTCTGAGGTATAAAAGTATCTACGGCTAAAAGATCCTGAATTTTTATATCCGCTATTTTCTGATTTGTTAGCCCAGCCATCACTTGTCTTACTCTCTCAAGCATGCCGCCAGCATTTGTACCAGCTTCACCCTTTATATCTTGCACAGGAGCACATAATTTAACTGATTCCATTATTTTTGAAGCTCCATCTTGCACATCTGCCATTTCTTTACGCCTTAATCCGTCTATATGGATTTTACCTGCCGGAATTCTTTTTTCCTGTACATCTCCTTTGGGAGTCCTTATAACCACTGCAGATCTGTTTCCAATTAGAGCTCTAGATACAGGAACTATAAGTTTTGTTTGTTCTGATGATAGTCCGAAGACGGTAGCAATACCATAAGGATTTGATAAAGTTTCTACTACGCCTCCTTGATCTGCTACCTCTACTGCTGCTTTCATTGCTATTGGAACTCTTTCTAATAATGTCACTTCGTCAACAATAGGTATTTTTCTTTCTAATCTATTACTTATTAAAACCCCGTCATCTTTCTGAACTACAGCTGCTGTTATATTTATTCCTCTTTTTACGCCTGCATTTATCCGTGCGGCAGCCTCTAGAAAATTTATATCCTTCAATATCAAAACTATAAATTGATCATCTTTAGTGAGATTTTCTACCTGAATTGAGTCTAAATCTTCTATGTATATAGTATTCCCTATTCCAAGGCCTACTCCCCCTGGTGTAGAAGGATTATGCCCTATCATAGTAGATTCAGTTATTATCGTTTCAGTTATAGTTTCCATTGCTACATCCCCAATAACCGGAGCAGCTTCATTGACTCGCACTAGATCAAGATCTTTAAGCTCCATGGAAACTTTCTTTAAAGCCTGCTCTAAGGAATTGAAAACTCCTTGTGTATTTTCTTCTGTACCCTTTATTCCTGTTGTTGGAACTATTCCACTAGAAAGGAATTCTATCTTGCCATTATCCGATTTAGACAATGCAACTTCTGTTGTAGCATTCCCAATATCAACTCCTGCAATAATTTCCACATGTTTCTCCTTCCCTTAAAGCTTGCTTACTCTTGTCGTAGCTTTCCTCTTTGTTCATAAACCTCTGCCGCTTCTCTTACGAAATGTGCATTCACTTTTGCGTTGTATATATTTTCAAGTTCTTCTGCTATAACCAAAAGTTCTTCTTTTGTAGAACGATATGGCCTTAAGCAGTTGTATATCACCAATAACCTTTCATCTGGAACCGTTATCAGCTCTGATGCTCTTCTGAAGTTTCTAGCTACAGCATCTCTATTCATTGATTCAGCAATCTGTGCTTGCATTTCTAATGTTTCCCTTGATATTCTCACGTCTTCAGGTTTAATTTCTCCATTTATCACCTGTTCCAGCGTTATGTCTTCCAATTTCTTTCCAGTTGGCGTTTTTATAAATTGAGGACTTTTAGTCGCTAAAGGATAGTCTTGCGAATTCATATTTCTTTTTTCCATTAAATTTTTCCTCCTTCCAATTTAAAATTTAACTTCTATTTCTATAGGTTTTCTGCCCACCATTACGTGCTTGGTTTCTTTTATGTGAAGCAATGCTGCTTTTGCCATAAACTTAGGTCTTGCCATTTGATCGTTTACAATTGGAACTGGGGTTGGTGATTCACCTTTAGCATATTTTGCTGCATTTTTTCCTATCAACCTATAAGTCTCAAGTGTTATCAATGGGGCCTGTGAAAAAAGCTCCAGATTATTTAAAGGAAGTAAGTCTTTGTGGTGTATAACCGTAGTTCCTTTTGATTGAATCCCTATGCCTATTCCTGATCCGCTTAATTTGGCTGCATCATTAGCTATAAATGACACATCCGATGTTCTAATTATTCTGACTACACGAGCATTTAATCCTTCTTCCTCAATTCCTGCTATAATTTCTTTCAGTACATCACTGTGAGGGATACTAACTATCGTTTTATTCTGGAACTTACGGAAAGCTGGAGCAAGTCCTATAACAACCTCACTTTCTTTTGTACCAGCTTTTGCTTCTCCTACTTCTAAGAGCTCAAGCTCTGGGATAGCATATTTATTTTCTGTATTGTTCATAATTTTCACCTCCATTACTTACTCAATATCTTCTGGTCTTATTATGTTGGGAATGTTTTTAATCTCTTCCCATCTCTCTTCACTGATTCTATACCCCGTTCCAGGTCCCATATAATTATTTATATCGTTAACTGCGCTTATAACATCAAAATTTTTATCCAATATTGCAGATGTCTGCAAATAGTCTCCAGTCACTCTCTGCTTAAGCATATTTAATACGTTATTTGCTACATCATCAAATCCATTTCTACTTAATGCTTTAACTATATCCAGACCAGTAATTCTCTTTTTAAGCATCTCTTCTGCAGCTTTCAAATCTTCAACTACATTTCTAGCCGGCATATCTTTACTGCCATGAGCGTACGTTGCTGCTTCTACCTCTTCATCAGTAATAGCTGGGAACCCAAGGTCCATAAATACTGCTTGTATTGCTTTTGCAGCTTTATTCCTTATTGCAATAGTTTCTTCTTCTGAAACTGGTCTTAATCCGCCATCTACCTTTAAATCTCTTTGGAGCACATTATAATCATCAAAATCCTCTGCATCAAAATTTGACCCAGCGAACATATTGTCGTAGTTTGGAACTGCACTGTATCCAGAGAATATAAAATCTGTTCCAGGAAGCATCTGCATAAGCGTCCTGGCAGTTCTCCTTATATCTGAATGCGAGAAAGTTTGGTCATTTGCTGAAGCTACTTCTAAATCAAGCATAGTAGTTATAAGGTTTTCGGCAAGTACTGCTCTTATTCCAGATGGAACTGCACCTGTCATTCCTATACAGCTGACTGCACCATTTTGAAGTCCCTGAACGCCAGCTCCTTTTGTTAAATATATACACCTTGCTTCCAAGTAAAGCATTGACTTTCCTTCTGAATATCCCATTAGCGCTTCTGAACCTGTCCCTGACGTAAATCGCATTTTAAGTCCTCTTGAAGCATAGGCTGATGCTAAAAATGCTTTTGACCACGGAGTGTCGTCTCCATCTGTAAATGCTTCTTCAACTCCGTATACTGAAACGGTTTCTGCATAACTTGTAAGCCCTCTCATGCCAAGATCAAGCTCTGTAGCTTCTTCTACAGAACATTGGGTTAGAATCCCTCCACGTCCTACTTGAGAACCTACAAGAAGCGCTAATGCATTAAATGGCGCATATCTTACTATCCCAACTGTCGTTTCCTGTTCTGAGAATCCTCTGATGCCTGCTTCTGCTGCATCTGCCGCAATCTGTACCGGGTTATCCTTTAAATTTGTAACGTGACACTGATTTGATGGAGTTTTTCTAGCCCTCATTTTTTGAAGAGCCATCATCATTTCTACTACATTCATGTGTGATACAACTTCTACTATTTTTGCTGGAGTTATAGATGTCGTTATTTTTACAATTTCAGCTCTACCAACATTTATGTCTACAAGCATCTGCGCTATTTTAAGCGATTCTAAGCTCATAGACTGTTCAGCATCTTTTAGATTAATTGCATAGTCAGCTATAAATCTGTCTATGATATCGAAGTCTTCTCTTTTTTTTCCATCAAGTTCAACTATTACTCCATTTTCAATCTTTATAGATGCGTCAGGATCGTTAGGGCTTCCCATAGCTATTAAGCCCTCTTCTGGCCATTCACCTATAAGACCATCTTGATTTACAGGCCGCTGAGCCAACACTTCAAAACGCTTTGATCTCATCATTATTCCCCCTTTTTCTAAAAACTGGTTTTTTCCTATCGTTAAATCATAGTCATGCGCTGACGGTAAGCAGAAGGTGCTATCTCTTCAAATTATTTTCAATCTCACTAAGATAGCATTTTTACAATAAATTAAAAATCACAATACTCTTAATAAATGCCTACTGAATAATTTTCAAACCCTATCGTAATAGTTTTTTTATTTATTTTTATATAGACACTTGAAACAGAGCAGAAAGCTACATTATGGAAAAATATGATCCATAATTATTGGTCCCATCACTTTTGTCCGTTGTGTGGGAATTTTTATACTTGCCCTCACACATTGGGCTTCAGAAATCAAATTTCTACATGATACCGAACTATTCAATGAATGCAATAAAATTTGAAATGTATTCAGTGGCATTGATTACTAAAAATATACTATGCTTCTTCTGCTTTAAATTTTTGTATTACTTCCTTAAATATAACCCCGATAGCAGTAGCTCCAGCATCCGGAAAATTAATGCTTCGCTCACCGACATAAGTGGCCCTACCTTTAGAAGCTATCATTTCTTTTGTTTTTTCAGCACCCTTTACAGCTTCTTCTGCACTATTTCTAGCCGCCTCTACGAAAGGCTCTCCCTTTTCAGCACTCATTTTCAAGGACTCAGTTGCTGGAATTAAAGCATCAAGCAACGTCTTGTCACCAAGCTTGGCTCCTCCACGTTTCTGTATTCCCTCCACAGCACACTGGAAAAGTTCTGCAATCTCTTTTAAATTTAATTCTGTTTTACCCTTTGCATATTTTGCTGCACTTCTAAAAGCCGAACCCCATATAGGACCGGAAGCACCTCCGCAGTGCTCGGTGATAATCATTCCACACGCTTTAAGAAATGCCCCAATATCTTCCTTAGGAAGCTCTTCCCATTCGTTCTTTAATACTTTGAATCCCTTAGCAACAGACATCCCGAAATCGCCATCTCCTGCAATCGAATCCAATTCACAGAAATAAACTTCATTTTCAATAATTACATCGCTCATATAATCCACAATTTTCACTACATTTGATACTGATAAATTTTCCACTATATATTCCTCCCAAGAAGTTGAACTATCTTTATTTAATTATCACTCACGAATATCTCACCTAAGCATCTATACCTTAAAAGCAGGAGCATCCGATGGATAATCCAATAACTCTTTCAGCTCTTCATCTAATTTCATAAGGGAGATTGATGCGCCACTCATATCAATTGCTGTCATATAATTGCCCACAAAAGTTTTGTACACATTTATATTCTTATTTTCCAAAATTTTGTTAACCGAATTATTTAAAAGATATAATTCTTGTAATGGAGTCGATCCAAATCCGTTTACCATCAGCGCTATGTCGTCGCCAGATTCATAAGGCAAATCTACAATAATTCGATTAAGCATTTTTTCCGCAAGTTCATCTGCTGATACTATTTTTTCACGCGCTATACCAGGCTCCCCATGAATTCCTACACCAAATTCCATTTCATCGTCACCAAGGGTGAATGTAGGTGATCCTTTTGCTGGAACAGTGCATGAGGTAAAAGCAAATCCGATGGATCTTACATTTTGTATCGCTTTTTCTGCTGCAGTTTTGACTTTTAAAAGTTCATGTCCCTTTTCAGCAGCTGCACCTGCTATTTTATGAACAAATACAGTGCCTGCAACACCTCTTCTTCCAATGGTATAAAGGCTGTCTTTTACTGCTACATCATCGTTTACATAAACCTTTTCAACCTTTATATCATCATCTTCAGCCATTTCTGCAGCTCCATCAAAGTTCATGCAGTCTCCAGAGTAGTTCTTTATAATCAAAAGTGTTCCTTTATTTGATTCAGTTTTTGTAATTGCATTATAAACCTGTATCGTTGAAGGAGAGGCAAACACATCTCCACAAACTGCAACGTCCAGCATACCTTTACCTACAAATCCACCATGAGCTGGTTCATGGCCACTACCTCCACCGCTAATCAAACTTACTTTATTTTTATTTAACTCTTTTCTTGTTATAAGTTTATATTTTTTGTTGAAACTTAATTGTTCTGGGTGTGCTTTAACCATACCTTCACACATTTCTATTACAATATCTTCAACTTTGTTAATGATTTTTTTCATTATTCGCTCTCTTTTCCTTTTAATTCTTATTTCGTTTATCTGATACTTCTTAAAAAATTGTTGGAAATGACATAGCATAAATAGATTCTATTTGAATGCGTGTTTGATTAATAACTCCCTTTTTTGTAAAAATGATTAAAAAAAACAACAAGAATGAAAGTCTTTGAACTCGTATTACTTAATATACTAAATAAAATTATAGGTAAAAATAAATATAAAAGGAGGCTAGGATGATTGTATTCCAGCCTCCTTTCATACATTTATTTAAGTCAGATACCTGAAATAAGTTAACCTTCACGCATCATAGGCTTGTTGGTACAATTTAATGATATCTTCTTTTTTACCGACCCTAGGATTAGAAAATGCATTCCCATCTTTCAAAGCATTTTCTGCCATCAGATCAAAATCTTCAGGTAATGCACCCAGAGATTTAATGTTCGTTGGAATACCGACATCTTCGGAAATACGAACCATTGCTTGGATAGCTTTTTCAGCAGCTTCCATCACTGTTAACCCCTCGATATTTTCACCTAATAATTGAGCAATATCAGCAAACCGTTGCGGATTACTGATAATATTCCATTTTTCAACAGTCGGCATTAAAACGGCACAACAAACACCATGGGGAGCATCATACTGACCACCTAGTTGATGAGCCATTGCATGAACATAACCTAAGTCTGCATTATTAAAGGCCATTCCAGCCAAAATTGAAGCATACGCCATATTTGTTCTTGCTTCTATGTCATGTCCATTAGCTACTGCACGTCTCAAATACTTAGCAATTAATTTTATCCCTTGAATTGCTTGAGCATCAGTAATAGGATTTCGATTCACAGATACATAAGACTCCACACAGTGCGTCAGTGCGTCCATACCTGTTGCAGCTGTCAAAGCAGTCGGGACATCTAGCATTAGCATTGGATCATTAAATGATACCAGGGGAACATTGCGCCAGGAGACAACAACGAATTTTAGGTGCGTTTTTTCATTTGTAATTACAGCATGTCGCGTAATTTCTGAAGCTGTTCCAGCCGTAGTATTTACAGCCATCAATGGTGGTAAAGGATATTCCAATGTTTCAATCCCTGCACATGCAGCTAGGTCGTCTCCATTTGACAAGACAATACCGATTCCTTTTCCACAGTCATGAGCTGACCCCCCACCGATTGTAATAATTGAATCACATTGATTTTTAAGATATAGTTTCTTCCCATCCTCAACATTTCGGATTTTTGGATTTGGTTCTACACCATCAAAAATCACATAGTCAACATTGGCTGCTTTAAGAGAGTCTTCTGCCTGCTTAACGGGACCATTAGCCAATTCTCTTAAAAATTTATCTGTAACAATTAACACTTTGTTCATATTCAACATTTTGGCTCTTTCTCCGACCTTTTTAACTACCCCAGGTCCAAAGAAATTCACATTAGGCATCATAAAATCATAGTTTTCTTTTGTCATATTTATTCCTCAGTTCTGTAAAATCCTTTTTTTACTTATAAATATGTAATTCTTTTAATTGTTGTTCGATAACATTGTTAGCCACATCTGCCTGCAAAAGTGCTGCTGCAGTGTATGAACCTTCAACTATTGGTACATCGTAAATTGTAATCGACTTTTCACTGAGCTCTCTCGCCATTTCCAAATTCATCTTCGCACTGCCTAAATCATAAAATGCCAATAAATTATCAGACGGATGTTGCTCAATCAATTGAAGAATATTATCAAAACTAGTACCAATTTCAACTTCAGATATGCCACCAACCACTTCAATATTGACATCACTGGCGACTTCTTGAAGTAATCGATTGATTCCTTTTGCGATTTCATAAACGTGAGAGACAATAATAATTCCTGTTGTCATCATTCGGCCTCCGCTTCTAACATAGCGTGAAATAGCAATGCAGAGGAATATGCCCCTGGATCGATATGTCCAATGGAACGTTCACCGACATATGAAGCACGACCTTTTTTAGCCTTTAGAGGTTTTGTTGCTTCAACTGCCTCATCAATAACCTCATCTGTTAATCCATCATTTTCTAATGCCAAAACAACTGGTGCCCAAACATCGATCATTGTTTTATCCCCAACTTCGGCTTTCCCACGTTTTTGAATGCTTTCTAAGCCACCCTGTAATATTTTTCTCCATGATGATTCACCTTCTTGATATGTTTTCAACATACCCATAAATGCTGAACCATATAATGGACCTGACGCACCCCCGACCTTGCTTAGTAAATTAGCCGTAACTATCTTCAAAAGCGCTTCTAGTGAATCGGGAGATTGTGTATCGATTGCTTCAACAACGTAGGTCATACCTCGTGACATGTTATTCCCATGATCGCTATCCCCAATTGGTGTATCAAGCTGGGTTAGATAGTCTTTTTCTTGTTGAATTTTCTCATTAAATAATTCCATCCAACGAATTCCTGTTTGTATATCCATTATGGGTTCGGACCCCTTTCGTATAACCTACAATCTGATATAATATTTACCAACTTATAGTCGTAACTGGTGCTTTTAATGCTTCAATATAAAAATCATTTTCCAAATAGAGTAAAGTTAAGGACAACCCTTGCATTTCAAGCGATGTCATAAAGTTGCCTACCTTGTAAAAGTCAACAGATAATTCACGATTACTCAAAAGCTGTTGGACATCATTTGTAAAGACATATTGTTCCATTAATGGCGTTCCACCTAGCCCGTTGACTATCACTGCAAAACGGCCTTTTTCCTTCGCACCAAATTCATTTACTAATTTCGTTAATAGTTCATTTGCAAGATTCTGAGATGTTTGTAATTTTTCTCTGCGATATCCAGGCTCACCGTGAATTCCTACTCCGTATTCAATCTCATCTTCGGCCAATACAAAGCTTGGCTGATTGCTTCCTGGTGTAGTTACACCAGTCAGTGCGAGTCCAATCGATTTGATATTCGGAATTAAATTCTTGGATAATTCTTTGATTTCTGTGATCGACTTTCCTTGCTGAGCTGCGTAACCTAATATTTTATGAACGAGAATCGTTCCGGCTACTCCCCGTTTTCCTTGGGTATATAAGCTATCTTCAACAGCGATATCATCATCTACAACTACACTCGCTACTTCGATACCTTCCATTTCAGCTAGTTCTTGAGCCATTTCAAAATTCATAATATCTCCAGAATAATTCTTGATCACCAAGAAGACACCAGCACCTTCATCTGATACCTTGATCGCCTCTAAAATTTGATCTGGCGTTGGGGAAGTAAATACTTCACCACAGATTGCAGCAGATAACATGCCTTTGCCGACGAATCCAGCATGAGCCGGTTCGTGTCCGCTTCCGCCTCCAGAAATAATAGCCACTTTTCCATTTTTTTCCTCTTTACGTTGGATAATCCCAGTCTCAGGTATCCTTTGGATTAAGTCAGGGTGGCTCACAATCATACCTTGTAACATTTCATCAACAATATTACTGGGATTGTTCATGATTTTCTTCATCTATTTCCATCCTTTGATCCATATTTTTAGAATTATTTTTATTTTTCTTGTTTGCGTAGTTTATAATCGCGTCCCAGTGCGTCAGCTACCTTGATTGCTGATTTTACTTGTTCAACATCAACTTTAAATGGCATAGAATGAATTGATTCTTCTGGAATGCAAGATTTCTCTGCTACTTCAGTTAATTGCTCATCAGTGATGCTCTTAACTCCGATGTCTTCTAGACAAACTGGTAATCCAATCGATAACGAGAAGTCTAATACTTCGTACAACTCTTTCGATGGTGCGTTTTCAAGAATCAATTGGCAAATCACACCAAAAGCAACCTTCTCACCATGAGTAGCTCCATGAGCATCATGTAGAATGGTAAGTCCATCATGAATCGCGTGAATGGCAGCTAAACCGCCACTTTCGAATCCAAGCCCGGACAATAAAATATTTGCTTCAATAATATTTTCTAGTGCAGGTGTAACGACATTTAGATCTGAAGCTTCTTTTGCTTTATAACCATCCTCTAATAAGGTTTCATAGCATAATTTAGCAAGGGCTAAAGCTGTATTTGTACTTTTAGCAGGCGGACATACACCTTCTCGTGCACCACAGGGTAGTCCCGCGTTTACATTTGCGAATGCTCTGCTTGTTGCTCTAGCTTCAAAGTAGGTAGAGAGTGCGTCTCCCATACCCGAAACCAAAAATCGTGTAGGTGCTTGAGCAATAATAGTCGTATCGATCAAAACAACTGAAGGACTTTGCATAAAATATGCATAATCATCAAATTCACCAGCTTCTGTGTAGAGTACTGCAGAGTGACTGGTAGGTGCATCTGTCGCTACAATAGTCGGCACGATAATCAAGTTCTTCCCTTCAGCTACAACCTTAGCAGTGTCGATAGCTTTGCCTCCACCAAGACCAATAATACAGTCACATGACTCTTTCTTAGCTAGCTCTTGCAAACGAGAAGCCTCCACCCGAGAAGCCTCGCCGTGAAAATTAGTTTCGATAAATTCGACACCAAATTTTGCTGCCGTCTTTTCTAGTTTTTCTCGTACGCGGTTTACATCGTCTTGATTAGCAATCAACAAAGCTTTTTCCCCAAATGTCTTTACAAAGTAACCTAAATTCAATAACTCATTTTCCCCTTGGACATATTTTGTTGGACTAATAAACGCTTTTCTCATTTTTATTCCTCCTAATTTTTGTTGAAATACAATAACTCATTGAATTACTAACCAAGTAACCCCTTACATAATTCAGATGATTCCCTTCCTTGAAACTAGAGTCATCTTAACAAGTAAGCGTTATCAACTCAACAGACAAACAACATCATTTGTCCGATTCAATTGTTTTAAGGATGATGTATAATGAAAAATAATATAATATGATAGTTAATACGTTTTCGAAGGGGCCACAAAGCATGAACCGACAAAACGCAACGAAGGAAATCATTGCTTATTCCTTCAAATATCTCGCACGTGAAAAGGATATTGATAAAATATCAATTACAGATATAATGGACCAGACAGATTTCCGCCGTCAGACTTTTTATGATCATTTTGATGACAAGTACGATTTAATTACTTGGATTTTTTCATATGAAACCTCTAAATTAATTCAATCACTTACGGTTTGGGAAAAGTGGCAAGAAGGATTACTCTATCTATTGAATTATCTTGAAGAAAACAGTAATTATTATAAGAAGGTTTTCTCAAACATGAAGTTCGATTCATTTAAGGAGTATTTTGCGTATTATATTAGGCAAATTGTAAAAAAAGTCGTGAATGACTATTTTCGAATACACGTTATTTCTAATAAGAACCAAGCTATTATTGAGACAACAGCTGACTTTTATGCTTATGGATTGTCAGAAATGCTATATCGCTGGGTTCTCGGAGGCTGCGAGCTTAATAGTGAAATATATCACAAAATAATTATCCAAGTGATTGGCTATAGAACTCAGCCTTAAATTGCTTTATTATTATGTATATAACTTACAACATATTAAGGAAAAATATTGACTATGCACTGCTTACGAAGGAAGTGATTGGTTATGCAAGAATATATTTTAGCTATTGATCAAGGAACATCAACAACTCGTGCAATTATTATTGACCGCCAAGGAAATTATATTGGCACTGCATCTCAAAAATTTGAACAACTTGTTCCACAATCTGGCTGGGTGGAACAAGATCCGAATGTGATTTGGCAATCAGTCTGTACTGTGATTCATAAAGTTATGGAGGGGTCTTGTATATCATTCCATCAAATTAAAGCGCTTGGAATTACAAATCAACGCGAAACATCTATTGTATGGGATCGACAGACTGGGCAACCAATTTACAATGCCATTGTGTGGAGCTCTAATCAATCACTAGATATCATTAACAAATTTAAACAAGATGACGTTGAAAATTACATACATGAAAAAACTGGATTAGTGCTTAGTCCCTACTTCTCTGCTAGTAAAATTCGCTGGATCCTCGATCATAAATTAGGTTCACAAGAAAGAGCAGAACGTGGAGAGTTAGCTTTTGGAACAGTTGATAGTTGGCTTATTTGGAAACTTACAAATGGTAAATTACACTGCACCGATCACACAAATGCATCACGGACGATGTTATTTAATATTCACACCTTGGAATGGGATGATTACTTACTAAATCTATTTAATATTCCAAAAAATATGTTGCCGGAAACTTATCCAAGCTCTTATGTTTATGGACTGACCGATTCAGATATTTTTGATGGAGTGAACATTCCAATTGCTGGCGTTGCGGGAAATCAGCAAGCAGCGTTATTCGGTCAATTAGCCTTTCATCCTGGCCAAGTAAAAAGCACTTATGGTCAAGGAACTTTTATTGTCATGAATACCGGATCTGAACCGAAAATGTCTAAACACAGGTTACTCACCACAATTGGTTATTCGATTGACAATCAAATAACTTATGCACTTGAAGGATCTGCTCTTATTTCAGGTAGTGCAATTGAATGGTTGAAAGAAGGCTTGAATTTATTTGAATCAATAGCGGATTCAGAAATTTTTGCACTTGAAGCTGAAACTAATTCCGGAGTTTACGTTGTCCCTTCCTTTCGAGGAATAGGTGCTCCATATTGGGATTCAAGCGCACGAGGATCTATTCTGGGAATCAATGAATTCACAAGTCGACGAGAATTGATTCGAGCAACTTTGGAATCCCTTGCCTATCAAGTCAGTGATATTATTGAATTAATGGAATTAGATACTGATATCGTAATAGATATCCTTTACGTTGATGGTGGAGCTGCACAAAATAATCTATTAGTACAGTTTCAAGCAGACATTCTCGGAAAAACAGTCGAGCGTACCGAACGCTTAGAGACCACTGGATTAGGGGCTGCTTACCTTGCTGGTTTAGCAGTTGGTTATTGGCGTAATCAAAACGAACTTGCTGCTTTAGTATCTGCAAACGAACAGTTTAAGCCTAATATGAGTATTAAAGAACGTCAAGAACGACTGCACGGTTGGCATAGTGCTGTTAAAGCAACACTCTATTATGCTAAGTTATTACACAAATAATTATTTTCATAGAAAAGTTATATACTCTCGCTGAGTACTTTTAAATACGGATTTACCGGCACACTTTAGTTTCAGTTCGCACTCACAAAGCGTAATCAAGCAGGCTGGGTCATAACTAGCTGAAAAAAGGTTCCAATCACCAAATTTGGTGATTGGAACCTTTTTTTGAGAACCAAGGTACAGATTATTTTCTAAGGCTAGCTCTCCAAGGAATGCATTTTCATGTTCACTACAACAAGAGCAAATCTCAATTCATTGCGCACTTCTTTTTCCTCTGCCTGAAAAATGAAAAAGAAAAGTATTTGCACTAATTTATTCACCAAAATATATGCCTCCACAGCTAATCACCATAATAATCAACTACAAACAAATCTAAAAGAGGAAAAATATCAAAACTACCTTAAGCAATCAAGAAACTATAAGTCTTTTAAAATATATATGGCTAACCTCGTATCACGATTAGCCTATTAGAAAAAAATAAAAATAGGATTGGGTATATCAGTGAGTGTCCTTAATAAATGAGATGAGATATATTTCACATATTTTACGCATTTGCAGTTAGGCGGTGAAAAAGATGCACTCTTATGAAATGTATGTTTAATTAGAACCAGCGTTTGAAAATTTTATTGAAACAATTAGTATCTATTTGATAAACAACTATCATATTACCGCAATGTACCAAGATATTATAGAGAACGCAGCGATAGTTTTATAATAATAATTACATAGATAACACGAAATATATGAACAGTATTCTCACAAGGTCTTGAGTCACTCCGCCAATGAATAAAACCTACTAAGTTGTTTAGTAGGTTTTATTCATATAAAATTTTCTCTTGATCCATATTTTGGAATGCCTGCATACGCTTCTGCTCTTTTGCTAAAATTTCTTGTGCAAAAGACATAAACCCATTTAAATCTTGTTTTGCAAGCAATTCGATATAAGTTGCTTTGGTTTCTTTCTCAATAATCAAAGGTGGAAATCCTTGCTGTAACAAGGAGTAATTCAAGATCATACGCCCTGTGCGTCCATTCCCATCAGAAAATGGGTGGATCCCCTCGAGTTGAATATGTGTATCTAAAATACTCTCTAACTGCTCTTCTTCAGTAGCTGCATTCTCCAACCCGTATTCTAGCTTATCCACCAACTGTTGAATAAGAAATGGCGCTTCCCCTGGTGTAGCTGTTTGGAATTCTGCACCTATAATCATGTTTTCTTTCTTTTTGAATTGGCCTTTATCATATTGAAGGCGATCGGTTAAATCAGCATGAATCTCTTTGATAATGGCCACAGAAAGTTTATCATTATTCTCTAAATGATCCAATAGATTAGAAAAAGCTATTTTATGATTTTCAATTTCGTAAAATTCACGTACAGTCGCCCCACCGCTAACGGGCAGTATGCCATTCAAAATAATTGAGACTGTCGCAGGCAATGATATCGTATTTCCTTCGATCCCTGCTGAGTGGTGAGCAAGACGCACCAGCATATCATCTAAATAATCTTGTGGTATTTTTTTCAAACAAATCATATGGCCTCTCCAATAATAAAAATAAGTTTCTACTGTCAAATAATATAAAATAAAGTTGACTAAACACACTAAGTATACTAGCAGAGGAGAGGGAATGAGCAAGTGAGCAGAGTTGTACCCTAATATCACTAAAAAAATTTTTTTGAGTGAATTAGAGTACAACATGCTTATGCAAGTCCGTTCTAGCGTCGGATCGGTCAGTCGCGTGTTTCGCATCTGTATGCGTTGGTGTCTTTTCAACACACCTGAAACCCTCTTAAAATCCTCCCTAAGAGCATTGTTTCCGGTTACCGGGCTTTCGGCCCAGGATTACCACCCCCGCCGTTTACGGCCGCGGACGCCATTCGGGGAGAGCACGCATACAGTAATGCCCTTAATCCCCTAGCATTAGTTATTGCAGCGGCTAATGCTTAACCTTTCCACTTGGTTTCTAAATTAATAGATCGCTGCTTGGCTCCAACGATGTTAAAAAAGCCTTTGCCATTTGTCCAGGTGCTTGGTATAATGACAGTACATAAATGCTAAGTTATGTTTTGTCCTGCGAACGTCAATTCGTGGGGCTTTTTTGTATTCAATTTTTAACCTCTATCAGGCTCTATAGGATACTCACAGAAAGCTTCTTCAATATTTTAAATACTTATAAAGTTACCTTAACCTAACTTATTTTGTAAGTAAACCCTTTAATGCTCTTCAAAACTACACAAGAGTATACTGGTATACCAAAAATACTACGCAGAAGTATACCAGTATACTTCTGCGTAGTATTTTTAGGTTCAAAAACGTCTATAAATAACTACGCAAGAGTATACCAGTATACTTCCGCATAGTTATTTATAGGTCAAATCACGCTTATGAAATTTAAAATCGCCCATATAACTTGTTTTCATTTCCTTTCATTCCGGAATATAAAATACACATAAGTATACTGGTATACTTACGCACCAGTATACCA
>NZ_FONM01000004.1 GCF_900112935.1 Trichococcus pasteurii
ATTACCGTCGTAAATTTACTAGTCGTTCTTCTTTGATTGATATGATTCACAACTATATGGAATATTACAATAATAGACGCATTCAAAGGAAGCTGCATATCATGACTCCAATGGAGTTTCATGATCAGTATTTCGAGGCAGCCTAATGAACCCTCACGTTTTATGAGTGAAGCGTTTTGTGCTTCGCTCATAAAACGTGTGGGCCGCCAAGCGTAAGCGCGGCAGGGTTAAAAACGAAAAAAACTGCCCCCACATTACGGGGAGCAGTCTGTAAAACTGTTTAAATATTTTACTGTCCTATTGACGGGTGGCATACCAATGACAGAAGGCCGACATGCTTTTAAGCAGATTCTAATGGCACGGGCACGAATAGTGAGAAAGCAAATTACGTGAACAATCTGTGCGCGACTTTCTGATTCATCCATAAAATGAAATTTCCATGTGGTATTGCAAAAGCTCTCTCATTATCGGCATTCCAGCATAGTAACGCTTCCTTTTCATATGATATAATGACTTCATCATCCTGAAAGGAACGCGTGAGAAAATGGAACTAAAAGAACTGGTTGGATTAAAAGCTGCAGAATACATCAAAGACGGTATGACAGTAGGTCTGGGAACAGGCTCGACTGCTTATTATTTTGTGAAGGAAATCGGTAGACGTGTGAACGAGGAAGGATTGAAGATCACTGGGGTGACGACTTCGATCCAAACAAAGGAATTGGCTGAATCGTTAGGGATTCCGTTGAAGAGCGTGGATGAAGTGAGTTGCATCGACATCACAGTGGACGGAGCCGACGAAATCAGCGAAGATTTCCAAGGGATCAAGGGCGGCGGCGGCGCTTTGCTGTTCGAAAAAATCGTTGCCGACAATTCCAAGAAAGTCATCTGGATCGTTGATGAAAGCAAAATGGTGAAACATCTGGGAGCCTTCCCGCTGCCAGTGGAAGTCGTCTGCTACGGGTCGATCCAACTGTTCAATAAATTCAATGAAAAAGGCTACAATCCGGAATTCCGCAAGACAGCAACCGGGGACTATTATTTGACTGATGAGAAGAATAACATCATCGATCTCCACTTGGGTGAAATTTTGGATCCGAAGGCGCTGGCCGAGGAATTGATCCATCTGACCGGAGTCGTGGAACATGGTTTGTTCCTGGATTGTGTGGATATCGTTTTGGTCGGGACAAAAGACGGCGTGAAAGTCATCGAAGCGAAAAGATAAGTTGCAACTTAAGGACACAAAAACGTTTTGCGTTGTGCTTGATAGGTGAAAAAGTCGGATTCAAATGGAGGAACAACCTATGAGAATGGTAGATTTAATTATCAAGAAACAAGAAGGCAAAGCATTGACGAAAGAAGAAATCCGTTTTATCATCGATGGCTACACGGACGGGTCGATCCCCGATTATCAGATGAGCGCGTGGGCGATGGCCGTCTTTTTTCAGGATATGACTGATGAGGAACGGATGGAATTGACGATGGCTATGGCTGAATCCGGCGATCAGATCGACCTTTCCGCCATCGAAGGCATCAAAGTCGACAAGCATTCAACGGGCGGCGTCGGCGACACGACGACGCTGGTTTTGGCTCCATTGGTTGCCAGCTGCGGCGTGCCGGTAGCGAAAATGAGCGGACGGGGATTGGGGCATACAGGCGGCACGCTGGATAAGCTGGAATCGATCCCCGGCTTCCATGTCGAGATCGATGAAGCGACATTCGCGTCCATCGTGAACGACAATAAAGTCGCCGTCATCGGACAATCCGGCAATCTCTGCCCTGCGGACAAGAAATTGTATGCGCTGCGGGATGTGACCGGAACCGTGAACTCGTTGCCGCTGATCGCCAGCTCGATCATGTGCAAAAAAATCGCAGCCGGTGCGGATGCAATCGTGCTCGATGTGAAAATTGGCGCAGGTGCCTTCATGAAGACGGAAGAAGACGCGAGGGCACTTGCCCATGCGATGGTCAAAATCGGCAATCTGGCCGGCCGAAAAACGATGGCGATCATTTCCGACATGAGCCAGCCTTTGGGTGTGGCGGTCGGCAATGCTCTGGAAGTTGAAGTGGCGATCGAAACGTTGAAGGGCAACGGGCCGAAAGACCTGGAGGCGCTCTGCATCGAATTGGGAAGCCAGATGGTCTATCTGGGCGGAAAAGCGGCTGATTTGGCTGAAGCCCGTGCACTTGTGACGGAGAACCTCCGTAACGGCAAAGCATTGGATAAATTCAAAGTTTTCGTTGCTTCCCAAGGCGGAAATCCGGCAGTCGTAGATGATTATTCATTGATGCCGCACGCCTCGCGCCAACAGGATGTTTTGGCTGATGCATCGGGCTACGTCACGGAAATTGTTGCGGATGATATCGGCGTCGCTGCTATGCTGCTGGGGGCAGGGCGCGCCACGAAAGAAAGCACAATCGATTTGGCTGCCGGACTGAAGATCCTGAAAAAAGTTGGAGACCCGGTCCAAAAAGGCGAAGCAATCGTCAGGATGTTCGCCAACAAAGCAGATTTCGGTCAGGCCGAAAAGCTGATCCAGGAAGCCTACTCCATAGGTGAAGAAAGAAAAGAAATTACGCTGATACACGGCGTCATCACAGATTGAACACAAAAACATCCGAGCCGCACACGATAAAATGTGTGCAGTTCGGATGTTTTTCTCATTGGTCGAAGGTTACGTTTGTGATGTCCTTGCTCATGTTCAGCAGGTCGTTCACCAGATCCTTTTTCTTGTAGTAATGCGGCAAATCGATCCCATAGATGACGATGTAGTTCGGGTGCTCGGTCTCCGGATTCTCGATCAGAAACTTCATGTCCGAAGTCTCGATATTATTTTCGGAAAGGAACAATTCGATCGCTTTTTTCAAATCCTGATGCCGGTAATGGATTTCCACATGCAGACCGCCTATGGAAGTCCTGAGTTTTTTGATGATATGCAGAACGACATAAAGGATCAGACAGCCGATGAAAGATAGGAAATAATAGCCCATCCCGACGGCAATCCCGAGACCGGCGACCGTCCAAATCGTTGCCGCCGAAGTCAGGCCGGTGACCGTATCCCGTTTGGTGATGAGGATTGTGCCGGCTCCCAAAAATCCGATCCCGCTGACGATCTGGGCGATGATGCGCGTGAAGTCGACCGTGATGCTGGATGCGATATCCGGATTGGCGATTGCCAAGTTCAGACTGTAATAAGCGATTTCGACCTGGATCAAGGTGATGAGGCAGGCTGAAACAGAAACGATGATGTTCGTCCGCAGACCTGCCGCTTGGCGATTTTCTTCGCGTTCATAGCCGATGACGCCACCGACAAATACCGCCGCAAGCAAGCGCATCGTTATTTCCAATGTGCTGATGGAGTACACAGCATTTCCCCCTTTCAAAATAGAGCATTTCTTCTATTCTAATGCACCGGCCGTGTTCTGTAAAAGGAAATGACGATTTTCTGAAAATATGCAGAATCACGCCGATTCTTCCGTCAGCGTATGATAAAATGGAAGATATTATGATTTTTTGATGGTAGTGCCAAAAATTCTATGGAACTGCCCCAAATAACGAGGTGATGTGAAAAACCAAGCCCTGCTATTCAAAGTTAGGTGAAACAAACGCTCTTGACAACCGAGCCAATGGTTTCTTCCTTTGCCGTCAAGGGCGACGGTATACAAAAGGAGCAGCACAAAGTCGCCCTTGGCTTAGAAAATTTTAAACCATTGGCCTTTCGGATTGTCAAGAGTACGCTCCGCCGTTTGTTTAGTTTATTGGTTCTCTCTTTTTTAGAGGGCTCTGGTGCCAAAAGTTAAGGGGTTTGGTCCATCAGCCAATCTTGGGATAAAGAGATTAATTTTGTCCATTTACCTGGCATATTGGGAAGCTTATCCAGCTCAGGAATCAGCACAGGGACCTTCTTTTCTAAGGCGGAGTGCGGTCTCAAAAAGTTGAAATAGACACAAAATAAGGTCACGAAAGAGACTGATCCCTGGTGGGATCCGAACCCGGTGGTCGCTCTGTAATTGCCTTTGAAAGTCCGGTTCAACCGTTCGATGATTTGTTTTAATGGGCGGTATTCCGCTGAAACCGGGTCGTTGTTGGTAAGCCCGATTACTTGTTTTACATCAAACGGAACGCCGTGTTGGGCATAATAGTGTTGGGCCAAAAGGTAAATGGGATTGCCATCGACTATGAAAGTTAGATCCTCAGGCACAGTGCCCATCTTTTTGAATACTTCGCGCAATGCGTAAATGGCGGATTCTGTATCCCGATTTGGAGAAACATAACTCGATAAAATGATTTTCTTTACGGCATCAAAGAAGAAAAATAAGTAATTCCACCGACCGCTTACTCGAATGTAGGTCTCGTCTCCACAAAATTGGTCTGATAACTCGTAAGGATAGTTCTCCAAGAACGGCTTCAGAACAACGGAAGCGCTGGATGCGTAATTGAGAATGGTTTGACCTGTAATTTTAACATTATGTACGTCGTACATAAGTGCCGCTGTTTTCCTGGCGGAAAGACCATAATTCACATGATAAGTAAGTATCAACCCCAACGTGTAAGGGGAACAATGGATATTGGCCAGCTTGACTTTCGGTTGAATGATCGAGTCCTTCGAGATGGGCTCAAAAACAATGTTGAATTGGCGGAATAGATAATGCATCTTAAATTGGTGCGGTTGCTTTTCGAATAAGTCTTTTTCTTCGGCTGTTAGTCCCTGTAGTCTTCTCAAATAATAAGGACAATCCGCTCTTTTACATTTATAGACATCAAATCCGTTGCGGTCCTTCACTTTTTCTAACGGATGCGTACAATGCGGGCATTTTAAAATGGCTTCTTTGGAGAAATGATTTTTAGGGCTGAATAAAGCATCGCAAACTTTACAGTTGCATTGGCCTTTGGGGCCATTATTGGCGTAGAGGTAGTCCGAGGGAGCGTTGCAGCGTGGGCAGGTTGTATTGAGGTCTAGGTTGATTTTAACGCCATTGCGGCGTTGAATAGGCTGGAGAACCTTCCCAGTTTTTTCGAAATGAGTTTGAAGAAGCAGATGATAGTCCAACTTTTCAACTTTTTCGATCAAAGGCAGTTCATCGACTTTGAGTTTCTGGTAATTTAAATTATCCGGAGCAATTAACTGAGGCATACGGGAATTTTGCGTCAACAGGATTACTAGCTTCATTAACGCAAGAATAATCATTCGTTGACGCTTGATAATATCAACTAAATAGGTTAATAATAAAGGTAGCAACTTGTCATCTTCCTTTCTTTTGGGGAAATAGTGCGGTGTCGTTACCATCACTATTAACCAAAAATTGGGGGGTGGCAAGTTGTTTTTGTCGTTAACCCCGTTAAATCAACGAAAAAATACAAAATTGAACGTCTGGCAGAGCTAAACTTTGACAGTACGTTTTTGATTAAAGGAGGGACAATATGTCGAAAAAAGAATGGCTGGCTGGGATGAAAGCCATCTATCCGGTTTGTTTCGGTTACATTCCGATGGGGTTGGCCTGCGGGGTCCTGCTGCAGCAAGCCGGTTATCATTGGTTAGCAGTCATGCTGATGAGCCTGATCATCTACGGGGGTGCTTCGCAGTTCATGATCGCTTCGATGACTGTGGCGGGGGCAGGCCTTCTGGAAATGGTGATCATGATTTTTTTCATCAATCTTAGGCATCTCTTGATGAGTTCCAGCCTGGCCCACAGAATCCGCGAGAAGAGCACGGCTTTCAGCATATTCTTTGCGCAGACGATCACCGATGAATCTTTCGCCGTCAACACACTGTATTTCAAAACCGAGGGCATGTGGAATCCGACGAAAGCGATGGCCGCAAATGTGACGGCCTATTCAACCTGGATTTTGAGCACGGGAATCGGGGCGATGGCCGGAAAGAGCATCGCTTTGTCGCCGGTTGTGATGAATTACATCCTCATTGCGATGTTCATCTTCCTGCTCATTTCCCAAATCGAGAACCGCATCGTGTTCTGGACGGCGGTATTTTCCGGCATCACGGCGGTCCTATTAATGAACTTGCTGCACCATAACATCGCCATCGTCCTGACGTCGATTCTGGCCTCCGGATTTGGGCTGTACCTGCAGAATAAGAAAGACGACAAGGAGGGGATTTTGCGTGGATGATAAAGCATTGTGGCTCATTTTGGGCGGTGGATTGGTGACTTTTTTGCCCAGATGGCTCCCGATCGTTGCTTTGAAGAATGCGCGGATTCCGATCTGGTTCCAGAAATGGATGAGCTTCCTGCCGGTATCGATTTTTGCAGCCTTGATCGCTTCGGATATTTTTTTCTGGGAGGGAACTGTTTCCCTGAATGCATTGGAGAATGCCAAACTGTTGCCGTCGCTTGTGACAGCAGTGGTAGCCTATTATTCAAAAAATATGATTCTCTCTGTCATCGTCGGCATCTTGGGCATCAGCCTGATGGTGTGGGCACTCTGATTTTTCTTGTTTATTTTTAATGTATTAGCCATCAATTTCTCATTATTATGTTGACATGCTTTTGTTTGTTGATTATGATGAATGCATAAAAGAAGAGGAGGCAGTCGCGATGCAAACAATCACACGTGTAACAGCAACGAACAGAAAAAGCTGGCAAAGCCGCATAGTGTAGGTTGATCGTGTGACAGGACTGTCCATAGATGCAACCTCAGATTCAGTCTGGATTAGCGTCTATGCGGATTTTTCCTTCTTTTTTCTTATTCAGGAAACCATCACCGCAAAGACTTTTAGGGTCTCTGCGGTGTTTTTGTATCCAAAAACGCTTTTTATCCGGAATGTGATGTGCAGAAAAATCAAATATAAAAATGGAGGAATAGTGATGATGAAAAATGGGATGAAAAACATGTTGCGATTGAGCTCGGTAGTAGCGATCGGGTTGTTGGCTGCTTGCGGAAACACAGCGTCGGAAAGTGACTCTTCAGCAGCGACGACGGAAAGCGAACAGAAACAGGTCTACATCGGTATCCTGCAGCTGACGACGCATCCGGCCTTGGATCAGATCACGGAAGGCATCCTGGATGAGTTGGCGGCGGCCGGCTATGTCGACGGCGAGAATGCCACCATCGATTTCCAGAATGCGCAGGGGGATCAGGCGAACATGAAATCGATCGCGGAAAGCTTCGTCAGCCATGACGCGGACATCATGATCGGCGTTGCGACGCCTGCCGCGCAAGCGTTGAAGAATGCTTCTGATGAAATTCCGGTGATCCTTGGAGCGGTCCAGGATCCAGTCGGCGCCGGTTTGGTCGAATCCTTGGAAGCTCCCGGCAGCAATGCAACGGGGCTGTCGAACCGGACACCATCAAACGAACAGATGGCATTGATCAAGCAATTCCTGCCGGATGCCACAACGATCGGCGTCATGTACACGACTGCCGAAGACAATGCGATCATCTCAGGCCAACGCGCCGAGCAGGCGGCAGCAGATCTCGGATTTGAAGTCGTGACGAAAACGATCACCACCACGAACGATATCGCCCAAGCAGCGGAAAGTCTTGCCAAAGAAGTGGACGCGATCTATGTACCGAATGACAATGTCATCGCGAGCGGAATGGCAACCTTGGTGGATGCGGCCGATGCGTTCGGCATCCCGGTTTTCCCGGCTGCTGACACGATGGTGAAAGACGGCGGCGTTGCCACCTTCGCGCCTAGCCAATACGGCATGGGTACGCAGATCGGCCAAATCGCGGTCGACATCCTGAAGGGCGCTGATCCGGCGACTTATCCGGTCCAACTGGTCAAAGAGAATTCCGTTTACATCAACCAAGCCAAAGTGGACGAACTGGGCTTGATGATTCCGGAAGAAGTCAAAGCCGATGCGGTGTTTGTGGAATTGGCTGAATAATAACTGTTTAGGGAAGAGGCTCATCCAATTGCGGATGGGCCTCTTTTTTTGGTTTGCGATTGGTAGGGGGTTGCTGAGGTTATCGGATACAGAACAAAGCGGATATGTCGGTCGAACGGATCAAGTGTTGCTGCGAACAGCCGACAACAATCCCGCCTTCATATGATCATAACTTGCCACACCACCAAACAAAAACGCGCCAGCGACCGGTATCATTCTACCGTTCGCTGGCGCGTGCTGTTTCTGTTCATGTCAGGTTACTTCGTTGAACGATTGGCGTACTGTCGGAAATCAATCCCGCGCATCTCGCACCAATCAAGGATATCCCGTTGGAAGAAGAGATCCGTCTGAGCAAGCTCGGCAACCGATTTTTTGCCAAGCATCGCCATTACCGTCGTGATCTGTTCCTTCCAAGCTTCGACCGTTTCCGCAGTCTTTTCAGGACCATCGCTGATGACCATGTGCAGGAATTGGCCGGAAAGGCCGACAGCCTTCGCGCCCAGGCTCAAAGCCTTGACGATGTCCAACGGTGTTTTGATGCCGCCGGATGCAAGGAACTCCGCTTTGCCGCGGTGAACATCGGCTTCCAACAGCGAGATCAAAGTCGATTGGCCCCAGTTTTCCAGGTCATCGTAGGCAATTGCCGTCCGCCTTGCGTTTTCGATCGCCGCAAAGTTCGTGCCGCCTTTGCCGGAGACATCGATCGTCCGGACACCGACGTCAATCAGCTGCCCGATCGTTTCCCGGCTCATGCCGAAGCCTACTTCCTTCACGATGACAGGAATACCGACATGCGTAGTGATTTCCTCGATCTGGCGCAGCCACATCGTGAAATCGCGGTCGCCTTCGGGCATGATCATTTCCTGGGGCGCGTTGATGTGGATCTGCAAAGCATCGGCCTCGAGAATATCCACGGCGCGCTTGGCATTCTCGAGCGAATGGTGCGCTCCGATATTCGCGAATATCTTTCCGTTCGGGTTCACCTTGCGGATGACCGAAAAGCTGTCGCTCACGCTGGGATCCTTCAACGCCGCGCTGACGGAACCGGAAGCCATTGCCAAGCCGGTCATTTTCGCGACCATCGCCAGATCGGCATTGATCTGCTTCGTCCGTTCGCTGCCGCCGGTCATACCGTTGATATAGAAGGGCGCAGCCAAGCTCATCCCGGCAAGCTCCGTCTGCAGGGAAATATCCGCCAATTTCAGATTGGGCAAAGAGTGATGAACAAAGCGCATCTTCCCGAAATCGGACAGATCGGCTGGCTGATATTGCTTTTCGGCCAGATCGACATGTTGGTCTTTTCTGTTTGAATCTAGCGTCATTCGGATGCTCCTTTCCATTCGATGGTGTTGGCAGTGCGCACGTAGCTGAAGACGTGCAGCGGCAAGTTCATGATCCCGACTTTTTCCCATTCCGAAATCAAGGGGATGATGCCCGATTGCCTGTCGATGATGACGATGCCGCAGTCTCCACCACCGGCACCGGATGATTTTGCCGCACCCAGGTTCTTTTCGGCTAAGTCGCATAATTGCGTCAATGGGGGTGTCTCGATGACGACTCCGGTATGCGCAGTCAATTGCTGCAACAGCAAGCGGTTTTCCCGGATGCCTGCCTGAATCGCCTGCAGATCGCCTTTTTCGAAGGCAACGATCATAGCGTTCACGCACGTTTTGCTGGCTTCCAGAAAAGTTTTGTAAAAGTCATCGATGCCTCCGCGGACATCATTGACGCGATCGACGAGATGGGTGGTCGAAGCCGGCGAGCCGGTCCAGCCGATCACCAACCGCAGATTGGTTGGGGGTGTCAATGGCCGGATCATCAATTGCGGCCAGGCTGATTCCAACAGTTCGGTAAGCGTCAGCTCGTTTGCCTTCTGGATTACCCATTCCCTGTCGAAACAGGAATAAGCAATCCAGCCGCCGTATGTGCTTGCGGCAATGTCGCCGAAGGAACCGTTGCTTTTGACGGACAGATGCGCCAAAGCGGCCAGCTTGTAGACCAATTCGAATTCCGGATCGATCGCATAAAATTTCAACAAAGCTTTGATGGTCGCGACCGTCACCGCGCCGCTCGATCCCAGCCCGTATTTTTTCCCGCTGGCATTGTCCAACTCGCTCTTTACGGACAGATGGAAATAGGATAACGGTATCCCGGATTCTTTGATGTAGCGTTCCGTAACCTTGACCGCCTCGGTGATGTAGAGGAAAGGATTTTCGCGTTGGTCGATGACCAGCTGATCCTCTTCGCGGGTCCAAGGTATCGGCAAACCGCCATACTGCGCCGAGCGGATCGTACCGGTCGTATCGGCTTCTTCCAAAGACACTGTGATGAACTGATCCAAGGCGACCAAAATCGACGGATGGCCCGGTGTCACTACCGCATACTCTCCGGCAATGAACAATTTACCCGGAGCACTTGCTTCTGTTACAGTCATGCGTTCAACCCTCTCTATTCCTGATTAATCGTTCCAATTGTAGACAGCGCGTTCGGCTGCAGTCAATTCCCGGATGCCTTTTCCGGGCTTGGTGATGATCAATTTATCCTCTGTGAAATGTTCCAACAACGCTTCCTTTATCGTTTCGGCTTGTGAAAGACGGCAAAGCACCTTCACGTTCGGACCGGCATCCATCGTTACGTAGCAGGGGATGCCTTGTTTGCGCAAAGCCTGTGCGGTCTTGATGGCGACGATGCTGTCCGGCTCCCAATAGGAAAAAGGCGGTTCCGCCCCCAACATCGTTCCGTGCATCTTCATGCCGTTCGCTTCGGTGATCTCGCCCAAGCGGATGAAATCCTTCGTGGCGATGGCTGCTTTGATGTCCAGGATATCTTTTTTCGCCGATTCGACCCAAGCCGGATAGAAGGGCGAAGTCTCAACCGTGCGTTTCATGCCGATGCGGCTGGAGACTTCCTTCGCTTTCTGGTTGACGGCAACGATGACCATGCCGATATCCCAGTTGGCATCGTCGACCGGTACTGCGAAGGAATCGTCGGAACAAGTCCCCATATCCCATTCCACAAAACCGCCGTAGATGCTGCGCGTTGCACTGCCGCTGCCGCGTCTGGCGAAAGTCGACAATCGCTGAGGATCCAAATCAAGACCCAAAGCCAAGTTGGCTGCTCCTGCCAAAGCAGCGAAGGCCGAGGCTGAGGATGCCAAGCCGGCTGCGGTAGGGACATGATTGATGCTTTCAACGCGGGCACGCAGGGCTGTCTTTTTTTCTTCGCGGAACAGATCAATAAATTTGGAGATTTTTTGCGTCTCTTTTTCGCCTTGCTTCTCGCCATTCAAATAGAAAGAATCCTGCGAAAAGGCTTCATCGAAGACGACCATCGTATCTGTGTAGAGTTTGTCCAAGGTCATGGAAAGACTGCTGTTCATTGGAAGAAAATAGGTTTCGTCCCGCTTCCCCCAATATTTGATCAACGCGATGTTGGTATGCGCTCGGACACAAGCTTGATTAGGCATCTTCAGTTCCTCCCATTAGATAGATCCAAGTCCGGATTGCACCGGCTTGGCGTATAGCTTCTTCTATTTTTTCCGCTTCGGAGCGGGTACCGGCCAAAGCGATCATACACCCGCCGCGGCCGCCGCCCGTCAATTTAGCGCCCAGCGCTCCTGCAGACCGGGCCGCTGATATGAGTCTGTCCAGATCGGGACTGGATACATCCAAAAAAGACAATACTTCATGGGCTTGGTTCATCAATAGCCCCAATTGTTGCGGATCATTTGCCTCGATCGCGGATTTTGCTGTTTGAGCGAAACTGCCCAAACGGATGATGGCGTCCCGGTACGGTTGCGGACTTTCCCCATTCAATTTCGCAGCGATGCTTGCTACTGCTTCCTTTGTCTGCCCGGTCACCCCTGTATCCCCTACAATCATGTAGGCCTTCAGGTTCAGCGGGAAAGCTTCGAAAGGCTGGCCTTTGATATAAAAGAGCGGTGCGTCGCCGCTTGCCGTGGCGGCATCGAGACCGCTTGGATTCCCGTGTGCGACCATTTCCGATATGTTGACGAGCCGGAGCAAGGTGGCTTGGTCCAACGGTTTGCCGAAGTAGGCGAAAAGGGCGCGGGTCAAAGCCACAGAAACGGCTGCACTGGAGCCCATGCCTCTTTCGGCCGGGATGGTGCTCGCGAGCGAAATCGCCAGGTTTTCGTCCGAAACCTGCAGTTCGGCTAAGGCTGACTGGATGGCGGTCCGCATGCTTTCCAGGATTTCAGGCATTTCTGCAGCGATGCCGTTATAATATGAACAATCAATGGTCAAAGGACCTTCCGCTTCGCATACGGTCGCGGTCATTTCGACTGCCGGGAAGGGCAGTGCGATGGATGGCTCTCCATGGACGACGGCATGTTCACCCATCAGGATGATTTTGCCGTGTGATTTGCCGGTTGAGCAACGTGTTTTTGTCATATAGTATCGTCCTTTACTGGTTCTGAATCAAGCGGGAAAACTCTTACTATCGCTGATTCTTGCGCGTCTTCTATTATGCTTGCTGTACATGGATTTTGCAAATCGGCATGATTTATTGAAAGCTTTCCGATTTGTGAAGGTGCCGCTTATGAAATTCCGACAAATTCAGCACATATTTTTCGCTATTTTCTTTCATCATTTTCATTGTATCGGAGCAAAAATACAAAGTAAATCAATTCTTTGGGATTTTACGGAAACTTAAAAAGCTATCCCACCGCAGAATGCAAAGATTAGGTTTCAATTAAAATTAAATGTTCGTATTTGATGGGGGTTAAATTTTCAGAAAAGTGTGATACAATTACCAAAAGTTTGATTATTTCCAGAAGGGAAAAGCTATGATAGAAGATAGAAATTACTACGAAATCCATCGTGAAGAATGGCAAACTTTTCATCAAGATTCCATTCCGGCAATCACGGAAGAAGAACTGAAGGAATTGACATCATTGAATGATAGGCTTTCATTGGAAGATGTTAAGGATGTCTATGTGCCATTGGTGCATATGTTCGATATTTACTTGCAGCAGTACCGAAATCTTCAACGGGATAAAAGCAGATTTCTTGGCAGACCCTATGAGCCGTCTCCGCTCATCATCGGCGTAACGGGTAGTGTCGCGGTCGGGAAAAGTACGACAGCACGTGTCCTGCAGAATCTTTTGAAACGGGCCTATCCTACAAAAGCAGTCGAATTGGTGACGACGGATGGTTTCCTGTATCCGAACCGGATATTGAGGGAACGCAACATCATGGACCGCAAAGGATTCCCGGAAAGCTACGATATGGAGAATTTGGTGCAATTCCTGTTGGACGTGAAGACAGGCAAGCCAAATGTCCGGTTTCCGGTCTATTCCCACCGTATCTACGATATTGTCCCTGGCGATTATGAAGAAGTGAATCATCCGGATATCCTGATTGTTGAAGGGATCAACGTGTTGCAGTTGCCAAGCAAACAACAGATTTACGTCAGCGACTTCTTTGATTTTTCCATCTATGTGGATGCAGAGGAAGAGATGATCGAAAAATGGTACATCGAACGTTTCGAAATGCTCATGGACCTGGCGATCGATCAACCGGACAATTATTACTACAACTACGCAATCGGCAAACGCGAGGACGCCATCGAGATGGCCAGAGGCGTCTGGAAAAGGGTCAACCTCAAGAACCTTCGGGAGTATATCTATCCCACGATCACACGAGCAAATTTAGTGATTCACAAAACGACCAATCACTTTATTGATGAATTGTACATAAAAAAATATTAAGGAAATTGGAGAGATTATTAGATGATAGAGCAATTTACCGAGTTGGAAAAAATCGTCGTACTGGATTTCGGCAGTCAATACAACCAATTGATTACACGACGCATCCGCGAATTCGGCGTATTCTCAGAGTTGGTTTCACACCGCACAACTGCTGAAGATATCAAAGCGATGGGGAACGTCAAAGGAGTCATTTTCTCCGGCGGCCCGAACAGCGTCTATGAAGACGATGCTTTCAAAGTCGATCCGGCCATTTTCGCTATGGGTATCCCTGTATTGGGAATCTGCTACGGCATGCAATTGATGACTGACCACTTCGGCGGAAAAGTCATTCCTGCTGAAGAAAGAGAATACGGACGTTCCGACATCCAAATCCTTGATTTGGATACGCCAATGTTCAAAGGCCTTTCCGACATCGAGACTGTTTGGATGAGCCATGGCGACAAAATCACTGAAATCCCTGCTGGCTTTAAAGTGACTGCGACAAACGACAACTGTCCGGTTGCAGCCTTCGCCAATACAGCAGAAAAATTCTACGGCGTCCAATTCCACCCGGAAGTGCAGCATTCTGTACACGGTAACGAAATGCTGAAGAACTTCGCCTTCGAAGTCTGCGGCTGCTCAGGCAACTGGTCGATCGCCAACTTCATCGAAATCGAAACCAAAAAAATCAGAGAAACTGTCGGCGACAAAAAAGTCTTATTGGGACTGTCCGGCGGGGTCGATTCAAGCGTAGTCGGCGTGTTGCTGCACAAAGCAATCGGTTCGCAATTGACTTGTATTTTTGTTGACCACGGCCTGTTGCGCAAAGGCGAAGGCGATCAAGTTATGGAAAGCCTGGTAGGCAAATTCGGCTTGAACATCATCCGCGTTGATGCGAAAAAACGTTTCATGGACAAACTGGCTGGCGTCAGCGATCCGGAACAAAAACGTAAAATCATCGGCAACGAGTTCGTTTACGTATTCGACGATGAAGCTACGAAATTACAAGGCATCGACTTCTTGGCGCAAGGAACGCTTTACACAGACGTGATCGAAAGTGGAACAGAGACTGCCCAAACAATCAAATCCCACCACAACGTAGGCGGACTGCCTGAAGATATGCAATTCAAATTGATCGAGCCATTGAACACGTTGTTCAAAGATGAAGTCCGCGAATTGGGAACACAACTTGGCATGCCTGACAGCATCGTTTGGCGCCAACCGTTCCCAGGCCCTGGTTTGGGTATCCGCGTCATCGGCGAAATCACCGAAGAAAAATTGGAGATCGTCCGCGACTCAGACTATATCCTGCGTGAAGAGATCGCAAATGCCGGTTTGGAACGCGACGTATGGCAATACTTCACTGTCCTTCCAGGATTCCGCAGCGTTGGCGTAATGGGCGATGGCCGTACGTATGATTACACAATCGGTATCCGCGCCGTGACATCCATCGATGGCATGACCTCCGACTGGGCACGCATCCCTTACGAAGTATTGGACAAGATTTCCCGCCGCATCGTAAATGAAGTGAAGCACGTCAACCGCATAGTGTACGACATTACGAGCAAGCCACCATCGACAATCGAGTGGGAGTAAGAATTGAAAACATAACCCTGTAAATATCGAATGAACAGGATTTATGGTGTTTTATAAGAGAAAATCATCTTTTTAAGTTGTTGTATGAATGGATTTCATTCATATATATGACCTAAAAAGGTGATTTTTTTTGCATTCAGCAGGAAGCAACTGCAGAACAAGGTATACAAAAATCCATAATACTTGCTCGTTTACATTAAATAAGTTAAACTTAAATAAAAAATTAGGCATACCTAACGATATGTTTAATTCAACCTTATGAGATACCGGTCACTCAACATAAATTCAGAGACAGGAAAATAAGAACGAGAAGGGATCGACACATGATGGAAAATTTAATAATCCAGAATATGAACATAGCCTATCAAGGGCAGTCTGCAATCAAAAATGCAACGCTTGCGTTTGAGCCGAACAAATTAACAGGGATCGTAGGACCAAATGGAGCCGGTAAATCAACTTTATTGAAAGGGATTATGGGCTTGACGCCGTTAAATACTGGAGCAGTAAGTCTTTACGGCAAACCACTGAAGGAAATGATAAACAAGGTAGCCTATGTCGAACAGAGACAAGAAATCGACCTCTCATTTCCGATAGATGTTTTCGGAACCGTATTATTTGGCACCTACGCCAAATTAGGTTTTTTCCAGAGACCGAAGCAAAAGGAAAAGGATTTGGCGTTGAACGCATTAGAAAAAGTCGGTATGGCAACGTTTAAAGATCGGCATATCAGTGAATTGTCCGGTGGACAGCTCCAACGTGTGTTCATTGCACGAGCATTGGCGCAGGAAGCTGAATGGTTGCTGCTTGACGAACCTTTTGCCGGAATCGATGCTTCCAGCGAGAAAATCATCATTGAGCTGTTGAAACAACTCCGCGATGAAGGCAAATCGATCGTGATTGTGCATCACGATCTGCATAAAGTGCAGTCCTATTTTGATAATATTGTCCTCATCAATATAGAAGTGGTTGCCTTTGGTACGGTATCCGAGGTATTTACTGCCACTAATATGGGAAGGGCCTATGGGGAAGCGATATCCGAAATGATCAGTCTAGGGGGTGGAACAAATGTTAAATGATTTTATACAAGGACTCTTGGATTTCCAATTCCTGCAGAACGCTTTGATCACTTCCGTTATGGTCGGGATATCTGCCGGAATAATCGGTTCCTTCATCATCTTACGGGGGATGTCTTTGATGGGGGATGCCATCTCGCATGCAGTATTACCAGGAGTGGCCATTTCTTATATGCTGGGGAGCAGCTATATCATCGGCGCTACGGTTTTTGGGATGGCGTCGGCCGCTCTCATTGGTTTTGTCACGAAACACAGTCGTTTGAAAAACGATACGGCAATCGGAATCGTCTTCAGCGCATTTTTTGCTCTAGGGATCATCTTGATTTCCTTCGCCAGAAGTTCCACGGATTTGTATCATATCCTTTTCGGGAATGTGCTCGCTGTCCGGGATTCAGACATGTTGTTGACAGCCGCTGTGCTTATTATCGTCTTGATTTCAGTGCCGCTTTTTTATAAACAACTCAAACTGACTTCTTTTGCGCCGACTATTGCAAAATCATATGGTTGGAACGTCAGTGCAATCAACTACGGGTTAATGTTTTTGCTGACACTAGTTGCTGTAACTTCGCTGCAAACAGTCGGGACGATTTTAGTGATCGCAATGCTGATCACACCGGCTGCGACAGCCTACCAACTGACCGATAAACTGATTGTTATGATTGTCCTGTCGACAGCATTTGGAACTCTCAGTTCTATCGTTGGACTTTACTTCAGCTACAGTTACAACTTGCCGTCTGGGGCGACGATTGTCATGGCAGCAGCTGTATTTTTCATTGTGGCATTTATTTTTGCACCGAGGAAGGGCTTTGTTGGTCAATTAAGAAAGGAGAATTCATTATGATGAAGAATAAATTATTGCTGCTTGCGGCAGTGCTATTTGTAGGTGTTTTGGGAGGATGCGGAAATTCTCCGGAAGACGATAAAGGAAGTACGGATGCAACAGACACAACTGAAACCAAGCTTAAAGTGGTTTCCACAAATTCCATTATCGGCGATATGGTAGAAAAAATTGGAGGGAATCTGATCGATGCACACAGTATCGTGCCTGTCGGGACCGATCCGCACGAATACGAACCCTTGCCGGAAGACATTCGAAAAGCCAGCGAAGCTGATGTCGTGTTTTACAACGGCTTGAATTTGGAAACCGGCAATGGCTGGTTTGATAAATTGATGGAAACAGCTGGCAAAGAGGAAAATGAAGACTACTTTGCCGTCAGCAAAGATGTCGAACCAATCAATCTGACAGGAAACAGCTCACAGCAAGATCCGCATGCCTGGCTAGATATTTCTAACGGCATTCTTTACATCACCGAAATCATTCGCGTCATGAGCGAAAAAGATCCTGAAAATAAGGAAGCATATGAAAAAAATGCGGATGCTTACATTGCCGAATTGACGGAACTGGACAGCGAAGCAAAAAAAGAATTTGCTGATATTCCAGAGGAAAAGAAGCTGTTGGTGACCAGCGAAGGAGCTTTCAAGTATTTCTCAAAAGCATATGAATTACAAGCCGCCTATATTTGGGAAATCAATACCGAAGGGCAAGGTACGCCTGACCAGATGAAGCAAATCATTGAAAAAGTCCGCAATTCAGAAGTTCGGGTTCTCTTTGTGGAGACGAGTGTCGATCACAGAAGCATGGAACGATTATCAAATGAGGTGGATCTTCCCGTTTACAGCAATCTGTTTACGGATTCCATCGCGAATGAAGGGGAAGACGGCGACAGCTATTACGAAATGATGAAATGGAATCTAGAAAAGATTCATGAAGGATTGAGTCAGTAGAAGCGTTTTGTTGCCCTTCTGTTGTGGTGCTTGACATTTTGGACTGGTATCTCTAAATTGGAGAAAAGTATAGATTATCAATGCTTGTTAATCTACTTTATAACTTGATGCCAGAAGAGGGAACCACTCATGACAGCAACATCATTCACTTTCCAATCAAGCGACGGGACAGAAATCTTCGCGATGAAATGGTCGTCGGAAGACCCGCAGAAACCGAGAGCAGCCGTCCAGATTGCCCATGGCTACGCAGAACATATCGGACGCTATGATGCTTTTGCACATCGACTGGCGGAAGCGGGAATCGTCGTCTACGGAAACGATCATCGTGGCCATGGCAAAACGAACAGAAATGCCAGCGAAGCGATCTGTTTTTCGGATGAGGCGGGATTCGACAAGGTAGTCGCGGACATGCGGGCGCTGACTGAAATCATCCAAGCAGAAAATCCCGATATTCCGCTGTTCTTGTTTGGCCACAGCATGGGCTCTATGTTGACCCGACGCTACATCCAGTTGTACGGAGACGATCTTGCCGGCGCAATTCTATCCGGTTCTGGAGTGTTTTCGAATGCCTTGCTGAAACTGGGGACAGTCGTGGCAGCGTCAGAAATCAAAGGAAAGGGTCGCGCCCATCCAAGCCGTTTGCTGGACAAACTGGTCTTCCAAAACTTCAACCGGGGCTTCAAGCCCGCTCGGACGGATTTGGATTGGCTCAGCCGTGACGGAGCAGAAGTCGATCGGTTCTTGGCGGATCCATTGCGCGGCAAAATTGGCTCAGCCGGCTATTTCCATGATTTCTTCAGCGGTTTGCTGGCCATGAACGATTCCGCGAATATCCGATCGATACCGAAGGATCTGCCGCTGCATTTCATTTCTGGAACTGCCGATCCGGTCGGGGGTAGGGTCGGAAAAGGCATCATCCAGACATGCAGGGTTTACCAACATGTTGGCCTTCAGGATGTGAGCTACAAACTATATGAGGGTGCCCGTCATGAACTGCTCAATGAGACGAATAAAGATGAAGTAGCGCAAGACATAATCGAGTGGATTTTTGCTCGTTTAGAATCCCTTTGATCGGCATAAAAATTTTAAGCTTGCCTGATTTTTCCGGAATTGGAGAAACCAGGTAAGTTTTTTTGATTTATATGTGTTAGGAGGTAATTCGTTGACAAATACATCGGGAGACGATATATTATATATAACGATACCCGATATATCGGAAGAGGAGATATGTGATGGGAGCACCACTTACGGAATCGATGTTTTATATCCTGCTTTCTCTGCTGCAGCCGAACCATGGTTACGGTATCATGCAGCAGGTTGAGGAGCGGACGAAGGGCAGGGTCGCTCTGGGAGCCGGCACGCTTTATGGCGCATTGAACACGCTATTGGAGAAAAAATGGATTACGCTGCATAGTCAGGATGATACGTCCCGCAAAAAGAAGGAATATCTGATCACGGCACTCGGAAAAGAAGTTCTGAATGAGGAAATCGCCAGACTGGGCGAACTTTTCGAAAACGGCAGAAAGGCGATGGAAAATGATAAAAAAATTTAAGCTCTACTACGACAAAGACAAGGAAGAAGCATTCCTGAATGAGATGTCCGCAAAAGGCTACGCCATGAAACGTTTTTTCTTGGGATTGTATACTTTTGAAAAATGCCGACCCGGTGAATATACTTACAGGGTAGATCTCATCAGCGATAAGACGGTCGAGCAGCGCAATGAATTGTACGATCTGGTGCAGGATTCGGGTGGGGAACTCGTACAGACCTGGGGCATCTGGGCATTCTTCCGAAAAAAAGGCAATTTTGAACTCTATACGGATCCGGAAAGCCAAATCAAACAATTCCGACGCATCAGAAAGAAATTTGCCGGGCTAGCCTTGCTGGAATTTGCAATTGCGATCCCACAATGGTTCAGTTTTGTTGAGATGAGTGAATCAATGTACCTTTATGCGGCATTGCTGTTGACTTTTCTGGGTGGCGTCATTCTGAAGCAAGTCGGGACATGCACAAAGAAAATAACCGAACTTGAAAAATTGAGTTAGGTACTAATTATTTTCACTATAAGAGTATTGTTACTGCTTATCCTGAAAATAAGGTTGCTTACAATTTTACTCTTGTGCTATGATGGCTGAGTGAATTCATTAAATTTTAATTAAATTAGAATGATGAAACATGTCATTATATATTTTTGGAGGTAACTTATGGATAAAGCATTAATTTTTATAGCGATGGCCGGCTATATGTCAATCATCATCGGTATCGGTTTTTATTACTACAAGCGATCAAACGAAAGCTCCGATAATTTCTTCTTGGGCGGACGCAGTCTGGGCCCTTGGGTCGCCGCAATCAGTGCGGGAGCTTCGGACATGAGCGGTTGGCTCTTGATGGGACTTCCGGGCGTAGCTTATTGGTCAGGATTGTCCGACGCATTCTGGACAGCGATTGGGTTGGCACTGGGAACAGCGCTGAACTGGATCATCGTCTCGAAACGGTTGCGTCATTATTCCGAATCAGTAGAAGCAATCACGTTGCCGGAATTCTTCAGCAATCGATTCCATGAGGACAAGCGCGTTATTTTGACGGTATCGTCGACGTTCATTTTCGTCTTCTTTTCTGTCTATGCAGCTAGCTGTTTTGTAACGGTAGGGAAGCTCTTCGCAACCTTGTTCGAAGTGCCTTACATCCCGGTTATGATTGCCGGAGCGGTGTTCGTCGTGTTCTACACATTCATCGGCGGATTTTTGGCTGAGAGTGTTTCTGACTTTATGCAGGGCATCATCATGATTGCGGCTTTGGCTGTTGTTTTGGTCGGAGGCGTCGTGCATGCCGGTGGTCCCGGAGCGGTCATTGATAACCTGAAAGGCATCCCAGGATTTTTGGATTTCTTCGGTATCGCAACACCGACATTGATTGATGGCGTGCAACAGTCAGATGGCGCGTTGGCTGCCTTTGGACCTGCAGGCAAATATGGACTGATCACGATTGCATCAAGCATGGCTTGGGGACTTGGGTACTTCGGTATGCCGCAAGTGCTGTTGCGCTTCATGGCAATCCGTTCGGCCGATGAAATCAAGCAATCACGCCGAATCGGCATCATCTGGTCATCGCTTTCATTGACCGCTGCCGTCCTGATCGGTCTGATCGGACGTTCGATGTTCCCGATGGCATTGACGACTGCTTCCACTTCGGAAACGATCTTTATCGAGATGGCGACTTTATTGTTCCCGCCGCTATTGGCAGGAATCGTCATGTCAGGCATTTTGGCTGCAACAATCAGTTCAGCGGATTCTTATCTGCTGATTGCCGCAAGTGCATTTTCAAAAAATATCTACAAAGGCGTTTTGCGCAAGGATGCTTCCGATCAGCAAGTCATGGCGATGACGCGGATGATTTTGATCGTTTTGGCGATTCTGGGCATCATCATCGCTTTGGATGAGAACTCCGTCATCTTCACGATCGTATCCTTTGCGTGGGCGGGCTTCGGTGCGACCTTCGGACCATTGATGCTGTTCTCCTTGTTCTGGGAAAAAACGACACGTCAAGGCGCTATCGCCGGCATGTTGACAGGCGGAATCGCTGTGTTCGTGTGGAAACTTCTGATCAAACCGATCGGCGGCGTATTCGGCATCTACGAACTTTTGCCGGCATTCATCCTTTCCTGCGTGGCAATCGTGATTTTCTCCCTAATCGGTGAAAAACCGTCCGCTGCGATGGAAGAGGAATTCGAAATGGTCAAAAGCCAGTCGAAAGCCTAAATACTGATTTTCAGCTAATGAAAAAAACAATCCCCAGCGGATTGTTTTTTTTTTGACTTGTTAAATAGCTTGAACCTCGGAATTTTCGGAAAATTGTCACATAATCGATGTGAACGGTCCTCTTAGTTGTGATAAGCTGAAACAGGGACGTTAGGGTAATTTTCTGTAAACAAAAGTCATTTTCGACAAGGCGAACGGAAGTGGCGCTCAAAATATTAATGGGACAGGACCGAAGCAGCGTTTATGTTTAATAAGCCTGTTTTTTTATTTTTCAAAGTTGAATGAAAGAAAAAAATAAAGGAGTGGGAATTATCAAAAGACACATCAAAGAGATGCTGCACATCAGACAAACAGACGATACATTGACGCGGGTGATCGGTTCCGGGCTGAGTACAGCAGTCCCGTTGATCATCGGACTGATGGCGGGGAATATGCGCATCGGGACATTCGGGGCTTTAGGAGCATTCGCCTTCCTTTCTTTTCAGCCGTTTACGCCGACGAAGCTAGCGAAACGCATCCTTAAGGCAGGGCTTGCCATCATGGCTGGATTCTTGGCAGGGGCCATTTCCACATTCATTCCTTGGATGATACCGATCACGATCAGTCTGGTCAGCCTGATCGGATTCTTGGTTGTCCGTGTGTTGCATATCCCGAATCCAGGCGCTTTCTTTGTCGTCATGGTGACGTCCATGGGTGCAGGCGTGAAATTGGACATTCCGGGCATGCTGCAAGCGGTCTCCTTCGTAGGCATTGGGGTAGCGGCATCCATCTTCTGGGCTGTTTTGGCGGTCATCTTCAACAACCGCGTCCTGAACCGTCCCTATCGGAACGACACCCGGAGTTACCAAGAGCACCTTTATGATGCAGTTGAGAATGACTCGGAATTATTGCTTTCCTCCGTGCATCATGCGGGCATCCTGTTCCTTGCGACGTATCTGGCCCATTCTTTAGGGATAGGCAACTTCTATTGGGTTGCCGTCTCCTGCGCAGCGGTACTGCAGGGGCGCGAACTGAAGGTCATTTTCCATCGTCATGTGCAGCGGATAGTCGGCGGAATGGTGGGGCTGGGCATCGGAATATTTCTTTTCAGTCTGCACTTCAGCACGGTTGAAACGGTCGTTGTGTTGATCATTTTGAACTTTTTTGTGGAGTATGCGATGGTGCGCAATTATGGCTTGGCGAACTTCTTTACGAATCCATTGGTTTTGCTGCTTTCTAACCTGTCAAGCAGCGCGTTCGAAATGGATTTGATCGGATTCCGTTTCTACGGATTGGTGCTGGGCAGCATCGTCGGATTTGCCGGGGCAGCATTGATTTCATTCGCAATGGGTATGTATCAAAAAGAATTGAAATTGGCTCATAAGTATCATAAGCGTCAGGAAACGACCTTAGCTTCAAAACAATCAGAACAAGAATAACGCCTGTACGAACGACTTTTGGGCTATGGGACGGTTAATCCGCGGATTATATGAATGTTCATAAACAAATGTCGATACATCGTTCGGGAAAACCGCGTGAAAAAATTTATAATTTTATGTCCAAAATCATTGACATATACGCTATATTTGTATAGAATTTAGCTTGCATAAATTGAATATCTCTTATTAATAGCCGTTGAGACGAGGGGTCGAAGATACGGTGGCAAACCAATCAATCTAATTATTTTGCAGTACAGATTGATATTGGGTGCCCAACCTGAGCGTAGGATTATCCAAGTCCTATGAGCAATAAGAGGAAAAGCAGCTGATAGATATCGAAGCTTTCCTTTGGTTGGAGAGCTTTTTTTATGCCCATTTTTTATATCAAAGGGGGAAATCTATTTGGCTGAAAAGGTTTTATTCAATTCAGACACTTATTTGGAAGGTCATTCTGATAAAATTACTTACCAAATTTCTAACGTTAAACCAAAAAATATTACACATATCAAAATGCCGCTTTTTGAAGCGCTTGTTAAATATGCGAAACAGGACGTTACGCCTTTCGATGTCCCTGGACATAAAATGGGTGTGCAGATGACGCCATTTAAAATGGCAGTCGGTGATATGACGATGCAGATGGATGTCAACTCCATGAAAGAATTGGACTTGTTGAGCCATCCGCAATCCGTCATAAAAGAAGCACAGGAATTGGCTGCAAAAGCATATAATGCCGATCAGGCCTATTTCTTGGTGAACGGTACGACTGTAGGCATCCAAGCGATGATCATGAGCGTGGTGGGGCCGAACGATACGATATTGGTTCCCCGCAACTGCCATAAATCAGTGATGAACGGGTTGATCCTGAGCGGCGCAAAGCCGATCTTCATCCAGCCCGAAATGGATTTAGCCTTCGGAATTTCTCACGGTATCTCCGTGGAACGCATCATCAAAGGCTTGGATGAAAATCCTAAGGCGAAAGCTCTTTTGGTCACTTATCCGACTTATTTCGGTTCTTTGAACGATCTGGAAACGATCTGTGATATCGCGCATGAACGCGGTGTCGTTGTCATCGTCGACAGTGCGCACGGAGCGCATCTGCCGTTCATGCCCGGAAAAATGAAGGATCCTATGAAAGCCGGAGCCGATGCGGTGACTTATTCCATGCACAAAACCGGCGGATCCTTGACGCAGAGTTCCTTGATGGTGATGCAAGGGGATCGCATTTCCGCAACGAAATTACAAAAAGTGCTGAACATGCTGCAATCGACCAGCGCGAATTACCTGTTGATGAGCTCCATCGATGCTGCACGCAGCGAACTGGCGATGTACGGCAAAGACCGCTACAAAAAACTGCGCCCGATCGTCAGCGAAGCCATTGAAGCGATCGAGGCATTCGGCGACTATGAAGTGTTGAAAGCCGACTACATCAAAGATAAATTCGACCAGACTTATGACTGGACCAAAATGGTGATCCGTGTCAACGACATCGGCCTGACGGGCTTCGAAGTCTACACGATCATGAAGGAAGAATACGGCATCCAATTGGAGCTGGCTGAAGGCTACGTCGTGATGGCGGTCATCAGCACAGCCGATACACGCGAATCGATCGGGAGACTGGTCGATGCCTTGCTGGACGTCCGCAGACGCTACAAAAAAGCAAGCCAACATTTCGATGCGCACGTGATGACTTGCAGCATCAACGAATTGGCCTGCAGCCCGCGTGATGCCTTCTATGCCGACAATGAAGTGGTCAGCATCGACGACGCAATCGGCCGCATCAGTGCCGACTCGATCATGATCTACCCGCCAGGAATTCCGTTGATCATCCCTGGTGAAGTGATCTCCGAAGCGGTCGTGCAGCATTACCACTACTACAATGAAACATTAGGCAATGTCCTGACTGAGGAAAAAATGCCTCATCAGATCAAAGTCCTGAAAGATTAAGCAATCGGAACAACAATCAAATAGCATACAGTTGGAGGACGGCAGAAAGTGAAAAATAACATGAACATCCAGACATTTATCGGCTGCGAAGCTTCCTTTGAAGAAGCATCCACCGTATTATTCGGGATCCCATTCGACGGAACAACCAGCTTCAGACCAGGCACGCGCTTTGCGATGCAGGCGATCCGCCAAGATTCATTCGGCTTGGAAAGTTATTCCCCTTATTTGGATCGTGATCTTGAAGAAGAGGCCATCCATGATGGCGGAGATCTGGATCTGCCTTTCGGCAACACAGAGCGCGTTTTGAGCGATATCGCAACCTATACAAAAGAAGTTTTGGATAACGGCAAGAAATTCCTGATGGTCGGCGGCGAGCACCTCGTGAGCCTTCCTACCATCGAAGCAGCTTATGAAAAATACCCGGATCTGCATGTCATCCATATCGATGCCCACACAGATCTGCGTGAAGACTACATGGGCGAATCCTTGTCGCATGCTTCGGTCATCCGCCGTTGCTTCGACTTCCTGGGAGACGGCCGCATTTTCCAATTCGGTATCCGTTCCGGCTTGAAGGAAGAATTCGAATGGGCGAAAGAGCACACTTATATGGAGAAGTTCTCCATCGATACATTGCCGCAGATTGTGCAGCAATTGAAGGATGTTCCCGTTTATGTGACGATCGATCTGGACGTATTGGACCCAGGCACTTTCCCTGGAACCGGCACACCTGAACCAGGCGGCATCACCTATAAGGAATTGTTGGCGGGTATCGCTGCGTTGCAGGACTTGAACCAGATTGTTGCAGCCGATGTCGTTGAACTTTCTCCGCAATATGATCCGTCAGGCGCTTCGACTGCCATGGCCTGCAAGACCATCCGGGAAATGCTTTTGACACTGACTAAATAGAACGAAATCAATTACCCGACCTTCAAAATAATCAAGGTCGGGTATTTTTTAATAAAAATCATCTATTCTCATTCAGAAAGTCATGTTGAATCCATCTTGCATTAAAAAGTCATGAAAACGGTAATTGTTTACATGGTGATGTTATGAAATCTATCACGAATCAGTAATCGGCAAGTATGATGTATAATTGTGTTATATCAAATGTTTTTCCCAAAGTTAATATTGTTACTATCAACAAAAAGATGCAACTAATTGTGAAAAAATGAATGAAAATGGATTGTATTTAAATTAGAGTTTGATTATAATATCAGAATAACATAATAGAAAGTAGGGACGCCGAAATGAATAGTTACACTCCTCCACAAAAACAAGGAATGTATGATCCCGCCTACGAGCATGATGCATGCGGTATGGGATTTGTCGTTGATATCAATGGAAATGGCTCTTATAAATTAGTCTCTGATGCGTTAGATTTATTGGAAAATATGGAGCATAGGGGTGCTTCCGGCGCTGATGCCAAAACAGGTGACGGAGCAGGTATCATGGTGCAGATTCCTCATCATTTTTTCAGCAGGGAGTGCGACGTCCTGGGAATCCATTTGCCTAAAAAAGGCGATTATGGAGTAGGGATGCTCTTTGCCCACAAATATGAGGATCTACGTCACGAACAAATGAGAATGGTGGAAGAGATCATCACTTCCGAAGGTCAAAAAGTGTTGGGTTGGCGTGAGGTTCCGATCGACAGCTCCGAAATCGGTGTGACTGCAAAAGCAGCTATCCCGCGTTTCATCCAGGTCTTTGTCGGTAAAGGAAATCCTGAAATGACTGAAATGGATTTCGAACGCAAATTGTTCGTCATCCGTAAATTAGCAGAAAAACAAATCGTGCCGATGAGTGAAAAAAGAGGCGGCTCGTTCTATTTTGCCAGCTTCTCTTCGAAAACGATCGTCTACAAAGGGATGCTGACTGCAGAGCAATTGCGCAGCTTCTATCTTGATCTGACGGATTTGGACTTCACATCCGCTTTGGCGATGGTCCATTCCCGTTTCAGTACGAATACTTTCCCGAGCTGGGAAAGAGCCCATCCGAACCGTTACTTGATCCACAATGGCGAAATCAACACAATCCGCGGCAACATCAACTGGATGCGCGCCCGTCAAGGCAGCATGTCCCAGGATTTGTTGGATGCCAGCGAAAAAATCTATCCGATCGTCGACGAAACAGGGAGCGACTCTTCCCAATTCGACAACAATCTGGAATTCTTGTATCTGAACGGCCGCTCATTGCCGGAAGCTGTCATGATGATGGTTCCTGAGCCTTGGGAAAAGAACAAAACAATGTCGAAATCCAAAAAAGATTTCTATAACTTCAACAACTTCCTGATGGAACCATGGGATGGCCCTGCAGCAATGGGCTTCACGGATGGCGAAATCGTCGGAGCGGTGTTGGACAGAAACGGTTTGCGTCCGTCGCGTTACTATGTGACGAAAGATGATCGCGTAATCCTTTCATCTGAAGTAGGTGTCGTAAATGTGCTTCCGGAAGATGTAGCCTATAAAGGCCGTCTGGAGCCAGGCAAGATGCTGTTGATCGATACGAAGCAAAAACGTATCATTTCGGATGAAGAAATCAAAGAAACGGTCGCTGCTAAGCAGCCGTACGGTGAATGGGCTGAGAAGCACATTTCAAAAATGAAGGACTTTGCGCCAGCTCCAACGACAGCGACGGTTGCTCCTGAAGAACTGTTGCACCAACAGAAAGCTTTCGGTTATACGTTCGAGGACATCCAGTTATTGATCAAACCGATGGCCGTTACAGGTGGCGATTCAGTCGGAGCAATGGGGATCGATTCTCCGTTGGCAGTCCTATCAGACAAACCACAGATGCTTTATCTGTACTTCAAACAATTATTTGCGCAAGTTACGAACCCTCCGATTGATGGAATCCGTGAGGAAATCGTTACTTCCGATACAATGCTTGTCGGAAATTGCGGTAACCTTTTGGACCCGGACAATGCGGACACGCATGCCATCTACTTGGATAGCCCGATTTTGACGGATTCTGAACTGGCGAAAATCAAAGCACTGCAGGACGACAAATTCAAAACGGTCACTCTTTCCCTTCTTTACCGCATCGAAGAAGATGCGAAAGGGATGGAAAAAGCTTTGGAACGTCTTTTCAGCGCGGCTGACAAAGCCATTGCCTCAGGCGCCAACATTTTGGTCCTTTCCGACCGTGGTGTGAACGCTGAATGGGCAGCCATTCCAGCTTTATTGGCTGTTTCCGGTCTGCACCACCATTTGATCCGCGAAGAAACACGCACGAGCGTCGGCCTTGTGCTGGAATCCGGTGAACCAAGAGAAGTGCATCACTTCTGTACATTGGTCGGATACGGCTGTAACGCGGTCAATCCTTATTTGACTTTTGCAACCATCCGCGAACTTGCGGAAGAAGATCTATTGGACGGACTGGATGCTGAGGCAGCGGAAGCGAACTATATCCACGCTGCTGTCCACGGCATGTCCAAAGTATTGACTAAGATGGGTATTTCAACAATGCGCAGCTATCACGGTGCACAAATTTTTGAAGCACTGGGAGTCAACAGCGAAGTTGTCGCTAAATACTTCACAGGGACGCCTACCCGCATCGAAGGTATCGGTCTGCAGGAAATTGCTACCGAAAACAAAATGCGTCATGACAGTGCCTATAAAGCTACAGCGCCTTACAGCGAAACGCTGGGAGTGGGCGGCCATTTCCAATACTCGGCCATGGGTGAAGAACACTTGTACAATCCGAGCACGATCTACCGTCTGCAGCAAGCGACTCGCCAAGGGGACTATGAGCAATACAAAGAGTTTTCTCGCGAAATCAATGCTGATACAAACGCGTACACATTGCGTCAACTGATGCAATTCAAGCCAAATGCTCAAGATGCGATTCCGATCGAGGAAGTCGAATCTGCTGAAAGCATCGTGAAACGCTTCAAGACCGGAGCGATGTCTTACGGTTCGATCAGTATCGAAGCGCACCAAACGTTGGCGATCGCAATGAACCGTCTGGGCGGCATGAGCAACTCTGGTGAGGGTGGAGAAGATCCGCGCCGCTTCGAGTTGGATGAAAACGGAGATTCCCGCAACAGCGCCATCAAGCAAGTCGCTTCCGGACGTTTCGGCGTAACGAGCCACTACTTGGTGAACGCGAAGGAAATCCAGATCAAGATGGCCCAAGGTGCAAAACCGGGTGAAGGCGGACAATTGCCAGGACCGAAAGTATATCCTGAAATCGCCAAAACACGTGGCTCCATCGCGGGTGTAGGCTTGATTTCACCGCCTCCGCATCACGACATCTACTCCATCGAAGATTTGAAAGAATTGATCTTCGACTTGAAGAATGCCAACCGCGATGCGCGCATCAACGTGAAATTGGTTTCTGAAGCCGGCGTCGGTACGATCGCTGCAGGTGTTGCAAAAGCAAATGCCGATACAATCCTGATCAGCGGTTATGACGGCGGTACAGGTGCAGCACCTAGAACCAGCATCCGCAATACTGGCTTGCCGTGGGAACTGGGCTTGGCTGAAGCGCACCAAACATTGGTGTTGAACAAATTGCGTGACCGCGTCCGCGTCGAAACGGATGGTAAATTATTGACTGGTCGCGATGTTGCGATCGCATGTATGTTGGGTGCCGAAGAATTCGGCTTTGCGACGACACCGCTAGTGGCTATCGGCTGCATCATGATGCGTGTCTGCCACCTGAATACATGTCCAGTGGGTATCGCAACGCAGGATGAAACATTGCGCAAAAACTTCCAAGGCAAACCGGAATACGTCGTGAATTTCATGATGTTCGTTGCCGAAGAATTGCGTGAAATCATGGCTAAATTAGGCTTCCGCACAATCAATGAAATGGTCGGACGCAGCGACAAGCTGAAGATGAAAGAAAATGTGAAGCATTGGAAAGCGAAGACAGTCGATCTGTCCAGCGTATTGTACCAACCATATGCAGCACCGAATGTCGGCAGATACAACATGACGGAGCAAGACCATGAATTAGAGAAAACATTGGATATGCGCCGTCTGTTGAGAATCGTGAAACCGGCCATCGAATCGAAGAAACGCATCGTCGCGAAATCAGCTATCCAAAACATCGACCGCGTTGTCGGAACCATCATCGGCAGCGAAATATCGAAAAAATATGGTGCTGAAGGCTTGCCTGAAGATACGATCCAATTGACCTTCGTTGGTTCGGCAGGACAAAGTTTCGGCGCATTCATTCCGAAAGGGATGACATTGACGCTGGAGGGCGATTCGAATGACTACATCGGTAAAGGTTTGTCCGGTGGTAAAATCATCGTACGCGTACCGAATGAGGCTACATTCGCACCTGAAGAAAACATCATCACCGGTAACGTCGCTTTCTATGGCGCAACCAGTGGTAAAGCATACATCAACGGAATCGCCGGAGAACGTTTCTGCGTCCGTAACAGTGGCGTGGATACTGTTGTTGAAGGAATCGGCGACCACGGTTGTGAGTACATGACTGGCGGAACGGTTCTGATCATCGGAAAAACCGGTCGTAACTTCGCTGCCGGGATGTCGGGCGGGGTAGCTTATATCCTTGATTTCGACGAAAACAACCTGAACATGGAAATGGTCAGCGCAACGACAGATTTGAATGACACAGAGCATGACACAATCAAGCGCATGCTGCAGGAGCATATGATCTTCACTGGAAGTCCAAAAGCGCAAAGCATCTTGGCTAGTTGGGATCAAATGAAATCCCGCTTCACTAAAGTCATCTCCAACGACTACAAGTTCATCCTGGAAAACATCGAAATTGCGAACCAGATGGGCATCACCGGTGAAGACGCAATGCGTTATGCCTTTGATGAGCGCTACAAACCAGTTGTGACAAACTAAGGAGGAGGGATAAGATGGGAAAAATTACTGGATTTAAGGAATATAGCCGTTCCAATTATGAAAAGATTTCTCCGGAAGTCCGCATCAAAAATTGGGGCGAAATGCGTGAAGAAACATCAGAAGAAAAAATTCGGACCCAAGCGGCCCGTTGTATGAGCTGTGGCATTCCGTTCTGTTCAGCAGGCATCATGCTGCCGAACGGAGCGTCCGGTTGCCCGTTGCACAATCTCATCCCTGAATGGAATGACATGGTGTATCGCGGTCAATGGAAAGAAGCTTATGAGCGTTTATCTTTGACCAATCCGTTTCCGGAATTTACAGGACGTGTCTGTCCTGCTCCTTGTGAAGGATCTTGTACATTGGGGCATATCGATGAACCCGTTACGATCAGCAGCATCGAATACGAAATCATCGAACATGCTTTCCAGAACGGTTGGGTTAAACCGGCTAAAGCTCCAGCTACCGGCAAACGCGTTGCGGTTGTCGGCTCCGGTCCTGCCGGTCTCGCGACTGCGCACTACTTGACTTCAGTTGGGCATGCGGTCACTGTCTTCGAAAGAAGCGACCGTCCGGGTGGTTTATTGATGTATGGTATCCCGAACATGAAATTGGACAAGGATATCATCCAAAGAAGACTGGACATCCTGGAAGAAGCTGGCGTGGCATTTGTCTGCAATACAGAAGTCGGTAAAGACATCACTGCACAGGAATTGGTTGACACGTACGATGCAGTCGTTCTTTGCGGCGGCGCAACCCGCGCCCGCGGCATCAATGTCGAAGGCAATGACGCTAAAGGCGTACACATGGCCATGGACTTCCTGACTGCAAACACACAAAATATCCTTGCAGGCGAAACACAGGAAAGCAAAATCAGCGCCAAAGACAAACACGTCATCGTAATCGGTGGCGGGGATACCGGTACAGACTGTGTCGGCACATCCATCCGTCATGGCGCGAAAAGCGTGCATCAATTCGAGATCATGCCGGAAGCTCCGGATAAACGTGACACAAACACGAATCCGTGGCCAGAATGGCCTAAAAAGCTGAAAACGGACTATGGCCAAGAAGAAGCGATCTACTTGACCGGCTCCGATCCGCGCAGCTATGAGATCAACACGACCAAGATCGAAAAGAATGAAGCAGGCGAAGTTACGGCTGTCCATACTGTACAGATCGAATGGAAACGTGATGCGTTAGGCAGAATGAATCCGGTAGCCATCGAAGGAAGCGAAAAAGTCTGGAAAGCGGACCTGGTTCTGCTGGCTATGGGCTTCACCGGTCCTGAAGATACCATTCCGGATGAATTAGCTTTGAAACGCGATTTGCGCAGCAATATTCAAGCGACAGAAACCGACTACAAAACAAACGTGGAAAAAGTCTTTACCTGCGGCGACATGCGCCGCGGACAAAGCTTGGTCGTATGGGCACTACAAGAAGGAAAACTAGCAGCAGGCGAAGTGGACCGTTTCTTATCAGGCGATACTGACATCTACTAATCAATTGAAAAAAACCGAGGCAGCGGGCATTCGCTGCTTCGGTTTTTTTGTCGTTTTTTGGTGTCGTGGGCGAGGGAGCGCCTGCTCCTGTGGGGGATGCGTTTGGCCGGAGGAGGGGATCGGCTAGGAGTACCTAACTCCGTCGAAGCCGTTGCTGCCGGAGGAGGAAGTCGAAAATCTATGCCAACTCAGGTGAGCCTCAGCCTGGCCGGAGCACACGCCCGTCCCGGGGTGCAATCCGCCGGTGAACCCGAATTTTCTGCATTCGCAGGAGCATGGATCAAGCGGTCCAATATTTTCCCGATGGCCTAAATAATCCCATATATTGAAAGTCGAAATATAACTCAAAAAAATGGTATAATACTAGCATCAAATCCTTAAGTGATTTATCAAGGAAGATTCACAGGAAAAGAAAGGGTGCAGAGTTGTGAAAAATTGGAAAAGTGTGGCGATTGCCTATGGCCTGCCGGCAGTCATTCTTTTAGGATATTGGTACTCGGCGTTGACCCCGGTGTCGATCCAGTCGCCGGAGTTTTGGACGAATATGTTTTTGTATTTGGTCGCAAGTGCGGCATTGATGAACATTTTGGATCGGACGAAAGCCGATAAGGTAAACAAAGTTACCGGAGCCATCATCGGAATCAGTATTGTCTTCTTGATTGGTGGGATGCTATTTGGTTCCCAAATTTTCAGGGCCAAGGATTATGCCAGCTTGCTTACGCATACGGAAGGTAATTTTGAGGAGGACCTGACCATCACGGACCCTTCGCAGATACCGACGATCGACCGCGATATGGCGGAGCGTCTGGGAAGCCGTAAGCTTGGCGAAGTCCTCAATTTGGTATCGCAATTCGACGTCAGCACGGAATACACGCAGATCGCTTATAAAGGCGATTCTGTCCGCGTTTCGCCATTGGAATACGTCAGCTTTTTCCGGTGGTTGAACAACCGCGCCGATGGCATTCCGCATTATGTGACCGTCGACATGGTGACGGGGGATTCTGAATTGGTGAATCTTGAGAAGAACATCCATTATTCCCATTCCGGCTATTTCGGGGATGACATCACAAGGCACATCTTTTTCAATTATCCGACTGTGATGTTCGAAAATCCGGTCTTTGAATTGGACGAAGAGGGCAATCCTTATTACATCGCGCCCATCGTTGAAAAGAAATTCAGCTTCATGGGGCCCAAGGAAGTCGTCGGCGTGTTCGTCGTGGATGCTTCTTCCGGCGACATCACGCGCTACAGCGTTGCCGATGTGCCTGATTGGGTCGATCGCGTGTTCCCTGCGAACATGGTGATGACGCAGATCAATTACAACGGGCAATACCAAGGCGGATACCTGAACAGCGTCATCAGCAAGAAGGGTGTCATCCAAAACGCGGATGGCTACAACTACATCGTGCTGAATGACGATCTGTACCTATACACCGGCTTAACTTCCGTAGCGGCGGATGAATCGAATATCGGTTTTGTGCTGGTCAATTCAAGGACCAAGGAATCGAAACGCTACAACATCAGCACTGCGACCGAATGGAGTGCCATGGAAAGCGCGCAGGGGTCGGTGCAGGAAAAAGGCTATATCAGCACATTCCCGCTTCTGTTCAACATGGAAAACAAACCCGTCTATCAATTGTCCTTGAAGGATGATGCCGGGTTAATCAAAATGTACGCCTTTGTAAATGCGACGAACTATCAGAAAGTCGGGACCGGCAATTCCTTGGCTGCTGCTTGGAACGCCTATACCGGCGGCGTCGTTTCCACTACAACCGACGAAGAGGAAGAGGTCGTCGAGACGGAAACCCTCAGCGGTGCCATCACCGCCATGGAATCAGTCGTCATCGACGGTGAAACGACCTATTACTTCATGTTGGAAGGCGATGCAGAAACCATTTATGTCGCTAAAGTATCCATCGACAAGCAGTTGCCGTTCATCAAAGCCGGCGACACTGTGACGATAGAAGTGGACGGCGCTCGCGTCGTATCCATCATCAAACAGTAAAATTTTACAAATGAATCAGGCTGCTCCGGTAAATGACGCTGGAGTGGCTTTTTTGCGTATACCGAGAAAAAATGACTGCGCTGCAAATGCAAAAAATTGACGGAACAATGGGTGTTGTTGCATGATAAAGATAAGAATGCATGCGAAAGGAAGCGCTGCGCCATGGCGAATAAAGTGACCAATTCGATTCTGTTTCAAGGAGACCTGAAAAAGCAAGGCCCTTATTTTGAAGGGTGGTATTTCAAGAGTGTGTCGGCAGATGAAAAGACCGTGCTCAGCCTGATTCCGGGAATATCCCTTACCGATGAAGATCCACATTGTTTCATCCAATATTCCTATGTCCATAGCGGAGAAGCGCTCGAAAAAGAGCTGCGGACCGGCTACATCCGCTACCCATTGTCTGCGTTCATATGCAACCGGAGACCTTTCGTGCTGAAAGTCGGCAACAGCGTCTTTTCGGAAACGCTCGTCAGTGTGCACCTTGAGGATGCTGATTTCCAGATAGAAGGCATCCTGAAGCTGGGACATTTCCAAACGATCAAACGGACACCGGCGTCGCCATCCATCATGGGCTTCTTTGCTTACATCCCGAACATGGAATGCTATCACGGCGTCATCAGCATGAATCATGCTATCGACGGAACTGTGGCGATCGGAACCAAGACCCGTGATTTTACAGGCGGCAAAGGCTACCTTGAAAAGGACTGGGGAACGTCTTTCCCGCAGGAGTATGTCTGGATCCAGTGCAATCATTTCCAGGACGAGGGGACCAGCCTCTTCTTCTCGGTGGCAAAAATCCCTTTTCGCGGATCCTCGTTTGAAGGGTTCATCTGCAGCTTCATCGTGGATGGGATCGAATATCGTTTTGCTACCTATAACCGCAGCAAATTCACTCTGGGCCTGTTGACAGATGACCGTATCGAAATCGAAGTTTCGCATGCATCCGCCTCCCTCACGATCTGTGCGGAAGTGCTCCACGGAGGGGCATTGTTGGCGCCGACCGAGAAAGGGATGAACAAAATCGTTAAAGAAGGACTGTCCGGTATCGTCACGGTCGACTTCACCGACAAAAAAACCGGGAAAAATTATCATGACGTCGGGAACGTGGCCGGCATTGAAGTAGTGCGTTAATTATAAATAATGAAAAATGAAAGAAGGAATCCGTATGTTGACAAGCTTATTCCCTTATCTGAATTTCGACGGCAACGCCAAAGAGGCAATGCATTATTATGTTGAGGCCCTTGATGGCGAACTGCTTGGCATGACAACTTTCGGGGAAGCCCCGAAGGACGATTCAGCCGCGGCTGAAGAATTTTCCTTGCCGCCGGGTGTGGAGGATCTGGTCATGAATGCACAGATCAAATTGAAGAATGGCGCCATGCTGATGATTTCCGATGTTTTCCCTGGCATGCATTTCCAACCGGGCAACCACATCTCGTTGACGCTGACATACGATGATGTGGAGGAAGCACGGACCGTCTTTAATCGCTTGGCTGAGGGAGGATCCATCGGCATGGAGCTCCAACAGACTTTCTGGAGCCCGCTGTACGGTAGCCTGACTGACCGCTACGGCGTCGAGTGGCAGATTTCGGTCGACGCAGTTTGAGTTACTGAGTTTCATGAAACTGTTTGATGTTGCAGAATGGAGGGGAAGAGGATGAGCCAAAATCTGTTTACCTACCGTATCCAGACGAGTGGCAAACAGTCGCTGACGAACATCGATGTCTATCTCGAGGACGCTTTGGCGAAAAGCGGCGTTAAGGACGGCATCATGGTCGTCTTCTGTCCGCACACGACAGCCGCCATCACGATCAATGAAAACGCCGATCCGGATGTTCAGAAGGACCTGAATTGGGGTTATACTGACACGTTTCCGAACAAGGGGAGCTACAGGCACGTCGAAGGCAATTCCGATGCCCACATCAAGTCTTCCTTGACAGGCGTCAGCGAAACGATCATCTTGACGGAAGGAAAGATGCTGTTGGGGACTTGGCAAAGCATATACTTCTGGGATTATGATGGCCCGCGCAACCGCAAATTCCACGTGAAGATCATCGCCGGATAGATTTGAAAAGGATTCGAGCATATTATTTCGAATTCGAGATAATAACGGGTATAATGTAAGAAAAACAAGCGGTAGGTGATGGCATAATGCTGGAGGATATAAAAAAAATATTGGCGGAACACGAACCCGAGCCGATCGGGGAACAGCGCTATTTCTCCGTCCTGCTCCCTTTGATCAGGGTGGACGAGGCGCTTCATGTCCTTTATGAGGTGCGGGGCGAGCATATCTCCCAACCAGGGGATACCTCATTCCCGGGCGGTGCAGTGGAGCCGGGAGAGAGCTTTGAAGAGACGGCAATCCGGGAAACAATGGAAGAGCTGAACATAAAAAGGGACAATATCAATATTTTGGGGGAAATGGACTATATCATGAATGAGCGCGCGATCATCCATTGCTATGTCGGGGAAATCGTCGGCGTGGACAAGGATGATATCCGCTTCAATAAAGAAGTTCAGGAAATTTTCACGGTGCCGCTCCAGTATTTCATGGATAACCGGCCGACTTACTACTCTTCGACGGTCCGGTTGGAGCACCCGGATGATTTCCCGTTCGAACTGATTCCGAACGGCAGGGACTACAAATTCAGGATCGGCGTACATAGCGTCCCGTTCTACCATCTGGAGACCCATCGACTCTGGGGATTCACCGCGAACCTGACCGACCGTTTCGTGAGCATATTGGAACAAACTGAAAATTAGAGTGCAGAATAAAAAGCATGAGCCCATTCATTTGAGGGCTCATGCTTTTTGCGATAGATAAAGGCACCGTGCTTGCCTGTTCGGGTGACGAGTACTTCTAGCACATCCACAACAGTTTTCTCCCTTAAAGGCTACTTTTGCGAAGCTGAGGGGCAGACTGGTGATTTGGTCAGGTTATTTCTTGGCAGAGATCCTATTTCACTAACTCAAACGCTGAAAACATGCTCCCGATAGGTTTCGAAGCTGGCATGCACATGCGGTTGGACTTTCTTCAGTGAAACAGGACGGCCTTCTTCATTCAGGAAGCAATGCTTGCTTTTGCCGGTCGTGCGCAACTCACCAGTTGCGACATCAATGACACGGTAGGTTAGGCCCAATTTCACACCGCTGTACGAATCGATTTCGGTCAGGACATAGACGGAGTCTCCAAAGCGGACCATCGTTTTGTAATGCGCTTCGACGGAAAGGACTGGGCTGATGATGCCGACTTCTTCCAAATTCGCATAATTCGCGCCGATCTGGTCGAGGAAGTCCACGCGGGCTTCCTCAAACCAACGGATGTAATTGGAGTGGTGGATGATCTTCATCTGGTCCGTTTCGTAGTATTGGGCGACGTGGATGTAGGGTTTTAATTCATTTTCCAAAAAAATTTTCCTCCTTGCGGCAGCTCATTACGGATAGGAAAGAGCTATCCCGGAATGAGCTGTCTATCTTCTTGCTAAAAGGTAGTTGGTTGTCCGAATCAATGCGGTTATCGGACAACGCTCGAAGCGTGTGGTTGCTGGATGTCCGATTCGTTGCGGTTATCGGACAACGCTCGAAGCGGTTGGTCACTAGTTGTCCGATTCGTTGCGGTAATCGGACAACGCTCGAAGCGGTTGGTCGCTGGTTGTCCGATTCATTATGGTTATCGGACATTTACTGATATGACTCTGGGGAAAGCGGCACGAAAGGGAGGTCTCCTTTGGAGCCTCCCCTTCTTGTGCTTATTATTTTGCTTCGATCTCGATCAGGAGGTCTCCTGCTTCGATCTGGTCGCCGTCGATGACATAGATCTGGTCAACGACACCGCTGATTGTCGAACGGATCATTGTTTCCATCTTCATCGCTTCAGTGATCACGACTGGATCTCCTTGAGAAACGCGATCGCCGCGTTTGACGAGAACTTCCAATACAGAACCCGGCATTGTTGCGCCGACGTGTTCTTTGTTGGTAGGTTCCGCTTTTTTGCGGATCGCTTTCGTGCTGGTGATGGACATGTCTTTGACTTCAATCTCACGGCCTTGGCCATTCAGGTCGAAGTAAAGGGTACGCATCCCGTCCGAATCAGGTTCACCGATTGAGTTCAACTTGATGATCAAGGTTTTTCCTTTTTCGATCTGGACTTCGATCTGCTCGCCCATACGCATGCCGTGGAAGAAAGTAGGGGTGTCAAGTTTTGTGACGTCGCCGAACTTATCGTAGACTGCGATATAATCCAGGAAGATTTGTGGGTACATCAGGTAGCTGATGACATCTTCATCGCTGGCTGGACGTTGGATTTTTTCCTCCAACTCAGCCTTCAAAGCAACGAAGTCGATTGGCTCGCGCAAGCTGCCCGGTCTTTCCGTGATGGCTTTTTTGCCTTTCAGGATGATTTCCTGCAATCTTTCAGGGAATCCGCCTGTCGGTTGGCCTAAATCGCCTTTGAAGAAGCTGACGACTGATTCAGGGAAGTCGATCGTTTCGCCTTTTGCGTAGACATCTTCTTCGGTCAATTTATTTTGGACCATGTATAGGGCCATATCGCCGACAACTTTTGAGGATGGTGTCACTTTGACGATGTCGCCGAACATTTTGTTCACGTCAGCGTACATTTCTTTGACTTTGTCCCACTCGTCGGTCAAGCCGACAGCGCTCGCCTGTTGTTGCAGGTTCGTGTATTGTCCGCCCGGCATTTGGTGGTCGTAGACTTCTGTTGAAGTCGTCTGGATGCCGCCTTCGAATTCTTCATAGTAATCACGGATATCTTCCCAATAACGGTTGATTTTGTGCACGTTGTGGATGTTGATTTCCGGCGCGTGCTCAGAACCTTCCAATGCGTAGTACAAGCTGCTGATGCTTGGTTGGCTGGTAGTACCGCTCATGGCACTCATGGCTACGTCTACGATGTCGACGCCGGCTTTGATTGCTTCTGAGTACGTGTAGATGCCGTTTCCGCTTGTATCATGCGTATGCAGATGGATCGGCAGATTTACGGTATCCTTCAACTCGCTGATCAGACGGTAAGCCGCTTGCGGTTTCAAAAGACCGGCCATATCCTTGATCGCGATGATGTGTGCTCCCAGTGATTCAAGCTCTTTGGCCATCTCTTTGTAGTATTGGATTGTGTATTTTGTTTGTGTCGGATCATTGATATCGCCTGTGTAGCAGATGGCTGCTTCAGCAATCTTATCGTTGTCGCGCACGTACTGGATGCTTCTTTCCATTTGCTTCGTCCAGTTCAAGCTGTCGAAGATACGGAAGACGTCGATCCCGTTTTTAGCGGCAAGTCTGATGAACTCTTCCAAACCGTTGTCCGGATAGTTTTGGTATCCGACTGCATTCGATCCACGGAACAGCATCTGCAATAAAGTATCCGGCATTTGCGAGCGCAGTTTCTTCAATCGTTTCCAAGGATCTTCGCTCAGGAAGCGGTAGGCAACGTCGAAGGTAGCTCCTCCCCACATTTCGGAAGAGAACAATTGCGGAATTGCTGCTTGCGTTTCGGCTGCGATGGCTTGCATCTCGTTTGTGCGGATACGGGTGGCCAACAAACTTTGGTGCGCGTCACGGAAAGTCGTATCCGTCAAGAGCACGCGGTTCTGGTCTTTGATCCATTCGCTCACGGCTGCAGGGCCTTTTTCATCCAAAATATTTTTGGCAGTAATGATTTTTTGTTCCGGAACGACAATGTCAGTCGGGATTCTAGGCTTATCATAGAATTTCTTGTGGCCTTTTTGGATGCCCGGGAAGCCATTAACGGTAATGTTTCCGATATACTGCATCGTTTTGTTACCACGGTCGCGCGTTTTAGGGAATTCGAACAGTTCCGGCGTCGTATCGATGAAAGTTGTTTTCGCATCGCCTGACACAAAGATTGGGTGCGTAATGACGTTGAACATGAACGGAATGTTCGTTTTCACGCCACGGATACGGAATTCAATCAGGGAACGTTCCATTTTGCGGACAGCTTGATCGAATGTCGAAGCATGTACGCACAATTTAACTAATAAAGAGTCGAAGAACGGTGTTACGACCGTGCCTTGGAATCCGTTACCAGCATCCAATCGGATTCCGAAGCCGCCTGGAGAACGGTAAGTATTGATTTTTCCGGTATCAGGGAAGAAGTTGTTCAACGGATCTTCCGTCGTGATACGGCATTGGATAGCAGCTCCGATCAACGGGATATTTGCCTGTTGCGGGATGCCGATTTCTTTATGCAGATCTTGTCCTTGAGCAATCAGGATCTGTGATTGCACGATATCGATTCCTGTAATCAACTCTGTGATTGTATGCTCCACTTGGACACGCGGATTCACTTCGATGAAGTAGAATTGGTCGCCTTCCAAAAGGAATTCAACAGTTCCGGCATTCACATAGCCGACGTGTTTCATCAATTGAAGAGCAGCGTTACAGATTTCATGGCGGACTTCATCCGACATGGAAACGCAAGGTGCCACTTCGACTACTTTTTGATGGCGGCGTTGCACGGAGCAGTCACGTTCGTAAAGGTGAACGATGTTGCCATGCTCATCCCCTAAAATCTGAATTTCGATGTGTTTAGGATCTTGGATGTATTTTTCGACATAAATTTCATCGCTGCCGAATGCGGCCAAAGCTTCACTACGGGCTCTTTCGAAACCTTCGCGGGCTTCTTGTTCGTTGAAGGCCATGCGCATGCCGCGTCCGCCGCCGCCTAAAGCCGCTTTGATCATGATCGGGTAGTTGTAGGTTTCCGCAAACTCAATGACTTCGTCGATGTTTGCGACTGGACCGTCCGAACCAGGGATTGATTGGATGCCGGCTTCCACAGCTGCAACTTTTGCTTTGATTTTATCGCCAAAAATGTCCAGATGTTCCAAAGAAGGGCCGATGAATTTGATGCCTTCTTCTTGGCAACGTCTAGCGAAGTCGATATTTTCAGATAAGAAACCATATCCAGGATGAATGCCGTCTGCACCGGAATCTTTAGCGATGCGGATCAGGTCTTCGATGTCCAGATAGGCGTCGATAGGCTTTTTGCCTTTTCCGACCAAATAGGCTTCATCTGCTTTAAAACGGTGCACAGAACCTTCATCCTCTTGCGCATAGACGCCAACAGTAGGGATTCCCAGTTCAGTCAGTGCACGAAATACACGTATCGCGATTTCGCCGCGATTTGCAACCAAAACTTTTTTCAATATTTCCACCTCGCCAATTTATTAAATTCAGAAACATTTCTTATACAATGATTAAAAATGATTCGTGATTTCCGCCAAAGATGAAAATTTGGCGAGAGAAATCAATTATATCTTTTTAATTATTCATTTTACACATTATTCAGCTTGTTTACAACTATCTTTTTAAGAATCTGTTAATAATTGAGTGAAATGTCATTTTTGGATAAAATCCGAACGTTCGAAAAACATATTCCACATAACGTAAGCATATTTTTCGTGATATAAAATCAAACGTGCTATTATGAGGATGGTTTTGCGTTTAATGCGAACAATCTTTCGTGAGAGTGTTTTACTCATTTTCTATGCTAAAATAGATAACAAAGGGAAGTGAAACGGTTACACGTTAATGTGACGAGAAGTCGAAAAACAGTCGTAAAAAATGCGGAATCCAGGAAAGAAAAGGGGGATTTGTACGTGAGTGAACCAATGATAGGCAAACGCACGCCATTATTTGAATATTATAAAGCGAACGGCGTGAAGCTGATTGATTTCGGCGGCTGGGAGATGCCGATCCAATTTTCCGGTATCCTTGCCGAGCATGAGGCTGTCCGTGAACGCGCGGGACTTTTCGATTGTTCGCATATGGGAGAAATCGAAATATCCGGAAATGAATCGGAAAGCTACCTGAACGGGCTGCTGACGAATGATGTCAGCGTGATGACGATTGGCCAAGCCCAATACAACATCATGTGTTATCCGAATGGCGGGGCAGTGGATGATGTCATCCTTTTCAAATTGGACAAAGAAAGTTACCTTTTGGTCTGCAATGCATCCAACACGGATAAAGTCTACGCATGGATGGAAAAGAACAATGAACCGGAAGCGATCCTCAAAAATATTTCCGACAGCATCGGCCTGCTTGCCCTGCAGGGACCGGCAGCCATCAAGATCCTGAAGGAACTGACGGGCGCCGATCTGGATGCCATCGGAAATTACCATTTCGTCGAGGACCAGGTAGTGGCGGGCATTCCCCATGTCCTGATTTCAAGGACGGGCTATACCGGTGAAGACGGTTTTGAATTGTATGTGGCAAGCGGGCAGACCGCTTCCTTGTGGGAAAAACTGTTGGCAGCCGGGGAAGACTATGGGTTGTTGCCTTGCGGACTCGGTTCCCGGGATACGCTGCGCCTGGAAGCGGGGATGCCGCTCTATGGGCATGAATTGTCGGAGGAAATCACTCCGTTGGCTGCCGGTTTGGGATTTGCGGTCAAAACGAATAAAACGAGCGATTTTATCGGCAAAGCAGCCTTGACGGCAATCCGCGAAAACGGAGCAACCGAAAAGATCGTCGGTTTCGAAGCCACCGAAAGAGGGATCCCGCGCGAAGGTTACAAAGTCTTTTCCTCAGATGGAGCGGAAATCGGTGTTGTCACTTCAGGAACGCAGTCTCCGACTTTGAAGAAAAGCATCGGCATGGCCCTGGTGAAGTCGGAAGCGGCCACCATCGGCACGGAGATCCAAATCGAAATACGCAATAAGCGCATCCAAGCGACGATCATTCCCAAACCATTTTATAAAAGAACGAAAAGCTGAACGGGTTCGTTCAGCCATGAAAGCTAGCCATAATTATTGAATAAATAAAAGTTTTATAATTCTCTATAATAATAAACCAGCGCAGTGCGCGGAAGGATGAATTGAAATGGCAGACCACAAAAATTTTTATTACACAAAAGAGCACGAATGGGTAGAAAAAATCACGGATGAAACGGTTCGCATCGGCATTACGGAGCATGCAGCGGAACAATTGGGCGACATCGTGTTCGTGGATTTCGTGGCTGATCTGGATGCGGAACTGGCCAAAGGAGACGAGGCTGTGACGGTCGAATCCGTAAAATCCGTCTCGGAAGTGTATGCGCCGGTTTCCGGAACAGTGACGAAACAGAATGAAGCTTTGGCTGATGCACCTGAAACCGTCAACGCAGAACCGTTTGCAGGCGGCTGGATGTACGAAATGAGCTTGAGCGATGCCGGAGAATTGGATGAGTTGTTGAGCTACGATGAATACGAAGCATTCGTGGCCGAGGAGGAAGCATAAGATGACTGAGGAGCAATTCCGTTATTTACCGGATACAGCCGAAGACGAAAAAGAAATGCTGGCTGTCATCGGGGTTGAGAGCATGGAGGACCTGTTTACGGACATCCCTGAAGGAATCCGTCTGAAGGAAGAACTGGCGATTCCGGCTGCCGTCTCTGAATCCGAACTTTTGAAGCAAATGAAGTCTATAGCCGAAAAAAACGTCAGCGCCGGTCAGATGCCGATTTTCATGGGCGCCGGCACCTACGATCATTACATCCCGAGCGTGGTCGATGCGGTGATTTCGCGGTCCGAATTCTATACAGCCTATACGCCTTATCAGGCGGAAGCCAGTCAAGGGGAACTGCAGGCGATTTTTGAATTCCAATCGATGATCAGTGAATTGACGGGGATGGAAGCGACAAACTCTTCCTTATATGACGGGTTCGCTTCCTTGAGCGAAGCTGTCGGTTTGGCCGCGGCAGTCACAAAACGGAATGAAATCGTCCTTTCGCAGGCGGTCCATCCGAACGCCCGAGCTGTTATCCACGCCGCTGCAAAAGGCCGTGGACTGGATGTCATCGAAGTGCTGATGGAGAAGGACGTCACCAACTTCAATGTGACGCGATGCCTGACGACACCCGATACCGCGGCAATCGTTGTCCAGTATCCGAATTTCTTCGGATCGGTCGAAGATTTGGCTGTCGTCAAAAAGATCGCCGAAGACAAAGGCGCGCTGTTGATCGTGATGGCCAATCCGTTGGCGCTGGGGATCCTTGAAGCGCCCGGCAACTTGGGTGCGGATATCGTTGTCGGCGACACGCAGCCGTTCGGTTTGCCGATGTCATTCGGCGGCCCGCACTGCGGTTATTTCTCCGTGAATCAAAAACATATCCGCAAAGTTCCCGGCAGGATCGTCGGGGAAACGCTGGATGCCGATGGCGAGCGCGCTTTTGTACTGACCCTCCAGAGCAGGGAACAGCATATCCGCCGCGAAAAAGCGACTTCCTACATGAGTTCGAACCAAGCCTTGAATGCGTTGGCTTCTGCCGTCTGCATGGCGGCCCTCGGGAAGCAGGGGGTCCAGGAAATGGCCCAACTCAACGTCGACAAAGCGGCTTATTTTGCCCAAGCTTTGCAGGATAAAGGCTTCGCGATCCTGAATCAATCGCCATTCTTCAATGAGTTCGTCATCGATCTGCCTTTCCCGGCCGAAGAAGCGAACCGGGCTCTGCTGGAGGCGGGCATCATCGGCGGCTACAGCCTGGCGGAGACTTATCATAAACCGAATCAGCTGTTGGTTTGTGCCACCGAAAAACGCCCGAAGGAAGAAATCGACCGATTCATTGCGGTATTGGAGGGTATTAAGCATGCGTAAAACGAAAAATGTGATCTTTGAATTAAGCCGTCCGGGTCGTGTCGGCTACAGCCTGCCGAAAAGCGATGTCCCCAAAACGGACTTCAAAGCCAAACTGCCGGAGCATCTTGACCGCAAACAGCCTGCCGAACTGCCGGAAATCAGCGAACTGCAGTTGATGCGCCATTACACCAACCTTTCCCAGGATAATTTCGGCGTGGAAAACGGCTTCTATCCGCTGGGATCCTGCACAATGAAATACAACCCGAAAATCAATGAAGTAACCGCCTGTTTGGACGGTTTCGCCAACATCCACCCGTATCAGCCAGTAGAGACCGTCCAAGGCGCGCTGCAATTGATGCATGAACTGCAGGAAGATTTGGCGGTCATCACCGGTATGGACGGCGTTTCTTTGCAGCCGGCAGCCGGAGCGCACGGCGAATGGACTGGATTGATGATGGTGCGGGCCTACCATGAAAAGAATGGCGATCTCCAGCGCACGAAAGTTTTCGTTCCGGACAGCGCCCATGGCACCAATCCATCCAGCGCGCATATCGCGGGCTTCGATGTGGTAAGCATCCCGTCGACCGCTGAAGGTTTGGTCGATCTCGAAGCTTTGCGCAATGCAGTCGATGACCAGACTGCCGCCCTGATGCTGACGAATCCGAATACGCTGGGGCTGTTTGAGCGCGATATCGTCCAGATCGCCGAAATCATCCATGGAGCCGGCGGATTGCTGTATTACGACGGAGCGAATCTGAACGCGATCCTCAGCAAAACGACGCCGGGCACGATGGGCTTCGATATCGTCCACCTGAACCTGCACAAGACTTTCAGCACGCCGCATGGCGGCGGCGGACCAGGTGCCGGTCCGGTCGGCGTAAGAGCACATCTCAGGGAGTTCCTGCCGATCCCGAGAGTGGAGAAGACGGAAGAAGGCTATGTGCTGAACAGCGATCATCCCGCTTCCATCGGCCCTGTAAAAGGCTATTACGGCAACTTCGGCGTCCTTGTCAGAGCCTATACCTATATCCGCACAATGGGCCCGGTCGGCTTGCGCAAAGTTTCCGAGAGCGCCGTATTGCATGCCAATTACTTGCGCAAACTTCTCGAAAATGATTTTGATACGCCGTACCCGGTCATCTGCAAGCACGAATTCGTCCTCTCAGGAAACCGCCAGAAGAAAGGCGGCGTAAGGACTTTAGATATGGCCAAACGCTTGTTGGATTACGGCTATTACGCTCCGACCGTCTATTTCCCGCTGATCGTCGAAGAGGCCTTGATGATCGAACCGACGGAAACCGAAAGCAAGGAAACGCTCGATGACTTCGCGGATGCATTGATTGCGATTGCGCGCGAAGCCGCCGAAACGCCGGAAACCGTCACACAAGCCCCGCATCATACATCGGTCAGAAGACTGGATGAAGTGCGCGCCGCTAGGGTGATCAAGGTGAAATACTGATCTGGTTAAATCAAAAGAACAGCCTCCGCCGGTCCATATTGTATGGATTGGCGGAGGCTGTTTGTTGTATTGTGCTGCTTATTGCGCGACAGTCTGTTCCAGCAACAGGTTCATGTTCAGGAAGCCGCGCTCGCTCTTCAGTTGGAAGGCGCGCAGGCGTTCATTAAAATCGACGACATTGTCGCTGTCGAGGAAAACCAAAGCCCATTTTTGGGCAGGCACGGGTCCGATGTTCGTTTCGATCACGGCATCGTATTCCGCCATTCCGGCATCATTGACTTTCAGCATGAAAATGCCGGTGGTCGGGCAGCCGCAATCCTCGCCGACCGCATAGAACAGGCTGATGTCCTTGAGGTCGTAGCGTTTTTGGATTTCCGCGATGGCAGAATCGGTAAAAGTGAATTTCATGATTTAATCCCTTTCTTTCTGTATATTAACCGCAAGCGACTGTTCGGGGAAACTGCCTATCCGGTTCTGCTTTCTTACTATAAGTATACGATAATTCTGCAGAAAAACAAGAAAAGCCATCTTCCGGATTGGATGATGGCCAGGCTTATCAGTCTGCTTTTACGGTCTGTTTTCGTTTGCGGATATACCAAATGATGACGGCGATTCCGATAATGCCAAGGATGACGTAGGCGATGTTGGAATAGATGTCCATATAATGGACAATGGTTTCCCATTGCGAGCCGACCGCCGCGCCCAGGTAAATCAGGACTGTGTTCCAGATGACGGTACCGATCGTAGTGAACAGAAGGAAAAGTCCGAAGTTCATGTTCGCCATTCCGGCTGGCAAAGAAATCAGGCTGCGGATCAACGGCACAAAGCGGCAGAAGAAGACCGTCCAGAAGCCGTAGCGATCGAACCAGGAATCCGCTTTGTGGATATCAGCATGCGTGATGCGCAGAATGTTGCCGTACTTGTCGACGATCTTATCCAGTCTCTCGACATCCAAAAGGGTACCCAGACCATAAAGAATCGCGGCACCGACTACGGCACCGATTGTTGCGGCGACGATCATCAAGGGGATGTTCAGTTCCGTAGTGGTTGTCATAAAGCCGCCAAAAGTCAAAATGACTTCAGAAGGGATCGGCGGAAAAAGATTTTCGATCATAATCAAAAATGCTACACCGAAGTAGCCAAATTGCTCCATAATGCTTTGAATCCAAGCTTCGATAGTGATTCACTCCTCAAAAATTAGTTCTATATTATTCCAATGCTCTTATCTAACTATACACGAAGCACCGGCATTTTCAATTTATTTTGAACATTCTTAAGAAAATCCTATGAGAGGGAAGATTGCTTAACCTCATCTGTCGAATCGTTCTTTTTACATAAACAGGCAACTTTGGTAGAATCAAAGGTATATGGGTTGAAAATAATCAAGAGGTGGGGAGAAGCTTTGGTGAATAAAGAAAAGTCAGGCCGATTGTTTTGGATGCTGTTCAAATCAACGTTTGTGCTGAGCGCATTCACTTTCGGCGGCGGGTATGTCATCGTGCCGTTGATGCAAAAGAAATTCGTGGAAGAACTCAAGTGGATCGAGGCAGATGAAATGTTGGACCTGGTGGCCTTGGGGCAGTCCGCGCCGGGCGCAATCGCCGTCAACACGTCCATTTTGGTCGGCTACCGGATGGCGGGATTGTTGGGGGCATTAGTGACTGTCTTCGGTACGGTTGCGCCGCCGCTTGCCATCATTACGATCATTTCCTATTTCTACATGAATTTTCGCGAAAATCCGATTGTGGACGCTTTGATGATCGGGATGCAGGCGGGCGTGGCGGCAGTCATCGTCAATGTCGTCATCGGCATGGTCAGCGGTGTCGTCAAACAACGGGACATTATTAACACACTTTTGTTGCTTGCAGCATTCATAGCTTCTTACTTTTTCGATGTGCATGTCGTCCTGATCATTTTCCTGGCAGGTCTGGTCGGTTTCATCAATCTGAGCTACCGCGCGAAGATGGGGGTGGGCAAATGATCTATCTGCAATTATTCTGGTCTTTTTTCCAGATCGGCTTATTCACAATCGGCGGGGGCTATGCTTCTTTGCCGCTGATCCGGGATGAAATCGTCACGAATAAGGGCTGGCTGACGATGCAGGAGTACACGGACATCATCACGATTTCGCAGATCACCCCGGGACCGATCGCCATCAATTCGGCGACTTTCGTCGGCACAAAAGTGGGTGGTTTTGGGGGAGCAATCATAGCGACGCTCGGTACGGTCACGCCTTCGATCATCCTCTCATTGATTTTGGCATGGGCCTACTATAAATACCGCGACATCAAAATCATGCAGGGGATTCTCGGCGGGCTCCGTCCGGCAGTCGTGGCTTTGATTGCGGCTGCAGGACTGGCGCTCTTTGTGGCTGCCCTGTTCCAATCCGGCGGGACAGCAATCGGCGGGATCACCATCAATTTCCTCGCGGTGGCGATCTTCCTTGCGGCACTCTATGCGCTCCGGACCACGAAAATCGACTCGATTTGGCTGATTTTGGTATCGGGGGCCGTGAGCATCCTCTTCCATCTAATCAGCTGACAGGGTGTATAATGGGAAGATGGCCCATTCGCTTCATTTAGTTTCATGCAGCTTCATTTTAGAAAGGAACTTGTCATGACGTCAAATCACAAAGATAGAGAGCTTCAGTCCAAAAAGAATTTGCCGAAAAAGTGGCACGGTCTCAAGCCATCACGCTTCGCAAAGTACCGCAGCTGGATCAACAGCGGCAGCCCGGGAATCTGCGGAACCTACTGCAGCGCCGTGCTGGTGCATGATGCGGTTCTGCATAAATACAAGCATTCCCTGGATAAAGATACGTTGTTGGCGGGCTTGTTGACGGTCGTTGACGAATTTCTGCCCTACAAAGGGACCTTCTTCTGGGATGTGCAGCACGGCCTGAAAGTTTTGCTGGCGGATATTCCGGATTGGGCCGTAAAATCGGGACTCATCACGGAAAAAATTGTTACGGCGTTGTTGGATCGTCCGGACCCGGTACCTGTCATTGTCGGAACGACGCGGCTGTTCAACAGCAAGTACAAGAACCATTGGGTGGTCGTCTACGCCTACGGCTACAACGAAGACGGCAAGCTTTTCTATAAAGCTTACGATAACCACGGCCGCTATCAGGCCATTCTGCCGGCATCGCAGACGATCGGGTGCGTCTGGTTGGAAGAAAGAAAAAAATAATTAGAATACATAGCTATTATTGGGAGGAACATGATGAGGGAATATGATTTTATCGCCATCGGAGGAGGCAGCGGCGGCATCGCAACGATGAACCGTGCGTCAGAATATGGTGCCAAAACAGCTGTTATTGAAGGGAAGTTATTGGGGGGAACCTGCGTGAACATCGGTTGCGTACCGAAAAAAATCATGTGGTATGCGTCCCAAATATCCGAGGCAATCCACAAATACGGACCGGATTATGGGTTCGCTACAGGCGCGCACAAAATCGACTTCCCGACCTTATTGAAGAACCGGGATGCCTATGTCGAGCGCTCCCGCAACTCCTATCAAGCCGGCTTCGAACGCCGCAATGTCGATGTGATCGAAGGCTTCGCCAAATTCGTCGACAACCATACCGTTGAAGTGAACGGGGAGCTGATCCGCTCCAAGCATATCCTGATCGCGACCGGCGCAAAACCGATCCGTCCGCGGATTCCTGGCGCAAAACTCGGCGACGTTTCCGACACGTTCTTCGAATGGACTGAATTGCCGGAGAAAGTCGCTGTCGTCGGCGCGGGCTACATCGCCATCGAATTGGCCGGCGTGCTGCACAATCTGGGCGTGGATACGCATCTCTATGTCCGCTATGACACGCCATTGCGCAAATACGATGACATCATTATTGAAGGCCTGATGCAGGAAATCGAAAAGGACGGTCCGATGTTGCACACACATGCTGTCTCAAAAGCTGTCGAAAAGAATGAAGACGGCACTTTGACGCTGCATCTCGAGGACGGCAGATCGGAAGTCTTCGACAAAATCATCTGGGCGATCGGACGGACCGCCAATATCGACGGCCTCAACATCGAAGCGACGGATGTGAAAGTCAGCGACAAAAAGTTCATCATCGTCGATGAGTACGAGAACAGTTCCGTTGACGGCATTTATGCAGTCGGGGACGTAACCGGCAAGAACATGCTGACGCCGGTAGCGATCGCGGCCGGCCGCAGACTTTCGGAGCGCCTGTTCAACAACAAACCGAACGAGAAATTGAACTACGACAACATCCCGACCGTGATCTTCAGCCACCCGCCAATCGGCAGCGTCGGATTGAGCGAAAAAGACGCCATAGAGAAGTTTGGCGCCGATCAGGTGAAAGTATACAAGTCCACTTTTGCATCGATGTACACGGCCGTTACAGCCCATCGCCAGCTTGTTAAGATGAAACTGGTCTGTGCAGGAGAAGAGGAAAAAGTCATCGGCCTCCACGGCATCGGCTACGGCGTCGATGAAATGATCCAAGGCTTCGCGGTAGCCATCAAAATGGGCGCAACCAAAGCCGACTTCGACAACACCGTAGCCATCCATCCGACCGGCGCGGAAGAATTTGTGACTATGAGGTAGAGAGCGTGATGATTCGCGTTTAAGATAGAGAAAGTAAGAAACCAGCTGATCGGCCCTGTTGTGGTGGGCTAATCAGCTGGTTTCTTTTTCTACTCTTCAGCCAATATTTCGAATTCATTTTCGTAGTACTGATAAAGTTCGTCCCAATTTTCCGCAGGACCGGGCCTAACGGGATATCCATCCAGAATAGCAATGATATTTTCCAGGCAAGCGTGCCAGCCGGCGATATCCCGGGGTGTATGCGGGGTAACCTCGACGATGTCTTCGCTGAGCTTCAGATCAGCTTGACCATCGGCAGTCCCGGACAATTCAAAACGCATAATGTTTGTGTCCCATGTAAAGGTGAAGCTTGATGGTTCGGAAACTTTAAGTATCGTCATCTCTTCGTAGGACCCGTTTCCGAAGTCGAATCTGATTTTCCCTTCGGGTCGCAACTGTTCGATTTCCAGTTGTGGGAACCATTTTTGCAGCTGCTCGTTTACCGTAAGCATCCGCCAGACAGATTCGATCGGATAGGGGACGGTTCTGTTGAATTCGGCGATTGTTGGTCCGTTTTGTTTTTTGATTGTTGCGTACATTCTTCCAGTCCTTTCCGGAGGTGTGGCTTGTATATTCATTTTAACTGATACCAGACTGAGGCGCCTACTCTCAGCTCTTGATTTTGCCTGCAATGTGGATATTCAGGTGAAAAAATAAATCCGGATTGTTCAAAGTTCAAGAATGCGAAAAGCAATCACAGAGTCTGCGCGCATATTATCTTTGAAAACTAATATGGAGCTGATCATTATGGCGTACAAAGAGCGGACGAAACCGAAGCTTTTGAAAACTTATGAAGTATTGTCTTTACGGATGGATTTGACAAGCGAAGATTACGATTATTTTCTCGAGCTAAAAAACGAATACGAAGGGAAAAAGCGATTTGATGAATTGATTGAAAAGTTCAATACTGCGGGCACTACGGAACAAGAGTAATGTAAAAACCGCAATCAAAACCAGCATTTCGGATTTCCGTTTGTTGTTTCCGAATGAACCAATAATCTCGTCCCGCGTCAAAAAGAAAACCCCGCCACGACCATAAGTCGCGACGGGGTTTTCAAACATTCAGTTATTATTCTTTGATTTGATTTACTTTTTTGTCGTATCCGACAGCGCGCAAGATTGCTTTTACAATCTCTACGAATGGGATTACTGACAATGCAGCTGCGACAACGATCATCCATTGCTGGCCAGTCATGTCGTAGATGCCAAAGATTGTGTTCAATCCAGGCGTGAATGCCACCATCAGCATCAATGCTAACGAAAGCAGGATTGCGTAGTTGAACATTTTGTTGCCGAACGGGTTGACCGAGAACAATGATTTGAAGACTGATTTACAGTTGAAGGCATGCGACAATTGGATGAATCCTAATGTCAAGAAGGCCATTGCTTCACCGATATGCAGTTCAAAGCCATAGTAGCCAGTTGCCAACCAGAATACGAATAAGGTAATACTACCTTCGTAGATACCTTGGTAGATCATGCTGGTGAATACGCCGTTCGAGAAGAAGTTGGAAGAACGGCCACGAGGTGCTTGCTCCATAACATCTTTCTCAGCTTCTTCCAAACCTAAAGCAATAGCAGGGAATACGTCCGTAACCAAGTTGATCCACAGCAAGTGGATTGGTTCAAGGATCTGCCATCCCAAAACAGTAGCGATGAACAATGTCAATACTTCACCCAAGTTAGCGGAAAGCAAGTATTGAACCGCTTTTTGAATGTTTGCGAAAACTTTACGTCCTTCTTCAACCGCGTGAACGATCGTTGCGAAGTTGTCATCAGCCAATACCATATCAGAAGCGCCTTTGGATACTTCCGTACCTGTGATACCCATACCGATACCGATGTCAGCTTGTTTCAATGAAGGCGCATCGTTTACGCCGTCACCAGTCATGGCAACCACTTTACCTTGGTCTTGCCAAGCTTTAACGATACGTACTTTGTGTTCAGGAGAAACACGAGCGTATACAGAGTAGTTCTGAACTGTGCGCAAGAAATCATCATCAGAGATATCATTCAACTCAGCACCAGTGATGACTGCTTTAGCAGAAGAGTTCTCATCCAAAATACCCAAACGCGTTGCGATTGCAGAAGCAGTGTCTCTGTGGTCACCCGTGATCATGACAGTACGGATACCAGCTTTTTGGGCTTGAGCGATCGCTTGTTTAGCTTCCGGACGCTCAGGGTCGATCATACCGATCAGACCGGCAAAGACCAAGTCCGTTTCGACTGCTTCAGTCGTCATTTTAGCAGGTACAGCAGCGACGTTTTTGAATGCCATCGCCAATACGCGCAATGCTTGGATAGCCAAGCTGTGGTTTGTGTCCAGGATTTCTTTTCTGTCAGCGTCTGTGATTGGAGAAATGACGCCAGCTTTGATGATGTGCGTGCAGCGTTTCAACAATTCATCAGGAGCACCTTTTGTAGCGACCATGAATTGGTTGCCTTCAGGATGGATCGTGGACATCAATTTGCGGTCTGATTCAAAAGGAACTTCAGCAATACGCGGCATGTCGACCAATTTAGCGGACAAGTCGAAACCTTTTTCCAAACCATATTGAACCATTGCTGTTTCAGTAGGGTCACCGATCAACGATTTGTCGTTGGCGATTTTTGTGTCATTTGCCAAGTTCATGATCTTCATGACAGGCAATTCCAAGTCGATGTTTTCATCAGCATCGTGGACTTGACCATCGTAGTAAACTTTTTCGATCGTCATTTTGTTTTGAGTCAATGTACCGGTTTTGTCGGAACAGATAACTTCAGTACCACCCAATGTTTCAACAGCAGGCAACTTGCGGACAAGCGCATTTCTGCTGGCCATTTTTTGCGTACCCAATGCCAAGATGATTGTTGTGATGGCAGGCAAACCTTCAGGAATAGCGGCAACGGCAACGGAGATGGAAACCATCAACATATCCAACCAAGGACGGCCATTGAAGCCGAAGCCAATGATGAACATCAATACAGCGATGACCAAAATCAGAATCGTCAAAGATTTACCCATTTGATCTTGGTTGATCTGCAATGGTGTTTTCTTTTCTTCAGCGTTTTGCAGCATGTTAGCGATATGTCCGACTTCAGTGTTCATCCCTGTAAGGACGACGACACCTTCCGCGCGGCCATAAGTAACGTTTGTGCTAGAGAATGCCATGTTCTTGCGGTCACCCAAAGCAGCGTCAGTTTCAACGTCGCGCAAGTCTTTTTCAACCGGTACAGATTCACCAGTCAGGGCAGCTTCTTCGACTTTAAGTGAATTTACATCGTAAAGGCGGATATCTGCAGGAACAACATCTCCGGCTTCCAAAACGATGATGTCACCAGGCACAAGTAATTCGGACTTGACTTGGATGACTTCTCCGCCGCGTTTTACGTTTGCAAGTGGTGAAGCCATTTTTTTCAAAGCTTCGATTGCTTCTTCGGCCTTGTTCTCTTGGAAGACACCTAAGAATGCGTTGATGATAACAACAGCCAAGATGATGATAGCATCAGCGATTTCATGACCGATAGTACCAGAAATGATAGCTGCAGCTAATAGAACGAGAATCATGAAATCCTTGAATTGATCCAAGAATTTTTGCAAAGTGGTGCGTTTTTCACCTGCTTCCAGTATGTTCTCGCCATACTCAGCCAATCTCTTCGCGGCTTCCTCTTTGGTAAGTCCATCTCTAGTCGAGTTAAGTTCAGCTAAGACTTCCTCTTCCGTTTGCGCGAAGAACGCTTTATTCAGTTGTTCTTTTGACACAGTATTTCCCCTCTCTTAACCTGAATGTAGTAGTGTTAAAATGAAAAGAGACCTATGCATAAAATTGTCTTTCAGACAACACTGTATGCATAAGTCTCACTATTTAAGGTAACACCAGCAGATAGGATTACTCTACTTATTGTTGACGTTACCACAGCCTTGTACTGCTAGTTACTCCCCTATGGAGATATTCAGTTTAACACTCGAACTTATTATATCGACAAAATCATGTAATCGCAACAATTTATTGCCGAAAACGAAAACAATTAAAAAAACGGACACAATTCCGATTAATCGGAATTGTGTCCAGTTGTATTAAAGCAATGCCAGGATGATGAAGTTGGCCAGGAATAAAGCCGAAGAGAACCACACGATCGGGTGGATTTCATACGCTTTTCCTCTGACGACTTTCACGATGCAGTAGAAGAAGAAACCAGCCGCGATACCGTAGGAAATGCTGTAAGAAAGACCCATGAAGATGGATGCGAAGAAAGCAGGGACAGCATCTTCCAGATCATGCCAATTGATTTCCGAGAAGGAACCCATCATCAAAATGCCGACGATGATCAAAGCAGGAGCCGTTGCGGCAGCAGGAACGACACCGATCAGAGGGGCGAAGAACGCGCTGATGATGAACATGCCGGCAACAACAACCGCAGTCAACCCTGTACGTCCGCCAGCACCGATACCGGCAGCACTTTCTACGTAAGTAGTTGTATTGGAAGTACCGAAGATCGAACCGATGACCGTACCGACTGAATCGGCGAACAAGGCTTTGTCCATTTTCGAACTGAATCCGGAACTTTCTTCAAGCGCTTTTTCATCTTCAGCAGAGAAGATGCCAGTGCGACGGCCCGTTCCGATGAACGTACCGATTGTGTCGAAAGTATCGGAAAGGCTGAATGCGAAGATAGTCATCAATACCAAAGGCAATTGGGAAGCATCTGAGAAAAGGGACAACAGGCCTTCGGAACCGAAAGCGGCACCGAATGTGACGCCCAATTCCGAAATGGCAGTCGCAAGCGAGTTTGCTTGCAGGCTTGCTGTGGAAATATCAACAACACCCATCGGGATGCCCAACAAAGTCGTAGCAACGATACCGACCAAAATCGCGCCGCGGACATTTTTGACCATCAGTACAGCCGTAATGACCAAACCAATCAAAGCCAATAATGCAGGCATTTGCGTGAAATTAACCAAGGCAGGGACGATGCCGCCGCCAGTTATGACTGATCCTACTCCGCCAGTGAAAATCTCAGCTGTTGCGTCATAAGGAGCGCCGTTGATTGCAGTGATGGAGCCAGCGTCGGAAGTGAATTCCAAGAAGCCGGCGTTTTTGATCCCGATATAAGCGATGAAGATGCCGATACCGCCGCTGATTGCGTGCTGCAGGCTTTCAGGGATCGATTTGATGATCATTTTTCTGATTTTTGTTACTGTGATCAGAACGTTGACCATCCCACAGATGAATACCATGGCCAAAGCTTGTTGCCAAGTGAAACCAAGTGAGAAGACGACAGTGAAAGTGAAGAAGGCGTTCAAGCCCATACCCGGTGCCAAAGCATAAGGTACGTTTGCGAAAAGGCCCATCACCAAAGTGCTGACTGCAGCGGAAATGATTGTTGCCAAGAAGACTGCTTGGCTAGGCATCCCAGATAAAGAAAGGATTGCCGGATTGACGAAAATGATATACGACATTGCGAAGAAAGTTGTGATCCCCGCAACAACTTCTGTGGAAACTGTTGTTCCGTGTTCTTTGAGTTTAAAGAAATTTTCCATTTTGAAAAGATCTCCCATCTGAATTTTTTTCGGCAGCGACAGGAAACAGTAACAATAAATGATTTCATATGCTTTCCTTGCTTACCACTCGACTATTATAACCAATCACACAAAAGCTTGCAATAAATAAGTGAATGATTTAATCAATTTATCACTTTAATGTTCGTGATTTGCTTGAATCGATAATGAAAGCGCATCAAAAATGCCGTCCCTACAACTTAACGTTAGCATTTCAGGAAATTAGGTCCTTTTTTTGGTGAATCTGCCTGAGCAGGAAAGTGGGTGATATGCTAAAATGATAAGGAGCGAAATAGTCTGAAAGTTAGAAGGTGATGATTGTGAAAGACGAAGTGTTTGTGGTGGGCGATGTCCATGGGGAGATCACCTCACTGAAGAAATTATTGGAAAAGTGGGACCGGGAGAAGCAACAGTTGATTTTTATCGGTGATTTGGGGGACCGCGGCGAAAATTCGAAAGCTTGTTTTCTGCTGGCGAAGGAGCTTGTGGAAAAACAAGGTGCGATCTATCTGAAGGGCAATCATGAGGGCATCCTGCTGAATTTCATCGCAAAGCCGGAGGAATTCGCAGGCAATTATTTCCTGAACGGCGGGTTGGGTTCCTTGGAAAGTTTCCTGCATGAGCACATCAACGAGGAGTATTCGCCTACCGAAATCGCGCTGATGATGAAACACTATTACAAGGATCTGCTCGCTTTTTTGACCGAGCTTCCTTTGTACTACGAATGGGAACAGTACGTTTTTGTCCATGCCGGTGTTGATCTGAGCAAAAAAGATTGGCACGACAGCACCGAGGAGGACTTTCTCTGGATCCGCGAACCATTCCACAAAAAGAAGAACCGCACCGGCAAAACGATCGTGTTCGGGCATACCCCGACCTTTTACCTGCACGGCGACAACGACCGTTCGGATCTCTGGATTTCGGACGGCAAGATCGGCATCGATGGCGGGGCCGTCTACGGCGGCTCGCTGCACGGCGTCGTGTTCGACAAAAACGGCATGAAAGAAGATTATATCGTACAAAAAAGATGAGGGTGCCGAAACGGCAGCCCCATCCGAAAGGCAGGAGTTTTTAACAAAATGACAGAAACAGCACAACAAATCGTTTTGGACTTGGTGAAAGCCGAACTTAACCAATTCAGACCCGCACAGATCGAAAAAGTACTGCAACTATTGGAAGAGGGCAATACCGTCCCGTTCATCGCACGCTACCGGAAGGAAGTTACGGGCTCGCTTGATGAGGTAGAAATCCGCCAAATCGAAGAGCGCCACCAGTACGCTACGAACCTGCACAAGCGCAAGGAAGAAGTCATCCGCATCATCGAGGAACAAGGCAAGCTGACGCCGAAGCTCAAAGCGGATATCGAACGCGCCGAAAAGATGCAACGCGTCGAAGACCTGTACCGTCCCTATAAACAGAAGCGCCGCACGAAAGCCGCAATCGCCCGCGAAAAAGGACTGGCTCCATTTGCCGAGTGGCTAATGAGCGGTCCAATGAACGGATCCTTATCAGTAGAAGCGAAGGCCAAGGAATTCCTGAACGACGAAATGGAACTTTCTACTATAGAAGACGTTTTGGCAGGAGCCCATGAAATCATCGCCGAAATCATCAGCGACGAGCCAGCCTACCGCGAACATATCCGCGAATACACGCGCAAAAACGGACAGATCGTCAGCACGGCCAAGGATACCGAAAAGGATGAAAAGGGCGTCTACGAAATGTACTACGAGTTCTCGCAAGGCATCTCCTCGCTCGTTTCGCACCGCGTCCTGGCCATGAACCGCGGCGAAAAAGCCGGCATCCTGAAGGTCGCCGTTCTGATCGATGAAGAGAAAATCTTCGCTTACTTGGCGAAAAAGGTCGTGAAGAATCCCAAGAGCATCGCCGTGCCTTATCTGCAGGCAGCTTATGAAGACAGCTACCGCCGTTTCATCGGGCCGGCCATCGAACGCGAACTGCGCAACGAACTGACCGAAGCCGCCGATGCGCAAGCGATCGATGTCTTCGGCGACAATCTGCGCAACCTGTTGCTGCAGCCGCCTTTGAAAGGCAAAGTGGTGCTTGGTTTGGACCCGGCGTACCGCACCGGCTGCAAACTGGCGATCGTGGATGCCACCGGAAAAGTGTTGGCGAAGAGCGTCATCTACCCGCACAAACCGGCCAACCAGGAAAAACGCGCCGCTGCCGGCCCGGCTTTCCGCAAAATGCTGTCGGATTACAAAGTGGAAATGGTCGCCATCGGGAACGGAACCGCAAGCCGTGAATCCGAGCTGTTCGTCTCCGAGCAGCTCAAACAAGTGCCGCATACGGTCTATTACGCCATCGTCAATGAAGCGGGCGCATCGGTCTATTCAGCCAGTGATATCGCCCGCGAAGAATTCCCGGATTTCCAGGTCGAAGAGCGCAGCGCCGTCAGCATCGCGCGCCGCCTGCAGGATCCGCTTGCCGAATTGGTGAAGATCGATCCGAAATCGGTCGGCGTAGGCCAGTACCAGCATGACGTTTCCCAGAAACAATTGGGCGAACGCCTGGACTTCGTCGTCGAAACGGCAGTCAACCAAGTCGGGGTCAACCTGAACACGGCCAGTGCGCCTTTGCTGCAGCACGTCGCCGGCCTGAACAAAACGATCGCGAACAACATCGTCGCTTTCCGCGAAGAGAACGGCGCCTTCGACAGCCGCCAACAACTGAAGAAAGTGCCGCGCCTCGGCCCGAAAGCGTTCGAGCAATCGGTCGGCTTCATGCGCATCGCCGATGGCAAAAATATCCTCGACAACACCGATATCCATCCGGAATCCTATCCGGCCGCCAAAGAAGTATTGGCACTGGCAGGACTCAGCCTGAAGGACATCGGCACCGAACAAGCCCGCGAAGCGCTGGGTGCCTTGGACCGCACCAAAACCCGCGAAGCGACCGGACTCGGCAAAGAAACCTTGCAGGACATCATCGCCGGCCTGACGAAACCGGGCCGCGATCCGCGCGACGACATCGCGCAACCATTGCTGCGCCAGGATGTGCTGTCGATGGAAGACCTGAAACCGGGCATGGAACTGCAGGGGACCGTCCGCAACGTCGTGGACTTCGGCGCCTTCATCGACATCGGCGTCAAACAGGACGGCATGGTCCACATCTCCAAACTCAGCAACCGCTTCGTCAAGCACCCGTCCGATGTGGTCGCGGTCGGCGATATCGTGACCGTTTGGGTCGATCATGTCGACACGAACAAAGGCCGCGTTGCCCTGACGATGCTGCCGCAAAAATAATGAGGAACAAATGATGAATGAACAAGAACTGCAACAACTGGTGGAGCACATCTCAAATACTGTTTTCCGGAAGCCGTTCCGCCACAACGCCACCTTCAACCGCCGCCTGCGAACGACAGGAGGGCGCTATCACCTCAACAGCCACAACCTGGATTTCAATCCGTTGGTGCTGGAGTTGCATGGACCTGAGGAGCTGGAAAAGGTCGTGAAGCATGAACTCTGCCATTACCATCTGCATATTGAGGGTCGGGGCTATCAGCATCGGGATGCCGACTTCCGGAAGCTGCTGAAGGAGAGCGGCGGGAGCCGGTTTGTGAAGGACATGCGCCAAGCTGGGACTGTGGCGCCGTCGAAATGGCTCTATAGTTGCAATGCATGCGGGCAGCTTTATCCCCGCAAGCGAAGGATTGATCTGAAGAAGTATGTTTGTGGGAAGTGCCGTGGGAAGCTTGAGATAGCGGGTTAAGCTTGTGGCAATGTGATTCAGAAATATACAAAATAAAGATGGGATCGTGTTCGTTGTGAACGCAGTCCCATCTTTTTTGGTTCTATAAAGGTTAAATAATAAGATCATGATTACTTGTTTATATTTTCGACTTTTAAATTATAGAAATCGACGAAGTCTTGTGTCACCGTTTCAGGAGGAGCGGAAAAATCTTCGGACATCCACCCGGAAATTGTACCCATCAATCCATAAGTAAATATCTTTGTATATGCCTTCAATCTGTGTTCGGCCATATCAACTTGTGGGGACCAGATGTCCATCAGCTTATCTTGCACGACCTGTGAACACTTTTGTGAAAAATTCGGCAGAAGTTCGGATTGCTTAAAAATTGAAAGCCCATATCTGTGACGATAAACAAATTCGAAAATGGTGACATCCGTTTTATTTATCAATATTTTACTGTTTGGATGGTATTTTTGAAAGCTTGTCTGGAGGGCATCACTAAATTCGTCCAGTAGATCTTGAGTCACGTCATCCAGTAAATCAAACTTGTCGATGTAGTGGTTGTAGAAGGTTGTGCGGTTAAAGTCGGCAGTCTCAACGATATCCTTGACTGATATATATGCGAAACTTTCTGTTTCCAATAATCTCAATAAAGCATCCTTAAATAAATGTTTGGTCCTGCGTGCGCTTCTGCTGTCCGAATCATTTTGCATTAAAAAACCTCCTTCAATAAAGAAACAATTCCGTTCCGAATGTTGAAAATATGAACAAATCACTCCATAGTGTCTAAAATTTGCACAAAGATCCAGAATCTGTGGATTGAATATACCGAAAAATATTATAAAATAAGGACATAAGTTAAATACACCACGAAATAAGAACGGAACAACATTCCGATGCAACGATTCGTTTCTTCAAACTTCACACCTGCAAACAGATCAACTCGGTCTACAACACTTTCAACATCTTCTTAGCCCTTCATCAAATTCAATTCTATTAAAACATTACCTCTAATGTAAAGCACCATCAACGGCACAACTCATCTTAGAAATTCACAAAAATTTATTTCAGCTTCTAAATTTTTTCACCGCACGCAAATCTTTTTTTTGAATCCAACAACTACAAAGCTATTTACCATTAAGTTAGTAAAATGAACATACCATCAAGGGGATTTAAACGTTTATTTAAAAGCGCCGATAAAATGTCAATAATAAAGAATAATATATAGTTATCATAAATATAACCTTTTTTCGAGAAAATGTAAACAATTACATTGAAATTATTTAATGAAACTGCCATTAACGGATTGTTTCCGATGGCCTCCATTTTTGAATAGATATACAACGGGAAATATGTCTATTCAAAAATGGTGTTGTTGCTCAATGAAGTGACTTCAACAAACGAAGCCGCCTCATAAACAACAACAACATTAAAAAACGGACAGAAAGAGGAGGAAATTATCATGGAAATCATGAGAAGATTGGTTCAAGAAGAAGAAGGACAAGGTTTGGTAGAGTATGCGTTGATTATTGGTTTAATTTCAGTTGCAGCAATCGCCTTCATTCCAGAAATTGGAAAAAGAGTAGCGATAATTTTTAAGAAAATACAAGATGCTCTTCCAGCCGCCTAATCATATCAAATGGAATGAAAAAATATCTGTTAATTCCCGCTGATTCCGGCGGGATTTTTTTCTAAAAACTCCTGCATGATATCCGTATATAAACCAACAATCATAAAATAATGAATTTATTTGAAAATATAACCTGATAATGTGAAGGGGGCAAGTAATATGGTAACGGCAAACAACGCACTACTGCTGATGCTCGTCGCGGCTTCGGGATTTTTTGATCTGAAGGAACGGAAAATCCCGAACAAAATCACTTTCACGGGCATTCTCATCGGTATCCTGTTCAATAGCATCACGGGAGGATGGACTGGTCTGCTGCAAAGCATAATTGGCATGTTCGCCGGCTTGGCGATCTTTTTCATCCCGTTCGTCATGGGCGGCATGGGGGCCGGCGACGTTAAATTGATGGGAGCCATCGGCGCTTTGATGGGCTGGCGCTTTTCACTGATCACGGCATTGTATTCGGCCATCGTTGGTGGAATCATGGTTCTTCTCCATTTGCTTTACACCGGAAAATTGCGCGAAACGTTGAAAAAAATGCTGTACACGTTGATCAACTTTCTTCTTCAGTTCGCCATCCGATTGGGCTACAACGAGACAGTATGCAAAGCCTATGAAAAATTTTCCAGGAACGGCCATGACTACAAAAAAATCTACATCCCGTATGGTGTTGCTATCGCAGGTGGAGCCGTGCTGGTGCTGATCGCCTACAAGAACGGTTATCCGATTTTTTAGACAAGTGAGGTGAGCGAATTGAAGATTCTTTTAAAACTCAAAAGCAGCCAAAGGGGGCAATCTCTAGTTGAATTTGCGCTAGTATTACCGATGCTTCTGCTGTTGGTATTAGGTGTTTTGGAATTTGGCTGGATATTGAAAGCTGAAATAGCAGTTTCAGCGGCAGCCAGAGAAGGAGCTAGATATGCTGCGGCGGGAAAAACTGAAGCACAAGCTGAAGCATATGCTATGGTTCATGTGCCTGGTACATTAGTTAATGTCACCATCAATGAAACTTCAGTAATTGCCACAGCTGAGTCTGCAGAGAATTCCTTGGTTGGATTCCACATCGATTCAAGCAGACCATTGGGTTTTTATCTTTCTACAGCTGATGCAATCGATGCTACTGCAAGTGTCACTATGAGATTAGAGTAAAAAATAAAAAAAAAAGGCGAATAATATTGTACATATAGTGTTCTCAGTATTATTTAACAAAATCAGAAGGGGTGAAACAATGTGAAGGCAAAAAAAAGAGTTTGGATCATTACAGGCATCTTGGCACTGCTCACAACGGGTATGATATATGTGTATCTGAAGCAAGTTGAAGCATCCGCCCAAGAGAATCAAGTCGAAATGAGTGAAGTTGTTGTGGCACTCACTGCCATTCCGTCACATGTGAAGGTCACTGAGGATATGTTGGAAATCAAAGAAATCCCGAGCGAAGCGGTGCATGCCGACACTTATACAGCAATAGCTGATGTGGTGGGAGGAACGACAACAACCGAACTGATTGCAGGCGAACAAGTCTTGACGGAACGGATCGTCGCAACGGATGAAGAAGCGGAACTTTCTTACCGCATTCCGGAAACCATGCGTGCAATCACAGTAGCAACAAGTGAAGTGGATGGTGTCGGAGGATATGTGATGACAGGTGATAAGCTGGATATCCTCGTAAGTTACACGCCATCGGAAGGGGCGCAGGTCGCTTACACCCAACTGCAGAATATCGAAGTGTTGGAACGCGGTCCGAACGCCGATACGGCGGACAGTTCCGCTTCAGGCGTACCTACTTCATTGACGCTGTTGGTGACACCGGCTCAGGCAGAAGTCATTGCCTTTGGTAGCCTGAATGGTACTATCTACTTTACATTGCGCAACCCTGTAGATACTGCTTGGCAGGACCTGGGTGGCTACGGAACAGATAACTTTGATTCTTGGAGAGAGCGGTGAGAAATGTGAATAAGATGAAATTATTATTATTGGCGGACTCGGAAACCGAACGTCTGGAAATCACGGAAATGCTGAAAAACATCGATTACATCCACTTGGCCGGTGATTCCATCGATGAAAACAAGACCTGGGAATCATTGGAACGGGCAACGGCTGATATCCTTTTGATGGGATCATGCTTTAACGGTTCAAGGTATGCTTTTGCGGAAAAAGTGTCGAAACAGTTTCCACATACCAGCATCATCATGGTGGAAACGGAACTCTTGGAAGAGACGATGCATAATGCTTTGTTCGCTGGAGCCAAAGATGTCTTGATCAAACCAATCGATCCGGAAAAATTAATGAATTCTATTTATCGGATCCATCAATTGCAGGAACGCACAGCCGTCACGAAGGCAGAAGCCCCCCAAAAGAAACTTCGCAAGAGTGAATTAGGGCAAGTCTATACGGTCTTCAGCACCAAAGGGGGTGTCGGGAAAACCTTCGTTTCGATCAACTTGGCTGCTTCCCTAGCGAAGAACCCGGAAAAACGTGTGGTTCTGGTCGATCTGGATTTGGACTTCGGTAATGCGGCACTTGCTTTGAACCTTTATCCGAAATTTACCATTACGGACATCATCGATGATATCCGCCACATGGATAGCGATCTGATCGAAAGCTATCTCATCCCGCACGAATCAGGCATCAAAGTCCTGCCAGCGAACTTGCAGCCGAACATGAATGATTTCATCAACGCTGAACATATTCATGTCATCCTTGAATCGTTAAGGGAGTCGTTCGATTACGTTATCGTAGATATGCCCGGCAGATTCGTTGAAACGATCATGCCCGCGTTGGCTTTGGCTGATCAACTTCTAGTCATCACCACCCCTGAACTCTCCGCTGTCCGCAACATCAAAGTGTTGCTGGTCACCTTGAAAGACCTCAATTTTCCACAATCAAAAATCCGGATTGTCCTGAACAAAGAAGATTTAAGAGGGGAAATCAAGAAAAATGACGTGGAGACGACCCTTAACAAAAAGGTTGATGCTTCCATCGGCTTGGATTACCACCGGGTGTTGTCCTCCTTGAATAGAGGGGTACCGCTGGTTTACGAGTATCCAAAAAATACACTTTCCAAAAATTTTGAAAAAATGTGCGCGAAATTTATTCAGGATGAGTTGTTGAAAGCCTGAAAACCAACACGCATCGATTGCAAGAGGAGGTTGTGACCATGAATCTGGGCACATACGGAAATTTCAGTTTCTCAGGGATAACGAATGCAGAAGAAAAAGAAGAGAGCCAAAGCGGTCTTGTGAAAAGAAGGCGTGATTTGGATGAGCTCGCCTATGAAGTGTTGCAGATCGTCATCGATCAGCTTCCGCCCACAAAGGAAGCTGATGATATCTCGGAGCAAAAAAAGACCCAAGAAAAAATCAACGATATCATCAGCAACATCATCTTTGAACAAAAGCGCCACCTGTCGTATGCCGACAAGCAAAAAGTGAACCAGTCCGTCATGAATGAGGTCTATCAGTTCGGACCGATCAGTGATCTGTTGAATGACGACACCATCACGGAAATTATGGTCAATGGACCTCTGGATATCTTCGTTGAGAGAAAAGGGAAAATCATCAAAACAGAAAATGAGTTCCGGGATGACAAACATGTCATGCACATCATCGACAAAATCATTTCGCCATTGGGAAGACGGGTGGATGAAAGTTCGCCTTTAGTGGATGCGCGCCTACCGGACGGATCACGGGTGAACATCATTATCCCGCCATTGGCAGTCAAAGGACCCTCCATAACGATCCGTAAATTTTCGAAAGATCCGTTGACAACGAATGATCTTATCACGTTCGGAGCCTTGAACGGCGACATTGCAGAATTTTTGCGCCTTTGCGTAAAAGGCCGGATCAATGTATTGGTTTCAGGTGGAACCGGCTCCGGGAAGACGACTTTGCTGAATGTGCTCTCCAGCTACATTCCCGAAGATGAACGGATCGTCACCATCGAGGATGCAGCTGAGGTGCAACTACAACAAGCGCATGTCGTGACGTTGGAGTCCCGCCCAGCAAATATCGAGGGCAACGGCAAAATCACCATCCGGGATCTCGTCGTCAACGCACTAAGGATGCGTCCGGATCGGATCATCGTCGGCGAGGTCCGTGGCGGGGAGGCTTTGGATATGCTGCAGGCGATGAATACCGGTCATGACGGATCATTGACCACCATCCACGCGAATTCACCGCGGGACAGTCTTTCCCGACTGGAAACGATGGTGATGATGTCGGGCGTTGAATTGCCATCCCGGGCGATCCGCGAACAAGTCGCTTCAGCCATCGACTTGATCATCCAGGTTGAACGCATGGTGGACGGCAGCCGCAAGGTAACCAAAATCAGCGAAATCATCGGTCTGGAAGGGGAAATCGTCACTTTGCAGGATATTTTCCTTTTCCACCAAATGGGTTTCGATGAACACGGGAATGTAAAAGGGAAGCATAAAGCGACCGGTATCATGCCGAATTTTATGGAAAAAATTAAGGCGCACGGGGAGAACATTCCGCCTAGCCTCTTTAAACCGGTAGGCACGCCAAACATGGACCCTTTCAGAAAGGGGCTGTAACATGGAAACGCTGCTGATGTTTTTTATTTTCATGACGGTATTGCTTTTTTTCTATTCAGTTTATTTATTGCTTTTCGAACAGCGGTCCACAATCAAAAACCGCTTGAAACAAACCGGCAAATCGCTTGATGAATATCATCAGGACCAGGAAAGAAATCAAAAAGGCTTGTTGAAGGGCCTCCTCCAAAAAGCAATCCGTTTTGCGGAAGGATCGAACTACTATGCACGAATCAAGACAAAACTGCTGCAGGCATATATCAAGATGAAACCGATCGAGTTCATCGAAATATCCATCATGGCCGGGCTGTTTCTGAGTATGTTGATTTGGTTTGGTTCGGAAAATCCATTCCTGGCGGTGTTCGGACTTGTGCTGGGCTTCCGGGTGCCGGAACTGCTTTTGGAATCGATCCGTAAGAAGCGGGCAAAACAGCTGAATGACCAACTGCCGCAAGCGCTCAGCCTGATTTCCAATGGGCTTCGTGCAGGTTTCAGCTTTTCGCAGGCGATGGCGGTCGTTGGCCGTGAGATGGACGCGCCGATAGCTGATGAATTCGCGAAAGTGTTGCGCGACAATTCATATGGGAAAAATATGGACGAGGCCTTGCTGGAACTGGGCAAACGGACAGACGACGAGGATTTGGACATCTTCATCACGACGTTGCTCATCCATCTGCAGGTCGGAGGGGATCTTTCCGAAATATTGGACACGATTTCGGAGACAATCCGGGAACGCGTCAAACTGAAAGGGGACATCCTCACGATGACCGCACAAAGCCAAATGTCGGCCGTTGTCATCGGCATCTTGCCGATCGCGATTGCCGCCGTGATGTTCGTCCTTAACCCGAGCTATATCGGATCGCTCTTTTCAGATCCACTAGGATTGATGATGGTAGGTGTTGCAGCGGGGATGATGCTTTTAGGAGCTTTCTTGCTGACCCGGATTGTGAAAGTGAAAATATAGGAGGGAACCCAAATGGAAATCATAGTATACGTCTCGTTGTTTCTGACAAGTTCTTTCATTTTCTATATTTTCTATGACGCGGTGCTGATACCGAAGCAAGTACTGAAAGAACGGCTGGACAATGTGAAGGTGATGGCGGACACACGGGATGCCTTCGATGAAGAGATGCGGGAATCCTTTGCCGAACGGGTCATCGATCCGGTATATGAACGGATGATCCAAGCACTGGGAAATCTGGCACCGTCATCCATCAAAAAGCAATACGAACAGCTTTTGAGCAGTAGCGGAACGAGGGGTACCATGAAGTTCAACAACATCATCGCAATCCAGTTGATGTTGGGGCTGTTGTTGGCCTTTGGTACGCATTTCCTGATGAGGCTCACAGAACAGCCGACGAATGGAATATATGTAGTTTTGGCCGGTGCAGCGGGTTTCCTGTTGCCCTATTCTTCTCTGAAAACAAAATCCAGAAAAAGGATCGAAGCAATCGAATATGCCTTGCCGAGTTTTTTGGATGTGCTGTATGTCAGCGTAGAAGCGGGTCTGGCATTTGATATGGCCATTTACCGGACAACGGATAAAATGAAAGGCCCATTGAGTGAAGAATTGCTGTTCACGATGAACGAAATCAGCAAAGGCAGAGGCCGTTCGGAAGCGCTCCGGGAGATGGTCAAACGGACGCAGGTGCCGGATTTGGCAACGTTCGTGACATCCATCATTCAAGCCGAGGAGATGGGGTCGAATATCGGAAACGTCCTGCGGATTCAGGCAGATACGATGCGTGTCAACAAAAGGCAACGGGCAGAAACAATGGCGGCCAAAATCCCGACCAAGATGCTCTTTCCGATTGTATTCTTCATGTTCCCGGCACTGTTCGTCGTCATTCTCGGGCCGGCAGTGTTGAACATTATGGAAACATTGATGAAATAAATGATGTCAGAAAGGAGGAGAGGAATATGCGTGCGAAAAATGCCTTCGTATTGGTCTTCCTGAGCATATTCATCGGATGGATCACCCTGCCTGGGTATGCGACGGCTGAAACGACTGCTTCCGAGCGGATTGCGGTGGCTCTGGTCATCGACACTTCCGGCAGCATGGCTGAAACAGATCCCAATCACTTGCGGAAAACAGCCGCCGATATTTTCGTGGATATGCTCAGCCCGGAAGACCATGTGGGCATCGTTTCCTTTGCGACGGAAGCCACCGAGTTGGTTCCGATGCAGCAAGTAGGGGATACCGCAAACAAGCAGACCATCAAGAACACGTTGGCCTCGATAACTGAAGTCAACGGGAACACGAATTACCGGGCTGCGCTCGAAAAAGCCGAGGAGCAGTTGGAAAGCATCGATGATCCGGCTGTGCGCAAAGTCATCCTCTTCTTGACCGATGGCGTGCCGGAACCCGACTATGCGCAGCGGGAGGATACGGTTTTCATGACGGCATATATGGACTCCGTCTGGGAGACGACCGCCCGTTTGGGGCAAAAGGACATCGCTGTCTATCCGCTTGGTTTCGGTACGGTCGACACAAGCATTCTACAGCGCATCGCTACGGACACAAGAGGAGAAGCAAAATTCTTGGGCAGTGCTGGCGATATTGCTGTCAATTTCGTTGATGTGTTGCGCACGTTGAAAAACCGGCAAGGATTTTGGAATGAGTCGGTTGCATTGTCTGGAGAGAGTGTTGTTCCGTTTCAGGTAGACGGTTATACTTCCCAAGTAACGATGGCCGTCACTTATGATACCGCCGGAACGGACGTCTTCATCCGGCCTGTCAACAGTGAAGCCTGGAATGATCGAATCAGCATCCAGAAGAACGAGCAATACAGCATCCTCACGATGAACCAAACCGAAGAGGAACTTGCAGGCGACTGGGAGTTGGTCATTACTGGAACCGGCAACGCGCAACTGTTTGGAGACAAAGATCTGACATTGAAATCCTGGATGATCAGCCCACAGGCAAACACGCAAGTGCCGATGGATGAACCGATTGACCTGGTGGTGGAAGTGGACGGTGAATTGAGTGATGAAATGGCTGTTCAGGGTGTTGTTTCAAAAAATGGGGCTGTCGAATTTGAGACTATCCCATTAATCTTGGAAAAAGGTCAATATGTCGGGACTTACGAGAATGTCGATCAAGGAGGTTCCTATATTCTGGAAACGCAGATCATCAGCGGAGAGACCGTCATCACGAGCAGCTCTGTTTCGGTTTCCGTCCAACAACTTCCTGTACTGAAAAGTGATCAAGAGCTGGATGGTGACATCTTCAAAATCGGCGAGAGCCAGACCCTCACAGGGTATTTGGAATTGGATGACCAACTACTGGATGGTTCGCAAAGAACTGTCATCAACAGCATGAACTTGGTTGCAACTTATTCCGATGGCCGCCAGGAAATTATTCCGATGCAAGATGCCGGTCCGGAATCGGGTGCAGACGAAACCGCCGGAGACGGTGTTTACACTGCCGAATTGCCTCTTTCCGAAGAGGGTGATTATTCGGTTTCGCTCGTCGCGCAAGGAACCACTCCTCAGGGTAATTTTACGCTAGAGGAAGACAGTGGGGATTATCGCGTCATTTCGGTTGGTGCGGTGTCCGGAAAAGTTACTGATGAAGCATTGTATACAAAACCAGGCAGCGTAGTCAGTGTTCCAGTTCAGCTCAAGAACGACTCCAAAAGAAGCGAGACCATTCAGCTTTCAGTTGAAGCCGAGGATGCTGTAGCTAAAGAACAAAGTCTCACACTAGAACCCGGAGAAACTTCCGAAATGGACATCGTACTAGCTTTGGATGACAGCGCGCCTTTAGGGGCTAAATCAGTTTCCATCACAATGCAGGCTGAAGACTCCTTGACACAAACGCAATCGTTCGGAACAGAAATCCAACTGTTCTCGGGCTCAGCGTATTTCCAGAAAAAAACGTTGGATTTTATGACGAAAAACGGCCTGTTTGTGGGCGTGTTGGTGTCTTTGCCTATAGTCATCATTGCTCTTGGACGGTTGATTTATGTATTGAAACTGAAACAAGCACTGAGCATCAGCAGGAGTTTTGTCTACGCAAAAGCGGATGATCCGGAAAACGCTCAAGAATGGTTGCTGCCGAAGAAAGTGGATACTAAGCTGATTGTGTTAGGCGGAGAAGACAAGGAAGCTGTCTTGTCCTTGGAAGGGGCAAAAATCCCTTATCGGATGATCGTGAAGGTCGAGACGAGTCCAGCTCGCTTCAAATGCTGGGAAGGGTATCGGACGCTATCAAAAACGTATATACCGGTGCATATCAAAATTGAAACGACACCTCCCGGCATCTTCAAGTTGGACGGTGAAGTCCACACCAACAAAGAAATATTCGACCAAGATGCTTTTGAATCCGGCGGGTACCGCTTCATTTACAAAGCAGAAAAGTCTTTAGCTGAAGAAACCAAAGCCAGAAACGTATTGGAAGGTAAGATGTGAGATGAAAAGACTGATCAATGCAATAACCGGAGAAGTGATTTTGGAGGATCTTCAGACGGCGGATACTTTCTATGACCGTTTTCGGGGATTGATGGGCAGACCATCGATTCCCGAAAATACGGGTTTGATGATCAAACCATGCAATAGTGTCCACTGTTTTTTTATGAAATTTCCGATTGATGTTATCTTTTTGGATAAAGAGGATCGGGTCGTGCATATCGCGGGGAATATGAAACCAGGAACCATATCTCCTATTGTCAAGCGAGCGAAATATGTTGTTGAAGCCAACGCAATGAAGTTTACGGGTGATGTCATGATCGGGGATAAGCTTGAGATAGTCTGAAGGTCATATCGGTTGCAACTAATAAGACTGAGATGAAATTCAAATTAACGATGAGGTGAGAGTAACGATGCAGAAAATATTTAATAGATTGCGCAAAGAAGAGTCTGGTCAATCTCTGGTTATGGTAGTTTTGCTGTTGAGTGTTCTGTTAAGTTTTTCCGCTCTTATCGTTGATGTGGGGATGTTGTATGCTGAAAAAGCAAAATTGCAGAATGCTGCAGATGCAGCTGCACTGGCTGGAGCTCAAATGTTACCCGATACAGAATCAGCAGAAATAACTGCAATTGATTATGCAGATTTGAATAATTTTACGATTTCTTCTGATGATGTGGATGTACCCTATGGTGGAGATAGTACAAAAATCAGAGTGGCAGTAGAAAGCGATATTCCGTATATATTTGCTAGGGTTCTGAAATTAGTTGGAACTAGTACGACTGTTTCAGCAAGTGCTACGGCTAGTAAGGAGGATGGGGTTTCAGGACTGAGACCATGGGCTCTAACAGATAAATATAAAGAGATGAAAACTGAAAAAAATAAAGAAGTCTGGACTGGTAAATGGATTGCCTATACGTACACGTACGGACTGGAATTTGAATTGAAAGAGGGTGGGGGAGGCGGATCTAAGGGTTACTATGGAATAATTTCATTTGAAGATCAGGGTACAGATGCGAATACATATAAAGGGAATATATCAAGTGGATATGATGGCACAATCAATATTAATGATTATGTAAATGATGCATCTGGTAATAAAAATGTGAAAAATATTATTGAAGAACTATTAGTGGGTGGCGATAATTATTTGACTGCAACTAAGAATAGCCCACGTGTTGTAGTGATTCCGAAAATTGATTCTACATTTAAAGTTATCGGATTTGCGGTAATATTTTTAAAATCTGTTGACAATCAGGGTTATATTACAGCAAATTTTTTGTATGATACGACCTGGCCCACTGAAACAAAAGAAGAACACGACTATTGGGCAATAGATTATAAAGTAAGTCTTGTTGAATAATTTAAGAAAAGGTATAAAACCTGAATAATTCATAAAATTTCAGGAAACTACGACTAACCTTGCTGCAATAGCATTTTTCACTTGTTCGATAAGCACCCTTTGGGTGTACAAAAAGAACCCCAATCTGATATGGTTAAGTTACCACACTAAAACCATAGAAAGGGGCTCTCTCAATGGCTACATTACACGAAAAAAAGGTACAATTCAACTCTAAACTGACGATTTCAAACACAGGTGGAAATTTGTCCACCGATTCTGGATTGGTTCTCGTCAAAGAATTTATGGAGTCTCTTAATTTCTCCGATCTTTCTAAGCAATACTTGGGAATAGAGGACAAACGTCTCTATCATATCCATGACAATTTTTCTTTGATGGAGCAGTTGATTTATCAAAATATCGCTGGCTATTCGACCGATTCCTCCGCAAATCTATTGAAGCAAGCCCCTATTTTCAAGGTGATTTTGGATAAGTCCAGGCTTGCCTCGCAGTCTTCGATTTCCTGATTCTGGGATCGCATAAGCGAAGAAAATATTTCTCAGTTGCAAGATCTTAACCAAGCCATGATTGATAAAGTACGGTCGGCAAGAAATACGACAGAAATGATCTTTGACTTGGATTCAACCCATTCTGATACTTACGGAGATCAAGAAAACACTGATTACAATGCTCATTATCGAACCAATGGATACCATCCGTTAGTCGCATTTGATGGTTTGACGGGAGATTTCTTAAAAGCAGAACTTCGTTCTGGCAATGTCTACACGTCTAATGGCGTGGGGACATTTATGGAGCCTCTTTTTGAGCATTATAACCAAGTGGTTCCTGTCAGCAATATTCTCGTCCGTGGAGATAGCGGGTTCGCTACACCGGAACTTTACGATCTCTGTGAAGCTTATGACAGCTTCTTTGTGATCCGCTTAAAGGCTAACCGTAACCTTTCAAAAATTGCGGAAAGCTTTATTCAGATTGACGATAACCACCCTTGGGATAAAAAAGAAGTTGTTTATTCTTCAACATCCTATCAAGCAAAAAGTTGGTCCAAAGAACGCCGAGTCTGCATTAAATCAACACGGGAAGCTGATGAACTTCTATTCCGACATGAATACATCGTCACCAATTACTCCAATAATGTCTCTGCGGAAACAGTCTTTCGGACTTACTGTAAACGCGGCACCATGGAAAACTTCATTAAAGAAGCGAAGAATGGCTTTTATTTCGATAAGACCGATAGCCCTTCCTTTTTAGAAAATCACGCTCGCATGATGGTAAGCCTGTTGGCTTACAACATCGTTAACTTTATGCGTACGCTTTGTTTCACACAGGGATCGGCCAGCATGCAGGTGGACACAATCCGATTAAAACTATTCAAGGTCGCAGGTAAACTCGTTCGAACAGGACGTAGGCTGCTGCTGAAACTCAGTTCTTATCATGTACATCAGGGCTTATTTTATCAAGTCCTTGGAAATATCCAGCAGCTCTGCTGGTAAATAAATCCCAATTTTAAAAATTATATTGTGCTTCAAGGGACGAGTGCGCCCAAATTTGGCTGAACCGCAGCTGTTTACCTAAACAGTTCGGATTTTTTAATCTGTTGGGTTCTGAGACGGAATAAAAAATATAAATTCCGGTAAAATCTAGAGCAACAGATCATTTTTTTATCGGTATGAATTATTCAGGTTTATAATTTCTTTTATAATTTTACCAATAAATATTGTAAGTGTTGTTGACAGTAAATCACTTCAAAAGTATAATGAAATAGTTGGTTTTGCGGTCATGGCGGAATGGCAGACGCGCCAGCTTGAGGGGCTGGTGGGAGTATCTCCCGTGGAAGTTCGAGTCTTCTTGGCCGCATTGATTGTACGAATATAAAAAATAGGGTTTCCGGTCTCTTAGTGGGTTCGGAAGCCCTATTTTTTGACTTTTGGGCCCTATTCATTGGCTGTTATTCTGTTATAATGGCGTGGATATCTTTTTCCTGAAAGGTATCCGATTGTTTTAAATCTCAGAAAGAGGAGTGATATATTTGAAGCTACTGCACACTTTAAAACCGATAGCTGCGGTTGTCGCCGGGAACATCATCGTCGCATTTGCGATTGCGGCGTTCATATTGCCGAAGAATCTGATCGCCGGGGGGACGACGGGTCTTGCCATTATTTTGAATCATTTTTTTGGATTGAACATCTCTTTGGTCGTGCTGATTTTCAATGGGTTCATGTTTTTTGTCGGGGCAGCCTTGCTGGGCAAAAAGTTCGCTTTGACGACAATCCTGAGCACGATCATTTTTCCGACGTTTTTAACTTTTTTCCGGACAGTGCCTGCATTGCAGGACATGACAGATGACATCCTACTTTCGGCAATCTACGCTGGGATCCTGTGCGGATTGGGAGTGGGGCTGGTGTTCAAGGTCGGCGCTTCCACGGGTGGGATGGACATTCCGCCGCTGCTCCTGAACAAACATTTTCGCATTCCGGTAGCGGTGGGGATGTATGCGTTCGACGTCATCTTCCTGCTGGTCCAGGCGGTCTTTTCGAGCATGGAACAGATCCTTTACGGGCTCATCATGGTGTTCCTGACGTCCATCGTCATAAACAAAGTCATGGTGACCGGGAGAAACAAGATGCAGCTTTTCATCATTTCTAAAAAGTTTGAGGAAATCAAACAGGCGCTGCTGTATGTGCAGGATGTCGGGCTGACATTGGTGAACATCGAAACGGCTTTTGAAGGGGTGCAGCAGCAAGCGGTGCTTTGCGTAGTGGAGCAGCGTAAACTGTCCGCCATCAATGCCTTGGTCAACGACATCGATCCATTTGCTTTCGTAATCATCGGGCAGGTCCATGAGGTCGCAGGCAAGGGCTTCACACTGGAGCGACAGTCCGGATTAGTCGAATAGAATCAAAAAACTGAGGCGTGCTCCGATTTGGAGCACGCCTCAGTTTTTCTGTAATTGCAGATGGGGTGTTTCAGGACCGGGTGACCGGTCCACATTAGGCGATGAAGCCTTTTTCTGTCGGCCGTTCCGGATTAACGCGGACACAAACAACCGACATAAAGCCGCAATGTCGGCTGTTCTGTCCGAACGCTGATGCAAATAACCGACAGATCCCCGAAGTGTCGGCTGTTCCGGCTTAACGCCGACGCAAACAACCGACATAACTCATGAACAACGGTTGGATCGGCACAAAATCAGTACCCGCGCACCGATTTTTTCGGTACGAACAATTGCGGATTCGTTTTCGCGATGACCACCAGTACCATAATGGTGAATGCGCCGGTCGCCAAGGCGCTGACGCCGTTCATGACGATGGAGTAGAGCCATGCGCTCCAGCCTTCAGGGGCATAGGATCCCCAGAAATAGTAGCCGGCGATCGTGTGCCAGAAGTAGCGGCCGACTGTACCGACGATGGTGCCCAAAATGACTTGCCACACCAATGCCTTTTTGTTTTGGTCCGCGATCGCTTGTTGGACTTTCTGCGTGTACAGGCCGGCCAAACCGGTGAAACCGAAAGCGATGAAGTACTCGATGAATCCTTGCAGCGGAGTCAGGATGTAGGCCGTCCCGATCAGGATGTGCAGCACACCCCACAGGAAACTGGCGAAGAAGCCGGGAATCAGGCCGCGGCGCAGGCAGTAAAGCATCATCACCGGCGCTCCCACCGTAACGGAAAAACTCGGGCCGATATTGAAAGGAACCAAGGACAACACGGTCGCCAAGGCGGCGATGATGGTTCCTTCGATCCAGATGTTCAGATTTTTTGACATAAAAAAACTCCTCCTTTTTGGGCATAACACACCATCAACAAAGGAGGAGAATGAATTTCATTTCTCAATCACAATCCCTACGCTCGTGCTAACGAACAGGTTCGAAGGGTCAGAATCTATGTTCAATCTCAGCCGCGGACGGCCCCCCTTTGTGAAACGGTCTATTTAGTTACAGCTAACTTTACTACAGTTGGCTTGGTTATGCAAGGTGCACGCTGCACAAAAGCACTTCCGGAAAAACTGCTGCCGAGCCCCGCGTTTGTGCAAAAGGACCTATTTCTGTTCTTTTTCGGCCTGTGCTTTCAGAATGGCTTCGCGTTTCTTTTTCTTTTTGGAATTCAGGTAGGAATCGACTACGCCGCCAGCCAGCATTCCGATACCGAAGCCGATCGTCAGGTTGCCCGCGAAGTAGCCGATTGAAGCGCCTATCAGCATACCGTACATCGTGTAATTAAAGGAATTTTGCAGTTTCGGATCTTCGTCGACCGGCAGATTTTTCTTGGTCGCCGCGCCAGTATTATTTTTATGCAGTTCCGGTACTTTTGGGGTCACATTCTTGCGTTGAATCTGGTTGCCTTTGTTTTTTTTCGCCATTTATTGTACTTCCTTCCGTCTATCTGACACATGTATTGTCTCCAATAAACATCATATCAGTTCGATTCCGCCGCTTCAATAGCCTTTGGTGGCGGATGTGGGCGAAATCGCACAAAAATGGGGAATCCTTCCCAAATCTGCGGATCAGTGCTCTTCGCCGGACAGTTCGACCGGATCGCCATTGTCATCTTTAAAGAAACCCTTCAGCACAAAGGCATCATCGCTCGGCCGATACCCGATAGTGGTGCGTGCCTGTGAAATGTCCAGACGCGGAAAGCGATTGTCCGACAGCCCGTTCACCAGCAGGAACGGCTCGACAAGCTTAGCGTTCAGGGCGCAGTCGACCAAGTGGCAAAGATCCCGTGGCGACAAATATTCGGCCAACCCCGCTTCGTCGACGATCGGATCATCGATGTTTTCATTGAAATTGCCGATGCGGATGCCGATCGCTTCCTGGCCTTCTGTATAGGCGAAATGGCTGGCCAAACCTTCCAGATAGACTTTCGAGACGCCGTAAAGGTCGCCCGGGCGGACAGGTGCATCGACCGGAACCTGCACGTTTTTCGGGTAGGCGCTGACGGCATGGATGGAGCTGGCGAAGATGATGCGCTTGACGAAGTTCTCGTACTTGGATGATTCCTTGAACAGATAGTAGGGCATCTTGTAGTTCAATCCAATTAGCGCATCGTCAAAAACGGCGTCGGGTGAAGGGTTTCCGGCAAGATGGATGACGTAATCGATCCCTTCGAGCAGGCCGTCCCAGTTGCCGATGACAGTCAGGTCCAATTCCTTGACGATGGTGCCCTCCAAAAGGGCCGGATTGACGTCATGGAAATGGACATCAACCAAAGTCAGTTCGTAGCTCTTCTTCAGGTGGTCAACCAAAACTCTTCCTATATTACCGCTTGCGCCGGTGATCATGATCGTGGTCATTATCGGTACCCCCTTGTTTCTGTGCAACAAATAGTGCTGTTATTTACGCGAGTGGCTTTGCTTTAACTGTATGCAAGCCGCCGGAAAATGTCAAAGGATAGCCCTTACAAAATCGACGATTCACCAGACAAAAGGGGAATGTTTTATTTGTGTAAGGAATGGGTAAATTAATTGAGCCACGGGGATTATCCCTGTATAATAAGGGTAAGATGATAGGCAAGGGCAAGATACTTTTCAATCGAAAACGAAGGGGTGAGTCGGATGGACTTGTTGAATTTGCAAATGCGCGCTTCTCAAGGTCAGTGCGGATCTGTTGTGCAACAATCTTCCCATTCATTCTTTTGCCCGACAGAGCACGTGCTTTCGCATGTGTTTTTTTGTTGGTCCTGAACGGAATCAGCGGGGCTTATCATCATAATACCGAGCATTAAACGGGGGTGATGACCATTAATCTTTCTAAAAATAAGACACAACGGAAAGGAACGGTGATCCGACGCATATCTCCTAGCTGTCAGGGGTGACAGCCAGCGTACAGATGAAAGGCGTGAGGCCGGATAGCATGGTAACGTATCACCCAATCAAATGTGAAAATCAAAAAACTGGCGAGGGTCCCTTTCGGGGAGCCTCGCCAGTTTTTTCGTTCGTTATCGGTATTATGCTTTTTTGACGAATTCTGATTTCAGTTTCATAGCGCCGAAGCCGTCGATTTTGCAGTCGATGTTGTGGTCGCCTTCCACCAAACGGATGCCTTTGACTTTTGTTCCGACCTTCAAGGCGCTCGAGCTGCCTTTGACTTTCAGGTCCTTGATGACCGTAACAGTGTCGCCATCCTGCAGCAGGTTGCCGTTTGCGTCCTTGACGATCAATTGGTCTTCGTTTGCTGCTTCAGCAGCATCCGCGCTCCATTCGTGCGCGCACTCGGGGCAGACCAGCATCGTGCCGTCTTCGTAAGTGTAAGGGGAGCCGCACTTAGGGCAATTCGGTAATTCCATCATGATTTTTATTCCTCCGTTGTTTTGATTAGTTGTCTTCTGACTTTTCATTTCCGGCCTTTTTTCAAAGGCGGAAGATGCTTATATACTGCCACATTTTCGCCTTTTTGACAATAGGAAATGGACAATATAAGAATAATAACCAATAAGCGGGGACTGCTCGGTCATAAATGACCAGAGCTTCTGGGAACAGAGCATACTTGACAGACAGTTTTTTCTGACTGTCAGCGGTTTCTCCTATGAACCAAGGCTTACTGCGCTTGTGAGCAGACTGTCCCGTACCTTTGCCTTTTGACGTCAGGCAAACGCTTTGTTCAAGATGTTGATGCTGGCATTGATGTCCCGATCGTGATGGGTTCCGCAATATGGGCAGACGAAGGCACGGATATGCAGTGGTTTCTTTCCCGTATTTTCACCACAAGCGGAACAGATTTGACTGGTGTATTGTGGAGTGACCAGAATCAATTCTTTGCCGTACCAATCGCATTTGTAGGTCAGCATGGACTTGATTTTCGCCCAAGCAGAGTCAGCGATCGAACGTGAAAGATGATGATTCTGCAGAAGATTCTTGGTTTTCAAATCTTCCATGACGATGGTGTCAAAGCCTTTGACTAGTTTGGTTGTGTACTGCTGCAGGTAGTTTTCGCGTTGGTTGGCAATTTTTTTGTTGATGCGCGCTACTTGCTGCTTTGCTTTCTGAACATTCTTGAAATCCGAAAGTTCGAGTTCGACGCCGGCTTTCCGGGCCTCTTCCATTTTTGTTTTGGCCTGCAAACGACGACGCGCAAGCTTGCGTTCCCAGATGCGCCGCTTTTTGGCCATGGCGCGTTCAAATTGTTTGTTTTTGAGTTTGTATCCGTCGGATTGGCTGACCAAATCCGTTAAGCCTAAGTCCAGACCTACTTGTTTGCCGGTTTTAGCCCATGCGTTCGGTTCGTATTCGACTTGAATCGTCGCGGAATAAACACCCGTCGGTTCTTTTCGGATCACGGCACTCTTGATTTTGCCCTGAATGCGTTCCAAGCCGTAGGCTTTCACCAAGCCTAGTTTAGGCAGCTTGATCCAGTGGTTGTCCACCACTTGGATATTGTTGTTGATGCCCTTTGACTTGTAGCTGTTGTGTGGCCGTTTGCGGCTTTCGAAATTAGGGCGATTATTTTGACCCGTGAAAAACCGTTGATAGGCTTGATCCAGATCGGCAATGGCATACTCCAAGCAAGTGCTTTCGGCTAGTTTCAAAAACGGGAATTCCAATTTCAACCCTTTTAGGCAGTATATCATTGCGAATTTCCCGAGATACTTGCCGCCGTTCCCGTACCGCGCCTGCTGCATGGCCAACATTTGATTTTTGACGAAGCGGCGGAGATTGAGATTGATGTCAATCTGATCCTTCTGGTTTATGGAAGGTTTCAGTTTGATTTTGATGCCTTTCAGTTTCATATCAACACCTCCACCTAGATTATACTGCTGCCAAATGTGTATGTAAATTTTGGCTCAAAGAGCCAATGGGCTTACATCCCGGTTCTGAAGAACCGAGTTTTTCGCCCAATTATCAGAAAGAGCAAAAATGTTCGAAGGGCATCAATCGGAGATCTGGATATGGATGTTGGCCTTTGCGTTTGTCGGATATAGCTGGTTTATCCGACAAACTGATGCAGATTTTTGGTCAAATAGTCGAATGCAGCAGGACATTCGACTATTTGACCACCCCGACAGCGCAAAATTGCCGAATGCAAGCCAACTATTCGACAATTTCAGCCCCCACCCACCCTCAAACAAACAAAAACCGCCCAACCAGCAACACACAGTTGCTGGCCGGGTGGTTCAGATTATTTCATCAGTTGCTGCCGGTCAGCAAGGCGGAAGCCTTCTGAACAGGCATTTTTGCTCTGTTTTCTTTGATCGCGACCTGTGCGGAAGCCAAGCGGGCGATCGGTACGCGGTATGGAGAGCAGGAAACGTAATCCAAGCCAACACTCGAGAAGAAGGCGATGGATTCCGGATCGCCGCCGTGTTCGCCGCAGACGCCCAGCACCAAGCCGGGGTTGGTTTCGCGGCCCAATTTGGCGGACAATTTGACCAGTTTGCCGATGCCTTTGACGTCCAATGAGTGGAACGGATTCGGCTTCAGCAAGCCTTTGTCTTCGTACTCCTGCAGGAACTTACCTGCATCGTCGCGAGAGAAGCCGAAGCCCATCTGCGTCATGTCGTTCGTGCCGAAGCTGAAGAAGTCGGCTTCCAGCGCGATTTCGTCGGAAGTGACGGCAGCGCGCGGGATTTCGATCATCGTTCCGATCAGGTAAGGGATGGTCACTGCTTTTTCAGCGAAGACTTCTTCGATCTCCGCAACGATTTCCGCTTTGACGTAGCGCAGCTCGTCGGCGTCGCAGACCAACGGGATCATGATTTCCGGGGTGATTGTGCTGCCGGTTTCTTCGGCCGCAATGATGGCGCCTTCGATGATGGCGCGCGCCTGCATCCGGTAGATTTCCGGGTAAGTGACGGCCAAGCGGCAGCCGCGGTGGCCAAGCATCGGGTTGACTTCATGCAAGGAATCGATGTGCGCCTCAAGCCCAGCCAAACTGCTTCCCATCGCTTCCGCCAGGGCAACTTTGTCCGCATCCGCTGTCGGCAGGAATTCATGCAACGGCGGGTCCAGCAGGCGGACGGTCATCGGGCGATCCTGCAGCAGGGCGAACATTTCCTGGAAATCCTGGCGCTGCATTCCCAACAGTTCAGCCAAGTATTTTTTGCGTTCGTCCAACGTGCGGGAAAGGATCATCTGGCGGACAACCGGGATCCGATCTTTATGGAAGAACATGTGCTCGGTCCGGCACAGGCCGACGCCTTCCGCGCCCAGGGACAATGCCTGTTTGACGTCGGTCGGGGAGTCCGCATTGGCTTTGACTTGCAGGACTTTCATTTCGTTGACCCAGTCCATGAAGGTGCTGAATTTGCCGCCCAAAGTCGGGTTCTGCTTGGCGATGGTGCCGGCGTAGACTCTTCCGGAGGCGCCGTCGATCGACAGCAAGTCGCCTTGATGCAGGGTGACATCATCGATGACGACGGTTTTGTTTTCCTCGTCGATGACCGCTGCCGTGCAGCCGGCCACACAGCATTTGCCCAAACCGCGGGCGACGACTGCCGCGTGGGAAGTCATACCGCCGCGCGCCGTCAGGATGCCTTCGGAACTCATCATGCCCGCCAGATCCTCAGGGGATGTTTCGCGGCGGACCAGGATGACCGGCAGACCGTCCTTTTGGGCCGCTTCGGCATCGGCCGTGGAGAAGAAGATATGACCGGACGCCGCTCCGGGTGAAGCGCCAAGCCCTGTCGCCAACAAGGCCGCTTCATCCAAAGCTTTCGTGTCGAAAGTAGGGTGGAGCAACTGGTCCAGCTGGCCGGTCTCGATGCGCATCACGGCTTCCTCTTTCGTGATCAGGCCTTCGTCGGCCAAATCCACGGCCACTGCGACGGCTGCGGCTGCCGTGCGTTTCCCGTTGCGGGTCTGCAGCAGGTACAGTTTGCCTTTTTCGATCGTGAATTCGATATCCTGCATATCGGCGTAGTGGTCCTCCAGTTTTTCGGCGATGGCCTTGAATTCGTTGTAGACGGCGGGCATCACTTCCTCCAGCGTGTCGATGTCCAATGGGGTGCGGATGCCGGCCACGACATCTTCGCCTTGCGCATTCATCAGGAATTCACCGAACAGTTTCTTCTCGCCGGTCGCCGGATTGCGCGTGAAGGCCACGCCGGTTCCCGAATCGTTGCCGCGGTTCCCGAAGACCATGCTCTGGACGGTGACGGCTGTTCCGAGGTTATGCGAAATGTTGTGGATTTCGCGGTAAAGGACAGCCCTTTCATTGTTCCACGAAGAGAAGACGGCTTGGACGGCTTGATGCAATTGTTCCAACGGTTCCTGCGGGAAAGTTTCACCGGTTTCGCGTTGGTAAACAGCCTTGTACTGGGCGACCAGATCGGTCAGGTCTTCCAGAGTCAATTGGTTGTCGAACTCGTAACCGTTCTCATTTTTGACTGTATCCAGAATCGCTTCGAAATGGATGCGCGGAACGGACTTCACGACATCGGCGAACATCTGGATGAAACGGCGGTAGCTGTCGAAAGCGAAAGTCGGGTTCTGCGTCTGTTCGGCCAGGCCGGCGACTGAAGCGTCGTTCAGCCCGAGGTTCAGGATCGTGTCCATCATGCCGGGCATCGAGAAGGCGGCGCCGGAACGGACCGACACCAGCAACGGGTTGGCAGGGTCATGGAACGATTTCCCGACCGCGTTTTCCAGGTCGACGAGGGCGGAATCGATCTGCTGGTGGAGCGCAGGCCAAAGTGTCCGTCCTTCATCGAAGTAATGGATGCAGGATTCCGTCGTGATCGTGAATCCTGGAGGGATGGGCAGGCCGAGATTGGTCATCTCGGCGAGGTTGGCGCCTTTGCCTCCCAACAACATCTTTTGTTCTTTCTTTCCTTCTGAAAAACGGTAAACCCATTGCTTCGTCATATACTTTTCCTCCTTGTGAGTGTTTCTAGGTTATAGTTGTTTGCGGCTGATGTTCATGACATCCATATAGTGCAGGATGTGGTCGGCGGTTTCTTCGATCGCTTTGTTCGAAACATCGACGATTTCGCAGCCGATCTGTTTCATGATCTTGTCTGCATATTCGAGTTCCTCGAGGATGCGCTCCATGCCGGCGTAGCTGGCGGATGGCGGCAGTCCCAACGTTTTCAGGCGCTCTTTGCGGACTTCATTGAGTTTTTTCGGCGAATTCACAAGGCCGATGATCCGCTCCGGCGCGATCGTGAAGATTTCTTTCGGCGGCTTCGATTCCGGAAAGAGCGGGATGTTCGCGACTTTCACGTTTTTGTTCGCCAGGTAGATCGACAGCGGCGTTTTGGATGTGCGGGACACGCCGACCAGCACGATGTCCGCCTTTTCGATGCCGCGCGGATCGCGGCCGTCGTCGTATTTGACGGAAAACTCGATGGCCTCGACGCGGTTGAAATAGTCCTCGTTGAGCTGCCGGTTCATGCCCGGTTTCTCCTTGGCCGGCAACTGGAACAGTTGCCCCAAACCGGTCAGGATCGGACTGTAGATGTCGACTCCGATCAGCTTGGCTTGTTCGATCCGCTCCTTCATGTAATCGGCCATTTCCTTTTTCACGAAGGTGTAGAAGATCATCGCCTTCCTGTCGTCGGCCGCTTTTGCGCAGATCTCCTCGATCTCCTCGGTCGTCTGCACATAGGAATATTTCTTCAGTTGGTAATTTTCCGTCTCGAATTGGTAGAGGGCGGAACGGATCACCACGTCGGCTGTCTCGCCGACGGAATCGGATACTAAGTAAATCGCGTAAAGGTCCATTTGCACACTATCCTCCTAAAGGTCTTTGTTGAATATATCGAGCAACAATCTGCTGGCGGTCGATTTCGAAAATTTTCCGATGACCTCTTTTTTGCCGGTCTCTTCATACACGGAACGGGAAAGGACCGGTAAACTGTCGACGCGATGGGTGACGAGCAGTTTCGTGGCATCGACAACGAGTGTGTCGCTGAAGACGGTATACAGATTCGGCATCTTCGTCATCACCATTCCGACCGGGATGGCGTTCAGATCGGAGTCGCCCAGAGCGCTCTTGAGCAGATCCTTGCGGGAAACGATCCCCAGTATTTCCCGGTTGTCGGTGACGTAAAGGGAACCGCAATCCTCCAGGAAAAGCTGGATGATGGCATCCTGGATGCTCGTTTCTTTGGTGAGGTTGACCGAGATGGCCATCACCTTCTCGACTTTTTGTTTGGCGATCTGTTCGACCAGCACGGAGTTGGTGTGTTCCTCGTTGATCAGATAACCGACTTTCGGTTTGGCCTGAAGGATGCCGCTCATCGTCAGCAGCGAAAAGTCAGGGCGCAGCGTTGCCCGCGCAAATCCCAGTATGGAGGCAATCTTTTCACCGGAAATCGGCTGCTGTTTCTTGACGATTTCGATGATCTGTTTTTGCCTATCGGTGAGTTCCATTTTTCCACCTCAATTCTTAATGTGATGTGTTAATGAATATATAGTATGTCACATTGGGGGGCGTTGTCAACACAAAGTGACATCTTTTTTCGCGGATAAGTATCGGGTGCCGTGAATGGCGGGGCCGATGTTACCGCAAATGGCGTTGCGGATGGCAAAATCGTCGAATGCAGGGGGAGCATCCGATTATTTTGTGTCAGCGGAGGACGAGATTGTCGAATGTAGATGGGTATCCGACAATTTTGCATCAGCGGCGGGCGGAATTGTCGAATGTTGGATGGATATCCGACAATTTGATTGCTTAGCCGTCTGGAGCCCATTGAAACCCGTTGGATACCGGCGACTCACGCCGGTGCCGGCGGTTTTCCGGACATTCTGTCGCATCCGACAATCCAGGCGCCATTTTTGTAGCCTGATTGACACCGGTCTATGGTAAAATTATAAAGACTAAGCGAGCGAGGGTGTGGACCGTGAATGGTATCAGTGGGATACAATATGCAAGAAATCAAGGATATGACTTACAGTAATGCGACATTCAAGAAAGGGATGGAATTGTTTGAAAGCGGGGCGCTGCGGCAGTATACAGCCAACAGTGCTGAGGATGCCTTTCGTGCGGAGATAAAAGGGACTAAACAGTACGAAGTAGAGGTCTATCTGGATGAATATGCAGAAATCGAGGATTATTATTGCTCCTGCCCGGCCTTCGAAAGTTATCCGGGACCCTGCAAACATGTAGTTGCGTTCCTCTTGGCGATACTCAACGCTTCGTCGGATTACCGTGTTGATCGGAAATCTTTGAGCCAAAAAGCAGCAACGGGCAGCAAGACCAGCAGAGCGCCGAAGAATCGCTATGATGTCGAGCAGACGAACCGTTTGTTGGATGTGCTTCAATTCGAATTGCTGGAGGAAAACGACCTCTTCGACAGAGTGCCGATCCAAGTGGAATATACACTGGTCATGTCCGATTTGCGCTATGGACAACATTTCAGCCTGAAGATGCGGGTCGGCTCCGGGCAATTATATATGGTGAAGGATTGCGATTATGTCATCAAGGGCATTTTGGCCGGTAGGCAGCTTCCGTTCGGAAAAAAATTCACTTTTTCAGCGGACAAACATGAATTGTCCGAGGAGGATCGCGCGGTTTTTCTGTTTTTGAAACAAATCCTCGATGCCGGGGCGGCATCCGGCCGCGATTATCGGTCGAGTGAAGACCGCAAAGAGGTCACCGTGCCGGCGAGCATGGTGAAGGAATTGTTGGAAAAGCTGGCGAAGTGTCCGCTTGTCTACATCAAAACAAATCCTTATCAAACCCGAGGGAAAACGTTGATGCCCGATCAGATTGTGAAGGATTTTGACAAACTTCCGGTCAGTTTTTCGTTGAGTGAATTGCCGCAAGGTGGCCTTCTTTTTGAAGAAACAACAGAAACTTCAGCCGAGAACATTTTTTTCAACCAAGCGGATCTCTTCCTGCTTGACGGAAATTTCTATTTTTTGAATACCAGCATGAATGAACGCTTGAACGGCATTTATGCAGCCATTTCCCAGTCCGGGCATAACGGCTTGCATATCCCGCCTGAATCCGCTGGTGATTTCTTGGCGATCGCTGTTCCGGCGTTGCAGAAGTTTGCGGCCATTTCGCTGGCGGATGCTGTGCAGTCGACCTACCAAAGTTTTCCGTTGCAGGCTGAGCTCTATCTGGATTGGAAACAGGATAAATTGATCACGGAATTATTTTTCAATTACGGGGAAACGAAGATTGATGCCGCAAAAGAAGGCGTGGCCCATAAAGATTTGGCTCCGGATACGGTCATCAGGGATCGGATTTCCGAAAGCATCTTGATCCAAACGTTCAGCGATTGTGCAAATGATGCGTTAAAGTTTGATGAATTGCTCTATCTGGATGATCTGGATCACATCATGTCCTTCCTTTACGAAGGCTTGGAAAAATTGGCCCCGCACTGTGAAATATTTACGACGGCGGCTGTCGAGAACCTGCTTTATCAACCGGTCCGGCCGCCGAAAGTTGCCATCGAGGTCAACAACCAGTCGCGGCTGTTGGACGTGACCTTCAGCACCGACGAAATCGACATCGAGGACCTGAAGCAAATGGTCAGGCAGATTGCGGCGAACAAGTCGTATCATCGTCTGTCCAACGGGAAGATCGTCAATCTGCACCAAAAGGAAATCAAGGAGCTGACCGATGCGGTCGTGCAGCTGGATGTGCCTTTGAAGGACCTAAAAGCGGAGATGTCCTTGCCGCTCTATAAAGCTTTCGGGGTCGATCCCGAGGCGGGGATCGTCCACCAGGATGAGGATTTCATGACGCTCATCAATCGGATGGAGAAGCCCGAAAAGATCGACTTCGACCTGCCCGGGGACTTGACTGCAACTTTGCGCCCTTACCAGGAAACAGGCTACAAATGGCTGAAGGGGCTGGATCATTACGGTTTCGGCGGGATTCTTGCGGACGACATGGGGCTCGGCAAAACGTTGCAGGTCATCAGTTTCATCGCCGGTTCGCTGGGTGAGGGCGACGGCAAACCCTATTTGGTCGTCTGTCCCTCCAGCGTGCTCTACAATTGGCAAAAGGAATTCAAACAGTTTGCGCCCGGCATCCCGACGCAGCTCATCACCGGCAAAAAGAGCGAAAGAAGCGACTGCGTAACGACCGCGATCGCCGAAAACATCCCGGTCTGGATCACCTCCTATCCGCTGCTGCAGCGCGATGAGGATCTCTATGAAGGGCTGGCTTTTCGGACCGTCATCCTGGATGAAGCCCAGAGCGTCAAGAACGCCACCGCCAAGACGACGAAAGCCGCTTCCGCGCTCACTGCCAACAACAAGATCGCTTTGAGCGGAACGCCGATCGAAAATGCCTTGTCCGAACTGTACACCATCTTCAGCATCGCGCAGCCCGGTCTTTTCGGAACGCGGACGGATTTCAAGAAAATGGAACCGGCCCAGATCGCCAAAAAAGTCAAACCGTTCATCCTGCGCCGGCTGAAGGCGGACGTGCTGAAGGACCTGCCGCCGAAGATCGAATCGATTTCCTACATCGAAATGACCGAAAAACAGAAGACCGTCTATTTGTCGCAGCTGCAGTTGATGCGCCAGGAAACAAAAGCGATGCTGGACGCGGATACGCTGAACGAGAACCGGATCAAGATCCTGGCAGGCCTGACGCGCCTGCGCCAGATCTGCTGCGATCCGGCATTGGTCATGGCCGATTACAAGGGCGGTTCCGGCAAATTGGACAGGCTGATGGAGTATTTGGCCGAAGCCAAAGAGAACGGCAGACGCGTCGTGCTGTTCTCCCAGTTCACGCAGATGCTGGCCATCATCCGCAAAAAACTGGATGAAACGGGCGAGGCCTATTTCTATCTCGACGGGCAGACGCCGAATCAGGACCGGCTGACCTTGACGACCCGCTTCAACGAAGGCGAGAAGGATCTGTTCCTGATTTCCCTGAAGGCCGGCGGGACCGGCTTGAATTTGACGGGCGGGGATACCGTCATCCTCTATGACTCCTGGTGGAACCCGGCCGTCGAAAGCCAGGCTACCGATCGTGTGCACCGTTTCGGCCAGAAAAAGGTCGTTCAGGTCATCCGCATGATCGCGACAGGCACGATCGAGGAACGGATCAACGAACTGCAGGAACAGAAGCGTGAAATGATCGATTCCGTCATCCAGGCGGGCGGCCAATCGGTTACTTCCCTGACGAAGGAAGAATTGATGCAGCTGCTGGAAATGTAAATTTTGCCGCGATTAAAGAGTACGGGCGGCATGCAGGCTGTACCGGAGCCAATACTGTTTTGAAAAGGAAGGGGGATTTTGATGTCGGTTACACCTAATCCGGAAATGGATTTTGAATTATACATGGATACGGCGGTCCTGGCCGGGAAAATCATGCTGGAAAGCAATGCGGAAACCTACCGTGTCGAGGAAACCGTGACGCGCATCCTGAACAAGACCGGGCTGCAGATGACCGATGCACTGGCTTTGACCACCGGGCTAGTGGCCACGCTCGACAATCCGAATATGCATGCGATCACGGTCGTCAAACGGATCACGGAACGCACGACGAATCTGAACAGGGTGTCCCGCGTCAATGCCGTTTCGCGGAATTTCGTCGAAGACAAATTGACCATCCAGGAGGCTTACGATGCGCTGCAGAACATCGATGAAATCCAATACAGCGGGCTCCAAAAAAGCTTCGCGCTGATCGGCTTCATCCAGCTGTTCATTTTTTTGATGGGCGGCACCTTCTATGACTTCTTGGCGATGCTTCCGGTCAGCGTAGCGGTTTCGTTTGTTCTGTACACCGCGGTCAAATGGAAAATCCGCCCGTTCATCCAAAACCTGGTCTCCAGTTTTGTGATTGCTGTGATGACGGCCGTTTTGTCCGAGCTTTTGACCTTTCCGATACAACCGGATACGATCATCATCAGTGCCATCATGCCTTTGTTGCCGGGTACCGTGTTGACGAACGGCATCCGTGACACCTTCCGCGGGGATTATATGTCGGGAGCGGCCAAAATATTGGAGGCCTTTGTGATTGCGGTATTCATTGCAATCGGCATCGGTGCCGGTCTCGTCGTCGGCGCGGAGGTGATCCGATGACTCTGTTCACTATCGTCCTGGAAATGGCCGTTGCATTCGTCGCCGTCTTTTTTATCGCCGTCACCTTGGAGGCACCAAAACGGACATTGCGTTACGGCGCATTGGCTGGAGCTTTGGGCTGGGGCGTCTACCTTGTCGGGCTATTGTTTTTGGACATCGTCGCAGCCACTTTTCTGGCCAGTCTGTTCATCGCTTGGATTGCGCATCTGTTCGCGCGTTTGCTGAAGACGCCGGTGACGATCTATTTCATCCCGGCCTTCATCACCTTGGTTCCCGGAGCAGGCGTTTATCAATCGGTCTATTCCTTCATCAACAAAGAATATGCAGTGGCGCAGCAGCATCTGGTTCTCACGCTGCAGATATCGGGCGCCATCGCGCTGGCGATCTTCATCGTGGACAGTCTCTTCGGACTCATGGCCAGGATAAAGGCCTCGAGGGAAAAAAACAACCCGGCCAAATAGTGTCTGCCTGATGTGGGCATGCGGGTGATCATTTTTTGTGACACAGAGTTGTAAACTGGATTTAACGCAGCCGTATCGCAAATATGATAAACTTGCATCATTCAGAAGGAGGCAACCGCATGTCAGAAAACAATCAAAAACCGACCAGACAAGAATTACACGGAAATCATAAACGCAATAACCTGCTAATTGTTTTGGGCGTCATCGCCGCCGCATTTTTGGGGCTCGTGCTCCTTTACAATTTTTTTTACGGAAATGACGAAGAACCATCCATAGCAGCAAACAATCAAACAAATTCACAAAACATGATCATCACCGAATCGGATGCTTCCAGCGAAACGTCCTCTTCAGCCGAAAAAAATTCGGAAAAAGAGGAAAAAGAGGATGAAGACACCGAGACGGAAACGGAAGAAGTACCGTCGACCGATAAGAACGTAACAAAGGCATACACCGGCGACTGGGAACCGGTCGGCACGACCCAAACTGGGGACCATGTCACGGATTACAGCGACGGATCCGCCGACCGCAATGAAATCAAGCAAGCTGTGGCCGCCGCAACCGGCATCAGCGCCGATAACATGATCGAATGGTGGATCGGAAATGCCGGCGATCAGCAAGTCACCGCCACAGTCTCGGATACGCAGAAAGAGACGATCGCACGCGTCCAACTCAAATGGGTCGACGGCGAAGGCTGGCAAGTTACGCTTGTGGAAGAACTGGACGAAATACCGAATGACTGATTGATACAGGAAGGCGCTCTTTTGTTACAGGGCGTTTTTTTTGCGTTGCTTATTTGGAAATGCTTCTGTACGAAATGCTTGTTTTGGGGTAAACTGTTTCTGGATAGGAAACAGTTGAGGGGTGTCAAAAATTGGAAGAAGAGAAAAAACCTTACGGAACGGTCCTGCTGAAAGCCGCTAAAATCATCGATCATTTATCCAACAGCAGAGAAGCCCAGAGTCTGGCCGCCATCGCAGCCAATACGGGTCTGTCCAGCCCGACGGCACTGAAGATCCTGGACACGCTGCTTTTGATCGGGTATGTCGAAAAGGACGAGCAGACAAAGCGTTTCACTCTGGGCAGTGCGCTGATCCGCTATGCGAACAACCGGCTCGCGAATCTGGACATCATCAAAATCACCGATCCGTATTTGCGGAACCTGCAGGCCGGGCTGGATGAAACGGTCCATCTGGGCATTCTCGATAAGGATGAGGTCCTCTACGTTAATAAATTGGAGACGCAAAAAGCGATCGCCAACATCAATTCCCGCATCGGCAACACCAACCATCTCTACAGTTCAGCGATGGGCAAGGCGATGCTGGCCGCCTTCAGCGATGAGGAGTTGGCGGCGTATCTGGATCGGGTCGAACTGGTCGCGGACACGCCGAACACGATAACCGATCGGGACGTTCTGAAGGAAGAGGTGCAAAAAGTCAAAATGTTGGGTTTTGCTACTGATGACGAAGAAAACGACCTGGATGTCATCTGCATCGGGGCGGCGCTCGTGGTCGACAACAAAATCTATGGCGCATTCAGCGTCAGCACGCCGAAATACCGTTTCGAGCGCGAGAAGACCATCGAAAAGGTGCTGGAAACGAAACAGAATCTGTTGGCCGAATTGAGCAGGCCGAACACGTTTATTAGTTGATTTGGTATTCTGGTTTGGTATTCTGGTTCGAGTTCGCGCATTTGGATTTGACCGGATCTCCCCGCCAAAATGGGTTTGACGGGGAATCTCGTGTTGTCCGTGGACGTTTTTCCCCGCCAAGGTGGTTTCGGCGGGTTTTTTGACTGTGATTTGAACTTTTTTCCCCGTCAATATGCTTTTGGCGGGTTATTTTTGCGAGGTAATTCATATTCCAATGTTCCGAAGCCCCAAATATCTGGGAAATTCAAAGTGTCAGGTGACAACTTCTTGGATAAACGTCAATAAAAGAGAAATTCGCTCACATAGGTGTTGAAATAACCCGAAGGAAACCGTATAATGAAACCAAAGTATTTCCTAAAAGAAAACGATATTTCCTATTTGGAAATAAAGTGAGTTTCCTATCATGCATTTCAGGTCGGTTGCAGCATACCAGTAAGAATAATGTAACCGCGTTCAGTGAAAATCCATCAAAAAATCAGGAGCGTGCGAAAAGATGAGTAAAATTTTGACATTGGGCGAAATCATGTTGCGCCTATCTACAGATCCAGGAACATTGATGACCTATTCCACTAATTTCACAGGACATTACGGCGGCGGGGAAGCGAACGTCGGCATCAGTCTGGCGAATTTTGGCCATGAAGTGGCTTTCGCAAGCAAAGTGCCGGCCAATCCGTTGGGGGTTGCGGTCCGCAAACATCTGAAAAGTTACGGAATTTGCACAGCCTTGCTAAGAAAAGGCGGCGAACGCCTAGGCACCTACTATTTGGAAAGCGGCGTCGGCGAACGTGCGGCTTCCGTTGTCTATGATCGTGCCCATTCAAGTTTTTCCAGCATGGAAGCTTTGGAATGGGATTTCGATGAGCTGTTCGAGGACGTGAACCTGTTCCATATCTCGGGTGTCACTGCCGCGCTCACGAAAGATTGGGCTGCATGGTCGGTCGAGTTGGTGCGGGAAGCGAAAAGACGCGAAATCAAAGTCAGTTTCGACATCAACTACCGCGCCAAACTTTGGACACAGGCCGAATGCGGGGCTTTCCTGAAGCAAGTCTTGCCGTTGACAGACTATCTTTCTGCAGGCAAATTGGATGCCTTGTATCTGATGGGGATTCCGGAAAATACGAGCGAACAGGAAGATGTGACTTATTATTACGAGAAGATGGCGGAAAAATATCCGAACATCGAAGTCTTCTACTCCACAATCCGTCAGGTGCATTCCGCCAGCCACAATGTGCTCCAAGGGACGATGTGGCGCAAAGGGGAAACGACTTTCTCGAACGTGCACACGATCACTCCGATCGTTGACCGGGTCGGCGGCGGCGATGCGTATGCCGCAGGGATCCTGCATGGCATCCTTTCCGGGTATACCGCAGAGCATACGGTCGATTTCGCGATCGCCGCATCCAGCATGAAACACACAATCCATGGCGACTGCAACCAGTTTTCCGCCGAAGAAGTGGAAGACTTCATGAAGTCCGATTCCGGAGCGATCAAACGATAAGAAAGTGGAAGGCAAAAAGGCAAGCGTTCGGTAAAAAACCGAATGCTTGCCTTTTCTATTGGCTGCGCCTTAATGGTTTCATCAGATGAATTCGCTGTCGTATTGCTTCTCCATCTGTTTCATTTCGTGGTAGCTGACTTGGTCGAGCGTCATCGAAGCCAACAGCAGATTGAAGTCATCGCGGGCTTCCGGATCGGCAGCGTCCCAGATGAGCGTGTGCGCTGCCTCATCCTCGCCGAGATCCTCGGAAAAATCGACCATGCTGTCGCGCCATTTGATGTATGCTTCGTATTGTCCAGGTTTCATTTTGTATCCTCCATTATTCTCATTTCATGATATAAATCATTTCGATTTCCCTTGTATCCAGGTCGGTGCCGCGCTTCATGAAGCCGGCTGTTTCAAGCGCCTCGCGGGCCCATTGGTTGCCGATCTGGACGGATGCATGCAACAGGGAGCAGTCGAACTGCGTTCCGATCCATTTCGCAATCTCCCGGATGCTTTCGGAACCGAAGCCTTTGGATTGGAAAGGCTGACCAATCATGATTTGTTCGAGCGTCATCGCGGAAGCTTTTTGCGCCCTCCTGATGAAGGCCAAGCCGACCAAAGTATCTTCGGCATAGAGTGCGAGCGGGAAAAGTGCCTGCGGTTCAACGTAGGCTTGGGCAATCATTTCCGCATTGGGCAGGACATATTTTCGTTGCCAATCGTCAACAGCCAGCTGGACTGCTGCCTGGATATTTTCAGTTGAAAGGTTACGTATTGTGATCATTTTTTGCTCCTAGTCCGTTTCGTTATTTTTAGTTTCCGTATCGAAGGTGATGAGATACCCTTCAAGCCAATTGCCGCTGCTCTTCAAAGCAAAGTAGCCGAGGAGCGCGACGATCGCTGCAGCGGAGCAGTTCACGATCAGATCACCCATCGTATCCATTAAGGCAGCCTGCCCAATCAGCGGGACACCCTCGATAGTGGCGGTCCGTTGCGTGTTCTGGCCCATGACGCTGTCGGCAAAAAACTCATAAAATTCCCAAAGCACACCGATTGTAGTTGCCAGACAGAAAGAGAAAAGCGAAGACAAAACCGGTGTCAGGTTCAATCTTTGGACGCCTCCCTCCTGCAGGTTGGCGATGACGGAAAATCCGAGCACCCCAAAAAGAGCAGAACTCAAGGCATGTTGGATAGTATCCCATTCGGCAACAGTATCATAGAACCCGCCAAGACTGCCCAACAGGAGAGCCAAATAGAGAAACACAGCATAGATGAAGGTGATTCTTTGAGGCAAGAGGATACGCGTATGTTTCCGCAAAAGCGAAGGGAAGAGCAAGGCAACCAGCCCGAAGCCGACTTGAACAAGCCGCAGGAAATGCTCAGCTTGCCTCTCAGTGCCTCGCGTTTGGATGAACCGTACAAATTCATATCCGGTAATCAGGATGAAGCTTGCAAAGATGAACAGGACAACAGCGTAACTGAATTTTTTCAGCGTTTCACGCATGGTTTTTCAGCCTTCTTTCGGTTATTCAGCGCATATATCATCTACTCTCATTTTAGTCGACTTCAGCGGGATTCGCAACTTGTCGAAACTCTTTAAGCCGCAAAAAAAGGATGCCGGTAAGGCATCCTTTTTACGGCAATCATAAAAAATACTTGTGCTTATCTGTCAAACTTTTCCCGGCGCTTGGTGGACTTGATGAAAAGCTGCTTCAGGGCAACACTGTCGTCGTTTTTGATGGCTGCCTTGATCAGGTCGAGCTGATCCTCGAACGTCTGGATGCTCTTCAGCAAATACTCTTTGTTCTCAAGGAAAAGTTCGCTCCACAGCTCTTCGTTGATTTTGGCGATCCGGGTCAACTCGCGGTAACTGTCTCCGGTGAATTTCTCCGTTTCGCGGCCTTCGACATCGCTGTTCACCAGAGCGACGGCGATTGCGTGCGGCAACTGGCTGGTGAAAGCAATCATTTCGTCATGGTAATCGGCAGATATACGCGTGATCCGGCCGAAGCCCATCTCCATGATCAAAGCTTCCATGAAAGCAAGATTCTCTTCTTTGTTGGAAGGGAGCGGCGTCAGGATGTAATTCGCATTTTTGTAGACGGAACTGCTGGCGAAATCGATGCCTTTTTTCTCGCGTCCGGCCATCGGGTGACCGAAGACGAAGTCGATCGAGGCAGGCAAAACCGACAGGATATCTTCGATGAAGAACTTTTTGACGCCCGTCGCATCCGTCAGAATCGACCCCGGCTTGAAATGGTGCTTGTGGGTGACGATGAAATCATGCACCAAACGGGGATAGAGCGAAAAGATCACCAAATCGGATTGCGGCAGGATGTCTTTCCCATCCTGATAGCCCTCCTTGATGAGCTGTTGCGCTTTGGCTTTGTCCAGCGTCGCCTGGTCGATGTCGATCCCGTAAAGATTACGGTATCCGGCATCGTGAAGGGCCATCGCGAAGGACCCGCCGATTACGCCCAGACCGACGATTGTGATGTTCAGCTCCTTATTGAGGGTTGTCATGGGCTGGGCCTTCCTTTCCTGCTCCATAGTGGCGCGCAATGATTTCAGCGGCTAGCTCTTCCAATGGCTTATCGTTCTTGACGACGAAATCCGCAGCTTCTTGATAGAGGGATTCGCGTTCAGCCTTCAGCGCATAGATCCGTTCCAAGCCGTCCTTCAAGAGCGGGCGATGGGAAACTTCAATGTCATGCGTGATGTCTTCGACTGCGCGGTCGATGTAATAGACAATCCCGCTCTTTTTCAAAACCACGATGTTTTCGCTGCGTTTGACGACACCGCCGCCTGTGCTGACGATCGTATCCTCAAAATCGGCAATTTCTTTATAGGCATCCGATTCGATGCTGCGGAAATAGTCCTCTCCGATTTGGAAGAGATCGGTAATGCTTTTGCCGGTCTTCTCCTCAATGAAGGCATCCGAATCGATGAAACGGAAACCGGTTATATTGCTCAATAATTTGCCTAAAGTCGTCTTGCCTGCACCAGGCAGTCCAATCAGGATGATATTTTTTCCCAAATCCTTCACCTATTCCCGTTATTGTGTTATTTTGTCATAGATTTCTTGGTTCAAAGTAAGCTCGAAAGGCCGTTCCAGCCAGATTTCCTGTGATTTGATCCCTTGATGCACCAACATTTCCAATCCATTGCAGATCTTCAATCCGGCCGATTTTGCCAAACGGAGGAATTCTGTTTCCTGCGGGTTGTAGATCAGATCAACGGCTGCACTGAAATGACGGATCACTTCCAATGGGACCGCGCTGATGCCGATGTTGTCAGGGAACATGCCAAGCGGAGTCGTGTTGATGATCAGATCGCCTGAGATGTCCGCTATCTCATCATAACTCATCAAGGAGATGCGCGGATCGTCCGGAATATCAGCAAGAGCGCCTTTTTTCCGTGAAACGATGATAATGTTATTGATGCCATTATCCAGTAAATATAAAACGACTGCTTTTGCGGAGCCGCCGAAACCCAAGACCATTGCCGTCTGGTTTTCAACTGCGATGCCGTGCGAAGCCAACATGGTGCCGAAGCCGTAATAGTCGGTATTGGCCCCGTAGAGCTTGCCGTCTTTTACCTTGATTGTATTGACTGCACCGATGCGTGTGGCTTCCGGTGTGATTTCGTCCAAATAAGGCATCACTGTCTGTTTGTAGGGAATCGTGACATTGACGCCGACGAACCGCAGCACGCGGATCCCTTCGATCGCCGCTTCGAGTTCGCCGGGGGATAATTCAATATGTTTATAACCGGCATTCATTCCGATCAGATCGAAAAAAGTCGAATGGATTCTTTCTGAATAACTGTGGCTTAAATGTTCGCCGAATAATCCGAAAAATTGCATCAGGTTTCACTCCTTTTAGGAAAGTGTAGATTATCGCCATCTAAATTTCAATACCCAGATTAAATTAAAAAAAAATTAAAAAACCCTTGCAATGATTAGAGCGTTTGTTATAATGATGGAAATCAGTCGTTTTCATTATGAGTTCAGCTGATTAAATGATACACAAGAGAAGAGGTCATCCGATGGGTTCCACGCATGCTATCAATCTTTTACAAACAAACTTTTACTTTACATACTTTACATTCTGGGGCTTCTATTTTAGCGCTGGATATTTTGTTTGGAAAAAATTGCATAGAGCGAATATGAGAAACATCAGGGGATGCGAAAAATAGTTTGCAGGACGGATCGTCAGGCAACAGCATTTTTGGATAACGAAGCTTAACGCGGTGCTCATATCATATGGGCACCGCTTTTTATTTTTTTAAAAGCAAAAACAAACTAGGAGGAACAAGACATGATCATCATTTTGAAGAAAACGGCCAAACAAGAGGAAATCAACGAACTGACAAAACGCTTAACGGATAAAGGGGTCATCGTGAGCCCGGTAATCGGCGAAACAATGACTATCTTGGGCTTGGTAGGCGATACTTCGAAGGTATCGATGGACTCCATCCAGCAACATCATATCGTCGAACGCGTATTGAAAGTCCAGGAGCCTTACAAAAAGGCCAACCGTAAATTCCATCCGGACGATACGGTTGTCGAAATCGACGGACAACGCATCGGTAACGGCTACTTCGGCGTGATTGCAGGTCCTTGTTCCGTTGAGGGCGAAGAACAGATCATCAGCATCGCGCAACGCGCAAAAGCGGCAGGCGCTAACTTCCTCCGTGGTGGAGCCTTCAAGCCGCGCACATCACCATACAGTTTCCAAGGTTTGGAATTGGAAGGCTTGCGTTTGTTGAAATTGGCGAAGGAAGCGACTGGCTTGCCGATCGTTACGGAATTGATGTCCACGAAATTCGTCGATGAGTTCGAGGCGGATGTCGACCTGATCCAAATCGGCGCACGCAACATGCAGAATTTCGATCTGTTGAAGGAAGTCGGCAAGACGAAGACGCCGGTCCTATTGAAACGCGGTCTGTCCGCAACCTACGAAGAATGGTTGATGTCTGCTGAATACATCATGTCCGAAGGGAACGAAAACGTCATCCTTTGCGAACGCGGCATCCGCACATTTGAAACGGAAACACGCAATACTTTGGATATCCAAGCCGTTCCGGTCATCCAAAAATTGTCCCACTTGCCGATCATCATCGACCCAAGTCATGCCGGCGGTTCTGCTTACCTGGTGCCATCCATGTCCAAATCCGCAGTCATGTCCGGTGCGAACGGTCTGATGGTGGAAATCCACCACGACCCTGAGAACGCGTGGAGCGATGGCCAACAGTGCCTGAACCCGAATGAGTTCGATGAGTTGATGGCTGTCGTAAAACAGTTGATTGCCATTGAAGGAAAGCATTTGGATGCGGTAAAATAAAGGAAGAACTTTCCTTTATAAAAAACGAAATCTGAATGATAATGGAATAAGGAGTGAAACAATGGCTGAATTACATGTAGGACTCGGCAAAAACAGCTATACGATCCTGATCGAAAATGGCTTGCGCCACCGTCTTCCGGAAGAAATCAAAAACATCTACAGCGGCAAGAAGATTGCCATCATCACGGACCATAACGTCAATGCGCATTATGGGTCCCAGTTGGAGGAAGGGCTGCAGGCTGCAGGGTTCGAGACGCTTGTTGTTGCCTTGCCGGCCGGTGAGCAGACGAAAGATTTCCAGATGCTGCCGCAGATCTATGACCAATTATTGGATTTCCAACTGAACCGCAGTGAACTGATCATTGCCTTGGGTGGCGGCGTCATCGGGGATCTCGCAGGCTTTGCGGCTGCCAGCTTCCTGAGGGGAGTCCCATTCATCCAGATTCCGACTTCCTTGTTGGCCCAAGTGGACAGCAGCATCGGCGGCAAGGTCGGCGTCGATCTGGCAAGAGGGAAAAATCTGGTTGGGGCTTTCTATCAACCGAAGAAAGTGTTCATCGATCCGGAAATGCTGAATACGTTGCCGGACCATTACTTCCGCGATGGTCTCGGGGAAGTCATCAAGTACGGCTGCATCAAGGACGCCAAATTTTTCAGCTTCCTGCAGACGCTGCATACCCGCGAAGAGATGATGGCGCACATCGAACGGATCCTCTACACGTGCTGCGACATCAAGCGCAGAGTCGTGGAAGAGGACGAAAAGGATACCGGCGAACGGATGCTGCTGAACTTCGGGCACACGATCGCGCACGCTTTGGAGACCTACACCAATTATTCGAAATATTCGCACGGTGAAGCGGTGGCCATCGGGATGGTAGCCATCACGCGCCTTTCCGAGAAAAAAGGTTTCACCAAACCAGGAACAGCAGCTGCGATCGAAGCAATGGCGAAGCAAGTCGGCTTGCCCACGGAACTGCACATCGAGTCTATTAATTTGGACAGCTTGTTGGCAATCATGACATTGGACAAGAAGAATCTGGACGATCATCTGAAAGTCATCCTGTTGAAGGAAATCGGCATCAGCTACGTTCAGGACGAAACCATCGCCTTCTTTGACGATTTGGAGAACATGTAGAACATATACTATAGAAGAAACAGAAGAAACAAAATCGAAGCAACAAACAGGAGGATTACAATGGATTTGACGATACAGCCACACAAGCTATCGGGAACAGTGACTGTCCCGCCTTCAAAGAGTTTGGCGCACCGTGCAGTCATCTGCGCGGCGCTTTCCGACGGCATCTGCAAAATCGATAATATCGCGCTTTCGGATGACATCATCGCAACTACGGAGGCCATGAAGGCATTCGGAGCAGTAATCGAGCAGGACGGCAGCTCTTTGACGATCAAGGGCGCGGGCCAATACGTTACAGACGCAAAAGCCGATGCGGGCGCAACGACCGCAGAGCACCTGATCGATTGCAACGAATCCGGTTCGACGCTGCGTTTTGTCGTACCGATTTCGACGCTTTTCCAAGGCGCGAGCCGCTTCATCGGAAGAGGGAATCTGGGCAAACGTCCATTGACGATCTTCTACGATATTTTCGAGGAACAAGGCATCTCCTACAAACCGACTGAAGGCGAACTGGATTTGGTCGTGGACGGGAACCTGAAACCTGGCCATTTCTCATTTCCCGGAAATGTCAGCTCACAATTCATCACAGGTCTTTTGTTCACTCTGCCTCTTTTGGGCGGAGACTCGGTCATCACGATCACGACACCGCTTGAATCGATCGGCTATATCGATTTGACGCTGGATGTCATGAGCGCTTTCGGTGTGACCATCGAAAACGAGGGACATCAACTATTCAGGATCAAGGGCGGACAGTCATACAAAGCGACGGATTACCGCGTCGAAGGGGATTATTCCCAAGCGGCCTTCTTCCTTTGCGCTGATGCATTGAGGAACGACCTGTTGGTGGATGATCTGTCGATGGATTCGCTGCAGGGTGACCGCGCTGTCGTATCAATTTTGGAAGCGATGGGTGTCGCTTTCGAACAGCATGGCAACGGCTTGATCGGCAAGGCAACAAATGGACTGCACGGCACACTGATCGATGCGGCGCAATGCCCGGATATCATTCCGGTCGTCGCGTTGACGGCTTGCCTGAGCGAAGGCAAAACGGAAATCATCAATGCCGGCAGACTGCGCATCAAAGAATGCGATCGTCTGCAAGCGACGGCCAGCGAATTGAAGAAACTGGGTGCAAACATCGAGGAACTGCCGGAAGGCTTGTTGATCCATGGCGTCAAATCGCTTAAGGGCGGAGAAACTGTCTGGAGCTACAAGGACCACCGCATCGCCATGATGCTGGCGATCGCTGCGACAGTCTGCGAACAGCCGATCACGGTCACGGATGCCGAGTGCGTTTCAAAATCATATCCGAATTTTTGGGAAGACTATCAAGCTATAGGAGGCAAGATACAATGAGTGGTGTATTTGGGAATAAATTAAAGGTATCCATCTTCGGCGAATCACATGGTTCCGCAATCGGCGTCACCATCGACGGTCTGCCGCCAGGCCATAAGATCGATATGGATAAAGTTCTGGAGGAAATGAAACGGAGAGCGCCAGGCCAAGGGGCTTTGACGACACCAAGGAAAGAAAAAGATCAGCCTGAAATCTTGAGCGGCTACTTCAACGACATGACGACAGGCAGCCCGCTTGCGGCGATCATCCGCAACAGCGACACGCGTTCCAAAGACTACGGCCAGATGAAAAAATTGATGCGTCCCGGCCAGGCCGATTATCCCGGCTATGTCCGTTACGACGGCTTCAATGATTACCGCGGCAGCGGCCATTTCTCCGGCCGGATCACTGCACCGCTAGTGTTTGCGGGCGCGATCGCGAAGCAATTGCTTGAAAAACAAGGCATCACGATCGGCGGCCACGTGAAGAGCGTAGCCAAGATCCAGGATGACAGCTTCCTGAACACGGAAGTCACACCTGAAATGCTGAAAAGCTTCGCAAGCAAAGAACTGCCGTTGTTGAACGAGTCGCTTGAAGACGAAATGCGCAACCTGATCCGTGAAGCGAAAGCCAGTGGCGATTCTGTCGGCGGAACCGCGGAAATCTGCGTATTGGGCATCCCGGCAGGAGTCGGCAACCCATTCTTTGATTCCGTTGAGTCCGTTCTGGCGCACATTTTATTCTCCGTGCCTGCCATCAAAGGATTGGAATTCGGAAGCGGCTTCGGCATCGCCGAAATGCTCGGATCGGAAGCGAACGATTCCTATTATTATGACGGCGACCAAATCAAGACGCGCACGAACCATAACGGCGGTATTTTGGGCGGCATCACGGACGGCATGCCGATCATCTACAAAGTGGCGATCAAGCCGCCAGCTTCCATCACGAAGCTGCAGCAAACCATCAATATCGAAGACAAGACCGATGCGGAACTGTCGGTTGAGGGCAGACACGATCCGATCATCGTGCCGCGCGCCATCCCTGTATTGGAAGCCGTGACGGCGATCGCGATCCTGGATCTGCTGATGGATTCGAAATTCTACAAATACGACTAGTGAGAACGGAGTGGAAGGCGAGTATGACGGATTTAGAAGACTATCGCAAAGAGTTGGATGCCCTTGACCAGGAGCTTGTGGCCCTGTTCGAGAAACGGATGCACATTTCCCAAGCCATCGGCAATTACAAGCTAGCGCATGATTTGCCCATCTTTGATGAAGGCCGGGAGCAACGCGTCGTGGAACAGAATCTTACCCATCTGAAGAGTGAGGAGTTTGCGGTGCAGACCCATCATTTCCTGGATACGATCATGGATCTTTCGAAGGAAGTCCAAAAGGATGTCCGGGCAGCCGCGAACGATTATGAGCAGATTTTTGCGATCCACGATCCAAAAGAGCACGCGCAGATCGGGTACTTCGGGGAAACGGGATCCTTCTGTGAAGAAGCCATGTTGGCTTATTTCAAGGAAGCGCCCCGCGATCCGAAAAATTATCATACCTTTGAATCGCTGTTCCTTGGCATCCAAAACGGGGAAATCGATTATGGCGTTCTGCCTGTGGAAAACTCTTCTACCGGTGCGATTTCACAAGTTCTCGATCTGTTGTACAAATATGGTCTTTCCATCGTGGGCGAACAATACATCAAAATCGAACAGCATCTGATCGGCCTCGAAGGGACCGATCTGGGCCAAATCGAGGAAGTCTATTCGCACCCGCAAGGTTTCCAGCAATCCACCGATTATTTCAAGGACCACGAGCAGTGGCGTCAGATTCCGTTCCACAGCACCTCCGACAGCGCGAAAATGGTGAAGGATTCCGGCGATGTGCACAAGGGCGCCATCGCCAGCAGAAGGGCCGCCCAGATCCATGGACTCTCCATCTTGGCGGAGAGCATCCAGAATCAGAGCGAAAACACGACCCGCTTCATCATCGTCGGCAAGGATCTCGAGTCGAATCCGCGCTGCAACAAAGTCAGTGTGGTGTTCTCTTTGGACAACCAAGCCGGCACCTTGTTCAAGCTGCTGCGTCATTTCGCGAGGTACCACATCAACCTGATCAAAATCGAATCCCGCCCTGTTGAAGGGGAAAAATGGGAGTATCTGTTGTACCTGGATTTCGAAGGCAACATCGCCGACGAAAACGTTCATGAAGCCCTGCGCTTCATCCACCGGAGCAGTGTCTATTTCCGCTTGTTGGGCTGCTATAGGGCCGCTACCGAAAACAAATAAGAAAAGCATTTCACCTTTACGCGGAATGCCTGAAAAGCCAGCAATGACCGCTTCGTGCGGCCGTTGCTGGCTTTTTGTTTTTCGATTCTTGCAGTCCAGGGGAAAAATGGGTACTATTAAGAAGAGAACGCGTTACGGAAGGGTGATGTTTGTGAAAGCAGCAGAGAGACGAAATGAAATCATCAAATTATTGGAAGCCACGGATCAACCGGTGAACGCCACCCAACTGGCTGAACTGTTATCGGTCAGCCGTCAGGTCATCGTGGGGGATATCGCGCTGATCCGCGCCAAGGGGATCGAGATTCTGGCAACGCCACGCGGCTATCTATCCGCGAATGCGTTCAAAGGCGAAGGCAGCCTGTTCACGGGCAAAATTGCCTGTCAGCACTCGCAAGCCGAGACAGTTACGGAACTGAACATCATCGTGGACAACGGCGGCGAGGTCGTGGATGTCCAGGTCGAGCATCCCGTCTACGGCACGTTGACCGGAGAACTGCATATCCGCTCGCGCCATGATGTCATCGATTTTATGAAAAAAATCGCATCAAACGAAGCAGCGATGCTGTCTTCGCTGACAGGTGGCGTCCATCTGCATACACTTGCCTGCAAGGATGAAGACACATTTCTGCGCATCAAAAAGAAACTGCAGGAAGCGGGCATCCTCTATTCCGGGTGAAAACGCCTGAAAATACGCTTGACAACGCCTGAAAAGATTATATAATATATTACAACTGTCAAGACAGTTGTAAACATCTTTGGAGGGATTGGCGAAATGAATACACGTACACAAACGAAACACATTACGATAGCTGCTCTACTGATTGCGATAGGGATCTTGATACCGATGATTTCCCCTTTGAAAATAATTCTGGAACCGGCTTCCTTTACTTTGGCAAGCCATGTGGCAACGATGATCGCCATGTTCCTTTCACCCGGCATCGCGGTTGCGGTTGCCTTTGGAACGGCTGTCGGCTTTATGTTGGGCGGCTTTCCGTTGGTCGTAGTCTTGCGTGCGGCAACGCACATGATCTTTTCGTATTTCGGCGCGAAATACATCCAAAAGCATCCTGATATGGCGCACGACATCAAAAAATCATTGCTGTTCAGCTTTGTGCTTGGCGTTCTGCACGCTGGTTGCGAGGTCATCGTCGTTAGCCTGTTCTACTTTGCAGGAAACCTTACGGAAGCGTATTACGATAAAGGACTGATTTCTTCCGTCATGCTGCTGGTCGGCGTCGGAACCGTCATCCACAGCATGGTCGATTACTGGTTGGCCCAAATCGTCTGGAAAACGGTCGGCAAAAAAGCTCTGCCTCTCCGCTCTGTGTAGATCGGAAAACGAATCAAATGAAAAGGACGCATCCCCGGATTTAACTGCGGGATGCGTCCTTTTTTCTGTGTGTGGAACATTCATGCTTCGGTTTTTATCAACCGTTGCCAAGCAAAAATTCGCCTTTATCGCGGTCGTAGATGAAAACTTCACCGGTCTCGATGATGTAGTGCCAACCGCTGATCTTCAGCTTGCCTTCCCTCATTTTTTCGGCTATGTAAGGGAATGTTATCAAATGCTTCAGCTGCTCCACGACATTGCCTTGCTCCATCATCCAAGCCCGTGCTTCGGGTTCGGATTCCGGGATTTCCTTCAGGACGCGGTCGCGGACCGGATGAATCAGTTCCAGCCATTTGCGCGTGTGCGGCAACTCCTCCAGTTTGCCTTCGGGATGCAGGCAGGCAGCACAGCCGCCGCAGTTGGAATGGCCGCAGATGATGATGTTTTCAACGCCTAGCGCAAGCACGGCATACTCGATGGCGGATGTCGTTGCCACGTATTCGGTAGTCATCCGATAAGGCGGTACGATATTGGCGATGTTGCGGATGATGAATAATTCCCCCGGTAACGTTCCGGTGATCATATTTGGATCGATACGCGAATCGGAACAGGAAATGAAGAGGGTATGAGGCTTCTGGGAAGCTTTCAAACCCTTGAACAGCTCACGATGAGACTCAAAATCCCCTCTCCTGAAATTGACGATCCCTTCTAATAACTTTTCCATGCTCATACCTTCTTTCTGAAATGATTATCCGAACAACAGTTGTGCAAATTGCACGATGATCGGGATTGTAAATAAAGATAATAAAGTGGTCAGGACCACGAGGCGCGCACCGTATTCGTAGTCGCCGCCGAACAAACGGCCAAGGATGGCGGTATTTGTTGCAGCCGGCGCACAGGAAGCGATGGTCAGGACGATTTCTACCATATAGTCATTGATAGGCAGCAAATAGATGACGCCGATCGAGATGAGGGCGGTGACGATCAAACGCAGGAAAGTGGTCCAATACGCTTTCGGGAAAGCAAGCAAATCCGAAAAATTACTGTTCGCGATGTAGCTGCCGAGGATGATCATGGCCAGTGGCGTATTCAATGCTGCCAAGCTGTCGACGGATTTCCAGAGAAAGGCAGGGACCGGCAGGCGACTGATGTAGATGGACAACCCGATGGCAGCCCCGATCATTCCGGGATTGAGGATGGTTTGCCTCAGCGTCATCGCTTTTTTGTCGCCGGATATCAGGTATTGGCCATAAGTCCACTGGGTGACGTTGTTTGCCATGATGTAACCGGACATGAAAAAGACGCCCTCATAGCCCACCGTCGCGAGCACCAAGGGGATGCCGACGAAGCCGGCATTCGGGAAAATCGTGGCATATTTATCGATGCGATCCTCTTTTTTCAGCAACACATGGACAATGAATGCGCGGATGGAAATCGTCAGAAAAGCCGCCAACGTCGCCCATAGCAACAGCTTCAACCGCTGCGCATCAAAAGTTGCATTGAAAGATGTGATCATGGTCGCGGGCATCACGAACAAGGAGAGGATGGTCGATATCTGACGTGTACCCTCACTGGTGATGACATTCGTCCGAATCAGAATAAAACCAAAGAACATGATAGTGAACATAGTCAACAGCTGTTGGAAAACGATACTTATCAAAGTGGCGCGGCACTCCTTTCACGTATGGAAGCTAAATTTCAGATTTTTTCTGTTCCTAACATGATAACACACCACGTGATATAATTTTAAGGAAAATCTCATAAATGTCTAGTATAATGAATTGGTATGCATAATAAAACAAACAACAGCGCATCAGCTGAAGAATGGAGAAATATAGATGGCTAAAGTAGAAAGTTTTGAATTGGATCACGATTTGGTGAAGGCTCCCTATGTCCGCCAAGCAGGCTATGAAGTGCACGAAACAGGTGCTGTCGTCACAAAATTCGATCTGCGTTTTGTGCAACCCAACCAGGATGCATTGCCGACAGGGGCTATGCACACGTTGGAACACCTTTTGGCGATCAATATCCGCGATTATGTGGATGGTGTCATAGACCTTTCGCCGATGGGTTGCCGCACCGGTTTTTACATGATTTGTTGGGGTGAACATACTCCGGAAGAAATCGCTTCTGCTTTGGAAAAAGTGCTGCAGATTGTATTGGAAACGACAGTAGTTCCGGCAACGACCGCCAAGGAATGCGGAAATTACCGCGATCATTCCTTGTTCGGCGCGCAAGAATACGCTAAGCAAGTGTTGGCAGCCGGCATAAGCCGCGATCCCTTCACACGTACGGTCTAGAAACTCAGGGAGGATTGACGTTATGACTAAAGAATTGATCGTAAGGACAGGACCGCAAGAATACGAGTGCAGAGAAGGCGTCCTGTCAACTTTACCAAAACGATTGGAAGAGCGCTTCGTCAAGAATTTGCTGATTGTGCACGGGACCGTATCCTGGGGAAAAGCCCGCCCCTACCTTGAGGACCTCTATCAGGCCGGTTTTTCGATCACCGAGGTGGCTTTTTCGGGCGAATGCAGCTATGAAGAAGTCGACCGCATCGTCTCTTTGGCCGCACAACATAAAAGTGATGCGATCATCGGCGTCGGCGGCGGAAAAATAATGGACGCAGTGAAATATGCTGCCGCGAAAGCCGACTGCATCCTGAATGTGATGGTCCCGACGTTGGCGAGCAATTGCGCCCCTTGGACACCGCTCAGCGTCATGTACACCGAGGATGGCGTGTTCATCCGCTATGATTTTCTGCAGCAGCAAGCTTCGCTTTTGTTGTTGGAACCAAAATTGATCATCGACTCGCCGAAGGATTTCTTTGTGGCCGGATTGGCGGACACGTTGGCCAAATGGTACGAATCGGATGAAATCCTTTCCTTGCCTGAGAATGCCCAACAACCGATGCTGATGATGGCGCGCCAAGCGGCTTATATTTGCAGACAAAGCATTCTGGATCACGCTGAGTTGGCGATCGCCAGTCTGGAAGCCGGTGAAGTGACGGAAGCTTTTGTGAAGCTGACGGAGGTGATCACTTCCATCAGCGGCATGGTAGGCGGGTTGGGGGACGCCTTTGCGCGGACAACCATCGCCCATGAAATCCATGATGCCATCACCAATTTCCCGGAGTCGCATCATTTCCTGCACGGACATAAAGTTGCCTACGGAATCATGGTGCAATTGGCTTATGAAAAGAAATGGGCGGAGATCGACAACCTGATCCCGTTCTATGAACATCTCGACATTCCCAAGAGCCTGCACGATCTGCATTTGGACAGACTGGACGCGGAAGGCATCATGGAAATTGCCCGTCTGTCGACCAAACCCGAAGCGCCGGCGCATGGCCTGCCGTATGAAGTCTCTGCCGAATTGATGGCCGAAGCAATCCAAGCGCTCGAGGATTACATGGCGAATTTGCCAGAACTTTGATCCGTAGGCCGATTAATTGAACAGCCGCTATTCTAGCCTGTTTATTGACCTTTCCGATTTGGCAAATTCTGAAATAATCGGTATACTGGAAACACGAACATTTACCGGGCAGAAAACCCCATTTAGGATAAGCGAGGGATAGTCGATGAACAGTGAAGAATTAGTGTCCAGAGCAAGAGCCGCCATGCAGCATGCATACAGCCCGTATTCCCATTTTCCGGTAGGAGCGGCAGTCCTCTACAAGGACGGCGCAGTGATCGAAGGCGTAAACGTGGAAAATGTTTCCTTCGGCGCCACCAACTGCGCGGAGCGGACAGCCTTATTCACAGGTGTGACGCGAGGCTACCGCAAAGAGGATGTCGCCGCTATTGCCATAGCGGGCGACACGGATACGTTCCTCCCGCCGTGCAGCATCTGCCGCCAAGTGATGGTGGAATTATGCGGATACGAAACGCCAGTCTACCTTTCCGACAAGCACGGGAAAATCAAGGAGCTGACGATCAAGGAGCTGGTTCCGTATGCCTTCACCGAATTAAATATGTGAAAAAAAACAACTGTGGCCCACCTATTACTGGTGAGCCGCAGTTGTTTTTATGCTATATTTTCAGAAACAACAGATAGGCCAACGTCATCATCAGCAGCAAATGCGCGCTGATGCCGCCGAGGCAAAGGTAAAGGGTATCCCGTTTCGTTTCATTGATCGTCTGGTACAGGCTGGCGATGAACGTTACCAGATAGCTGGACAGATGGACAAGGAACAACAACAGCACCGGGACCGCCATCAAAATCGGGGCGATCAGGCTGATCACAAACGCGGCGCCCAACAGCAACAGGCCAAAAGCGTTCATTCCCGCGTATTGCGTCATCCAGTTATGGAAGGCGTGGCGTCTGTGCAAAAAGAATGTTTTGATGAGGTACGCCAAGAATGGGTACAGATAATAAAACGCCAGGAACAGCAGGAAATTCTTCATGAACCAAACAACCGGTTCAACCTGAAAAGTGACAGTCGGCAACAGTGATATCTGTGACAGCAGATCATATTGCTTAGCCAGCGCGACCGCTATCCGCGTAACCAATCCGGCTGAAAGCAACGCCGAAAGGACGAAGGTGAAGTAGCCGTATAGGTTATGGCTTTCTCTGCGCGATTTTCTGGTCTCCGCAGGGTCTTTCATTTTTTTCCACAAAAAACGGATGTAGCGGATGAATTTTTTCAAAGCTTCATTGAAAGAGAAAGCTTGCTTCTCAGCCCGTGAAGCCGATTCCCATTCTTGATCATCCTCATCAGCCGTGAGGTCGACAAAATTTTCCGTGTTATCTTCGAATAAAGTGGATTGATAAAATTCGTCTTGATGGATCGCGTCCGAATCAGAAACGTCCGACCCGCACATAGGGCAGATCAAGGCCTCTTTCGGGATGCGATTATGACAATAGACACATATCTTCATTGGATTTTCTCCTTCTCGCTAGTAACTAACTTCTAGAATAATTCAGTTTGTAGGATATAGCAAGGTTATTTTTACGACAAACATTTTGAAATGGAACCGATAATTCGGTATGATAAAGACAGCATAAATGAGAGGAATGATGACTTAATGAAAATGTTACACACTTGCATCCGCGTGCAGCACCTGGATAAATCAATTGCATTCTACAAAGAGGCTTTTGATTTCCGCGAAAAGAAGAAGCTGGACTACCCTGAGCATAAGTTCTCAATCGTCTACCTGGGTTTGGAAGGCGATGACTATGAGTTGGAGTTGACTTACAATTACGATCATGAACCTTACAACATCGGTGACGGCTATGGCCACATCGCCATCGGGGTCGATGGATTTGAAGCCCTTCATGACAAACAGATGGCTGCCGGATTCAACGTGACTGATTATAAAGGTTTGCCTGATTCTTCCGTAAGATATTACTTCATCACCGATCCGGATGGCTACAAAGTTGAAGTCATCCAGAACAGATAGGACGGACCTATGGAGAAAACGACTAAGCGCAAATTGCTTTTCATCGGCGACAGCATCACAGATGCCGGGCGCAACCGCAACAATCCTGATTCGCTGGGGAAAGGCTATGTGGCTCTGATAGCGAAAGCTCTTGCGGATAGAGGCGATTCAGAACGCTACCAGCTGATCAACCGCGGCATCAGCGGCAACCGAATCCTGGATATTGCGGAAAGGTGGCACAGCGACTGTGTTTCGCTTGAACCTGATGTCGTCACGTTGCTGATCGGCATCAACGATACGTGGCATAATGTCGGTGATGAAACTGTGTTCGCGACCGAAGAGGGTGCGGAACAGTTCGAAATGCATTACCGCCATTTGCTGGCGTCCTTGCGGAAAAAATCAAATGCACGACTCATTCTGATGGAGCCGTTCGTCTTCCCGTATCCGGAAGACCGCAAAACGTGGCGGATTGATTTGGATCCGAAGCAGGAAATCGTCAAACGCCTTGCCGAAGAATTCGATGCCGAATGGATCGGTTTGGACGCTTATCTGAATGCGATCGGGGCTGCCGAAGGCTATGGAACGTTATCGAATGACGGAGTCCATCCGACGAAGAAAGGGCACCTTCTCATCGCCGACGCTTGGCTGAAGCAATTTGATGAGAACGGCAAAAAATAAAGGCCCTTGCTTAAAAATCAAATCTGACCGAAAAGTCTTGCTTTCCTGAAGTTGGCATGATAAGATGTTTTACATGCGATGAGGCGACGAGCAATCAGGTGGGTTCGCCCATTCCGCGCAAGCGGCGAAGTGATTGCAAATCAAACGGGACATACGTGCTTGCACAACCACAGGATGTGGATGTTTGATGGTGACTGCTGTGAACAGTCCCATCCATGGGTCTTCCCATGCCGTATCAGAAGAAAGGGTCGGAAAGTCGAACACTTAGGTGTTTGCCTTTCCGGCCCTTTCTTTTTGTGTCGTCAGCGATGGGGGCTGGTAGCTCCGGCGAGGGGCGGTTAGCCGGAGGTGGGTTACCCGGATCTGTCGTCTTCTCCGGCGAGGAGAAGCTCGCCGGAGAAGACCCCCGAAAATGGGCCGGTTCCACCGGCCACAGCCGCTTGGCCGGAGAAGCGCACGTTTCCTTCATTTCCTCCGTTTCCCCTGCTGTGCTCCGCCTGTCGCCAAATCAGCAACAGCCGGAACTTAAATATGTAAGGGCTTTATTAGGCGCAGCGGCCTCCTTGCGGTATAATCTAAGTAGGAAATTCAGGAAAGATTGGAGGCGCCTCAATTGAAAAAACTGAAATTATTGATACTTTCGCTGCTGTCATTCTCTTTGGTGGGTTGTTCATTCTTGACGACGGAAGAAACGAGTGTTTCGCCACAGGACGCTGCCGGAGTGGACAACGTGACGACCGAAATAGCCAAATCGGATGGGTCGGTCGGTTCGGGTTTGCTGATCGGTGAAAAGGTAGTGACCACCGTCCACCTTTCCTATGAAACGTTGAAATATGATGATTCCGTCGCTTATCTGAAGGAAATCGTCGGGAAATATGGGGCCTATGTGGAATATTCCTACGAATCAAGCGGCGGCGATATGATTTACACACCTTCAGCATTGACCCAAAACTATCGCCAAGGCAGCTATACAATCAGGATTCCTAAAGATTCCGTGACTGCTTTCCTGGATGATCTGGAGGGCGGACTGGGCACGAAAGTCAGCGAGCAGCAAGGCAATGAAGATGTCACCCAATATTATGAAGACACGGCCACGCGCATCAGCGTGCTGCAAAGGAAAGAAGAGCGCTTGTTGGCGCTGCTCGAGCAAGCGGAAACTGTCGAAGAGATCCTGGCTATCGAGGACAGTCTCAGTGCTGCCATATCCGAAAGGGAAGTGCTTCAGGCTGAGTTGGACAACATTGATGATTTGGTCGACTATACAGCTTTATATCTGACTGTTTCTGAGCGTTCGCGCATTTCGAACAATCAAGGCGGATCGACGCCATTCTGGGATCGCGTCAAGGATGCGTTCATCGATTCGCTCTATTCCTTCTATTATTGGTTACAGGATGCCGCCATCTGGTTCATCTATGCACTGCCGTTCTTCGTAGCCGTGCTGCTGTTGTTGCTGCTGTTGTGGGCAATCAAAAAATTGTTCGGCAAAACGATTTGGGGCAAACAAAGGGCCGAAAAGCAGCTCCAGGAAAGAAAGCAGATCGAAGAGCGCCGCAAAGAACGGTTTGAACGGACCCACCCAAGAAAACCGGGAGGGACAACCGTCGCATCCAAACCTAGCGTAACACCACCGGCATCACCAGCAGGTCCTGCACCATCCATTCCGGAAACGGCGACAGCTAAAGGCGATGAGTCTAAGGCAACGGCCCCTGAAGCCGGAAATAAGGAAGATCCACTGGAACCATAACTTCAGCACCTGCACCTGAAACATAGAAAACACAAAAGAAGCAGCCAGCGAATCTGAGCGGATTCGCTGGCTGCTTCTTTGCTTTTGCGGATATTGAAGGCAGGATAAAAATGCTACGAATTTTTCAGGACGATTCTTTCGATGACATTGGCCGCAGCCTCAAAGGAATCGGTGGCCCGTTCGAACCGGTCGTAGATGTTGGTCGTAGCCATCGTTGTCAGCGCGTCTTTCTGTTCGACAAACAATTTTTTGACCGAATGGGTATACAGAGAATCTCCCCGTTTTTCAAGGCGGTTGATAGCGATGATGGCATCTTTGATGATTTTGGATTTCTTGAAATTCTTGAGGTCATTGATGGCTTCATCAAGGCTCAAGGCACTCTTTTCGATTATCTCCATAAACTTCAACATTTCCGGCGTGATTTCTTGGATCTGATAAATATCGATGTGGATGAGCGTATCCTCGATCGTATCGATGGTCGTATCCAACTCCCCGGCCAAGTCGATGATGTCTTCGCGTTCGAGCGGAGGCAGGAAATCGCTGTAAAGGTAGCTCATCATCTGGTGTTTCTTTTGATCGGCTGCATGTTCGATATCGTGCAGTTCCTTCAGCCGAGCCTCCAAAGTGTCCAAATTGTAATCAGCCAAAATGCTGGTCACCAACTTGGCTGCGGAAACGGCCAAAGCGGAAACTTCGATGAATTCTTGATAGTAGCTGTATTCTTTTGTATTTTTTCTCTTTAGCATAGTTGCAATCTCCTCAGAATATATTCATGAAAACAAGCGCCATCAAGTAACCGACCAGACCGCAGCCTGGGAACGTCAGTACCCAAGCCCAAACCATGTCTTTGACGGTGATCCAATTTACGGATGACAGGCGTTTAGCTGCACCCACGCCCATGATGGCAGTCGTTTTTGTATGCGTGGTGCTGACCGGCAACCCCCAGATGGATGATAGCAAAAGGCACGCTGCCGCGCCGACGTCCGCGCTGAAGCCTTGATAGCCTTCCAATTTGACCATGTTCATGCCTACCGTTTTGATGATCTTATAACCACCGATCGAGGTGCCGAGTGCCATAACGAAGGAGCAGAGGATCATCATCCAAAGCGGGATGACGAATTGGGTCGCATCGCTGTTCCCTTGCCCAAGAAAAATTCCCAGCATGAAGATTCCCATGAATTTTTGACCATCTTGGGCTCCGTGCATAAAGGCCATCGCCGCTCCGCCCAAGACTTGGCCTTTTTGGAAAAACGGTCCTGTTTTTTGCCGCACCTTATTTCTGCAGATTGCGGTGGTGATCTTCGATACGCCAAACCCGAAGCCGAAGCCCAGAATGGTTGAAAGGACCAGGCCGTAGATGACTTTGATCCACTCCGATCCGTTGATGGCGCCGAATCCACCCTGCAGCGCAATCGCAGCCCCTGAAATGCCTGCAATCAGGGCGTGACTCTCGCTGGTCGGAATTCCGAAGTACCAGGCTGCCGTTGCCCAAAGTACGATCGCGAAAAGAGCGGCGCAGAGGGCGATGATCGAAAGTTTAGGGTCGTTGCCGAAATCGACCATGTTCGCGATTGTTTGGGCTACCGTCGCGTTGATGGACGTCATCACGAAGACTCCCAGAAAGTTGAATACAGCTGCCATAAGAATGGCTTTTTTTGGAGCGATGGATCTGGTGGACACACACGTTGCGATTGCGTTCGGAGCATCGGTCCAGCCGTTCACCAAAATCACACCCAGAGTCAATACCACTATGATCAAAAGAATAGGGTTCGTCTGGATGCTGTCAATAAATTCCGAGAATGTAATTGTCATAGGTTGCAGTTCCACACTTTCTTCATAGCGTTCTCAATAGGATGAAACCGTTTGCTTAAATTTAGGAGCCACTGCAAAGTACAGCCGGATTCCTTGTTGGGCAGAGGCAGCATGCTTGATGATTCCGCTATTTTATTGTTAGATATTGCACATTATCCATTTTACTCCTACCTGACCAAAAATAGAATAGCTTTTTTTGAAAGAAACATAGCGGACAGAGGGCCGCTGTTTTCGTTTTTGAAGGGCGGTGCCGAAACGAGCGCTGTCACAGTCACAAGAATGTTGAAATTAAATCCCTTGCTGTATCCATGCGGGTCCCAATATATGGTAAAATAACAAGATAGGAGGGTATATATTATGGTAAAAAGAAAACTGTATATCATTTCATTAGATGCATTTGGTGCCAGTGACTTAGAATTTGCCAAGACGCTGCCCCATTTCCAGGAAATTTTGAACAGAAGCGCACTCGTCAAAGAAGTGGAATCGGTCTACCCGTCTTTGACATACGTAGCTCATACTTCAATCGCAACAGGGATGAATCCCAACCGCCATGGAATCATCCATAATACACATCGGCAACCGGAAAGACAGTCACCTGACTGGTATTGGTATGCCAAAGAAATAAAGAAGGCGACGTTGTTTGATGTCGCCAAGAAGGCGGGATATACAACCTGCGCTTTGCTTTGGCCGGTGACGGGTAAAAGCCCTTCCATCGACTACAACCTAGCTGAAATTTTTCCGAACAGGCCTTGGCAAAATCAGATGATGGTTTCCGCTTTTGCCTCCAGCACAAAATATGCGCTGGAGATGAACAAAAAATACGGGTCCTTGCGGAACGGGATAGCCCAACCGGAGTTGGATGAATTTGTGACGGCGATCGCGGTCGACACAATCAAGACGAAACAGCCGGATCTGCTGGCTGTGCATCTGGTCGATCTGGACAGCATGCGTCATCATTATGGCGTTTTGAGCGATAAAGCGAAAGAAGCCATCGTCAGGATGGATCGCCATCTCGGACAGATCATCGGAGCGATGAAAGAAATGGATATCTATGAGGACACCGTGTTGGCAGTTCTGGGCGATCATTATCAGATCGATACGCATACGGTCATCCGCCCGAACCACTTGTTTTTGGATAAAGGCTGGCAGACAATCGATCGCAAAAGGAACATCAAGGACTGGAAAGTGCTGGCGAAGGCTGCGGATGGGGCTTGTTATATTTACCGGAAAGATGTCAGCATCACCAATAAAATGATCTTGGATGCGTTGAAAGGGATCGAGGGCAGGGTTGAAACCATCCATTCGGCTGCAGAAGCCAGAAAGATGGGAGCGGATGAGAATTGCCTCTTCATTCTGGAAGCGAAACCGGGTTATTATTTTGAGAGCGACGTGCTGTATCCTTTCATGGAAAGCACCGCCAAAAACCTTCCTGACCGAATCCTGCATAGCGCAACGCACGGCTTCAGCCCGAAAAAGAAAAAATATGCCACGATGCTGATGGTTTCCGGACCCGGAATCGACAAAGATGCCGTTGTGGAAAAGGGCAGGCTGATAGACGAAGGGCCGACTTTCCTGCATGCAATCGGACTGAAATTTCCGGAAGCCACGGACGGAAGGGTCATCAATAAAATATTTCTGTAGTCAGAAGGATTCAATCGCCGCGGAACTTTTTCGATTTGAAGTGGGCACCGGCAAATGTGCCTAAGGTTGAGCTGCTTCTCCGATGCTTGTAAATATCAAGTAAAAATAATCCTGAATTGTAAAAATTATGCCACAATCTTTGCAAATCAGGATTTTTCCACTATATAAATGTAAACGTCAACATTTGAAGCACGGTGGAACGCCTGGTTTGTGAAATAAATAACGAAAACTATCTGTGTATTTTCATGTTCCTATTTGTAAGCGAATGCAGGCGGAATGGTGTAACGATAGGCTTATCGGGAGTGTCTCTCATTGTTTTCTAACCAAATGTTCATTTTTATGGATCAAGTAGATTCTATATAGTGATATTCGTGGCATATTTTAGTATAGCGTTTACAATGTTGTTTTTATGTAAAAAAACTATTAAGACTGATAGATTATTACTATCAAGGAGAAAAATGAGTTTCAATATATTTATTATGAATTATGGCAAAATCATCTTTAAAATGGTATTATGGATATATATTAATGAAAGGGCCTGGCATGATTAAATAAATCATTATTGGATCGTTTTGTTACAGCAATATAATTGTAAGGGAAGTGTCTGGATGAGTGCAAAAATGAACATACTTAAAGAGTTGGAAAAAGAGATGTATTTGTTCAACATCGGGGAACATCTTGAAAGTTACCGCTTTTTAGGAAGTAAACAACGGACCGAAAATGGGATTGAAGGATGGCGTTTCACAGTCTGGGCGCCCCATGCAAAAACTGTTTCCTTGGTCGGGGATTTTACTGAATGGAAACCCGTAGAAATGCAAAAAATCGGCAAAACCGGAGGCTGGTCTCTTTTTACGGAGGCTGCGGCACAAGGGGACTGTTACAAGTATTATATCGAGGACAAAAACGGCAAAAAGAAATATAAAATCGATCCCTATTCTTTCGCGTACGAAGTTCCTCCAAAAGACGCTTCTGTCGTGTTTGACATGCCCGAGAAAAAATGGAAAGACGGCAGATGGGCCGCAAACAAAAAAAGAAAGTCCATCTATCAAAAACCGCTTAACATTTATGAAGTGCATTTCAGTTCATGGAAAAAGCATGATGATGGCAGCTGGTATTCCTTTAAGGATCTTGCTGAAACGTTGATTCCATATGTGAAGGAAATGGGCTACACGCACATCGAATTCATGCCTTTGATGGAACATCCGCTGGAAGCTTCTTGGGGCTATCAAATCACCGGATACTTCGCGGTGGCTGCCCGTTACGGCAATTTGCTTGAGTTAAGGGATTTCGTGGAAGAAGCGCATAAAGAGGGAATCGGCGTCATCATGGATTGGGTTCCCGGCCATTTCTGCAAAAATGATTATGCGTTGTCCTATTTTGATGGTACACCGACTTTTGAGTATGCCGATCCGAATCGCGCCATCAACAACCGTTGGGGGACGTTGAATTTTGACTTGGGAAAAGCACAAGTGCACAGCTTCCTGATTTCGAACGCCATTTTCTGGCTGCAAGAGTTCCATTTTGATGGAATCCGTGTCGATGCCGTTTCGAATATGCTTTATCTTGACTATGATGAAGGTCCATGGACACCGAATGAAGATGGCAGCAATCACAATCGCCAAGGCATCGAATTCCTGAAGAAGATGAACACAAAAGTCTTCGAACGCCAACCGGACACTTACATGATTGCGGAGGAAAGCACTGCTTGGGCCAACGTCACGAAACCGATCGAGACAGGCGGACTGGGCTTCAACTATAAATGGAATATGGGTTGGATGAATGATACCTTGCGTTTCTTCGAAATGGATCCTTTGTTCCGAAAAGACAATTTCAATCTGATCACCTTCTCATTCATGTATGCCTTCAATGAAAACTTTATTCTGCCGATATCCCACGATGAAGTGGTCCATGGGAAACAGTCCCTGTTGGGCAAAATGCCAGGTGACCGCTATAAACAATTTGCGGGCTTACGGACGCTGCAAGCCTATATGATGGCTCACCCAGGCAAAAAATTGAACTTCATGGGTAATGAAATCGGACAATTCCTGGAATGGCGCTTCTACGATCAAATCGAATGGGGTGTCCTGAACAACGAGTTCAATCCGGAGTTCCAGCATTACATCAAGACCCTGAACCATCTTTACAAAGATACGAAAGCTTTGCATGAAGTCGATGATGCGCATACCGGTTTGGAAATTCTGGACGCGGACAACAACTTGGAGTCAGTCCTTTCCTTCATAAGAACAGGTGAAAAACCGCGCGATTTCCTGATAGTCGTGTGCAACTTCACGCCTGTCGAACGGCGCAATTTCCGAGTAGGTGTGCCATACGAAGGACATTACGAAGTATTGTTGAATACTGAAATGCAGGAATTCGGCGGTACTTGGACAGAAAATCTTCCGGAAATGATCACTAGCCTCGATGGTATGAATCGCCAACCTTTCTCGATTGAATTCACGTTACCCGCTTTAGGAGTATTGTTCATCAAACCGAAACGCGTTTTTGGTGTTAATAAATAGATCCACACATAGATATGATGATAAGGAGGCGAAAGGAAGAGGCAATCTTCCTGATACTATGAAAAATCAAATGGTAGCAATGATATTAGCCGGAGGGCAAGGCACTCGGCTTGGAAAATTGACGCGCGAAACTGCCAAACCGGCCGTTCCGTTCGGCGGAAAATATCGAATAATCGATTTTGCTTTAAGCAACTGTGCCAACTCAGGCATCAATAAAGTCGGGGTTGTGACACAGTATCAACCTTTGGAATTGAATGAACACATCGGAAACGGTGAACCATGGGGACTGAACGGCGGAGACGGCGGAGCTACTATCCTGCAGCCGTATTCGAGTGCGGATGGGGAAAAGTGGTTCAAAGGGACCGCACATGCGATTTATCAAAACATCGCCTATATCGACAGATACAATCCGGAATACGTACTGGTGCTCTCCGGCGACCATATCTACAAGATGGACTACTCCAATATGTTGGAATTCCATATTGCACACAAGGCCAGTTTGACAGTCGGCGTCATCCCGGTTCCGATGGAGGAAGCACCGCGCTTCGGGATCATGAATACGGATCAGACCAACCGCATCATCGAGTTCGAAGAAAAACCGAAAGAACCGAAAAGCAATCTGGCATCAATGGGGATCTATATCTTCAATTGGCAGGTGCTGCGTAAATACTTGGTGGAAGATCAAGCGAAACAACGCGAGATGGAAGATTTCGGAAAAAATGTCATCCCGACCTATCTGGAAAATGGCGAAAACTGCTTTGCTTATGCATTTGATGGTTATTGGAAAGATGTCGGTACCATCGAAAGCCTGTGGGAAGCGAACATGGAATTCCTGGATCCTGACCACATCCTGAACATCAGGGATGAAGAATGGCGCATCTATTCGAAAAATCCGGTTTCCCCTCCGCAGTTCCTGACAGAGACATCAGATGTGACGGATTCCATGATCGTTGACGGTTGCTATGTGGCTGGTGAAATCACCCATTCAATTCTTTCCCAGAATGTTCGGGTCGGCAATGGGTCAGTCGTACGCGACAGTTTGATCATGGCGAATGTAACAATCGGAGAGAATGTTACAATCGAGCATGCCATCATTGGGGAAAATGCAAAAATTGCCGACAACGCGAATGTCATCGGCAAGAACGGTGAAATCGAAGTTGTCGGATATGCTGAAGTTATTGGAGGACTGAAAGATGAAGATGAATAGAATCTGTGCCATTTTAAACTTGACCGAGGACGAGACAGCGTTGAAACCTTTGACGCGTATCCGCCCGATTGCTTCATTACCATTTGCGAGTCGTTATCGCTTGATCGATTTCAATCTTTCGAGCATCAGCCATGCTGAAATCCAATCAGTGGGCATGTTCATCGCCGGCAGCGGCCGTTCGATCTACGATCATATCCGCAGCGGTTCCGTTTGGAATCTTGAATCCGGCTTGACCGGCGGGATCTTTACCTATTCCCAACAGATGCTGAAAGCAGTTCAGGAACGAAACGGCGATGCACTGGATTTCTACATGAATCATAAAGAGTTCATCTATCGTTCTCAAGCGGAGTATGTTGTCATCATGGGCAGCAAAATCGTGGCGAACATTGACATCAAAGCGGTTATGCAACATCATCTGGCAAAAGATGGCGATGTCACCGTACTCTATAAGAGTGTGCCCCGAGCTTTCCTTGAAAACAGACCGCATGAAAAAGTCCTTCAGATTGATCGCGATGAATACTTGCTTCATTTGGTGGATGCAAAAGACGCATCTTCAGAACTGGATCGTTTCGCCATGAGCATGAACATGTACTTCATGAGAGCAGACAAGATGCTGGAATTGATCCAGCGTGCTGAACTTGAAGGGCTAAACCTCGATGCGGACAAGCTGATCGAACACTATCTGCCGGAATACCAAGTCAATACCTATGAATATACAGGGTATTTGGCTAATATCGACTCCATCCCGGCTTACTTCAACGCGAACATGGAAATGCTGGAAAAGAATAAATTTTCAGCGCTTTTCCACGGCAGCCAAAACGTCATCACCAAAGTGAAGAACGGCGCGCCGACCTATTATGCTAAAGAGGCACATGTGAAAAATGCCCAGTTCGCTACCGGCTGCGTCATTGAAGGCACAGTCGAGGATTCCTTGATCCACCGTAAAGTGAATATCGCTAAGGATGCCGAAGTCCGCAAGAGCATCATCATGCAGGGCGCAAAGATCGGTGAAGGATCAGTCCTGGAATACTGCATCCTGGACAAGAATGTAACCATCGGACCCGGCGTCACTTTGAAAGGTACGAAGGATAATCTTGTTGTAATCGAAAAAAATAAAACAATCACAGTTTAGAAAGAAGGATGCGCACGATGAAAATTTTATTTGCCGCAAGTGAGGCTGCTCCTTTTTTCAAAACAGGTGGTCTCGGCGATGTCGCGTACGCATTGCCGAAGGAGTTAGTAAAACAAGGCGTGGATATCAGGGTAGTGCTTCCGTACTACTCGACCATGCCTGCAAAATACAAAGCAGACATCAAGGAATTGATTCATTTCCGTGTGCAAGTCGGTTGGAAAAGCATGTATTGCGGTATCAAAACTTTGGAATTGGATGGCGTAACCTATTACTTCATCGATAATCAGGCCTATTTCGATCGTCCTTCCCTGTACGGCCAAATGGATGATGCCGAACGATTCGGTTTCTTCTCCTTGGCGATCTGCGAAATGATGGAAAAAATTGACTTCATCCCGGATGTCGTTCATGTGAATGATTGGCATACGGCCATGGTTCCGGTCCTGCTTGTGGATAAATACCACTGGATCCAAGCATACCAAAGCATCCGCAAAGTCATCACGATCCACAACATCCGTTTCCAAGGTGTCTACGATCCGTCCATCCTGACGAGCATCTTCGGGACAGGCATGAACATCTACCATGAAGCCGGCGTAAAGTATTATGAGAACGTCAACTTCATGAAAGGTGGCATCAATTTCTCTGATGTCGTCACGACGGTCAGCCCATCCTATGCGAATGAAATCCAGACGCAGGAATTCGGCGAAGGGCTGGAAGGGACGCTGCGGTACAACAGCTGGAAAATCAAAGGAATCATCAACGGAATCGATTACGATGTCAATGATCCCGAGACCGATCCAAAACTGGAATACCATTTCTCTGCCGACGATTTGACCGGCAAAGCAAAAAACAAAGCGGCCCTGCAGGAGCGTTTGGGATTGGAAGTGAATCCCGATATCCCGTTGATCACGAGCGTCGGACGCTTGACGGATCAGAAAGGCTACCAACTTGTGCAGGAAAAGACCGAAGAACTATTGAATGCCCGTGATGTACAGGTTGCGATACTCGGGACCGGCGAAGCGGAATACGAGAATTCATTCCGTTACTTTGCTGCCAAATATCCTGATCGTTTCGCGGCGGTCATCGATTTTGACATCTCCTTGGCGCAGCAGATGTACGCAGGCGCGGATCTGTTCCTGATGCCTTCCGCATTCGAACCATGCGGCCTGTCGCAGATGATTTCTTTGCGCTACGGCACTTTGCCGATCGTGCACGAGACGGGCGGTCTGAAGGATACGGTTGTCCCTTACAATGCTTATACGGGTGAAGGAACCGGCTTTACTTTCATGGATTTCAGCGGCTATGCGCTGTTGGGTACGATCTACCGAGCGTTGGATGTATATGAGAACCAACCGAAAGCATGGGCAGAAATGGTTCGCGAAGCGATGAGCCGCGATTTCAGCTGGGAAGAACCCGCTAAGGATTACCTAGACGTCTATCAGTCACTGGTCAACGAATAGAAGGAGTTGAAGCATATATGGCATTTGACGTCCAAGAGTTCAAAAAGGAATACCAAAAAACATTCGAAGAATTATTCGCCTATAGTTATGAGGATGGCTCGAAAACTGAGCAGTTCATTGCGCTGGGGGACTTGGTCCGCGGGCGTTATTCCGAGGACTGGATACAAACTATAACGAATTATAACAAGAAAAAGGAAAAGCAAGTCTATTACTTTTCGATGGAGTTCCTGCCCGGAAGGATGCTGAAAAGTAACCTCCTGAATATGGGCATATTGGACTGTGTTAAGCAAGGAATGGAAGAGATGGGTCTTGACTTGGATGAGGTGGCACGTGCTGAAGTCGATCCGGCTTTGGGGAACGGCGGCCTCGGACGGTTGGCTTCCTGTTTCATGGATTCCATCGCGTCGACCGGTCTTGCCGGCAACGGCAATGGAATCCGTTACCGTTATGGTCTTTTCAAACAAAAATTCATAAACGGCTATCAGATTGAATTGCCCGAGAATTGGCTGCGCAACCGGAACGTCTGGGAAGTCCGCAAAGAGAACAAGGCCGTCATCGTCCGTTTCGGCGGAGATGTCAGCTTTACGCAGGATGGAGAAGGCAAGTTGCGTGTGCGTCACGAAAATACCCGTGATATCCTAGCGGTTCCTTACGATACCGCGCAGGTCGGCTACAATAACGGCATCGTCAATAACCTGCGGCTTTGGTCAGCGGAAATTCCTTACGGGGATGAAGCGCGTTTTTCCACAGAAGAACAACGTGAAGAAGTCAAACGCATTACCGAAGTGCTGTATCCGGATGATTCCAACTACGAAGGACGGCTTTTGCGTGTCCAACAGGAATATTTCTTTTCATCCGCCGGTGTCCAGAGCATCGTCCGTTATTTCAAACGTCTGAACTTGGACTGGAGTCTTTTCCCGGATAAAATCGCAATCCATATCAATGACACCCACCCGACTTTGGCAATCCCTGAATTGATGCGGATTTTGTTGGACGAGGAAGGGTTGACTTGGGATCAAGCGTGGGAAATCACGAAGAAAACAGTCAGCTACACCAACCACACGATCCTCCAGGAAGCGATGGAGCGTTGGCCGGAAACGATGATTTCGGATCTGTTGCCGCGCATCTACCAAATCATCCAGGAAATCAACCGCCGTCATATCGACAAAAAAACGCCGTTATATGGCGAGGAATTAACTCAGCGCACTGCCATCATCGCCAATGGCCAGATCAAGATGGCCAACCTTGCTATAATCGGCAGCCATAGCGTAAACGGCGTCGCCAAACTGCATACGGATATCCTGATGGCTGACACGCTGCATGACTTCTACGTGATGTATCCGCAAAAATTCAACAACAAAACGAACGGGATCACGCAAAGACGCTGGGTTCAGATCGCAAATGAGAATCTGACCGCAATGCTTGATGAGACGATCGGTGCGGAGTGGAAGAGCGATCCGGAAGAAATCAAAATTCTGAAGGCGCACCGCGACAATAAAGCTGTCCTGGATAAGCTGGAACAAGTCAAACTGGCAAACAAAAAACGTTTTGCGGCCTATGCGCTAAAAGAAATGAATCTCGAAATCGATCCGACGGCATTGTTCGACGTGCAGATCAAACGATTGCACGCCTATAAACGCCAACTGTTGAACGTTCTGCATATTTTGGATAGATATCTGCAATTGAAGGATAATCCGAAAATCAACCTGCAGAAACGTGTCTTCATATTCGGCGCAAAAGCCGCACCTAGCTATTATTATGCGAAACAGATCATCAAGCTGATCAATGCGATTGCGGACATGATCAACAACGATCCTGCCCTCAACGACAAAATCAAGATTGTTTTCGTTGAGAATTACGGCGTGTCGTTGGCGGAATTGATCATCCCTGCAGCTGATATCAGCGAACAGATTTCTCTTGCCGGCAAGGAAGCTTCCGGCACCAGCAACATGAAGCTGATGTCGAATGGTGCCGTCACGATGGCGACCTTGGATGGGGCCAATGTTGAAATCAGGGATAACGTCGGTGAAGACAACATCTTCATCTTCGGTCTGAAGAGTGATGAAGTGCAGGAATATTACCGCAATGGCGTATACAATTCAAGAGATATCTATGAAAAGAATCCACGTTTGAAACGGATCCTGAATCTGCTCATTGATGGGACGATTCCTGGCGTCGAGACTGAAGCGCGGGATATCTTCGATTCGCTGGTCATGTACAATGACGAGTATTTCCTGCTTAAAGATTTCGACAGCTACCTGCAAGCTCAATATGAAGCGGATAAGGCGTTTTCTGACAGAGACAGATGGAACCGCATGGCGCTGATGAATATAGCGAGCTCGGGGCCGTTTTCATCGGATTACACGATTCTGCGTTACGCGGATGAAATCTGGAAGATCAAACCACAAAACTAACCGACTGTGCGTACAGACAGCAATCAATTTTATCTAAAGAAAGCAAGGGCTGCCTCGGGAATGATATGGGGCAGCCCCTGCTTTTGTCGTTTATTTTTGTTTGTACAGCGAATACGCTGATGCACATCCGGCCACTGTCGCCGATTACTCAACAAAAAAAAACGCCCTGATGAGGGGCGTATGTGTTAATGCGCATAAGAGATTCGCTATTTGTCGGTTTCACGTTTGAAGTAGAATTCTTGTTCTTCCGCCTCATCATAGATGGTCAGAGTAGGGGATGTATCTTTTTTCAGAATCAAGTAATAGCCGAAATGGTCGCGGAAGACCAATTCGTTGGGTTTGGCTTCTTCAAGGGTTGCCTTTAATTTTTTGTTGTTCAGGAGAATCTCCAGATTATCAGTAATTTCAACCTTCAAGGACTGTGCGTCGTTTTTCCACGTGCCGATGTAAGGGGTGTACGTTGTTGATAGGCTTTTACCGGCATTGCGATTTGACTTGAACAAAGCAGAGCTGATGCTTGCGATTACGGATAATCCGACGACAATCCTCCAAGGATTATTTTTTTTCACTGATTTGAAACCTCCCACAATAAGTTAACTCATAGTATATTCCTTTTTTTGCAAATGGCCATAGCATTAACAATACAAATATGTTACAAATGATGTAAAGTTTGAAAAGGTAATTGCCATAGCTGTGATATGATGATATTCTAAAGCATAAATGAAAATACAATTACAAAATTAAAAATTCATTAAAGAAATCAAGCGAGGAAGTGTTCGGTTTGAAGGTTATTAAATTTGGCGGGAGTTCCCTTGCGAATGGGACTCAATTGAAAAAAGTATTGCAGATTGTGAAAGATGACGCAGACAGAAGAATCGTGGTCGTTTCAGCACCAGGAAAGCGCAATGACTCGGACGAAAAAGTTACGGATTTGTTGATCAAGCTGGCTGATGAGGTAAAAAATAAAGAAGATCACCAAAAAACGCTGAAGACGATCCTGAAAAGATATCAAGATATCGTCGATGAATTGGAAATCGATCCAAGTGTCATGGACATCATTTCCAAAAACTATGAGAAGTTGATCCAGACGAAATTCTACAACGAATTGTATGCGCTGGATGCCTACAAAGCCAGCGGCGAAGACAACAGCGCCATCCTTGTAGCTGCATTTTTCAATAAAGAGGGAATCCCTGCCAAATACGTCAACCCGAAGGATGCCGGCCTTTTGGTAACCGACAACCCAGGGAATGCGCGGGTATTGCCGGAATCCTTCAAAAATCTTTATGCATTGCGGGATTCGAAAGAAATCATCGTGTTCCCGGGGTTCTTCGGTTACACGAAAGATGGACAATTGCTTACATTCTCAAGAGGGGGATCGGACATCTCCGGCGCAATCGTCGCCAACGGTGTCAAAGCCAGCCTGTATGAAAACTTTACGGACGTTGACGCCATTTACGTGGCAAACCCTAAAATGGTCAAACACCCTAAAAAAATCAAACAATTGACCTATCGTGAAATGCGTGAATTATCCTACAGCGGATTTTCAGTCTTCCATGATGAAGCTTTGCAGCCGGCATTCAGCGCCGGAATCCCGGTAGTCGTCAAAAACACCAACAATCCGTCTGCTCCAGGTACCAGCATCACGAGAACGAAACCTGAAAACAAACAAATCGTTTCAGGTATCGCAAGTTCGACCGGCTTCATGAGCATCTACATCGGCAAATACCTGATGAACCGAGAAGTCGGGTTCGGCCGCAGAGTGCTGCAGATATTCGAAGATTTCAACTTGAACTTTGAACACATGCCATCCGGTATCGACGATTTGTCGATCATCCTGCGCGCCAATCAAATGACGATGCAGCAGGAACAAGAGTTGCTGTACCGCTTGAAGAACGAATTGGAAGCGGACGATGTTCAGGTCAAGGGCGGCATTTGCTTATTGATGATCGTCGGCGAAGGCATGGTCAATTCCGTCGGGACAGTAGCGAAGGCCTGTACCGCACTGGCTGAAGCGGACATCAACCTGGAAATGATCAACCAAGGTTCGTCAGAAGTCAGCATCATGTTCGGGATCGACGAAAAGGATGAAGCGAGAGCAGTCAAAGTACTGTACGATGCATTCTTCCCCGCAAAAAAAGACTAGACTAAAACAGCAACAGGCATCGATGAGAATGACTTCATCGATGCCTGTTTTCGTGTATTTTGTCTTTCCGGTGCAACTACTAAAAAGAAAGCGTTCGGGGTCATTGCCCGAACGCTTTCTTTTTTATATCTGAGACTTTGGGAAGATTACTTTTCTTGTACGAGGCTTGCGCTGGAAGGCTTTCCGGCCGGTTTTGCAGTGCCCTTGAAGTGGTGGGTAGGGATTTTCGCCAGGAGCCGTAGACTGTTCATTATGACCAGAATCGTGCTGCCTTCGTGTCCGATTACCCCAAGCGGAAGGTTGATGAGTTGGAACAGGTTTGACATGATCAAAATGAGGATGACGCTGATTGAAAAGATGATGTTCTGCATGGTGATCTTCTTCAGCTTCTTCGATAAGCCATAACAATATTCCAACTTGTCCAGCTCGCTCTTCATCAGAACGACATCAGCCGTTTCCATGGCGATGTCTGTTCCTTCGCCCATAGCGATGCCGATATCAGCATTTGCCAGTGCAGGGGCGTCATTCACGCCGTCTCCGACCATCGCGACCAGATTGTATTTCGCCTGAAGATCTTTCAGGATCGTGGTTTTATCTTCGGGAAGACAGTTTGCGCGGATTTCATCCACACCCAATTGCTTACCGATTGTTTGCCCTGTTGCTTCATTGTCGCCGGTGATCATGATCGTATGGACACCATTGGCTTTGAAAAAGGCGATCATGTCTTTTGCCTCTGATTTAGGGGTATCCAATAAAGCATAATAGGCCACGACCTTATCATCCTGTGAAACGTAAATGACGGTCTTTCCTTCATTTTGGAGCGCGAAAGCTTCTTTTACGAATGGAGGCTCATTCAGTTCATCATTTACAACGAAGGATTTTTTGCCGATTTTCCATTGGCTTCCGAATGCTTCGCCAGCCAATCCGAAACCGGTAAGATCCTGGATCGTATCCATTTGCGACTTCACATATTCCTTCGTGTCGAGATGTTGGACCAATGCGGAAGCGATCGGATGGGTCGAGGAGTGTTCCAAAGCATAGACGACGGACATGATGTGTTTTTCGTCGGTGCCTGCCAGATAGCTGGCCTCCGTCACTTTCGGTTTGCCTTCCGTCAGCGTGCCTGTTTTGTCGAGAGCGATGCAATCCATCGCCGAGAAGTTCTCGATCGGAATGCCGCCTTTGAACAGGATACCGTGCTTGGCTGCATTGGAAATGGCGGAAAGGACAGCCGGAGTGGCGGATGCCACCAATGCGCAAGGGGAGGCCACCGTCAACAGCACCATGCCGCGATAGAATGATTCATTCCAACCCCAATCCAGCAGGAAATAAAACACAGCGATCATGACTGGCACAAAAATTAGGACGATTTTGACATAGGTGTTTTCGATGCGGTTGATGAAGCTTGCCGTCTTCGAAGGGGTCTTTTGCGCTTCTTCGACCATGCGGATAATTTTGGCGAAGAGGGTATCCTTGGATTCTTTCGAGACGGTCATCGTCAACGCTTCGCTCAGGTTGATAGTACTTCCGAAGATATCATCGCCGACAGTCTTTTCGACAGGGACGGATTCGCCGGAAATGGCAGCTTCATCGATCAGACCTTGGCCCGATGCGATCGTGCCGTCGATGGGGATGCTGGCGCCTTTAGGTACTAATAAAGTATCGCCGACCTTAAGCTCTTTGACTGCGACGTCTTCGATTGAACCGTCCGGGTTGATGCGTTTTGCGATTTCAGGGACAATGTTCATCAATGCAGTGATCGCTTGGGTACTTTTATCGGTCGCGTATTCCTCCAGCGAACCGGATAGCGAGAAGATGAAGATAAGCAGCGCACCTTCCATCCAGTAGCCGATCAGCGAGGCACCGACTGCGGCAAGCACCATCAAAATATCGACGTTCAGATGTTTATGTTCAACTGTATCGATGAAACCTTCTTTAGCTTGTTTATAGCCGCCTATGATGAAAGATAGAACGAAAATGATGGCTGCAGCTGTATCAAAGTTTTGCCATTGCAACACAATGCCAAGAATGATGAGAACGCCGCTGATCATGGTTGCGATCATCGCTTTATTCTTGAATAAGTCTTTCATGAGTGACACTCCTTCCTTTTATGCCTTCATGATAGCACTAAAGAAGTCCAGATTATAATCATTATAATCAAACAGAAATGAATCTCATTCTCAATATCCATAAATCAGACACAATTTATGGACGCCCGAAATTGCGCACAGCAATAAAATCAGAAGGATACCTGGAATTTGCAGATTGTAATAATTATCAATAAAGAGTTTGAGCACAACAGCGCCCAAAACAAAAAGCCACCCTCTAGAGGATGGCCAAACTCATTATTCAGACAAACATGAAATAGATCAGGACAATTGCCCCAAGCACAATCCGGTACCAGCCGAATGCCTTGAAGTCGTTGCGTTTCAGGTAACCAATCAGGAATTTGATGGCGACGATCGAAACGAGGAAAGCCGTCAGCATGCCGGACAAAAGCACGGCGAATTCAAGGCCTGTAAAGTCGAAGCCGAATTTGATGATCTTCAGGAAGCTGATCCCGAACATGATCGGGATGCTCATGAAGAAAGAGAATTCCGTCGCGATGAAGCGGGAAGTGCCCAAAACGATGCTCCCCAGGATGGAGGAGCCGGAGCGCGAGGTGCCCGGGATGATCGAGAGCGCCTGGAACAAACCGATCTGGAAAGCCTTCATATAGGTCAATTGGCTGAAATCGGTGATGCTCGGTTCGCGATCCTTGTGCTTGTTTTCGATGACGATGAACAAAATCCCGTAGATGATCAGCGCCATCGCCACCACTGTCGAGTTCAGCAGGTTTTCGTCGGCCCAGTCGTTCAATGGCAAGCCGATGGCAGCCGCCGGGATACATCCGATGACTACTTTTTTCCAGATATCCCAAGTCTGCGTTTTTTCTTCCTTGCTTTTGCTTGGGGAGAAGGGATTCAGTTTGTGAAAATAAATGACGACTACGGCGAGGATGGCGCCGAGCTGAATCACATAGAAGAACATTTCCTTGAATGCCTGGGAAAGGTCCAGTTGGATGAACTCTTCAACCAGGATCATATGTCCGGTGCTGCTGATTGGCAGCCATTCGGTGATACCCTCAACGATGCCGAGGATGATTGCTTTCAGTATTTCCATAAATTCCATATAATATCCTTTCTGTTGTGCATTTTTTTGATACTCCATCATCTAGTATAGCGAAATGAAAAAGATTAGCCAATCCTTTTCAAGGATTCTTAAGGAAATGGCGGACGCTTTTTGATGTAAGCGGTGCAAAAAAAATTCACAATACGCGGCTGCTTATGTTAAAATGAAGTATACTAATTTTCACACAAGCTCATTTACATAAGGAAGAGGCGATAGCATGTTTGGCTTTTTTAAGAAGGATGATAAAAAGGGAAAACTGCCGGTTGAGAAGGAAATCTTGTATTCACCAGCCAACGGTGTAGTGGTACCTGTTTCGGATGTTGCAGACCCTGTGTTTTCCCAAAAAATGATGGGGGACGGATACGCGGTCATCCCTTCAGACGGAGACATCTATTCACCGGCAAATGGAAAAGTGTTGAGCGTGTTTCCGACGAAGCATGCGGTAGGCATATTGTTGGACAGCGGCTTGGAGATTTTGTTGCACATGGGATTGGATACGGTTGAGTTGAACGGGAAACCATTCGAAATATTCGTGAAGGAAGGCCAGGCTCTGACTGCGGATACATTGATCGCAAAAGTGGATCTGGCGCAACTGCAGGAAGCCGGCAAAGATTCCGCGATGGTCGTCGTGATCACAAATATGGACAAAGTAAAAAACTTCAGCCTGGATGTGACCGGGGAAGCTGCCGTAAAAGCAGAAATCGGAAGCGTCCTGCCGAAGGAATAACAGAAAATACGCAAAAAAGCTTCATCCGGATGATTGCCGGGTGAAGTTTTTTCGTCGTTATGGGTATAAATCGCTGCGAAAGCCGGATGTATCGGCTGAACGGTGCCGGTTGTTTTCCGAACAACTTCAGCCAACATATAGCCCGCTAAGGACGTTCCAGCGAAAAGATTTCCCCGAGCTTTGTATAATCGTTGCCGGCCAGTCTGGCGACAGGCTCCAATTTCTCTGCCAAAACGTATTGCTTCTCCTGATCGAACACCGATTCATCAAAAAGGAACTCTTCGACGCGCAAGATGAACAGATCCGTCAGCACATTGCCCTCCGCATCCGTCAGGGGCACATATTGGTGGACGGTGGTTTCCATCCGGATTTTTGCTTCTTTGATGGCGGGGACGGAGACTGTGAGGCTGGCGGTCAACGTCAATTCCGTCAGATCGATTTCGCTCTCCGTGTCCGGTAATTGGGCGGCCGTCCTGTTCATCTCCTCCACCAAGTCTTCGCTGACGATGTGGACGACGCCTTGCCGGGTAGCCAGCAGGTTTTTGGCGGAATCTTTGATTTTCCCGCCGTTCCTCAGAATGGCCACGCTGATCAGCGGCAGCACATTCGAGGCGACACTGAAGAAACTGAAGGGCGCTGCGTTGACGACCTGCGTTTCCTGATTCTGGGTGGTGATCCAGGCGATCGGGCGGGGGATGATGCTTCCTGTCAAAAATTTGTACATTTGTTTCGTGTTGAGGTCGTCGGTATTATAATGCTGCATAGGCTCACTTCTTTCTGTTCAGTATGTTGGCTTCAATCGTTTTTCGTTTCGTTTTCAGGAAATCAGGGAGGGCAAACGTTCCCCCGAGTTTTTCCAGCGGTTCGTCCAACGTGAAGCCCGGTTGCTCGGTCGCTATCTCGATGCGCAATCCGCTCGGTTCGCGCAGATACAGGCTCTGGAAATAACCGCGGTCGATTATTTTTTCTACGGTGACCTTGTACTCTCTTGCCTTACCGAGGATCAGATCCAAGTCTCCACGGTCCAAAACGCTGTAAGCGATATGGTCGATGGCGCCTTTTCCGAGACGGGAAGGCTTCAGGCTGGCGGATTGGATCAGCCGACTTTCCTCATCCGGGGCAAGGAGCGGATGGGCAGTGTAACCTTGCAGTTTCATGCCCAACACTTCGCGGAAAAAGGTTTCCGTTTTTCCAAGGTCGGCCACAGTGTAGTGGATGCCTTGGATTCCGATGATCTGGAATTCGGCAGGCACATCGCTGTGGCGGGTCGCCTGATCGGCCGCGATCACTTCGGGCACTTCGACCAGGCTGATTTTCAGGTCGTCGGGATCCAAAAAAGTGCAGCCGAATTGATTGCTTTCAATGGAGCTGATGGATCCCGCAGTGAGCCGGTCCCTCCAGAACTTCAGACTGCCTAGAGGGATCTTCAACAGCACTTCATGGATGAAGCTGTCTTCTTCATGACGTTGGCCGACTCTAGGCAACTCGAAAAAGGTCAGAATCGTACCAGGGGTTCCCTGGTAGTCGCCATAAAAAAGGTGGGGATCGGTCAAATTGTCCTGATTGACCGTCTGCTTGACAAGGCGCAACCCCAAAATTTCGGTGTAAAAAGTTTTGTTCTTCTCCGCATCTTTGGTGATGGCGGTGAGATGGTGAAAACCTGTAATCATGTCAGTTCACGCCTCCGTTCAGATAATCCATAAGTCGAGTATACAGGAGAGGGACTCGCCGAGGTAACTTATCTGCTCAGCCGTGTTGTGAAAACAAAAACCCCCACGCTCTATCCGAACGTGGGGGAAATGCTTTTCCTGATGATTTTAGTAGAATACGCAAACGCATTCTGGCGCGTAGACGTCTTTTTGCAGCAACGTCAATTTGCCCGTTTCAGCATCGCGTTCGAATAAAGTCAGGTTGTCGGAATCCTGATGAGCCACGATCACGAATTGGCCGCTCGGATCCAAGTTGAAGTCACGCGGTGTGTTCCCTTCGGTAGGGACGTATTCCACCAATGACAATGTTTCGCCGTCTTCGGATACCGCATAGACAACCAATGAATCATGGCCGCGGTTGGAAGCATAAACGAATTTGCCGTCAGCGGAAATGCGGATAGCCGCACCGCCGTTGAAACCGGTATGCTCTTCAGGGATAGTCGTGATGACTTGCAGCAAGGAGAAAGTACCGGCAGCCGCATCATATGCCAACACTTCGACATCGCTGCTCAATTCGCCGAACAAGTAAGCCACTTTGCCGTTCGGATGGAAAACCAGGTGACGCGGGCCTGTGCCAGGTGTCGCTTTATAACGGGCAACTTCCGCCAGTTTACCTTCACCAGAAACTGTGTAGGTGTAAACTTCGTCGGTACCCAAATCGCAGGCCAACAAGAATTTCTTGTCCGGGGAAAGCGCGCTGTAGTGCACATGCGGGATGGTTTGATTTTCATGGATGCTTGAACCCACATGTTGCGCACGGTCCGTCATCGTGAATGAACCGTCAGAGTTCTCTTTGTAGACAGTCAAGTAACCGCCATGGTAATTGGCAGTGAAAAGCAATTTTCTGTCTTCGTCGAAATAGATGTAGCAAGGCGCAGATCCCTCAGGAGAAATTTCGGCTACCTTATCATAGGTTCCGTTTTCATTTTTCTTGAAAGAGGTGATGCCGCCGCCTTCGTCCGTTTTGGAAATCGTGTACAGCATTTCTTTGTCGGCAGATAAGTCCAGGTAAGTAGGGCTATCGACTTCCGCAATCAAGCGATAATCACGCAATTCTTTTTTATCGGTGTCCAAAATGATTTGATGAACCCCTTTGCTTTCTCTTTTCGTGTAAGAGCCAAGATATAAAACTTGTTCCATCCAAAGACCTCCTAAATATTATGATAATTCCATTATAACAAATGCCCTAGACAATGACAGGAAAAAAAGCTCACCGAGCAAATAAACTTGGATTCAACGGCATAATCAATGGTTTGCCCAAAAAACTGTGATAGAATAGAAATTGTAATAAGTGTCTGAAAAGGAGATATGTCCATGCAAAGCAAAGTAATTCAAATTGGAGAAAAAGCAATAGATATAAAGGAACCGATGATCATCCTGTTCGATGACAGCGCAACGGAGCCGTTGCAGGAGGTTTCCGTCATCCATCGTTTTGTCGAGCCTCAGGAATGGTTCGAACTGGCGGACGGGGATCGGATTTTGTTTGACGATCAGGAATACCGCATATCCTATATCGGTACCCATGTCCTCAAAAATTTGCAGTCGATCGGCCACACAACCATGATTTTCAAAAATTGGGATGAAGAACGCCTGGAAACAAGCATTTATTTGACTCCTTACATTCTGCCGACTATAACGGACGGCACTACCATTACCTATAAGAAGAAAGATTGAAGGTGAGTCCAATGGAAAGAGCCCCGCGTAAAGGGACGTCAAGGAATCGTTTGTCGTGGTTCGAAAAATGGTTTCTGAACAACAAGTTCGTGACCGTTCTTTTGATCACTTTACTGATTCTTCTGATTGTTTTGGTATTTTCAAAAATCTCCTATCTTTTAGGTCCAATCGGCAGCTTCTTCAGTGTCATCGGCTTTCCGCTGATAATGGCGGGTATTTTCTTTTATATGCTGAACCCCTTGGTAACATTGATGGAGAAGAGGGGAATCAAACGATTTGTCGGGATTTGGATCGCATTCGTGCTGGTGCTGCTGATGATGATTTGGGGATTTGCAATTCTGATACCGATCATCCGCGATCAGACGATCGGGATTGTCCGCGAATTTCCTGCTTATTGGCAGGCAATCGAAAGCATGACGATCGAATTGATCAATTATGATTGGTTCACCTCTTTGCAGGAGCAGATCAATCAAATCAATTCGGACATATTCAACTCTGTTTCCGCCAAATTGAACGAAGTCCTGTCGAACACGGTCAGCGGGCTAGGCAGCGTCGTGGGGCTTCTGACGAATGCGTTTGTGGGAATCATCACGATGCCGATCATCCTGTATTATCTGCTGAAAGAAGGAGACAGGTTGCCTCTGAGCTTTCTGCAATTCTTTCCCACAAATCTGCGGGAATCGATCGGCGAACTTTTGAAGAAAATCAACACGCAGATCAGCCAATATGTACGCGGACAGATTACGGTCGCCTTCTTTGTCGGTCTGATGTTCGTCATCGGTTATGCCATCATCGGCATGAAATTCGGCATCGTGCTTGGGATTCTGGCTGGGTTCCTCAACATCATCCCGTACATGGGTTCCTTCATTGCGATGGTGCCCGCGGTGATCGTTGCGATAGTGGATTCTCCGCTGATGCTGGCAAAAGTGCTGCTGGTTTTCTCGATCGAGCAATTCATCGAGGGACGCGTCATTTCGCCGCAGGTACTCGGCAGCAATCTCGAGGTCCATCCCGTCACGATCATCTTCGTGTTGCTTACGGCTGGAAAACTGTTCGGTCTGACCGGCTTTATCTTGGGTATTCCCGGGTACGCTGTCCTTAAAGTCCTGTTAATGCATATCTTCGAATGGTACAAGGAAATATCCGGACTCTATTTGGATGAACCTGAAATCGAGGAAGAGCCGGCCGAGGATTATCCTCAAGAATAATCGAAATGAAAAGGGGAATGCTTGATGAACAAAAAGAGATGGATTGCGGTAGCGATCGCGCTAGTGCTTTTCGTGGCATCACTCGGTTCGCAATTTCTTTCGTCCCGTTTGACTGCCGAAACGGAAGATTCTCTCAGTCAACTTACGGGCAACCTGATTCCAGGAACGAGCCTGCAGGAAAATGTTCTGGAAAGCGGCGATGCCGCCAACCGGATTGCGGTTCTGCATATCGAAGGCACCATCCAATCAGGAACAGGCAGCATGCTGACGGACGGCTCCAGTTATGATCATGACCTTTTTTTGGAGCAGTTGAAAGCCATCGAAGAGGATGACACGGTCAAGGGGATCTTCCTGATAGTCGACAGCCCGGGCGGTGGAGTTTATGAAAGCGCGGAGGCACACGATAAATTGTACCGCATTGCTGCTGAGAAGGATCTGCCGGTCTATGCTTCGATGCAAGGAACGGCAGCAAGCGGAGGCTACTACATTTCCGCAGGTGCGGACAAGATTTATGCCACTGCCGAAACGACCACCGGATCGATCGGTGTCATCATGCAAGCGATCGAATATTCCGGGCTTCTTGAAAAGTTGGGGATCGAATACAACACAATCAAGTCTGGCAGCCTCAAGGACATCGGGTCGCCGGATCGGGATATGACAGAGGAAGAACGTGCGTTGCTTCAGGCTTACGTCGATGAGGCTTATCAGCGTTTCGTCACTGTCGTTTCAACGGGAAGGGATATGCCGGAAGAAGAGGTACGCGCTGTTGCGAACGGCATGATTTATTCCGGAACCCAAGCTCAAGCGCTTGGATTGGTGGATGAGATAGCCTACACTGACGATGCGTTGAAAGCGATGAAAGCTGCTTACGGCCTGGACGATGCTGAAGTGTTCGACTATACTTCGACACCTGGATTGTTTTCCGATTTTTCTTGGTTTTTCGCTCAGGCAGCTGCCAAACTGACGAGCCAGGACAATCAGACGCTTACTGAACTTCAGTTGCTACGGGATACTTTTGGGACAAGCGCTGCTCCGAGACTGCTTTATCTCTACGGAGGTGAGTGATGATGGAAGAGCAAATCACTACGCATGAAGAACGCTTGGAAGAAATCCGGAAAAAGAAAGCAGCCTGGGAGGAAGCCGAGCGATTTTCCGATCAGCAGGAACGCCCGTTTCACCGCTATCCGGATTACGTTTTCGCCGGTTTTTGGATCCGGCTCTTTGCCTACCTTGTCGATCTGCTGGTCGTTCAGGCCCTGATGGGGATCCTGGTCAAGCCGATCTTCGCTTTGGGCGGCATCAGTATGAGCGGGAGTTCTCCCTTAACCTTGTACGGATTTTTTCAGTTGCTGATCTTGGTAGGGTATTTCATACTGACAACAAAATACACGAACGGCCAAACGCTGGGGAAGATGATTTTTGGCATCCGCGTCGTTTGCTTCAAAGAAGAAAAACTCAGTTGGCAGACCATCCTGATCCGCGAGGGCGTCGGCCGCTATATCGGCAAAACTGTGGCTGTGATCTATCTGGTCGCTGCTTTCCAAAACAAGAAACAACATCCGATCGATATGCTTTGCGATACTTCGGTAGTGACGGAAAACAGCATCCGGGCTTTGCAAGAAGGTTACTAGAGATAACAAATGTGGAAAAACGTCGTGCGACTGGTAGGTATCGGTCGCACGACGTTTTTTGTGTTGTGCTGAATTTTTTCGCGTGGCGGCCGGAGGAGAGCGTGCATAATAATGTGGAACTCCGGCGAGGCCGTCGTTCACCGAAGAAACGCGGTAAAATGCAGCCTGTCCTCCGAGGAGGCAGTGCTCATCGGAGGACACATAGGAATGTTGATCTGTCCTCCGGCGAAGCTTGCGTTAACCGGAGGACAGAGTGAATATTAGTCGGTACCCAATTCCGGCCACCCCTTCCCGCTTGCAAATTCCGCCAGCGATGTTATACTTGTTATATAACGAACAGGAGGGGTAAATATGTTCATCGAAATTCTTCCGAACAGCGATACGCCGATCTATACACAATTGATGTACCAGATCAAAATAGGTATCCTCAAAAAGGAATGGTCGTATGGGGATGGATTACCGAGCGTCCGGAGTTTGGCCAGCGAATTGGGCATCAATATGCACACCGTGAATAAAGCCTATAATCTGTTGGTGGAGGAAGGCGTACTGGTAAAAAACCAGAAAGGCTATTTCGTCAGCGAACGCGCAATGATGGCTTCCAATGAGCACACGAAAGCGGCGATGCAGGATAAGCTCAAGGAAATCCTGATCGACAAACAGATTTTTGAGGTCAATGAAGAAACGTTCAACGGCTGGTTGGACGAAATCGAGAAAGAGCTGGAAGGGGAGGGGAAAGCACATGCTGATCTTTAGTTGGTTCATGGTGATACTATTTTTGATTATTGGGGTCGTCAACGGCATTACGCCATACTATAGCCGATTAAGTACGCCGTTTGGAGTGACGGTTCCGACATCGCATCAGAAGGACCCCTACGTTTTGAAGCTGAAAAAAGCCTACCTTTACCAAAATGTGATTGGTAGTATATTGATCGCTGCGCCAATTTTTTTCTTTCTTCTCTGGGATGATGAGGAGAAAGTTGAAATGGTCACCAGCATCTATGTGACGGTCGCGATGTTCGCCTTCATCTTCCTATCCTTCCTGCTTTACCTGCAGAAACGGAAACAGCTCCGCAGTTGGAAAGAAGCGAACGGGATCAGAATCGAAGCGAAAAAAGCCAAAATCGTCATCGATACTGCCTATCAAAAAGATTTGAAAGTAGTCTCCCATTCGATTTTCGTTTCGGCGCAACTGTTCATCCTGTTGGTGACGGTAGCGGTCACGCTTTATTTCTATGACCTGATTCCAGATCGGTTTCCTGTTCACTGGAACAGTTCGAACGAACCGGATCGGATCGTCGATAAAACGTATGTGAATGTATTCATGCTGCCGGCGATACAATTGTTGATGGTTCCGATGATGTTTTTCAGCCACTATTCCTTCATCAAATCGAAACAGAAAATTTCACCCTATCTGTCCGATCTCTCCAGCAAGCAGAGCAAATTGTTCCGCCAAGCCTGGTCCTATTACTTTCTGGTCGTGACGGTGATGACGCAGCTCTTGTTGAGCGGCATCCATTTCTTTTCCTTGTTCTTCGCAGACAAGGGTGCCCAGTGGATCATCGGCATGACGATTCCGTTCGTGGTCATCATAGTTGGGTACAGCGTCTATCTGACCTGGAAATATGGTCAAGGCGGCGAAAAACTGTTCCTGAACGAAGCGGGTGAATTGCCGGATGAAGTGACGGAAGCGGATGAAGAGCGTTACTGGAAGTGGGGCGTTTGGTATTACAATCCGGAGGACCCCTCGATATTCGTCGAAAAACGCTTCGGCATCGGAAGCACGCTGAATATGGCGAGATGGCAATCGTGGGCGTTCGTCGCCGGTCTGTTGGCATTTGTTGTACTGACGATTGTGCTTTCGTTCGCGATGGAATAGGGATCTGTATCAGCAAGGAACAGCAAGGCTGCATCATTCTGGTGCAGCCTTTTTTTGTGATATCATACTCAGCGGAATACAGGAAGTTGTCCGATAATGCGTAAGAATCGGACAACTAGGGCGCTAAAACCACAAAGAAGAGGAGCTAGTCCCATTTACAGGGATAGCTCCTCTTCTTTGTTTTATTTTTAGATTTTTTTGTTGTGTTGGGCAATGGCCAGATCAACGATGCGGTTTGCCAAGTGGATGTTGCGGACCAACAGGGGACCGTGGAAATAGGAACAGAAGACATTTTTGTAGCGGGCGCCTTCGGTCTTGTCTTCGCCATTGTTGCCCATCCCTTTTTCGACTTTTCCGAGCGGACGCATGTTTTCGCCAAGGAAAGTCCGTCCGTTATGGTTTTCGAATCCTTCGTAGGTTTCATTGAATTCCTCGCTGCGGATGGTGATATCGCCAATAAACCGGTTATTGTCCTGGCTCAGGGTATAGTGGTCCAGGGCGCTGATGCCGGGGATCTTATTGCCGGATGCATCCATATAATAATGCCCCAACAATTGGTAGCCGCCACAGATGGCCAATACAACGCCATCATTTTCGATGTATTCCTTGATTCCTTCTGCTTTAGCCTGAATGTCTTTGGAAACGATGAACTGTTCGTAATCCTGGCCTCCTCCGAAAAAGACGAGGTCATATTTATCGGGATCGAAGGGTTGGTCCAAACTGATGATTTCCGTTTCGAAATCGATGCCTTTTTCACGGGCGCAGTACTGGAGCATCAACAGATTCCCATTGTCGCCGTATGTGTTCAGCAGGTTGCCGTACAAGTGGCAAATACGTAGTCGCATTTATTTCATCCTTTCCGCTATATAGCCTTGGTTCGCCAGCTCTTTACGGAGTTGCAGCACAGCGGTGTAAGTTGCCATCACATAGATTTTTTTCGTTGGAGCATTTTTGAAGGCTTTGATGACATCTGTGATATCTGGCAAAACTTCAAGTTTTTCTTCCGGAATACCGGCAACCTTCATCCTTAATGTCAACTCTTTTTGGCGGATGCCGCTGACGGTTACTTTTGGGATATCAAAATCCAAAAATTTCTCATAGTTCCCGTCCCAGATCCAGCTGACATCGGTTCCGTCTGCCGGCCGGTCATTCAGGATGGAGACGACGCTGAATGGTTCATCTTCGTAATGCAGAAGGTCGATGACCTGATTCAGGCCGACCGGATTTTTGATCAGGTTCAGGATGATATCCTTGTCGTCGACGGTGATCGTTTCTTGACGGCCGAATTTTTGCTGGGCCGCCGAGAAACCGGCTTGGATCTCTTCGGGGGTCAAGCCGAAATGTTTGCCGACTGAGTAGGCCGCCAAGGCGTTATAGACATTGTAGAGACCTGCGACATTCGTGTGGAACGGATGTCCATCGATCTCAAAGGAAGAACTCTTATGCGTCAGTTTGTTCACTTTGGTGACAGCGTAGGCCAGTTCCGGACGTTTGAAATCGCAATGCGGGCAGTAATATTTCCCAAGGTTGCTGTAGGTGTTGAATTTGTAGCGCAAAATGTGTTGGCATTTCGGACAAAGAACGCCGTCCGTGTTGTAATGCGCCAAAGTGTCGCCATCCGGTTCATGATTGAAGCCGAAATAGATCTGCTTGTTTACCAACTCTTTGGAGTTGAAGATCGGGCTGTCCCCATTCGCGAGGATGACGGCATCAGGTGCCAAAGCAGCACCATCGACCATTTTTTGGTAAATCGTATAGATTTCTCCGAATCGGTCCATCTGGTCGCGGAATACATTCGTGTTCACGATGACTTTCGGCTTGATGAACTTCGTCACTTTGACAAGGCTGGCTTCATCGACCTCAAGTACAGCAAAGGCTCTTTCCTTTTTGACTTTGCGCGAATAGCCTTCCAGGAACGTGGAGATGATGCCTTGCTCCATGTTGGCTCCGGTCGGATTCGTCAAAATATGCGGAAATTTTTGTTGCAGGACATGATAAGTCAACGATGTCGTCAGCGTTTTGCCGTTCGTGCCGGTGATGATGACGACATCAAAATTTTCGGAAAGGTGTTGCAATACGTCGGGATCCAATTTGACGGCCAGTTTGCCGGGCAGACTGGTTCCGCCTTTGGTGAATGTCTGAAGACCCCACTGGGCGATTTTGCCGATATTGATTGCTAGTGAACCGCGGATAGTCAAATAAATTCGCTCCTTACTTATGTATCTCTTGCCATCATAGCATATAACAAGGCTTTTTTCGATAGCGTTAGTATAGCAGAATTTGCCGGGATTGAATATTTTTAGATTCCGTATCGTGTCAGAAGAGGGGCTTCCGATTGCTGAAGGACAGCCGATAATCGTGAATTTTATTGACTTTGGAGCCATTTCCTACTATCATTATACGGGATGTTATTCAGTTTTTTTATCATTCGGTAATCTTACCAGAACGGAATGATGAAAGTGAGATAATAGCGGGTCGGAAGCAGGATGACACAAGGGCATCCTTTCTTTTTGCAGGAAATTCCGGCCGATGCACGAAAAGTAGGCAAGACGCTGTTGGAAAGGTGGACATGATGGCACAGTTATTTTTTAAATATGGGGCGATGAACAGCGGGAAATCGATCGAGATCCTGAAGGTCGCCTATAATTATGAAGAGCAGAACAAATCGGTGATGATTTTTACAAGCGCGCTTGATGATCGTGATGGTGTAGGTTATGTCTCGAGTCGGATCGGATTGAAGCGCGAAGCCACTCCGATCGCGGATGATACAGATGTATTCTTGGAAGTCAGCAAAAATCCGAAAAAGCCGGCTTGCATATTGATAGATGAATCCCAATTCCTGTCCAAAGCGCATGTCATCCAATTGGCGCGCATCGTCGACGAATTGGCAATTCCGGTGATGGCGTTCGGATTGAAGAATGATTTCCAGAACGAATTGTTCGAAGGCTCAAAATATCTGTTGCTGTACGCAGATAAGATAGAAGAAATAAAAACCATCTGCTGGTACTGCCATAAAAAAGCAATCATGAACATGCGTGTCGTGGACGGAAAACCAGTATATGACGGCGAACAAATCCAGATCGGCGGAAATGAATCCTATCTTCCTGTCTGCCGTAACCATTACCACCATCCGCCATTGGCCTAGAACAGATACTCAGAAACAAAAAAAGAGGAGTTTGAAAAAGTTATGTATGATCAATTAGATGCATTCATTATCCGTTATGAAGAACTTTCCGAATTGTTGAGCGATCCGGAAGTCCTTTCCGATACAAAACGATTCTTGGAATTGACCAAAGAAGAAGCGGGGCTGCGTGAAAAAGTTGCGACCTTCAAGCGTTATAAAGAGGTTGAAGGAGAAATCGCCGACACGGAAGAGCTGTTGTCGGAAAAGTTGGATGATGACATGGCTGCTATGGCTAAAGAGGAATTGACCGATTTAAAGAAAGAGAAGACCGAACTTGAAGAGCGCATCAAGGTTTTGCTGCTTCCTACTGATCCGAACGATGACAAGAACATCATCATGGAAATACGCGGGGCAGCCGGCGGGGATGAAGCTGCATTGTTCGCTGGAACGCTGTTCACGATGTACAGCAAATATGCGGAAAGCCAAGGCTGGCGGGTCGAGGTCATGGATGCCAACATCACCGGCATCGGCGGTTACAAAGAGATCATCCTGATGATCAGCGGCCAAGGCGCCTTCTCCAAACTGAAATATGAGAGCGGCGCGCACCGTGTCCAACGTGTTCCGGAAACAGAATCACAAGGGCGTGTGCACACATCCACTGCTACCGTGGTCGTCATGCCGGAAGCGGAAGAGGTCGAATTGAACATCGAAGATAAAGACATCCGCACGGACATCTACCATGCCAGCGGAGCCGGCGGACAGCACGTCAACAAGACTGCTTCAGCGGTCCGATTGACTCACTTGCCGACGGGAATCGCCGTTGCGATGCAGGATGAACGTTCCCAAATCAAAAACCGCGAAAAAGCGATGAAAATTTTGCGTACGCGTGTATACGACAAAATCTCTTCAGAAGCACAATCCGAATATGATGCGACGCGTAAATCCGCAGTCGGGACGGGTGATCGTTCTGAACGGATCCGTACCTACAACTTCCCGCAAAACCGTGTTACGGATCACCGGATCGGCTTGACCTTGCAAAAGTTGGATACGATTTTGAGCGGAAAATTGGATGAAGTCATCGATGCTTTGATCATGGCAGATCAAACGCAAAAATTGGAGTCCCTGAACAATGGATCAATCTAACGAGCTCAGTTACCAGCAAGCTTTGCAGAATGGCGCACTTTTTTTGGAACAGCACGAGAAAAGTCCGTTAGCTGCTGAAAGACTGCTTTTGGATCGTTTGGGTTGGACGAAGACGGATTTGTTGATGCGTTTTGCCGATCCGATTACGGAACAAGAATACAAGCAGTATTTCAGCGACATAAAAGAGTATGTTTCGGGCAAACCGATACAATACATCGTAGGCGTCGAATGGTTTTACGGTTATCCTTTGAAAGTAACGGAAGCTACGTTGATTCCGCGTCCGGAAACGGAGGAGCTCGTGCAACGGGCCTTACAATGTCTGGAAGGGAAAGGGCCGCAGAAGGTCCTGGACATCGGGACAGGATCCGGCGCTATTGCCATTGCGATGAAAAAGGAACGCCCGCAGGATGAAGTGACTGCCACCGATCTTTCTGAAGAAGCCTTGGCCGTCGCGAAAGAGAACGCGGATCAACTGGATGCGGACATCCGTTTCCTGCAAGGGGATCTGCTGGAGCCCGTGCAGCTGGAGACGTTCGACTGCATTCTCAGCAATCCGCCCTACATCAGCGAAGATGAAATCGGCTTGATGGACAGCTCGGTCTTGGAGTACGAACCGCATTCGGCATTGTTCGCTGATCACGACGGGTTGGATCTTTACCAAAAGATGGCATTCACGCTTCCGTTCCATTTGAAAACGGACGGCTGCCTGTTCATGGAGATTGGCTTCAACCAAGGCGAAAAATTATTGGAACTCTACAAAAAAGCTTTCCCGGACAAAACGGTCACGATCGAAAAGGATCTGTCCGGCCTCGATCGCATGCTGATAGTAAAATAAGAAAAGAGTCGCCTGTTATCCATGGGCAAAAAATGGCTGCGGGCAATTGCCCCGGCTATTTTTTTAACCTGAGCAGCGTCCATGCCAGTCAAAACATTCAGAAAGGAGCATATATTATTATGGAAACAAAAATATACGACGCCTCAACGATCGATGAGGCAGCCGAACTGCTGAAAGTCGGAGAATTGATCGCTTTCCCGACAGAGACTGTCTACGGTCTGGGCGCTATCGCATCAAATGATGAAGCCGTAAAAAATGTATACAAAGTGAAAGGAAGACCCAGCGACAACCCATTGATCGTTCATGTCTCCGACCGGAAGATTGCCCAATATGTAGCCTTTGTTCCGCAACAGGCTGAAGCCTTGATGGAGGCTTTTTGGCCAGGGCCTCTGACTCTGATTTTTCCGATGAAGGAAGGGGTTTTTGCGCCGACCGTCACTGCAGGACACAACACCGTCGCGCTGCGGATGCCCGCTCAGGAACAGACGCTGGAATTGATCAGAAAAACCGGCTTTCCTTTGGTCGGACCGAGCGCGAATACGTCTGGCAAACCAAGCCCGACGACAGCCCAGCATGTGTTGCACGACCTTTCGGGGAAAATTGCAGGAATCCTCGATGGAGGCGAAACCCAGATCGGTTTGGAATCAACCGTACTGGATTTGACCAATGCCGATGGGCCAGTCATTTTGCGTCCAGGAGCCATCACCGAAGTGCAGTTGGAGCCGATCATCGGCAAACTGGCAGGAAGTGCGCAAACAACAAATGAAGCAGAGGCTCCTAAAGCGCCAGGGATGAAGTACCAGCACTATGCTCCCGCTCAGCCGGTCATTCTGATCGATGGAACGGCTGCCGATTGGGAAGGCGTCATTGAGGAGTATCGCGGTAAAGGCAAAGCGATCGGCATTTTGGCTTCCGAAGAACAGCTGGCTGTTCATAAGGCGGCAGCGCGAGCCACCTATTCATTGGGATTGAAGGATGATGTGGCGGCTGCATCTCAGCGTCTTTATGCCGGATTGCGCTATCTCGATGAACAACCGATCGATGTGATTCTGGCTGAGGCCTATGACCTTTCCGGACTCGGGAAGGCATTCATGAATCGTCTGGAAAAGGCTGCTTCCTCAAAATATCCGAAAAAACAGGCGAAATGATCGCCTAATATCCGTCTTTAGCTTACTTTTTATACAAAATATTCAAATCCAGGAGCTTATATGTTTTATTTCTGAAAAATTATGCTATACTCAACTTACATTTTTTTATGTTTAAAATTTTGGAATAATGTGATGGAAGGGTGCAAACATGGATAAAGAATTATTTGCAGCAATTGATAAAGAACGCGAAAGACAAGAGAACGGAATCGAACTGATTGCTTCCGAAAACTTTGTATCTGAAGATGTAATGAGAGCGCAAGGCAGCATCTTGACAAACAAATATGCTGAAGGCTACCCTGGTCGTCGTTACTATGGTGGTTGCGAATTTATCGATATCATCGAAAACTTGGCGATCGATCGCATTAAAGCAATCTTTGGCGCAGAATATGCCAACGTACAACCGCACTCCGGTTCGCAAGCAAATATGGCAGCTTACCGTGCATTAGTTCAACCCGGCGACAAAATCTTGGGTATGGACCTTAGCCATGGCGGCCACTTGACGCATGGCGCATCCGTGAATTTCAGCGGTCAGACCTATGACTTCGTTGCCTACGGTGTAGAAAAAGAATCAGAAACAATCAATTATGACACTGTCAGAGAGATTGCCCTGAAAGAACAACCAAAATTGATCGTTGCCGGCGCCAGCGCTTATCCGCGCGCAATCGACTTCAAACGTTTAAGAGAAATCGCTGATGAAGTCGGCGCCTACTTCATGGTCGATATGGCTCATATCGCAGGCCTTTGCGCAACAGGACATCACCAAAATCCGGTTGAATATGCCCACATCGTAACCACTACTACACACAAAACGTTACGCGGCCCACGCGGCGGCGTCATCTTAGCCAAAGAAGAATTCGGCAAAAAGTTGAACAGCGCTGTGTTCCCAGGCATCCAAGGCGGTCCTTTAGAGCACGTCATCGCTGCTAAAGCTGTATCATTCTTTGAAGCTGCAACACCTGAGTACACTGAATATATCGGACAAGTCATCAAAAATGCCCAAGCTATGGCTGATGTCTTCAATGCATCCGACTTGCGCGTCATCAGTGGCGGAACAGACAATCACTTATTGTTGTTGGATGTTACAAGCAGCGGCTTGAACGGAAAACAAGTAGAAAAATTATTGGATACAGTTGAAATCACTGTCAATAAAAATACGATTCCTTTCGAAACGCTTGGCGCCAACAAAGCCAGCGGCATCCGTATCGGCACACCTGCCATCACTACAAGAGGCCTGAAGGAAGCAGAAGCACGCAAGATTGCTGAATTGATCGTGGAAACTATCCAAAACCACAATGATGAAGCGAAATTAGATGAAGTCCGTGCGGCTGTCAAAGCCATCACGCAAGCTTTCCCATTGCACAAAAAACTAGCTGCTACTGAAGCTTAAATAGATTACCGAAGAGCTGTCTCTCCATGAGGCAGCTTTTTTAATGTTTTCTCATTGTTTTATTTCTGGTATTTGTAGCGGTTTTCAATTACAATAGGTTGAGCAAAAATAGGAAAGTGGGGCAAAAGTATATGGGAGAATTCCATGTAATGAATCATCCGTTGATTCAACACAAATTAACAATCATCCGTGAGAAAGACTGCGGAACAAAAGTGTTCCGTGAAGTAGTAAGCGAAATCGCAATGTTGATGGCTTATGAAGTAACAAGGGACATGCCTTTGGAAGACATCGAGATCGAAACGCCATTGGTGAAAACGACTCAAAAAACATTATCAGGTAAAAAGGTTGCCATCATTCCGATCTTGCGTGCAGGTTTAGGGATGGTCGATGGTTTCTTGGCTATGTTGCCTGCAGCAAAAGTTGGCCATATCGGCATGTACCGTGACCATGAAACATTGGAACCAGTTGAGTATTTCGTGAAACTTCCGACTGACATCCAAGAACGTCAATTGTTCATCGTTGACCCAATGTTGGCGACAGGCGGATCAGCTATCGCAGCTATCGAAGCTTTGGAAAAGAGAGGCGCATCGCCATCATCCATGAAATTCATCTGCCTTGTGGCAGCTCCTGAAGGAGTTGAAGCATTGCACGCGGCTTATCCTGATGTGGATATCTATGCAGCTTCATTGGACGAAAGATTGGACGAAAACAGCTACATCTTGCCTGGATTGGGAGATGCTGGTGACCGACTGTTCGGCACAAAATAATCGTTCAAAAAGGCGTTCAGGCAATTGTGTCCGCAATTGTCAAAACATCAATATTATCATGAGAACGTCCTTCCGATTTACATAATCTCGGAAAGTGGACTTAAAGAGCTGAGCCAGAAATCCGATGTGGATTTCTGGCTCGTTTTTTTTGTCCAAGTTAAGTTAGTTATACTTCAACTGCTTAAGGCTACAGTGTCCAAGGTTTTTAAGGGTAGCATGAAGGACAATAAATTTGCTTTTTTTTCCCCAGTCGGATCACTTTTTGGTCAGCGTTCGGATTTTCATAATCCTATAAGTATATTTATGTATTGAGTATCTATGATTATGAAGGCGGTATCTTTTCATCATTTTCATGAAAAGGCCGAAAATATCCTTATAAACCGTATATTTGCTTTGAATTTCGATAAAGTTGGTGTTATGATTAGCGATGTTGAACAGATATGCAAAGAAACTTATGAAATAGCCACTTATTGTGACTAGAGTATGGGAGGTCCAGCTAAATTAGTTGTCTACTTTTACGAATGTCTTTTAAAATAATGTAGCATGGACTAGGTTTGGCATAGCTGTTTTTTTATTTGTATTGAAAAGAGGTGAAAATATTGGAAGCTGAATCTAAAGTCATCCATTTTATGGGATTGGGTTTCAGTTTGAATATCATCATAAGTGTATTGGCGACTTGCATCATTGTTTTTTTATTTTGTTTTATTGCTACCCGGAAGCTGGCGGTGAGGCCAATATCCAAAAGCCAATTGGCTATTGAATATTTGGTTGATTTTATCCGGAACATGATTTCTAGCTCGCTTCACTGGAAAGTCGGACAACAATTCCACTTGTTGGGATTCACTTTGTTCCTGTTTGTGTGGGTTGCCAATATGTTGGGGCTTGTGTTCATCTTGAACATCGATGGCCACTCTTATTGGAAGAGTCCTACAGCCAGCCCGATCGTCACATTAGGCTTAGCCTTGATGGTGATTTTGCTGACGCATTACTTTGGTATTAAGGAAAATGGGTTCAAGGAATATTTCATGAACAGTTATATTCGCCCAGTTGCACCTCTTATGCCGATCAAACTTTTGGAGGAATTTACGAACACTTTGACATTGGCGTTGCGTCTTTACGGAAATATTTATGCCGGTGAAATTTTGTTGGGGTTGATTGCTTCATTAGCGAATTCATACGGCTTATTGACTTGGGTGGTCGGGATTCCTCTCCAAATGGTTTGGCAAGGATTTTCCATCTTTATCGGATCGATCCAAGCTTTCGTCTTCACTACGTTGACTATGGTTTACCTCGCCCATAAGATCGAAGCGGAATAAACTGCTGATCCATGAGCTTAATAAGTATGCATTATTATATGAGAAAAAGGAGATTATTATTATGAACTTTATAGGAGCTGCTATTGCGGTTGCCGGTGCGGCCATCGGAGCATCATTAGGAAACGGAAAGGTTATTTCTACTACAATCGAAGCGATCGCAAGACAACCCGAATTACAAAGCAAATTACAGACTTTGATGTTCATCGGTGTCGGCTTGATCGAAGCTGTTCCCATCATGGCAGTAGTTATAGCTTTCTTACTGATTTTCCAATAATAGGGACCAGAAAGACAGATAACTACAGGAGGGATGAGAATGACAGCCAATCTCGTATTGGGAGAGATCACCGCATTAGGTGATACGATTGTCACGCTGCTGTCATTTCTGATATTGATGGCTCTTATCAAAAAGTTCGCATGGCAGCCTTTGATGAAGATCTTAACGGATCGGGAAGAAATGATACATGCGAATATTGATAAAGCGGCAAGTGCGCGAGAGAATGCCGAGAAGAAACAAGCTGAAGTCGATGCGCAGCTGATAGAAGTCAGAAATACAGCGAGCGATATTTTGAACCGGGCTCAAGCGGAAGGCAATGAAATACAACAAGAAATCATCAAAGAAGCAAAAGAAGATGCGCTACGGATCAAACAAGTGACCCAAAAAGAGCTCGAACTCGAAAGAAAACAAGCTCTTGAAGGATTACGCGCCGAAATCGGAGTCATATCAGTGGAAATCGCTGAAAAGATCCTCGGCAAGGAGATCAATCAAGCAGATCAACAAAATTTGATCGAAGCTTTCATTGAAGGGCTGGATGATTGATATGGTTAAGGACGGTAAAGCAATCACTACTGTAGAAGCCTATGTGCAAGCCTACTATAACCGCCTGACAGACTCGAAGACTGCGGATAGACTCTATCTCGATCTGTCGCAGTTGAAGGATGCCTTCAATCATGCAGACGCCGCTGAGGGCGAGAAGCCAAATCTTGATTTGGCAGTGAAGTATCTCGCTCCTGAGACGCTTCTTTTTCTCGAGGGACTCCAAGATAACCTTGATAACGAAGGTATCTTGGCTTCCGTCAAGGCGTTCAATGAGCTGTATGAAAATAAAAAAGTATTCGTGAATGTGAAGTTGACTTCTGCGGTTCCTTTAACAGCGGAACAAAAAACGCGCATCATGGACAAAATGGAAAAAAGAATCGGGGAAGCGACCTTCTTTGTGAAAGAGGTGGTCGATCCCTCGGTGATGGGCGGCGTCCGGTTGGAGTCGGAAAACCACTATTTTGACAATACCATCGCTACGAAGTTGAAAGAAATGAAGAGACATATCCTAAAAGATTAATAGGGTTGAAGAGGTGAATAATGTGGCTACTGAAAACGAAGATTTGAGTTCATTGATCAAAAATAGGATCAACACTTTTCAATCTGTATCAGAGTTTGAAGAAATTGGAAAAGTTACCTACATCGGTGATGGAATCGCACGCGCGAAAGGTTTGGAGAACGTTATGTCCGGTGAATTGCTGGAGTTCTCCAACGGTTCCATCGGTATGGCCCAAAACCTGGAGATGACCGATGTCGGTATCATCATTTTTGGAGCTTATGAAAATATCCATGAGGGCGATATCGTCAAGCGTACAGGCAAAATCATGGAAGTGCCGGTCGGAGATGCGTTGATCGGGCGCGTTGTGGATGCGTTAGGCAGCCCAGTCGACGGTTTAGGCAGCATCGAAACTACCGGTACAAGACCGGTTGAAAACGCAGCACCAGGCGTTATGGATCGTCAATCCGTCAGAGAACCTCTTCAGACCGGCCTTAAAGCATTGGATGCTTTGGTTCCGATCGGTCGAGGCCAACGCGAGTTGATCATCGGTGACCGCAAAACCGGGAAAACAAGCATCGCAATCGATGCGATCCTGAACCAACGCGGAAAAGATGTCATCTGCATCTACGTCGCAATCGGACAAAAGGAATCAACAGTCCGTAATATGACGGAAACCTTGAAAAAACATCATGCAATGGATTATACGATTGTGGTGACCGCCAGTGCCTCGCAATCCGCGCCTATGCTCTATATCGCGCCTTACGCTGCTACAGCGATGGCAGAAGAGTTCATGCACAACGGCAAACACGTCCTGATCGTATATGATGATCTTTCCAAACAGGCAGCTGCATACCGCGAAATGTCCTTGCTGTTGCGCCGTCCGCCAGGTCGTGAGGCGTATCCAGGGGATGTCTTCTACTTGCACTCCCGTCTGTTGGAACGTTCAGCAAAATTGAACGATGAGTTGGGCGGCGGTTCCATCACCTCCCTGCCGATCGTAGAAACGCAAGCCGGGGATATCTCCGCTTATATTCCGACGAACGTCATCTCCATCACGGATGGTCAGATCTTCCTGGAAAGCGATCTGTTCTTCTCGGGAATCCGTCCGGCTCTATCTGCTGGTTTATCCGTTTCCCGTGTCGGCGGATCTGCTCAAATCAAAGCCATGAAAAAAGTATCCGGAACGCTGCGTATCGATTTGGCCAGCTATCGCGAACTGGAAGCATTCACACAGTTCGGTTCGGACTTGGATGTTTCAACACAGAAACGCCTTAGCCGCGGCCGCAGAACCGTGGAAATACTGAAGCAGGACTTGCACAAGACCTTGGATGTCGAAAAACAAGTTCTCATTCTCTATGCATTGACGCATGGATTCATTGATTCCATTCCGGTGCAGGACATCGAACGATACGAGTCTGAACTGTTCAAATTCGTCAAAATGTCCTATCCAAATCTGTTCTCCATCATTACGGAGACAAAAGACTTACCGCCTACGGAAGACCTGGATGAAGCGCTGAAAGCATTCGCGGGCATCTTTATTCCGCACGTCGAGTAGATTGGTCAGCATGAACAGATAATATTGAGGTGATAATATGGCAGAGTCTTTAATAGACATCCGGAAACGCATTGCTTCCACAAAGAAGACAAGTCAAATAACAAGCGCCATGCAAATGGTATCTGCCTCCAAACTGATCCGCGCCGAGCAAAAGGTGCGGGGATATCAGCTTTATGCAGCAAAAATACGCGAAATCGTAACCCACATAGCCAGCACGCAATTATCTTTGCTTGAAGAGCATGGTCATGTGTCAGCGAGCGATCAAGTTTTGGTCGATTTTCACGATATGTTGATTGAACGCCCGATCCGCAAAACCGGCTATCTGATCATTTCTTCCGATAAAGGCTTGGCGGGAGGATACAACAGTTCGATCCTTAAAGCGACAAAAGATATGCTTGCGGTCGACCACGCTTCAAACGATGAGTTTGTTGTGCTGTCGGTAGGCGGAGCGGTCGCTGATGATCTCAGAAAGAGCGGCATCGAAGTCGCATTCGAAATTAGGGACCTGAATGACCAACCAAGTTTTACGGAAGTCAGCGATATCGTAGTGAAGGCAATCCAACTCTACCGTGATGGTGCTTTTGATGAGTTGTACGTTTGTTACAAACATCATGTCAACGCTTTGATCTCCGAGTATCGGGCTGAAAAAATGCTGCCGTTGACGGACTTGGATTCCCATGAAGCGGTCGGTTACGAAGTCGATTATCTTTTTGAACCGAATAAAGAAGAAATTTTGGAAATTTTACTTCCGCAATATGCGGAAAGTTTGATTTACGGCGCTATTATCGACGCTAAATCATCCGAGCATGCTTCCCGCATGACGGCCATGAAGAGTGCCACCGATAATGCGACCAATATGATCAATGATATGACGATTCAGTATAACCGTGTGAGGCAGAGTGCAATCACGCAAGAAATCACCGAAATCGTCGGTGGAGCTTCTGCTCTGGAAGATTAGAAAATGGGAGGAAAAGGCATGAAAAAAGGTCATATTGTACAAGTAATTGGGCCGGTAGTCGACGTTGGCTTCCCATTGGAAGAAGGTGTCCCGGACATCCGCAATGCGCTGATCGTACATAAGGCACCCGCAGCTGGGAGTAATGAAGAAGGGGAGACCATCGTTTTGGAGGTTTCGCTTGAACTGGGGAATGGCGTTGTTCGAGCAATCGCAATGGAATCGACCGATGGCCTGCAAAGAGGATTGACTGTCGTCGATACCGGTGCACCCATCAAAGTGCCGGTCGGTTTAGGAACTCTGGGCCGTGTGTTCAACGTGTTGGGTGAGGCAATCGATTTGAAGGGCGCTGTCCCTGCCGATTTCCGTCGTGAATCCATCCACAGAAAAGCACCGACTTTTGATCAGTTGAGTAGTAACTTTGAAATCCTGGAAACAGGCATCAAAGTCATCGATTTACTGGCGCCATATCTGAAAGGCGGAAAAATCGGTCTCTTCGGTGGAGCCGGTGTCGGTAAGACGGTACTGATCCAAGAATTGATCCATAACGTAGCGGAACAGCATGGCGGTATCTCGGTATTCACGGGTGTCGGCGAGCGTACGCGTGAAGGAAATGACCTATACCACGAAATGCAGGAGTCAGGCGTCGGCGAAAAGACAGCCATGGTATTCGGTCAGATGAATGAGCCGCCAGGTGCACGTATGCGCGTCGCCTTGTCCGGTTTGACGATGGCGGAACATTTCCGTGATGAAGAAAAACAGGATGTGCTGTTGTTCATCGATAATATTTACCGGTTCACTCAAGCTGGTTCCGAAGTTTCCGCGCTATTGGGCCGCATGCCTTCCGCGGTAGGCTATCAACCGACATTGGCGACAGAAATGGGCCAACTGCAGGAGCGGATCAGTTCCACTAAAGATGGTTCGATCACTTCCATCCAAGCAATCTATGTACCGGCGGATGACTATACCGATCCGGCACCGGCAACAACCTTTGCCCATCTGGATGCAACGACCAACTTGGAGCGTAAACTGACGGAACAAGGGATTTATCCTGCTGTGGATCCGTTGGCTTCTTCTTCCAGTGCGTTATCTCCGGAAATCGTTGGGGATGAACATTACGACGTAGCCACAAAAGTGCAACGCATTCTGCAACGTTACCGTGAACTGCAGGACATCATTGCTATCCTTGGGATGGACGAACTGTCCGATTCCGAAAAAATCACTGTTAACCGTGCAAGAAGAATCCAATTCTTCTTATCCCAAAACTTCCATGTGGCCGAAGCCTTTACCGGCGTTCCGGGATCTTATGTCCCTGTAGCGGAAACCGTCCGAGGCTTCAAAGGGATTGTGGAAGGCAAATACGACGGGGTGCCGGAAGAAGCGTTCCGCAACGTCGGCACGATCGAAGAAGTTCTGAAAAAAGCGAAAGAATTAGGCTATAAAGGAGGGGAATGAGATGGCATACCTGCAAGTCAATGTGGTGACGCCGGATGGTATCGCCTTTCAGCATCGCGCTAAAGCGGTGACCGCAAAGACAACGGACGGCGGCATTACGATCATGCCAAACCATACCCCGATCATTGTGCCTTTGGCGATCGCCGACCTGATCGTAACGCGTGTGACCGATGAGTTGGCGCAGAACCATATTGCCGTCAATGGCGGCATCATGGAAGTGCGTGATAACGTGGTAAACATCATTGCCAACAGCGCGGAACGCGCACGGGATATCGATATCGACCGTGCAGAAGTCGCGAAAGAACGCGCCGAAAAACGTATGGCAGAAGCGCGTGATTTCAAAAATGAAAAAGAATTCCAACGCGCGAAGATTTCGCTATCGAAAGCTATCAACCGTATCGGTGTTTCGAAAAACAAATCAAGCTAAAAAAGAGGCCATCGTTGGCCTCTTTTTTAGCTTGATCTGTTTATTTCCTGACAATTAATTAGTGGATGGGATAATATGCACAAATTATCTACAGAAATAGCCCACAATTTCATTTCGATGTATTGTAACATATTATTATACCTGATTAAGAAAACAAATGTAAACGATTTTCTTATTAAATTCTTAGGGGATGGTCAGACAAAAACGAGCTTCCTGGTTTTTTTTTCAAAATATTTATGTTAGTATAGTTTGAGAATATGGGAGGAGTGCGTCGCTTGGACATAACAATGTTTAACGGTATAATAGTATTGCTATCCCATATGATATTCATTTTCATTTCTTTCTGGTCGATGAAAGCCATCAGATTGGAGAAATGGATCAGGAAGGGGCACATACGCGAAGCACGAGTGCTCTATTTCTTTCTGTCGATTGCTTTAGGCTATACGGTAAGTACGTTTCTGCTTGAGTTGGTGACGACTTCGCGGAATATCAGTTACTTACTGTTCTCATGATCCGCTCACGGTTGCACAGTAGAGTGTGCCTGCACGGGCAGATCAGAGTTCCGTTTTTTTAAATAGTTGCATACAACCATACAAATGAGATCACATTTGACTTTCGGAGGGATTTTTAATGGAAAAAATAATTGTTCGCGGCGGTAACCGCCTTGAAGGAACAGTTAAAGTTGAAGGCGCGAAAAACGCAGTTTTGCCGATTTTGGCTGCTACACTTTTGGCAAGCGAAGGGCAATCTGTATTGACGAACGTTCCGATACTGTCCGATGTATTCACAATGAATAATGTTCTGAAACATCTGAATGTCGGCGTTGAATTTCAAGAAAACAACAACACCATCTTAGCGGATGCATCAAACGACATTAATTTTGAAGCACCATTTGCTTATGTCAGCAAAATGCGTGCATCAATCGTCGTCATGGGTCCGCTATTAGCACGTCTGGGGCACGCGCGCATCGCTTTGCCGGGCGGATGTGCCATCGGAACAAGGCCTATCGACCTTCACCTGAAGGGCTTCGAAGCAATGGGAGCCGACATCAAAATCGAAAACGGTTTTGTTGAAGCAAAAGTCGACAGATTAGTCGGCGCACGCATCTACTTGGATTTCCCGAGTGTCGGTGCTACCCAGAACATCATGATGGGCGCTACTTTGGCTGAAGGGACCACCATCATCGAAAACGTCGCACGCGAACCTGAAATCGTCGATTTGGCGAATTTCCTGAACCGCATGGGCGCTAAAGTGATCGGAGCCGGAACAGAAACAATCCGTATCGAAGGCGTTTCGTCCATGAAAGGGACGGAACATTCGATCATCCCGGACCGTATCGAAGCAGGAACATTCATGATCGCAGCCGCAGTCACGAACGGAAATGTGTTCATTGAAGATGCGATTGCCGATCACAACAAACCGCTGATTTCAAAACTGAAGGAGATGCATGTTGCTTTCCAGGAAGAAGACAATGGCCTGCGCGTTATCGGTCCACGTTCTTTAAAAGCAACTGACGTCAAAACAATGCCGCATCCAGGATTCCCTACCGACATGCAGTCGCAAATGACGATCGCGCAATTGGTGTCCCAAGGCACGAGCACAATGACCGAAACAGTATTTGAAAACCGCTTCATGCACTTGGAAGAGATGCGCCGTATGAATGCTGATTTCAAAGTCGAAGGGCAGACGGTCCTGATTCATGGAAATACTGATCTGCAAGGCGCGGAAGTATCCGCATCGGATTTGCGAGCGGCAGCTGCCTTGATCATCGCTGGCCTTGTTTCCAAAGGCTATACGCGCGTCACAAACCTATCGCATTTGGACCGCGGTTATTATGAATTCGATAAAAAATTGCAGGCATTAGGTGCTGATGTGGAACGTGTAACGGAAGATGAAAAGAATGTCTTCAGCGATGCAGATGTTGAAGCACTTTTCACAAAATAAGCCGGACAACTGTCGTCCGCAAGATAGCTGATGCTAAATGATGAATGTTTGAGAGGGGAACAACGTGGCCAGAGATATAGGAATCGATTTAGGTACAGCGAACGTACTGATTCACGTTAAGGGGAAAGGTATCGTCTTGAACGAGCCTTCCGTTGTCGCAGTAGACACAAAAACCGGAAAAGTTTTAGCAGTTGGGGAAGAAGCCTATATGATGGTTGGGCGTACGCCGGCAAACATCAGAGTCATCCGTCCGTTGAAAGGCGGCGTAATCGCAGACTTTGACATCACAGAAGCAATGCTGACCCACTTTATTGATCGCTTGAATGTGAAGGGCTTTTTGACCAAGCCGAACATTTTGATCTGTTGTCCGACGAACATCACTACAATCGAACAAAAAGCGATCATCCAAGCCGCGGAAAAAAGCGGCGGCAAGAATGTGTATCTGGAGGAAGAACCGAAAGTTGCGGCTGTCGGAGCCGGACTTGACATTTTCCAGCCGAACGGAAATATGGTCATCGATATGGGTGGCGGAACGAGTGATATCGCAGTCTTGTCATTGGGCGGCATCGTAACGAGCAGCTCAATCAAAACGGCCGGTGATAAACTGGATGCCGACATCATGAACTTCGTGAAAAGAGAACACAAATTATTGATCGGCGAGCGGACAGCTGAAAAGATCAAAATCACAATCGGAACCGCTTTGGAGCCTGAGAAGGAAGAGAAGATGGAAATCCGTGGACGTGACATGGTGACAGGTCTTCCGCGCACCATCTATATCACTTCCAAAGAAGTGTACGAAGCGATGCACGAGACCTTGGTTCTTGTCGTGGAGCAAGCGAAGGAAGTTTTGGAAATGACGCCTCCCGAGTTGGCTGCGGACATCATCAATACCGGAATCGTGTTGACAGGTGGGGGTGCCTTGATCAGCGGGATCGAGAAACTCTTCTCGAGCGAGTTGAAAGTTCCTGTGTTCGCTGCAGAAAAACCTTTGGATGCTGTCGCATTGGGAACGGGTATCCTCCTGAATAACATTGACCAGAAGAATCGTCCATCCAGCGGGCTTTTCGGATTATTGGCGCGACTGATCCAAAAAACAAAAATCAAAAAAGGAAGATAGGTGAGCGCTGTGAAATTTGATTTCAAACCTGTACTATCAACGGTGATGTGGGTTTTGATTTTCATGTTGATGGCCTTCATTCTGTTCGGAGCCGGTCTGATGGTCGGATATGGCGTCCTCGGTGACGGCAATCCGATGCTTGTCTTCAGCAGACAGACTTGGGAACATATCTTCAATTATATCCGTTAAGGAAACAAAAAAGGCAGACAGGAACGATTGCGTTCCGTCTGCCTTTTTTGTTGAATTAGAGGAGGGTGGTGGGGAGCCGGATCCTTTTCGCTGCGGACTCCCTTCAATCTACGGCTGTGCTCCGATCAACGACGGCCACAGCCTTGCTGCCAAACTACCACAAAACAAAAAGCGAAGACGATCAGCATCATTCTGCTGGTCGTCTTTGCTTTTTCCGGACATTCTTATTTCAATGATTTTGAGTTGACCATTACTTCGTCGATCAAGCCGTATTCTTTCGCTTGTTGGGCGGTCATGTAGTTGTCGCGGTCGGTATCGCGTTCGATGACTTCCATCGGTTGACCTGTGCGTTCCGCCAAAATTTTGTTCAGGCGTTCGCGTGTTTGCAGGATGTGACGGGCTGCGATTTCGATTTCGGTTGCTTGACCTTGAGCGCCGCCAAGCGGTTGGTGGATCATGATCTCAGCATTCGGCAATGCGAAACGTTTGCCTTTCTCGCCGGCAGTCAACAAGAAGCTGCCCATGGAAGCTGCCATACCCATTGCGATCGTCTGAACGTCCGCCTTGATGAAGTTCATTGTATCGTAGATGGCCAAACCGGCAGAGACGCTGCCGCCTGGAGAGTTGATGTAGATGTAGATATCTTTTTCTGAATCCTGTGCATCCAAGAAAAGCAATTGCGCGATGACAGAGTTCGCTGTGTTGTCATCGATCGGGCCGCTCAGCATGATGATGCGATCCTTCAGAAGACGGGAATAAATATCATACGCACGTTCACCACGGGATGATTGTTCGATTACTGTAGGGATTAAATTCATATGTGTTTCCTCCTCGTTCGTTTGAATGAACAGTTTTTCTTTACATGGTTTATTTTAACGCATTGGTCAGAAAAGGTCAATTGTAATGTTTGCCCAGAAGGCCAGCGATTTCTGATGAAATATACCTTAGTCAATCATATCGTTTCAGCCAGCAAATGTCCAAAAATAGATTTTGAAAATGCTTATCGGATTCAGGGCGGAAAATAAAGCGAATAAAAAAATCTCCTCTTCCGCTTGGGAAAGGAGATTTTTTTATTCGCTTTTGCATTCGGAAGCTGAAAACGTAGATGCATCAATAAAATAATACGTCTCCTGAGGGAATCGAACCCCCATCTCAAGAACCGGAATCTTACGTGATATCCATTACACTAAGGAGACAAGCAACATTAAAATTATAACCCATAGCGTGAAAGATGGCAAGGGGGAAATTCAATTTCGAATTATTCGGAATATTTGGAACGCCGTTTCAGATCATCAGAACCTCCTTGAATCTTCAGATACAACAATTTTGTCCCGGCTGAAATTAACCGCATCGGTTGAAAACGATTTCAATCGATGCGTGTGTGTGATAAAATGATTCTGAAAAGGTGAGGAGGGATTGGTGTGTCGGTTATATCAAATGTGCATATGGATAAGGAAAGCTTGGAGGAATCGCTGAAACTGGTGGGTTACGACAATGAAGAATTGTTCACTTATCTTCAACAAAAAGCGTTAGGCAATCCTCTGATCGAAGTGAGAATCAATAGAGAATTCGATGAACGGGCTGTAAAAGAGAAAACGGTAGTGTATAAGCCGGATAAGGACGATCCGATGGACACGGTTTCCGCCATGGATCAGGTATTTGAAGAAGTGCCGGCGTTGGATACATTTTTATTGGAGCAAATCTATGCAAATATGCGGGATACACCCTTGCGCGAGCTGGTTTTATTTTTGGTGGCTTTCATCAATCCGGAAGGGTACGTCACCATCGATCTGAATGAAGCAGCGGAACAGAAGGGTGTCGAACCGATCGTAATGCTGGACGCGTTGACGCTGCTGCATCAATTGGATCCCCCAGGTGTCGGGGCCCGGAATCTGCAGGAATGTCTGATGCTGCAGACGGAGCGCGATGAATATGCGCCGGAAATCGCCTATTATATTCTGGAAAATTACTTTACGGCCCTCAGCGATAAAAACTGGCAAGCGATAGCGGACGAGCTGGATGTTGAGCTGGCTGACGTGAAGGTGGTATTCGAGTATGCCCAAACCTTGGACCCAACACCAGGATCGGCATTCGGTGATGACAGTCTCTCTTTAACGAGACCGGATCTTTATCTGCAACTAGTGGATGGGCAGCTGGCGGTGAAATACAATGAGTGGGCTTCTCCGTTTGTCGTTTTCCAAAAAGACTACTATGAAGAGATGATGCTGCATGATGATGAGGACGTGCAACAATTCCTGGCAGCGAAGAAAACGGAATGGGAACTGCTGCGGTCGGCAGTGGCATTCAGAAAAGAGTTACTGCTTGCGGCAGGCGAATTGATCAGCAGCTTGCAGAAAGGCTTTTTCCTTGAAGGCCGTGAGTTGGAACCCCTCGATGTGAATCGTTTGGCGGAAGATTTGGCGATCCCGGTCACTGTCATGCGCGAAGGTGTCTTGGATAAAATGATCGAAACGGACCGTGGGACATTTTTGTTGCACCAATTATGCGGCGAATAGGCTCTAAAAGCGCTAATGATAAGTAAAAAGATGCGAAACGCTAAACAATAACGGGACATATATCGACCCTTGTGTAATGGTTGCTGTATCAAGGTTTTCTGAAAGCGTACATCTAAAAGACAATCGGATTATAGGTTACTCGTGATATATTGAACGAATCTATTTTGAGGGAATTCGAATTAATTTGCCAAAACGCTTGAAACGTCTAGTGTTTACTGTTAAAATAATGAAGTAAAGACGAGGGAGAATAGACGGAAGTAAAAAATATTTACAGTCTTATTCCATCTCTCCTGATATGAAATAAACGAGGACCGCCTAAGATTGCAGCGGGGCGAAAAGCGTCCACGTGCAAATGGAGAGGGTTTTTATGGAAGAGTCTATTTCAGTCTTACAGCAAATAGTCCCGGACATTATGTCAGTCCTTCAAAATCGTTACCATATTATGCGTAATATCCAAATGTACGCTCCAGTCGGGAGACGCGTCCTGGCCGATAAAGTTTCCTTATCAGAAAGGACTTTGCGGACTGAGACAGATTTTTTGCGGAAACAAGGTCTTCTTTCCAGTTCGAAGAACGGGATGGAACTGACCGAGGAAGGCGAAAATATTTTCCGTCAGCTGGAAAGGTTCATGCGGTTATTGCTGAATATGGATGCGAAAGAAAAGGCGCTAGCGGATTATCTGAACATTCAGTTTTGTAGGATTGTTCCTGGTGACAGTGATGAAGATGCATCCGTACTGGATGAAATCGGAAAAACAGCCGCCAAAGAACTGCATGCACTATTGCCGGCAGGCGAATTTATCGTTGCTGTTGCTGGCGGAAGCACAATGGCACGGGCTGCCGAACATTTTTCACCTGAATTGTCCCAAAACAGGGAGTTCATTTTTGTTCCGACGCGAGGCGGTTTGGGCGAATCCATGTCGATACAAGCCAACAGTGTCAGCGATCGTATGGCGCAATTGGTCGGCGGTGAGAACATGGCGCTTTTCGTTCCCGATAATTTGAGCGAAAAAGCTTATGCGTCCATGAAATCCGAGCCATCAATCAAACATACTCTATCCGTCATGAAAAAGGCAAACTGCTTGTTATATAGTATCGGTAATGCTAAAGTAATGATGGAAAGACGCAGGATGTCGCACGGGTTGATTTCGTCCCTGGAAGCGCATAATGCGGTAGGTGAAGCCTTTGGTTGTTACTTCAATGAGAACGGCGAAATCGTCTATCGATTGTCCCGGTTCGGACTTCAGATTGAAGACATCGAAAAGATCCCGTACGCGATGGCCATCGCAGGGGGAAGCACGAAAGCCAAGGCTATTAAAGCGTTCATGAAATATGCCCCGCATCAAACATGGCTGATTACGGATGAGGGCGCAGCTAATCTGATTTTAAAAGGGGTAACCCTTTAAAATAAAAATTTTGACTTATCCTAAGGAGGAAATCTCAGTATGACAGTAAAAGTTGGTATTAACGGTTTTGGACGTATTGGACGTTTAGCATTCCGCCGTATTCAAGAAGTAGAAGGAATCGAAGTTGTAGCAATCAATGACTTGACTGACGCTAAAATGTTGGCTCACTTATTGAAATATGATACAACTCAAGGCAGATTCAATGGTGATGTAGAAGTTAATGACGGATTCTTCACTGTAAACGGAAAAGACATCAAAGTGTTATCACAACGTAACCCAGCAGATCTTCCATGGGCAGAACTTGGCGTAGAGTTCGTATTAGAATGTACTGGTTTCTTCATGAGCAAATCAGGCGCTCAAGCTCACGTTGATGCAGGCGCTAAACGTGTTCTATTATCTGCTCCAGCAGGCAGCGACGTTAAAACAATCGTTTATAACGTTAACCACAACATTTTGGATGCTGAAGATGTTATCGTTTCAGGCGCATCTTGCACAACTAACTGCTTAGCTCCAATGGCTCAAGTATTGAACGATCAATACGGAATCGTTGAAGGCTTAATGACTACAATCCACGCTTACACTGGCGACCAAAACACTTTGGATGCTCCACATCCTAAAGGTGACTTCCGTCGTGCACGTGCTGCTGCAGAAAACATCGTTCCTAACACAACTGGTGCTGCTAAAGCTATCGGTGACGTATTGCCTGAATTGAAAGGCAAATTAGACGGAGCTGCTCAACGTGTTCCTGTTGCAACTGGTTCATTGACTGAATTAGTTACTGTATTGGAAAAAGCTGTAACTGTAGAAGAAATCAACGCTGCTATGAAAGCTGCTGCTAACGAATCTTACGGCTACACTGAAGACCAATTGGTTTCAAGTGATATCGTAGGCATGAACTTCGGTTCATTATTCGATGCAACACAAACTAAAGTAATGACAGTTGGAGACAAACAATTAGTTAAAACTGTTGCTTGGTACGACAACGAAATGTCTTACGCTTCACAATTAGTTCGTACTTTAGTACAATTTGCTAGCTTATAAGATCAAGTCTTTCATCTATTGAAAGCTGAATCGTAGAAGATAACAAAAGCGGGGAGGCAACGCGCTTCCTCGCTTTTCTTATGTAGATACACATATCAGGAGGCGACGTAATGACAAAGAAAGTTGTAACAGATTTAGATGTAGCTGGAAAAAAAGTATTGGTTCGTGCTGATTTCAATGTTCCTATGAAAGATGGAGCAATCACTAACGACAACCGTATCGTTCAGGCTCTTCCTACAATCAACTACTTGATCGAAAACAACGCAAAAGTTATCCTTTTCTCTCACTTGGGAAAAGTAAAAACGGAAGAAGACAAAGCGAAGTTGAGCTTGAAGCCTGTAGCTGACCGTCTAGCTGAATTATTGGGCAAAGAAGTCACTTTCGTTCCTGAAACACGCGGCGAAGCTTTAGAAGCTGCAGTTGCAGCTTTGAAAGATGGAGATGTTTTGGTATTCGAAAACACTCGTTTCGAAGATGTTGACGGCAAAAAAGAAAGCAAAAACGATCCTGAATTGGGCAAATACTGGGCTAGCCTGGGCGACCTTTTCGTAAACGATGCATTCGGTACGGCTCACCGTGCACATGCTTCTAACGTCGGAATCGCTTCTAACCTTGAAAGCGCAGCTGGATTCTTGATGGAGAAAGAAATCAAGTTCATCGGCGGAGCTGTTGACGAGCCTGTTCGTCCGTTCGTAGCTATCTTAGGCGGAGCGAAAGTAAGCGACAAGATCGGTGTCATCAAACACTTGTTGAACAAAGCTGACAAAGTACTTATCGGCGGCGGCATGGCTTACACATTCATGAAAGCACAAGGCTTGGAAATCGGTAAATCCTTATTGGAAGCTGATAAAGTCGAATTGGCTAAAGAATTGTTGGAGAGCGCTGGCGACAAATTGATTTTGCCTATCGATGCTAAAATGGCTCATGAGTTCGGCAACGATGGAGAAATCACAATCGCGAAAAACGAAGCATTCCCTGCTGACCAAATGGCATTGGATATCGGACCTGCTTCCGTCGAATTGTTCACCAAAGAGCTTGAAGGCGCGAAAACTGTCGTATGGAACGGACCTATGGGCGTGTTCGAATTATCTAACTTTGCTCAAGGAACAATCGGTGTCTGCGAAGCGATCGCTAAATTAAGCGATGCTGTAACAATCATCGGCGGCGGAGACTCAGCTGCAGCAGCAATGCAATTGGGCTTTGCTGATGATTTCACGCACATCTCAACAGGTGGCGGAGCATCATTGGAATACCTTGAAGGTAAAGAATTACCAGGTGTAGCATCAATTTCTGACAAATAAGCAACCTATCTTAAGGAGTGATTATATTGCGTAAACCGATTATTGCCGGTAACTGGAAAATGAACAAAACAGCTAAGGAAGCACAAGCATTCATCGAAGCTGTAAAAACTAAGGTTCCTGCTTTTGATAAAGTAGAAGCTGTTATTGGATCACCGGCTTTATTTTTAGAAAACATGGTAGCAGCTACAGAGGGAACTGATTTGAAAGTTGCCGCGCAAAACTGTTACTTTGAAGAAGAGGGTGCCTTCACTGGCGAAATCAGCCCGAAAGCTTTAGGCGACTTAGGCGTCGACTACGTCATTATCGGACACTCTGAAAGACGTGAGTACTTCCACGAAACAGATGAAGACATCAACAAAAAAGCACATGCTATTCTGCGTAATGGCATGACACCTATCGTTTGCTGCGGCGAAACGTTGGAACAACGCGAATCAGGCGTAACAAACGAGTGGGTTTCAGGACAAATTACAGCAGCTTTGAAAGATCTGACTGCAGATCAAGTGGCTAACCTGGTCATCGCTTATGAGCCAATCTGGGCAATCGGTACAGGCAAATCTTCTTCAGCACAAGATGCGAACGACACTTGCGGCGTAGTACGCGCAACTGTAGCTTCAATCTACGGCCAAGAAGTGGCTGACAAAGTGCGCGTTCAATACGGCGGCAGCGTAAAACCTGAAAACATTGCAGAGTACATGGCTGAAGAACACATTGATGGCGCGTTGGTCGGTGGTGCTAGTTTGGTTCCTGATTCATTCTTAGCATTATTGGAGGCTATTAAATAATGAGTAAAAAACCGGTAGCAATAATTATTTTGGACGGTTTCGGCTGGAGAAACGAAATGATGGGCAATGCGGTTAAGCTAGCAAAGAAACCGAACTTTGACCGTTATTGGAACAATTTTCCGCATGCAACGATGCTGGCTTCCGGATTGGCTGTAGGACTTCCTGAAGGCCAAATGGGTAATTCCGAAGTAGGGCATACAAACATTGGTGCCGGACGAGTTGTCTACCAAAGTTTGACCAGAATCGACAAAGCCATCATCGATGGCGAATTCTTGACGAACGAAGCGCTTGTCGGTGCTTACGATCACACGAAAGAAAATGATTCTGCTTTGCACCTTTTCGGTCTGCTTTCTGACGGTGGTGTGCATAGTCACATCAACCATATCATTGCATTGATCAAGAGCGCAAAAGAAAAAGGCGTCAAAAAACTTTATCTGCATGCTTTCCTTGATGGCCGCGACGTGGATCCGCACGCTGCACCAGGCTACATCGAAACAGTAGAAAAAGCGATGGAAGAAATCGGACTTGGCCAAATCGCGACTGTATCAGGTCGTTACTACGCTATGGACCGTGACAACCGTTGGGAACGTGTGGAATTGGCATACAACGCCATCGCACACGGCGAAGGCGAAAAATTTGAATCTGCGCAAGCTGTTGTAGAAGCAAGCTATGCAGATGGCAAAACGGATGAATTCGTCTTGCCGACGGTCATCGTCAAAGATGGCGAACCGATCGGAACTCTGAAAGATAATGATGCTATCATTTTCTTCAACTTCCGTCCTGACCGCGCGATTCAATTGTCGAATGCGTTCACGAATGAAGAATGGAGCAACTTTGATCGCGGGGAACGCGCTAAAAATGTGAAATTTGTGACGATGACTTCTTACCAAGATACAGTAATCGCGGACATCGCCTTCAAGCCGATCCCGATGACAAACGTTTTGGGTGAAGTTCTGGCTCAACATCAACTTTCACAATTGCGCATTGCGGAAACCGAAAAATATCCGCACGTAACTTTCTTCATGAACGGCGGACGCCATGAGCCTTTCGAAGGCGAAGGACGCATCCTGATCCCTTCACCGAAAGTTGCAACCTATGATTTGAAACCTGAAATGAGCGCTTATGAAGTGGGCGAAGCATTAGTGAAAGAGATCAATGACGACAAATACGACGCCATTATCCTTAACTTTGCGAACCCTGACATGGTAGGTCATTCAGGTATGTTGGAACCTACAATCAAAGCGATTGAAGCAGTAGATGAGAACCTGGGTGCAGTCGTTGACGCTATCCATGCAAAAGGTGGCTATGCCATCATCTTCGCTGACCACGGTAACGCGGATACTATGTCCACTGAAGACGGACAACCGCATACTGCGCACACAACCGTACCGGTTCCTGTGATCGTTACTAAAAAAGGCGTCACGTTGCGCACAGACGGCAAATTGGCCGATGTTGCCCCAACTATGCTTGATTTATTGAACGTAGAAAAACCAGCAGAAATGACAGGCGAATCGCTGATCGTTAAAGCATAAGCAAAACGGTTCAGCTATTGCATAAAGTAAGAAAATTGTCTAAAATGATACTTGGTAACACAAGTAATTCAGCCAACTAAAAGGAGAGAAAACCATGCCATACATTACAGATATTTTAGCTAGAGAAGTACTTGATTCACGCGGTAACCCAACTATCGAAGTTGAAGTCTACACAGAGAGCGGCGCTTTCGGACGCGGAATGGTTCCATCAGGAGCTTCTACTGGCGAACACGAAGCAATCGAATTACGTGACGGAGACAAAGCGCGTTACCTTGGAAAAGGTGTTTTGAAAGCTGTAGAAAACGTAAACGACATCATTGCTGACGCTATCTTAGGTTTCGATGTACGTGACCAATTAGCGATCGACAAAACAATGATCGACTTAGATGGCACTCCTAACAAAGAAAAATTAGGCGCAAACGCAATCTTGGCAGTATCTATCGCAGTAGCTCGCGCTGCAGCAGATTACCTGGATGTACCATTGTACCAATACTTAGGCGGATTCAACGCTAAAACATTGCCAACTCCAATGATGAACATCATCAACGGCGGATCACATGCTGACAACAGCATCGACTTCCAAGAATTCATGATCATGCCTGTAGGCGCTCCTTCATTCAAAGAAGCTCTACGTATGGGTGCTGAAGTATTCCACGCATTGGCTGCAATCTTGAAATCTAAAGGTTACTCTACTGCTGTAGGTGACGAGGGTGGATTCGCTCCTAACTTGGGTTCAAACGAAGAAGGTTTCGAAGTAATCATCGAAGCTATCGAAAAAGCTGGCTATGTACCTGGTAAAGACGTTGTTCTTGCTATGGATGCTGCTTCTTCAGAATTCTACAACAAAGAAAAAGGTGTTTACGACTTAGCTGATTCAGGCGAAGGCGAAAAGACTGTCGATGAAATGATCGAATTCTACGCTGACCTATGCAAAAAATACCCAATCATCTCAATCGAAGATGGCTTGGACGAAAATGACTGGGAAGGTACTAAGAAATTAACTGAAGTTTTAGGCGACAAAGTTCAAATCGTTGGTGACGACTTGTTCGTTACAAACACTGAAAAACTTTCTAAAGCTATCGAATTAGGCGTTGCTAACTCAATCCTGATCAAAGTTAACCAAATCGGTTCATTGACTGAAACTTTTGAAGCTATCGAAATGGCTAAAAAAGCTGGTTACACTGCAGTTGTTTCTCACCGTTCAGGCGAAACAGAAGATGCTACAATCGCTGACATCGCTGTTGCAACAAACGCTGGACAAATCAAAACTGGTTCATTGAGCCGTACTGACCGTATCGCTAAATACAACCAATTGTTACGCATCGAAGATCAATTAGGTGAATTGGCTGTATACGATGGTTTGAAATCTTTCTACAACCTAAAAAACAAATAATTTTAATTGATTAACAGGAAGGCAGTGCTTGGAACACTGTCTTCACATAAAGACCGTCTGGGATGACCAGACACGAGAAAAGTCCGGCGCTTGGAACGCCGGACTTTTTTTGTTGCATAAAGCTACAACGTTCGGGTTTTGGTCGATAAATTCGATTTGGGTACCAATATTATGATATTTTCGAGGTTTGTTCCTAACATCCGTATGTAATTATTTTTGGGAAATAGGCATTTTCGCTTTCATTCGTCGCGTAATCTGCTATAATAAGATTAAATTATAATTAATAAATAATGAGGACAATTGATAAGGGGGAGACAAAAGGATGAAAAGAGCAAGAAATTTTTCCGCTGGTCCAGCAATACTACCAGAATCAGTCTTAGAGAAAGTACAGAGTGAAATGCTATCCTACAAAGATAGTGGCATGTCAGTTATGGAGATGAGCCACCGCTCCTCCTTGTTCGAAGAGATCATTTCAGATGCAGAGCAATTATTAAGGGAATTGATGAATATTCCTGAAGGCTATAAAGTCTTGTTCTTGCAAGGTGGCGCAAGCCTACAGTTCTCCATGATTCCGATGAATCTTGGAAAGGGCGGCAAGGTCGGTTACATCAACTCCGGATCATGGGCTAAGAAAGCCATCTCTGAAGCTAAGATCTTAAAAGTACCGAATATTGAAGTATTGGCTAGTTCCGAAGCGGATAATTTCACTTACATTCCTGAAATTCCGGAAACAGACGAAGCGTATGACTACATCCATATCACAACGAACAACACAATCGAAGGAACAGCTTTCCAAACAATCCCTCGTTTCGTGAATGCACCGATCGTTGCCGATATGTCTTCCAACATTTTATCCAACCGTTACGATGTCAACGACTTCGGTTTGATCTACGCTGGCGCACAAAAAAATATCGGGCCTGCAGGATTGACGATCGTAATCGTGAAAGAAGACCTGATCCAGACCGAGAATACATTGCCAAGCATGCTTGATTACCGTACGCACATCAAAAACGACTCTTTATACAATACACCACCAAGCTTCTCCATCTATGTAGCCAAATTAGTCTTCGAATGGTTGAAGGATTTGGGCGGCGTGGAAGCTATGGTAAAAATGAACGAAGAAAAAGCGGGCTTACTGTACCGTACGATTGAAGAATCAGACTTGTTCTCTTCCCCTGTTGCAGTCAATTCCCGTTCATTGACGAATATCCCATTCGTTACCGGAGACAAAGACTTGGATGCGAAATTCGTCAAAGAAGCTACAGCATTAGGCTTCCTTAACTTGAAAGGCCACCGTTCTGTTGGCGGTATGCGCGCAAGTATCTACAATGCATTCCCGTATGAAGGTGTTAAAGAATTAACAGAATTTATGAAAGCTTTTGAAGCTAAGGAAGGGAAATTCAAATAATGTTCGAGATTAAAACTTACAACGCGATTGCCCCAGAAGGCTTAAATTTACTGAATGCAGACCAATTCGCCCTTAACTCAGGCGCAAATCCAGACGGCATCATCCTGCGCAGCGAAAAACTGCACGGAATGGAATTCCCTGAAAGCTTGAAAGCCATCGCCCGTGCCGGCGCCGGCGTCAACAACGTACCCGTTGAAGAGTGTTCCGAAGCAGGCGTCGTTGTCTTCAACACACCTGGTGCGAATGCCAATGCGGTTAAAGAGCTTGTTTTGGCAGCTATGATCATGGCTGCCCGTCCAATCAAAGAAGGAATGGAATGGGTCCAAACATTAAGCGGTGACGATGTCGAGAAGCAAGTCGAAAAAGGCAAAAGCCAATTTGCGGGGACAGAAATCTCCGGAAAAACATTGGGTGTCATCGGTTTGGGTGCTATCGGCGCAATGTTGGCCAATGACGGATTCCGTTTGGGCATGGAAGTCATCGGTTATGACCCATATGTTTCTGTGGAAACAGCATGGAACATCAACCGCCGGGTCCAAAAAGCTGCTTCAATCGCTGAAGTATTGGCTAAAGCGGACTACATTTCCATTCACGTGCCAGTCAATGCCGAAACAAAAGGCATGGTTGACGCAGCCTTCCTGGCTCAAATGAAAGACAATGCTGTTCTTTTGAACTTTGCCCGCGGCGAATTGGTCAACACGGCTGATATGCTGGCAGCATTGAAAGAAAAGAGCATCCGCAAATACGTAACGGATTTCGCCGACGAAGCTTTGCTTCACAACGATGATATCATTGTAATGCCTCACTTGGGAGCTTCCACTGAAGAAGCCGAAGTGAACTGTGCAATCATGGCAGCCCAAACATTGAAATACTTCCTGGAAACCGGGAATATCGTGAATTCCGTGAACTTCCCGGGAGTCGATATCGCGATGCAGTCACCGATCCGTTTGACGATCGTCAACAAGAACATCCCGAACATGGTCGGCCAGATTTCTTCCGGCTTGGCTAAATACTTCATCAACATCGAAGATATCCTGAACCGCAGCCGTGGCAACTATGCCTACACTGTCATCGATATCGCCGAAACAGAAGAAGCAGTACTGAATGAAGTAATTGAAAAAATCAAAGAAATCGACGGCGTCGTAAACGTCCGCATCATCAGAAGATAAGAGTGCGAATCAGAACACGTTTCAAAGAGAGTGTGATGGATCCCGGGTCAGAAATCGAGCACTAAGAGGATTACCACAAAGCGGACGCTTTATGTCCGTGTGTGGTAGTCAGCTTAGGCACAGATTTCTGGGATCCAGAACACGTTTAAAGAGTGCGAAAGCGTCCGGACTGTTCCCTCCAGTGGAGGCGAGCGGGTCCGGACGCTTTCTTTTCTGAAATTGCTAGCAAAACCCTATAATTTGTGCTAAAGTTAGTAGTAGAAAATTATTATAGGGAGGTCCATCCTTTGTCATTATACGATGTACTATTAACGGCCCTGTTGGTTGTTTCTGTGCTGTTGATCATTGTTGTGCTGATGCAGCCATCAAAAACAAATGCAGCCAGCACGCTTACAGGTGGAGCGGAGCAATTATTCGGTAAACAAAAGGCAAGAGGTTTTGAAGCGGTATTGCGTCAGATCACAGTCGTTCTGGGAGCGCTGTTCATCTTGATCGCCCTGGCTTTAACTTATCTATCCTCAAATTAACTATTGCAGGCAGAAACCACATTTCCGGGTTCTGCTTTTTTTTCGTCCGAAAAGAGCGTCGTCCCAACCGTGCGGCACAATGCAATCATTACTTGGGGATTCCGTCCGCAAAAATTTGATATATTAGGAAAAAAGCTGTAAATACAGTAAAATGAAGATGAACGAGTTGGGAGGAATTTTATGAAAGCAATCAATTTACCAGAACCCTTTTTCTTCGAAGCTGGCCCGCGCGCGGTCCTTTTGCTGCATGCCTACACCGGCAGCGCAAATGATGTGCGTTTGTTGGGACGCTTTTTGGAACGGAACGGGTATACTGTATATGCACCGAATTTTACAGGACATGCGACCGGCCGTTTTGAGGACATCCTCGATTTGGGCGGCCCGGATGTCTGGTTCGCTGATGCCATGCGCGCAAAAGCAGAACTGATGGAAAAGGGCTACGATCAGCTTGCCGTATTCGGGTTGTCAATGGGCGGCATCATGGCAACAAGAGCCGTCGAAACAGGCGGATTCATCGGTGGAGGCTCCTTCAATTCACCGATCATCAGTTTTGAGGACTCCCGGGTGCCGGTCAGTTTTATGCATTTCGCCAAGCTGTCGAAAAAGAAGCTCGGCATGGCAAATCTGGAAATCGAGCATGAATTGGCATTGATGAAGCCAAAATTGAATGCCCAGCTTGCCCAATTGGATGAGTTTACGGAGCTGATCAAGGCAAATCTGGCCGATATCACAGTTCCTTATTACATCGCGCAATCCGGCAAGGATGAAATGATCAGCGCCGATTGCGGGAAATTGTTGGCGGATCGCCTGGTGGAAGCGGAAGTGGATTATCATTTCTTTCCGGAAGCAACGCACGTCATCACCGTTGGGAAAGACAGAAACGTATTTGAAGAAACAGTTTTGGCATTTTTGAACCGACTAAATTGGAATGAGGGATAAGCATGAGAAAGATAGATCAGATCCAAATTGACGTTCTAGCCTATTTTCAAGAGCACGCCGCAAAGAGCATGACCTTGAAGGAAGTAAGTGAAGCGTTGGGATACACGGATTCCGACGAATTCAAAGCATTAGTAAAAGTCTTTGCCCAATTGGAAGAAAGAGGAATTCTGGTGCTGAACAAGACCGGACAATTCCGTCTTAAAGCGCAAAGTGCCACTATGACGGGAACTTTCCGCAGCAACGACCGCGGTTTCGGCTTTGTGACCATCGACCCGAATGAGAGTGACCTCTTCATCCCGCGCGGCAAAACAGGAAGCGCTATGGAAGGGGACACGGTCGAGGTGAAGATCACCCGCGAGGCGGAGCCTTGGAATGACAGAGGCGTCGAAGCCGAGGTAACCGCTGTTTTGACCCGCAAATCGAATCAGGTCGTCGGCGAGTTTGTTCCTTACGATTCCGATCGCCGTGAAGAAACCGGCTTTTTGGGCTTTGTCATCCCGCAGGATACGAAAATCAACAGCATCGTCGTCTACATCAAACCGGAAGGCATCCATCCTGTGGAAGGCAGTGTCTGTCTGGTTGAAATCACCAGCTATCCGACACCGCAGAATCCGATCAAAATGGAAGGTCTGGTAACAAAAGAAATCGGCCACAAGGACGCACCAGGCGTTGATATCCTGGCCATCCTTTATAAATTCGGCATCCCTTCCGAATTTCCGGAAGATGTGCTTGCCCAGGCTGAAGGCATTCCTTTGGAGATTCCGGCTGAGGCGTTGGAAGGCAGACGGGATTTGCGCTCGGAACAGATCGTCACGATCGACGGCGCCGATGCCAAAGACTTGGATGATGCGATTTCCCTGAAACGGCTCGAAAATGGCAATTATCTTTTGGGCGTGCATATCGCGGATGTTTCCTATTACGTGACGGAGAATTCCCCGATCGATCGCGAAGCCTATGAACGCGGCACCAGCGTCTATTTGACGGACCGCGTCGTGCCGATGCTGCCCCAAAAATTATCGAACGGCATCTGTTCCTTGCTGCCGCATGAAGACCGTTTGACGATGTCCTGTGAAATGGAATTGGATGCGGATGGGGAAGTGGTCGCCTATGATATTTTCCCGAGCATCATCGAGTCGAAACAACGGATGACCTATTCCGACGTCAATGCGATCTTGATGGACCACGACAAGAAACTGCGTGAAAAATACAACGATTTTGTGCCGATGTTCGAGGAAATGGGGATCCTTCATGAAATCCTCCTGAAGAAACGCCAAAAACGCGGCGCTATCGATTTCGAATCGGATGAAGCGAAAATCATCGTGGACGAAAATGGCCATCCGCTGGACATCTATGTGCAGGATCGCGGTGTCGGCGAGCGCCTCATCGAATCCTTCATGTTGAGCGCGAATGAAACGATCGCCCATCATTTCACGAAGGCAAATCTGCCTTTCATCTACCGGATCCATGAGCAACCGGACCCGACCAAAATGATGCGCTTCCTGGAATTCGTGACGACATTCGGCATTCTGGTGAGCGGCACGCATGAGAACGTCAAACCGAAGCAACTGCAGGCCGTTTTGGCGAAAGTCAAGGACGAACCATACGAAGCCGTTGTTTCGACCACGCTGTTGCGCAGCATGCAGCAAGCGAAATATGATGCGGTACCGGTCGGCCACTATGGCCTGGCTGCGAAAGATTATACCCATTTCACTTCACCGATCAGAAGGTACCCCGATCTGATCGTCCACCGTTTGATCCGTACGTATGGAAAAGGCATCGCCGATCCGAAGGTGGTCGAGAAGTGGAAAGGCCAGTTGCCTGATATCGCCGTTCAGAGTTCGCAGATGGAACGCCGCTCGGTAGATGCGGAACGCGAAACCGAATCGCTCAAGAAGGCAGAATTCATGATGGACAAAATCGGCCAAGAGTTCGAGGGCGTCATCAGCTCCGTCACGAAATTCGGCATCTTTGTACAGTTGCCTAACACGGTAGAAGGCCTCGTGCATATTTCGAAAATGACTGAAGATTATTTCAACTACATCGAAAGCCATATGCTTTTGATGGGCGAACGCACCGGTGTCATTTACCGTATCGGCCAAAAAGTAAAAATCAAAGTAGAAAATTCGGATCCGGTCACGCGCGCGATCGATTTCTCTTTGGTCATCGACAAGGATAAGACCCAGAGCCAGAGTGACCAGGATCTGGTCAAACAGATCCGGGCGAAGATTCCGAAGGGCAAAAAACGGAAACCGGGCCAATCCGATCGCGACAGCGGACCGCGCAAAAAGACCGCAAAAGGAAAAGAGCCGTTCTATTCCCGAGCTGGCAAGAAAGCCAAAGGGAAGAAGGACAGAGGCAAAAAGAAGTAAGCATATGAAATGAAGGTGTCCGACTATGCCAAAAGGCGAAGGAAAAGTTTTAGCACAGAACAGAAAAGCCAGCCATGATTACATCATCCTCGACACGATTGAAGCTGGGATGGTGCTGACGGGAACGGAAATCAAATCCGTCCGCAAAGCGAAAATCAACCTGAAGGACGGCTATGCAAGCATCCGGAACGGGGAAGTGTTCCTGCAGAATGTGCATATCAGCCCGTTCGAACAGGGCAATATCTTCAACCATGATCCGCTGCGCACCAGGAAATTATTGCTGCACAAAAATCAGATAAAGTATCTGATCGAGGAAACGAAGACAACCGGCGTTACGCTGGTTCCGTTAAAAGTCTATCTTAAGAATGGCGTCGCGAAAGTGCTCATCGGACTCGCAAAAGGGAAGAAGAGCTACGACAAGCGTGATGCATTGAAACAAAAAGATATGAAACGCGAAATCGACAGAGCGCTGAAAGAAAGATAAGCATACATTTGCGCAATAAACGCGCCTGCATTCCTGATGGATTGCAGGCGCGTTTTTGCGGTTTGGGAGGCTGGGGAGGTAGGTTAACGCCAGCTCCGGTGAAGCTGCCATTGGCAGGAGGAGAGCGGCGAAATCCGCACTCACCTCCGACGAGGCAGGCTTCGCCGGAGGAGCGGGATCCGTTACGGCCGCCAACTCCGTTCAGGCCACCGCTCACCGGAGAAGGCACAAACTGCGGCTTGATCCAAGCAAGCCGTCCCGGACAGGTACACTGTCGAAATTGTGACTAATTGTGTAACTTTTGTATCTTGTCTATCATTTTTTTTTAATTCAAGCTATGATAGAAGTAATCATCTTGTCAGGAAAAATAAAGATAATCCTGTGAGCAACGTTTGCCTTGCGGGGTTCCGTTCTAAGTGAAATGACAAAAGTAGGGGTGTAATTGTAATGATAACGAAAGACAAGTATCTTCGATTGCTGGCAAAAGAATATCCGACAGCAGCAAAAACAGTAACCGAAATCATCAACTTGGAAGCCATCATGAACTTGCCGAAAGCAACCGAGCACTTCATCAGCGACCTGCATGGGGAATATGACGCCGTGCAGCATGTACTCAGGAATGGATCCGGTAACGTCAAGGAAAAGATCCGCGAGATTTTCCAGGGAAGATTGAGCACCCGCGAGATGAACCAGCTTGCGACGATTGTCTACTACCCGGAAGACAAAATCGACATGATCGTGGACAGCTTGGAATCCGAAGAGGAAATCAATGAGTTTTATTCCTTGACCTTGTTGCGCATCACGGAACTTTGCGCGTTCACCGTTTCGAAATACACGCGCTCGAAAGTCAGAAAGGCGATCCCGGCCGACTACGCCTATATCATCGAGGAGCTGCTTTTCAAAGACACAATCATGACGAACAAAGAGGATTACTACGAAAAGATCATCAAGACCGTCATCTCTTTGGACCGCGCGACAGAACTGATCGCTGCCATCTCGCATGTCATCCAGCGCCTGGTCGTCGACCACCTGCATGTTGTCGGGGACATCTACGACAGAGGCCCTTTCCCGGATAAAATTATCGACACTTTCATGGATGGCCACGAGCTGGATATCCAATGGGGTAATCATGATGTCCTCTGGATGGGTGCCGCGAGCGGGTCGGCAGCCTGCATGGCCAACGTCATCCGCATCTCTGCCCGTTACAACAACCTGGAAATCATCGAGGATGCTTATGGGATCTCTTTGCGTCCGCTGATCACGTTCGCGGAAATGGTCTACAAAGAGGACCGCTACGAACCGTTCATGCCGAAAATCAACAGCGAAGACGAAAGTAAAATCTTCCCGGAGGAAATCCGTCAGATCGCCAAAATGAACCAAGCCATATCGATCATCCAGTTCAAGCTCGAAGGGGAAATCATCAAACGCCACCCTGAATTCGACATGGCGGATCGGATGGTACTGGACTTCATCGACTACGAAACGGGAACGGTAAATCTGGACGGAAAAGATTACCCGATGCTGTGCGATTATTTCCCGACAGTCGATCCAGCCGATCCGTACCGCTTGACCGAAGAGGAAATTCTGGTTGTCGAGAGACTCATGACCGGTTTCCAGAATTCCGAAAGATTGCAGAAGCATGTCCAGTTCCTTCTCAGCAAAGGCAGCATGTATTTGAGCTATAACGACAACCTGCTGTTCCACGGCTGTGTGCCGCTGAATCCGGACGGCAGCTTCATGGAGCTGCCGATCGCTAACGTCAAGTACAGCGGCAAAGCCCTCCTGGACAAATACGAAGAAGTGTTGCGCAGAGGGTATCTGAACCGCGAAGCAACGAAACACAATATCCGCAGCCTGGATCTGATTTGGTACCTGTGGGAAGGGAAAGCTTCGTCCTTGTTCGGAAAGGATAAGATGACGACTTTCGAGCGCCTTTACGTCGCGGACAAGGAAACGCACGTCGAGAAGAAGAACCTGTATTACGAGCAGCGCGACAATGTGGAACTGTCCTACAAAATACTGAAGGAATTCGGCCTGGATCCAAAGAAAGGCCATATCATCAACGGCCACACACCCGTCAAAGAAAAAATCGGCGAGAATCCGCTGAAGGCGGACGGCAAGCTGATCGTCATCGACGGCGGTTTCTCGAAAGCCTACCAGAATACGACAGGGCTGGCCGGATATACGTTGCTGTACAACTCCTTCGGGATGCAGCTGGTTTCGCATCAGCCGTTCACTTCCCGTCAGGATGCCATCGAAAACGAAAAGGATATCGTTTCGACCCGACGCATCGTCGACAAGGAATTGGAGCGCAAGACGGTAAGGCAGACGGATGTCGGCAAGAAACTGACCCAGCAAGTCATCGACCTGCAGCAACTGCTGCGCGCCTACAAATCCGGCGAAATCGTGGAAGATCTGCTCAGCGACAAATAGTTGCACGAAATAGATGCAATCGGCCGCCGGAATTGTTAAGATAAGAGAAGGAAAGCAAGTATCCTAATGCAAAAGTAGCTTGAGAGAGGCGGGTTAACCTTGAAAAAGGGAGTAACGTTTTATTTTATGCGACACGGAGAAACTTATCTTAATAAATACAATCGGATGCAAGGCTGGTCCGACACCCCACTGACGCCCAGAGGCAGACGCGATGTCATGAGAAGCGGAGCAGGCTTGGGCGATGTCAAGTTCGATGCGGTCTACTGCAGCGACTTGAGACGGACATTTGAAACAGCACAGATCATTTTGAAAGAAAACCAGCATGCCGATCATTTGAAAGTGGTGGCCATGCCTGAGTTCAGGGAGATATTCTTTGGCTCTTTTGAAGGGCTGGATGCGAGTGAAACCTGGGGGAACCTGAATAAATTCCTGGGAAGCGCGGATGGCGAGCCGAATTATGATGCCCACCGTTCCGTCATCGAAGAGTTGAACGGATTGAAGGAAATGGATCCTTACCATGAAGCTGAAGACTACATGACTTTCTGGCTGCGCGTCGAACGCGGTTTGATCAAACTGATCGGCGAGCACCGTGATTCCGAAAGAAACATTCTGATCGTTTCCCACGGGATGACAATCCGGAACATGATTCATGCCGTCATTCCAGATTTCTCGATCGACCGCCATCTGGATAACGCCAGCATTTCGGTCGTCCGCTATGAGGATGGCTTCTATCACTTGGACCTCTACAACGGCACCGACCATTTTGTCGATGACTTCACGCCTGCCGATGAGCAGGAACCGGAAGTACACAAAGTGACGCCTGCCGATAGAATCGAAGAGGACGTAAAATAAATTATGGTCAGTACCCTTGGAACAAAACCCGTTGTTTCCAAGGGTATTTCTATGTTTAAAATTCAAAAACAATTAAAAATCACATCTTTTTTTCCTTTTTGGGAAAAATCAATTGAAAATCTTATCCAGATAGTCTAAAATTAACGTAATCCACAATACTGTACGGGATACAGCGTGGCCAGAACGTCTTTAAATTAGCACAGAGAGGCTAACAAGGCATGTGAAACGATTAATGTAAACAACCGTTGAAACACGCCCAATAATAGGTGTGTTTTTTTTACATTTTCCTATTTTTCATGCAAGCGTGAGGTATGTACCTTGTCAATCAGAAATCAGGAGGAAGAACATGAAACAACGTAGATTTTTAGTTTTAGAAGATGGCAGCTGCTATCCAGGATATGCTTTCGGATCAGAAAAGGATGCAATCGGGGAGATCGTATTCAACACAGGGATGACAGGTTACCAAGAAACTTTGTCCGATCCTTCCTACACAGGCCAGATCATCACTTTCACGTATCCGTTGATCGGCAACTACGGCATCAACGAAGATGACTTTGAAGGCGTGCATCCGGGCTTGAAAGGGATGGTCGTGCATGAATTGGCGGAACATCCAAGCAACTTCCGCTGCACCAAAACGTTGGATGTAGCTTTGAAGGAATTTGATGTACCAGGAATCTACGGCGTGGATACACGCAGCATCACAAAAAAAATCCGCAATGCCGGCGTTATGCGCGGCACAATGGTAAAAAATGCGGACAATTTGGATGAAATTGTCGCATCGTTGAAAGCCTACGAATTACCGGTTGACGAAATCCAAATGAATTCGACGAAAGAAATCAAAAAATATGCGGGTGAGGGACCACGCGTTGTCTTGCTTGACTTCGGCTTCAAGGACAACATCCTTGCAGAATTATTGAAAAGAGGCTGCGAAGTCATTTTGGCTCCTTGGAACACAAGCGCAGAGGAAGTTTTAGCTTTCAACCCGGATGGCATCATGTTAAGCAACGGACCCGGAGATCCGACATCCGTTCCGGAAGCCATCGAAACGATCAAGCAATTGATTGCGCAGGAAAATCTGCCGATGTTCGGAATTTGCCTAGGACACCAGTTGATTTCATTAGCCGGTGGTGCGACAACCTACAAAATGAAATTCGGCCACCGCGGCGCAAATCATCCGGTGAAGGATCTTGCAACCGGCAAAATCAGCTTGACGAGCCAAAATCATGGCTATGCTGTGAATGAAGACAGCCTGAGCGAAACAGACTTGGTCGCAACTCACCGTGCTCTGAACGACGGCACGAACGAAGGCGTCAAACACAAAACCAAACCGGTCTTCTCGGTTCAATACCATCCGGAAGCAGCGCCGGGACCGCACGATGCAAATTACTTGTTCGATCATTTTGTAGATATGATGAAAGCAGTCCAAGGAGGAAAACAACATGCCTAAACGTACCGACATTCAATCCATCTTAGTGATCGGCTCAGGCCCAATCATCATCGGCCAAGCAGCTGAATTTGACTATGCCGGAACGCAAGCATGCTTGGCGTTAAAAGAAGAAGGATACAAAGTCATTTTGGTCAACTCCAACCCTGCTACAATCATGACGGACGTTGAAATCGCCGATAAAGTCTACATGGAGCCACTTTCTGTGGAATTCATCACGAACATCATCCGCAAAGAGCGCCCCGATGCCTTATTGCCGACATTGGGCGGCCAGACCGGGCTGAACATGGCGGTGGAATTGGATAAAGCAGGCGTGTTGGAAGAATTCAATGTCGAGTTGTTGGGAACAAAATTGAGTTCCATCCAACAAGCCGAAGACCGCGACCTGTTCCGCCAATTGATGGCGGAATTGAATCAGCCGGTCCCTGAGAGCGACATCGTCCACACAGTGGCGGAAGCATTAAGCTTCGCCGCGGAAATCGGTTATCCGTTGATCGTCCGTCCGGCCTTCACGATGGGCGGCACCGGCGGCGGCATCTGCCATAATGAAGCCGACCTGCGCGAAATCGTAGCCAACGGCTTGCGCTACTCACCGGTGACGCAATGTCTGCTGGAAAAATCGATCGCCGGCTTCAAGGAAATCGAATACGAAGTGATGCGCGACAGCAACGACAACGCAATCGTAGTCTGCAACATGGAAAACATCGACCCGGTCGGCGTCCACACAGGCGATTCCATCGTCGTGGCGCCTTCCCAGACCTTGTCCGACAAAGAATACCAAATGCTGCGCGATGTCTCCCTGCAGATCATCCGCGCCCTGAAAATCGAAGGCGGCTGCAATGTCCAGTTGGCATTGGATCCGTACTCGTTCGACTACTACATCATCGAAGTGAACCCGCGCGTCAGCCGTTCTTCGGCTTTGGCGAGTAAAGCGACCGGTTATCCGATCGCGAAGATGGCGGCGAAGATCGCGGTCGGCCTGACCTTGGATGAAATGAAGAACCCGGTAACCGGCACGTCTTACGCGGCTTTCGAACCGGCTTTGGACTACATCGTATCCAAAATCCCGCGTTTCCCGTTCGATAAATTCGAAAAGGGCGACCGTACCCTCGGCACACAGATGAAAGCAACAGGCGAAGTCATGGCCATGGGCCATACGTTCGAGGAATCGATGCTGAAAGCCGTCCGTTCTTTGGAATACGGCGTCAACCATCTGGCATTGCCGAAAGACCAAGGTCAGACTGTGACGATGGAAGAAATCGAACAGAATATCCGCGTTGCTTGCGACGAACGTCTTTTCTATCTGGGAGAAGCGTTGCGCCGCGGTGTGACACCGGAAACGATCCACGAATGGAGCGAAATCGACTACTTCTTCCTGTACAAATTCAAGCACATCATCGACTTGGAGAAGGAAGTGGCGGCAGCCGAACCGAAAGACCTGGAGATCCTGCGCGAAGCGAAGAAATACGGCTTCCGCGATGAAATCATCGCGGAATTGTGGGGAATGGCTTCGGAAGACATCTACGCGTTGCGCAAAGCCAACGGCATCGTTCCTGTCTTCAAGATGGTGGATACGTGTGCGGGCGAATTCGAATCCTTCACACCGTACTTCTACAGCACGTATGAGATGGAACAGGAATCTTTCCCGAGCGACCGCGAAAAAGTCATCGTCTTGGGTTCCGGTCCGATCCGTATCGGCCAAGGGGTCGAGTTCGACTACGCAACTGTGCATGCGGTCTGGGCAATCCAGGAAGCCGGCTATGAAGCGATCGTCGTCAACAACAACCCGGAAACCGTTTCGACAGACTTCTCGATCTCCGACAAGCTGTATTTCGAACCGCTGACCGAAGAAGACGTGATGGCGATCATCGATCTGGAACAACCGTTGGGCGTCGTTGTGCAGTTCGGTGGCCAAACGGCCATCAACCTGGCCGACAAATTGGTCAAACACGGCGTGAAGATCCTGGGCACGAGCCTGGAAGATCTGGACCGCGCTGAAGACCGCAAATTGTTCGAACAGTTGTTGCGCGACTTGGATATCCCGCAAGCACCCGGCAAAACAGCCGTGACCGTTGAAGAAGCGGTCGCAGTTGCCGACGAAATCGGTTATCCGGTCTTGGTGCGTCCGTCCTACGTATTGGGCGGCCGGGCGATGCAGATCGTCTACAACCAAGCCGATCTGGAGAAATACATGCGAGAAGCGGTCGTGGCCAGTCCTGAACGTCCGGTCCTGGTCGATCATTACCTGATCGGACAAGAGCTGGAAGTCGATGCGATCTGCGACGGTGAAACCGTCCTG
>NZ_FONM01000006.1 GCF_900112935.1 Trichococcus pasteurii
CTCATCAAGCGTGAAAAATATTACCGTCGTAAATTTACTAGTCGTTCTTCTTTGATTGATATGATTCACAACTATATGGAATATTACAATAATAGACGCATTCAAAGGAAGCTGCATATCATGACTCCAATGGAGTTTCATGATCAGTATTTCGAGGCAGCCTAATGAACCCTCACGTTTTATGAGTGAAGCGTTTTGTGCTTCGCTCATAAAACGTGTGGGCCGCCAAGCGTAAGCGCGGCAGGGTTAAAAACGAAAAAAACTGCCCCCACATTACGGGGAGCAGTCTGTAAAACTGTTTAAATATTTTACTGTCCTATTGACGGGTGGCATACCATACAGAGACGGCCCCTTCTTTTTCGCTTAGCCCAGAATTTTTGGACAGAATCTCCGCCAAATCCGCTCTCTGGCGCAAATAATAAATCAGGAATGCCTCTTCTTTTGTTTTCACAAACCAATCCTCTATAATAAAAGTATCAAATACGAATCCAGGAGGCTTTAATATGGTCAAATCAGACAGCGAGTTGCATGCACGAGCGGTGGCTTTGATGAAAGAACGCGGCGTAAGCGTCGAAGATATCGCCGACCTCGTTTTGCATCTCCAAAAATCCTATGTCGACAATCTGACTATGGAGGAATGCATCGAGAACGTTACGGCTGTGTTCCTGAAACGGGAAGTCCAAAACACAATCATAACCGGCATTGAATTGGATAAGCTCGCCGAATCTGGGAATCTGTCCCAGCCACTCGCGGACATTATCCTGAACGACGAAGGCCTCTACGGCATCGATGAAATCCTTGCTCTTTCCATCGTCAACGTATACGGGTCGATCGGCTTCACGAACTACGGATACATCGATAAAGTCAAACCAGGCATTCTCCAGAAACTGAACGACAAATCCGATTCGGAGTGCCACACCTTCCTCGATGACATCGTAGGCGCCATCGCCGCAGCCGCAGCCAGCCGTATCGCCCACGACAACCCAAACAAAAGCGACATAATGAAATAGAGTGTGATGATTCGCGGGAGGGGATGAGCACTAAGAGGCTATTACGAGAACGGACGCTTTTTGTCCGTGTGTGTTAGTCAGCTTAGGCGGAGATTTCTGGGATTCAGAACACGTTTTAGAGATTTTGTTAGGATGCACTGTGGTCGCAAGCGCCCAAGTGTATCATGTCTCTAAGCGATTAAAAATCGCAAGAGCCATGACAAAATCGAGCACCCAGTCAAAACAAAAACCAGCTTGAGCTGCCATCAAACAAGATGGCAGCTCAAGCTGGTTTATTTTATGTTGTTTTCACTTTCCTGCGTACCCAAAAGTACAACAGCACAAGCGCTAGTTCAAGCAGCACGAAGACCAGCACAAAGCAGTGCATGAAGAAATCCTGCGGCAACGCCAAAATGATCGGATCTGTCCGTGCATCAAAGATCCAGGCATCATTATTGAAGAAGACACCGTGGAACGCGACAAACAAACGGTCGAAGTTCATGAATATCACAGTCAAAGCCACCAATGGAGCAGCGATCATCAGCCGCAACGGATTCAACATGCGCCAGTAGCCCTGCTCTTTTTTCACCATCCGCAAAAACAATACGGTTGCGGCGGCCGACACACCCAAGACGGCGTAATCCAACAGGAACAATCTTTTCACCTCATGAAAATGGAACAGGCCGCTTTCGGATGCCGGGAAATCAGGCATTTTCAATTCCGCAATCCATGGCAAATTCAGATACTGCATCAGGATGCGGTAATTATCCAGTATGACGTCTTTCGAAAATCCGGTCATCTGTTCAATGTTCAGGTAATCGATATCGAAGCTGTAGAGCGGGGTGAAGTTGATCGTAAAAGCGATGCTTGCACTCAGCACCAGAAAAAAAATTGCTGTGTATCCGAAAAAATATTTCAGCTTTTGCACCATCACTACACTTCCCACTCGGACAGATCATTGATGATGTAGGTTGGTTGCTCATCCTTGCCTTCGATGTCCACCAACTGGGAGAATCCTGTCAAGACCATCAACGTGTCCACACCATAATGGACACCGGCCAGGATATCTGTATTATAGTTATCCCCGACCATGATGACATCTTCTTTCTCCAACTGCATCCTTTTGATGGCGCCTGCCATTATAGTTGGATACGGCTTTCCGATGATCAACGGTTCTTTCTGGGTGCAAGCCTTCAGAAAGGCAGTCAAAGCACCGGCTCCTGGAATAAAGCCTCGTTCGGTCGGCAAATTGGTATCCGGGTTCGTCGCAACAAACTTAGCTCCTTTTTGGATGGCCAAACAAGCAGTCTCCAATTGCTGATACGTAACCCCGCGATCCAACGCCTGCAGGACAAAATCAGGATCTTCATCCACCATCTCAAAACCGGCTGACTGCACCTCCTCCTTCAAAGAGGCTTCACCGACGACAAGAACCTTTTTGCCGATGTTCAATTCATTCAGGTGATCCAATGCCGCCATGGCGCTGGTGTAGATATGATCTTCCGTCACATCGATCTGGAAGTTTTGCAAAAGGTTCTCTTTTACCTCTGCGGCAGTCTTGGTTGCATTGTTTGTGACGAACAGGAACGGTATGTTTTTATCCTGAAGTTCTTTGACGAAGATTTCCGCTGTCGGGATGCGCTCAGCACCTTTATACACGGTTCCGTCAAGATCGATTAAATAACCTTTGTACTTTTTGATGATATTCTCCTCCTGATCACTGCTCTATCTTTTTGATTTGGAAACTTTTCTTCTCGCCCTTAGCAGGTCGGGTTGTTGTCGTTTTAGGTTTATCCTTTGGCTGGGAGTCCTTCGCGTTCACATCTTTGATCACAAACCCTTTTTTCTTCGCTTGGCTTTTTGGTCTTTCGGCATTTTTTGTTTCTTTATTTTTGTTTGGTTGAATCGGAGCAGGGATTGGCTGGGCAACCGTTCGGGCAGCTGTATCGGCTGGCAATTCTTCTCTGTTTGCTTCACGATTTTTCCGCTTGCGATTGCGCTTGGTTTTTGTGATTTTTTCTTTCTCCGCTCGCGTTTTTTCGATCACGAAATAGGCACAACCAAAATTACAGTATTCATAGAGATAATCCTCCAGGAAGCTGATTTTCTTATCTTGGGATACCTTGCTGTTGTTGTTTCTGTAAAAGCCCTTGAGACGTAACTGATCATAGCCCCAATCCCCGACGATGTAATCGTACTTACTCAAAATGGACGTATATCTCCCGGCTAACGCTTCAGCATCAAAGCCTTCACGGTGATTGATACTCAATTCGTATTCTTGAGTACCCACCAAAAGACGGTTATCGTCCAATAACTTAACCATTTCTTCCTCTTCTTTACGGTCTATTGTTTCCGACCCACTATCATCCGCAATAGTTTCCAGTAAGGAGTCAACTTGTGTTTTCAATGACTCATCCACAAATTCCTTTTTATCCACGATAGCACCTCACTTTTCTCTCATTATAGGAAATTTATCTTCTAAATGCAGACCGAACACGTCCCTAAGGAAATACGGGAACAGCAGACGGCTGCGGCCTTCGTTTTCAATTGTCGGGAAATAGCTGATGTAGCGGAAATGGTCCACCGTCACAAAGGTGATGTCTTCCTCATCGGAAAGCTCCCGGCCTTCCAACATCACGCGGTTCGTAATCGGTTCGACTTCGAACCCCCGGTAGCAGAGCTCCCCGAATACCCTTCCCCGGAAACCCATGCCGGTTATTTCCTTCGCCATCAGTTCTTCGCGCTGCGATTCCATTTCATCAATCATGACTTTAAAATCCCGCCCCGTCAGCGTGCATTCCAGCAGGCGCATCGGATGCGGCAGGATTTGGTGGAGATGATTCTTGGTGATGATACCTTGAGGCAAATCTTCCAGGAACAGTCCGGAGTTCAGTATGCCGAATGGCGTACCGGCATATTCGGTCACAGCGTCCAATCCCAACAGCAACAAATCACTGATGTGGCCTTCGTCCGCATTGAGCCGGTTCGGGTTGTCCGCGATCGGAATCGCAGACAGCAGTTCCTCTCCGCGCTGTTGCAGTTCCTCGACTTCCGCTCGATCGCCAGGTTCTTCCGGCAGATCCGCCGCTTCAATCAATTCGGCCTTGCGATCCAGAATCCTGTCGGAATCATAGCTGACCGTTACATGACCGATGTATTTTCCGAACTTGCCCGCTCCCAGCAACAAGGAATCATCCACATGCTTGCCTTCCGGCAGTACATGGTGAGTATGCGCTCCGATGATGATCGGAATAGAACGGTACATTTCGCCGATATGGATGTCCTCGATGATGCCGACGTGCGACAAAAGGATGATCAAATCGACGGACGGCGCTACTTTCAACAAAATTTTCGGCAGAACTTCATCCGATTCCTTAGGGTCCCAACCGTTCGGGACATAACTGAGGTAGAGCGGTGCCGTCAGACCGATGATGCCGACCTTCAATCCGCTGGACAAGGTCTTGATCAGATAAGGCTGCGCCCAAGTCGGCAGAGCATCCGTCTCCGGATCGTAGAGATTCGCCAACACAACCGGAAATTCGGCATTATCATAAAGTTCGTCCAGTTGGCGTTTGTCGTTGCCTATTCCTTCATTGTTCCCAATCGTCACCGCATCAAACGGAATTTGGTTCAACAACTCGATGTTCGCTTTACCGTTGGTGGCCTCCGTCAAAGGGTGCACCCGATCGCACGCGTCGCCGATGTCGAAAAGAAGCACCTCTTCTCCATTTTTTTCATGGAAGGTTTTCTTTTCCAACAAAAAGCGCCTGATCTTCGGCCAATTATCAAAATGTGAATGCAGATCATTGATATGATAAATGTGCAATTTTTTCATGATACGTTCTCCTTTTCCGTTGACAAAGAGGAACGTGCTTCATTCATCTTTCTCTTGTGTTATCTTTTCAACTTTAGCGTGCGCAACGGCAATCAGATCGGCCGGGCTGATTTCGATCTGCGTTCCGCGTTTGCCTCCGGATACGAGCACGCTCTTTTCATCAAGGATGTGATGCGAAAAATAGGTAGGGAAAGCTTTCTTCATCCCGACCGGCGAGCAGCCGCCCCGGATGTAGCCGGTCGTCGCTTCCAGATCCTTCAACGGCAGCATTTCGATCCGTTTATTGCCGCTGACTTTCGCAAAAGCCTTCAGGTCCAGCTCGTTCTGCGCCGGGATGACCCCAACAACGACACCGGTCTTATCGCCGACCGCTACGATGGTTTTGTATACCGCTCCGGCATCCTGACTCATTTTCTCAAGGACGGATAGCGCATCAAGGTGGTCCTCCGACCAAGCGTATTCGTGGATTGTATAAGCGCGCTTCTGCTTATCCAGCATGCGCATCGCATTTGTTTTGGTGATTTTCTTATTTTTCACTGTCATCTTTCCTTTTTATCTGATACTGCTTATTTTACCATATGTATAGGGATTGCATCCGGAAAAAGTGATTTATCGGGCATAAAAAAGCGCAAAAAAAGTGACTCCCCAGCCAGATGCTGTGGCAGTCACTTTTTTGTTATGCTGAATTGTGGTCAATGCTCCAAATTTTCGGCATGGACCCCGACTCTTTTGGCCAAGTCGATGAACGTTTCAACTTCTTTATCTGAAAGGACAGAAAAAATTTCTGCGATATACGCAGCATGCAATGGGAAAATGCGGTCCATCAATTTGCGTCCTTCTTCAGTAATGGCTGTGAATATAACGCGGCGATCAGTTGCACATGGGATGCGTTGCACCAGCCCTTTGCTCTCTAATTTATCGACAACGTACGTCAAACTGCTGCTGGCAAGCAAGACTTTCTTTCCGATGTTTTGGATCGGTTGTTCCCCTTTATGGTACAACAATTCCATCACGGCGAATTCGGAGAAATTCAAACCTTGTTTCATCATATCTTTCTTCAGTTTGTCCTGTACATGTTGGGATGATTTAAATAACACAGTAAGGGCCTTTAAAGTATCGCGATCTGTTGCAGACATCGTAACACCACCTCCCTTTAATATTTCGATTTCGAAAGAATAATATCACGAATAATAAGGTTTGTCAAAATATACAAACGCTTGCACGATGGGAATAATAGCAATCGCTGCAAAAAAAAAAGCGTACGGCTGGACATCGAAAAGCCCAACGTACGGTTTTTATAAAGAATCATGAGAGCTGATCATTCCACCTGAAATACAAAACAATCAGGTAAAGGATCAACGTCAACAACATGGCTACGGCAACATAATACCCGTAGAGCACGACGTCGAGGAATATCAGACCGTCGGATATCAGCGGCGACAGGATGATTCCTGCCAAAAAAATCAGTTCCGCTGCGAGCAAGAGCAATACTTTAGATTGCCTGAACCTGAACAGCAGAAAATACGTAAGCAAAATCAGGATACATAAAAATAGCACGGAGTAGTTTTGTGAATAAAACCGATAGCCTGAAGTCGGGTCCAACGCGAACGTCGCATAGTTCGGAAGCAGGATCCAAGGCATAAACAGACTGATTCCAAAAACGGCAAACAGTAAACCCAAAATTACAAGAGATGTATTTTTCATAATAGCTCCTTCTCGGTAATGAATCAGGACTTCCCTAATACACGCGCTCCGCCAAATGTACTATACTATCCGAATAGTATATCACAAACAATCTTCATTACGACGATATTGTTAACTATAAGCAACAAAAATCATCTGGTTTTCGCCAGACTTGAAGGAGACTATCCATTTGAAAAAGTATCTATATATCGCATTAGGGTCATTAACATTCGGACTCGGGACTGTCGGGATATTCCTGCCATTCCTGCCTACAACTGTCTTCTATCTGCTGACCGGCTTCTTCTGGGTCCACAGTTCGGACCGTCTGCATCAGCAATTCGTCGAATCGGAAAAATACAAACAATACATCGAGGAGCCGTTAGTAAAGAAAAACATCACGAACCCAGGAATGGTCCGGATGTTCGCGATGTTGCTCTTCGTCTTTGCAATCCCTTTTGCGCTGACCGACAGCGCGTTGTTGCGCATCCTACTGATAATCGTATACTTGGCCCACCTGATCGGTTTGACCTGGCATCTGCGGTTCAGGAAATAGCAACGATTACGTCAATCTCCAACGTCAGATCACAGTTTCCCCAAACTTCCGGATAATCGCTTGCCATTTTCCGCATGGTCCTCCTCGCGGGATAGATTCGAAATGACTTCCCGGATCAGTTGGGGCAGGACTTCATAGGAATAGGGCTTGTGGATCCTTTCCTTCCAAGTGTGCGCCCCTTTTCCGAACACACCCAGATTAACCGCAGGGATCGAAAGTTCCTGAATATCATCGGTCGGCAGCGGGTAAATGCTTTCCATGCCCGGAAAATTTTGGATCAATGTCAGGATTTCCGCTTTTGTTTCGCTCATGGACAGGTAGCTGCTGTCGGAAAGGAACGGAAAGAAGCGCCGTTTTTTGAATGTCTGGCCGTGCTCTTCACCGATTTTTCCCATCGCGGCTGAAATGGCACGGTCGACCGAAGAATCCGGTTCGATGCCATTATGCGGACAAAACGGCGGTGCCAGGAACAGGATGACTTTGGCGCTGTCGTCCCCTGTCGCATGCTCCAATGCCTCGACCAGCCGGAAGCCGAATGCGCGTTTGTCCTCGCTGCCGTATTTATTTAACGCGTCCGCAATTATCGCAGCCGTATCGACGCCCTTTTGCGAACACTCCCGCAAATACTCTTCGAAAAGCAGCACCTTCACCTCGTGCTCGACCGTACCGATCGGAACGCCGACTCTGGCACGGTATTCGGCAAGTCGGGCGTCCAATTTATCCGTCACTTCCCGTACGGCTTCCTCGGCTGCACCGCGCAATACCGTCAGCACCTCCGTAACGGAGCATTCGTAGAGGAAAGTATTGAAATACAGATGAGCCACTTTCGCTGTTTGGACATTGTAGAAGTCTTTGCAGTCCCGCTGCTGGAGAGCGGATGACGGCAGGACCTCTTCGTCGTCGATCAGCTCGCACAAATCAGGGTTCGTGTTGATCGCCAAATTGATGGCACTGGAAAGCAGTGTCGGATCGATGCCCTGCAAGGTGCTGCCCACATGCGTTTCGCGACCTTTGATGTAAAAACAAGGGAGGATTTTCCCGGCAGCGCCCGTATACAGATAGCGCGTGCTGTCCCCCTCATACAACGGCGAGACAAAATCGGTGTTGACCGCAATGACGAATTCATAGCCCTTCCGCTTGAATGCCAGCAGCTCCGGCAAAGAAGCGATGACGCCGGTATGATCGTTCTCCTCCACGGGGTTCCCCATCAACAACAGGTTGAAAGGCAGTTGTTCCGGATGTAACGAATAATGCAGCAGGTTCGCCAGATGCACAGCCATCCCGCTTTTCATGTCCAACATGCCGCGCCCGAATGCCCACGCCCCGGACAAGGCATCCCTTTGAAGCTCGGCATCCGCTTCGTAATTCTCAAAAAAGCGCAACAGACGCTCCGGCGAAAAAGCATCTGCTTTCTGCTTTCCGAAGTCCTCGACACCGACCGTATCGATATGGGCATGCATCAGGACGATCTTCTTCGAATCAGCTTTGGGGAGAAAAGCGAACACATTTCTCCGCTGCAAAGGGTCATTTTCCAACGGCGTCTCCCAGACCAGCTCGGTGTGCTCCTGAAAATAAGGGAAACTCGACAGGATTTCAAAAACCCGTCTGCTGAGCTCCGCTTCGCCATGAGCGGAACTGTTCACGCTCGGGATTTGGACGAGTTCTTTTGCCAATGCTTCAATTTGCTGCGGTTGCGGCAGATTTTTGATTCTCTCGTACATATCGTTACCCCCTATGCGTTCATTCTTCTAAGAGGAAAGGTCATACAATGGATGCCTCCCCCTAATTTCAGCAGCTCAGTCAACTCGATTTCATGGACGGTGAGTCCTTTCTTGCGCATCTTTTCATTGATGCGCCGATTCTGGGCCAGGGAAATCACTTCGTCACAACCGATCGCCTGGACATTGTAGCCATGCCGGAAAATCGCGGGTTCGTCATCGGTGATCAATTCGATCTCCATTCGCTTCAACAACGCGACGAAAGCTTCAGGCAAATCTGCATAGCCGATCGCCACTTTTGGAGCAACCAGGTTAAAGCACATATCCAAATGGAGATACCTGGGATCCATCTCAACGGAATGCACTTCATAACCCAAAGGCTTCAGGATATCCGTAATCTGGCCGAATCCCTCCGCATTCGTCCGATCCAGCATACCGATCGCCACCGTGCGTCCGTCAAGGAAGGCAAAATCCCCGCCCTCAAAGACGCCCGTCCCTGAGACTTCCCCCAATAACGGAACCCCCAGCTCGGCCATTTTCTCTTCGTAGGCTGCCGTTTCCGGCAAGCGGATCCCATTTTTGAATTTCCCGAGTATGTAGCCTTCGTTTACGCAGCCCCCGAAGTCCCGGGCGAACACGGCATGCGGTAGGATTTCATCCTTATCCATCAGTTCGACGGAAATGCCCAAACTTTCATATAATGTACGGAGATCTTGGAATTCCTTTAGAACACGACCTTCATCTATATGTTGCATGTTCCAATTTTTTGAAATTTCATTGATTTGTTCTGCCTGATGGACATGATTGGGTTTTGAAAGCAAAACCTTCTCCAACCTGCCTGTTCCGTTTGCGACATACATAAGCTCCCTCCGTTCACTTGATGCTTTTGCAGATCCGGATGAACGGCCACCTATTGCTGCCATTCAGAACGGATCCTTGCTTTTTTCTTATCTGATTCAAAGTATAAGCAACATTTTCAAGGCCGGCTACTCGGTGTAAATTGCTGAAAACGGTGCCTTCCCGTTCCCACAAGCATTGGAAAGGACATTGGAATAGTTGCGGCTTTTCCTATTTGTGTGATATTTCCTAACAGGATTCACGACTTTCTTACATACCCAACCTTTTTTCATAACTACTGGTTATACTGGGTGGTAAATAAGCTGACACGGAGGGATTGCAATGGGTTTAACACAGCTACGGACTTTCCATTATTGCGCTACTTTTTTAAGTTTCTCAAAAACCGCCCAACATTTCGAACTGAGCCAACCGGCAATCACCAAACAAATCAAAAAGTTGGAATCGGACCTTGAGCAGGAGTTGTTCATCCGTGCCGGCAGGAAACTGTTCCTGACAGCGGCCGGGGAAGCCTTGTTCGAGTATTCCTCACAAATATTCAGTCTTTATGAAGAGGCACTGGATAAGATGCGTAATCTGTCCGAAAAAAAGCGGCGGCTACGGATTGTAGGGGATCTTAATTATATGAAGATGAACCTGTCGGCATTTTTCGCGAAAGCATACGAGCAGTTTCCTGACATCGAAATCGAGATCGATACCGCTGAGAACGCCAAATTGATATTTTCAGGCGTACGCGACAAACTATACGACATCGGCATCCTCAGTGCCAATTACACAACGATCGGCGTGCGCGACCGGTTGCTCCGGGAAGACAACATCTGCTTGGTCGCTTCAACCGTTTTGGCCAGCCGCATGAGACGCGAACCCAATCTGCAGCCGCCCTTGCTATTCTACAAATCGGAATCCTCCTACAGCAGCTTCCTTCAGGAATTCATGCACAGAAACAGCCTGTCAGACCAGAATCGGATGACCTTCAACAGTCTCGAGATGATCCGCCAAGCCTTGTTGATGGACGCGGGTGTCGCCATCCTGTCGGAAGATGTCATCAAGGAAGACCTCCTGGCCGGGCGCGTCACCATTTTATCGACTCCGACTGAGTCATTGAAGATCAAGACAAGAGTAATCTATCGGACGGACAACCCGATGCTGCGCAGCATCGAGGAATGCCTGAAATTGATCATTGATGAAACGAGCAAATCCTGAAAATACAACGCTTTTATAATACAAAATGGATCAGCAAATCCTCCTTCCGGGGAATTGCTGGTCCATTAATTTCTTTCACTTTGATAAATATTCAATCGCCTTGCGGTATTTCTCTGCCCGCTCCCTGTCCTTTTGGGTGATCTTCTCCAGACGGCTCAAATCCGAATTGTGCTTCAGATCCGCCAGCTTTACGGCAGTGGCCAACCGGTTCTTTTTAACGCCAGCCAAATATGCGGCATAGTTTTGGTTATGCTTTTTGGTCAATGCTTCAACAGCTTCGACAACATTGTCCGGCAAACCCTTCGCCAGCAACTCATTTGCCGTCACATCCGTATCCTCGATGATATCATGCAGCAGCGCGACAGCCTTCTCTTCATCCGTCGTCATCTCTGCAGCCACTTGCAACGGATGCAGGATATAATCAAGACCGGCTTTATCCGTCTGTCCGGCATGCGCTGCTTTCGCAATTTCAAACGCCAACTCTTCCAACATGATTGCACCACCCTTCTCATCCATTATAATTGACTTTATAACAAAATGAAAAAAGGATCAGCGTGAACTGATCCAAATTTTTATTTATATTTCAATTTGGCAACCAGAATGACCAAGGCCAAGCAGAAAGTGATGAGATTGGCGATCAACAGTGCCATGTCCCCCATTATATACCCATGCGTCATCCATAAGAAGATGCCTATCACTGACATGAGGTACATCCCCAACGAAATGGCCTTCGTGTCCTTTGTCTGTAAAACTTTGATAACCTGCGGTACGAATGACAATGTCGTCAATATTCCTGCGATCGTTCCAATCATATTCTTTTCCCCCTGATTTGTATTATTATTTTAGTCTGTAAAGCAAGTAGTCCAAACAGTCGATCGCCTTTTGGTCCTCATGGATCTTATCCAATAAAATGTGCCTGTGTTTCTTCAGCAAATCCATCTGTTTTACCTGTTCGTTCGTTTGGCGGTAGTGCAGGAAAGCAGCGATGGTTTCATTCGTGCAGCCTGCATCATTAAGATTTGTGATCATCATTTCTTCACTTATGTCCACTCATCTCCCTCCTTATGTGAACAGAATATATCGAATCAAGGTGAATTTCAAATACCTATATCAGATAACTTGATATACTTGAAAGGCATAGCAAGAAACGCTAAAATGGTGGCGAAGGAGTTGAGGTCATGGAAATCAGAGTGCTGCAGTATTTTTTGACGATCGCAAGGGAACAGAGCATTTCGGGTGCAGCGGAATTTTTGCATATCACGCAGCCTACCCTTTCCAGACAAATGAAGGAACTGGAGGAGGAACTCGGAAAGCAACTTTTCATCAGAGGCAACCGCAAGATCACTTTGACGGATGACGGCATGCTGCTCAGAAAAAGGGCGGAGGAAATCATCCAACTCGTTGATAAGACCGAGTCTGAAATGCGAGCGGACGATACTGAATTCAGCGGGGACATCTATATCGGCGGTGGCGAATCCGAAGGGATGCGGATCATAGCGCGCGCAATCAGCAGAGCCCAAACGGAGCACCCGCTGCTCAAATTCCATCTGTTCAGCGGCAATGCCGAGGACGTTACGGACCGATTGGACAATGGTTTGCTTGATTTCGGCGTACTGGTCGAGCCGACGAACATGACCAAATATGATTTCATCAAGTTGCCGACAAAGAACGTCTGGGGCGTGCTGATGAGGAAAGACAGTCCACTGGCTGATTTGGAAAGCATCGCACCGAAGGATCTGAGGGGTAAACCGGTCATCTGCTCGAACCAGATGCTGGTCAAAAACGAACTTGCTGGTTGGCTCGGTGGCAATGAGCGCAGCCTGAACATCGTCACAACCTATAATCTACTTTACAATGCCTCCCTGCTCGTGGAAGAAAACAGCCATTATGCGCTGTGCTTGGATGGCATCATCCATACCGGCGAAGGCAGCGACTTATGCTTCCGTCCGTTGGAACCAAGGCTTGAGGTCGGACTCCACTTTGTCTGGAAGAAATATCAAGTGTTTTCGAAAGCCTCGGATTATTTCCTGGGATTGGTGCAGGAAGAAGCACGATCCCAAAGCAAGTAATGAATGATCCGATACGAATTTCGAAATACCTTATGAACGGCTGCGCGATAGCGAAAAAGAAGCATTACACCCTCATCAGATTTGGGCGTAATGCTTCTTTTGTTTACAAACATTCATTTCTTCTCTTTCGTGTGCGAGCGGATATTGGCGATGATCTGGATAATGAACAAGCCCAACAGAATTCCGCCTTGCAGCTTCGAATGTTTCCACGTCATTACGATGAAACCGTAATTCATCGACCAATACAGCATCAGATAAGGCGTCAATAACTTCCAATTTTCACGGAAAGATACCTTCAGAACGAAGTCGTAGATGCCTTCCAGCATAAGGAAAGCCAGGAAGATTCCCAGGAATATCGTGTATTGGGTCGGCTTCTGCTGCTGTTGCGCCAGGACGATTCCGATGACAGCCGGGATCGCCAACGCCAAATAGACTTTCCCCGTGACCGCTACCTGCGCGGTTTTGGTATACCGCACAAGAAAAAATATCGTAATCAAAAGTAAACTGTTCACTATCCCGAGCAAAAAATAAAAAGTCTCGAACATGCGTATCCCGCCTCCCTGATTGCAACACACTGCTTATCTGCGTACTTTCTTGGTTTCCGGCTGCGCCTTTGCTTTATAAAAATAATACTTGGCGATTTCCGTGACGATGACGTACAGGCCGAGGATGAGGAACAGAGACAGCAACAGCATTGGCTTGATTGGTTCCATGCCAAGGTATTGACGAAACGGCAAGTATGGGATCAGCATAGTGATAATGCCCACCAAGATGGATGAATATAGCAAGATTGGGGCGGGTTTGCTTCTGTAGAAACGCTTCTGCGTACGCATGACCAATAATACCAGCAATTCCGTGAGCACTGAAAAAGTGAACCAGCTGCTCTGAAATAATCCGTGTTTGGCATCAAAACCGATGAACAGGAGGGCAAAAGTCAGATAGTCAAAAACCGAACTGACAAGCCCAAAAACAAACATAAAATCACGGATGAAATGGATATCCCATCTGAGCGGCTTTTCCACTGTTTCCTTATCCACACTGTCATTGGCGATGGTGATCGCAGGGAAATCGCTCAAAAAATTGATCAAGAGTATTTGTTTGGGGAGCAGCGGCAGGAACGGCAGGAATAATGATGCCCCCGCCATACTGAACATATTGCCGAAATTGGCGCTGGTAGTGACTTGGATGTATTTGAGCGTGTTGGCAAAGGTTGTCCTTCCCATCACAATACCGCGGCTCAGTACTTCCAGATTTTTTTCCATCAATACGAAATCAGCCGATTCCTTGGCCACATCAACGGCATTGTCCACTGATAGGCTGACGTCTGCCGCATGCAGCGCTGGCACATCGTTGATGCCATCGCCCATGTAGCCCACCACATGATTTTTCTTTTTCAGGGCGAGAATAATCCGCTCCTTCTGGTTGGGATCCACTTCTGCAAAGACCGTATTGGCTTCGATTTTAGCCCACAAAGCTTCATCACTCAGCTTCATCAGTTCCGATCCGGTAAGAACCCCAGTGACTTTCAGACCTACCGCCTCGGCAGTGTGCAAAGCGATCAACTTATTGTCCCCAGTGATTATCCGCAGACTGACCCCTTTACGCGCCAAGTCTAAAATGGTCTGCGAAACATCCGCTTTCGGATGGTCAAACAGGAGCAGAAAGCCCATCAGGACCATTTCCTTTTCGTCTTCAACTGCATATTTCCCCTGCATGGGCACCATTTTTTGGGCGACTGCAATGATGCGGATTCCTTGACTGCTCCACTCCTCGTAGTGCTGTTGGATGCCGGACCGGATTTCTTCATCCATTGCGCTTTCGGCGCCAGCGATTTCAACCCGCGTGCAGATGGCGAGGATGCTGTTCAAGGCCCCTTTCACGATCATCATGCACTTTCCATCCTCCTGAACAATGACACTCAGTCGTTCCCGGTTGAAATCAAAAGGGATTTCCCCTTGTTTTTTGACGGCACTGATGTCCACATCTTTGGATGCACTGATTGCCTCGTCCAGCGTATTCACCATCCCTGTCTGAAGGCGCGCATTCAAGTACGCAAGCCGAAACACTTCATCTGAGGGCTGCCCGGAAACATCAGCCGCACCATCAAGACGGATGGCGCCCTCCGTCAAGGTTCCGGTTTTATCGGTGCAGAGGATATCCATGCTGCCGAAATTTTCGATTGCGGTCAACCGGCGGACGATGACCCCTTCCTTCGCCATAATGCGGGATCCTTTCGAGAGGGTGATGCTGATGATTGCCGGCAGAAGCTGCGGCGTGATCCCAACAGCAAGAGCAACCGAGAAAAGCAAGGCTTCGATGGCTGGCCGGTTCATGATGACGTTGATCGCGAAAACGACCAAGGTGAGAACCAGCATGATTTCAGTCAATAAATAGCCGAATCGCCGCACGCCGCGTTCAAATTCCGTTTCCGGCGGGCGTAAAGAAAGCTTATCGGCGATTTGCCCGAATTCAGTGTTTGCTCCCGTTTCCACCACCAACACCGTGGCGTTTCCACTTTGCACACTTGTACCCGTGTAAACACAGTTGGTACGTTCTTCCAAGCTGGCATCCTCACCGACTTTGCCCGGTTTCTTTTCGGACGGTTGGGATTCTCCCGTGAGGATGGACTGGTTGACGAATAAATTCGAGCTATCCAGAATCAACCCGTCCGCAACAATGAGGCTGCCGGTAGAAAGTTTGATGATATCGCCCGGAACTACCTCTTTTGATGCAATCTCGATCGGCTTACCATCGCGAAGGACGACGGACTTTGCTTGCACTTTCGCCCGGAGTTCCGCTATGACATTGCCCGCGGTATATTCCTGATAAAAGCTGAGCGTCGCGCTCGCCAAGACGATGGCCAGGATGATCATCGCATCAATCCACTCCCCTGTTGCAGCCGATATTCCGGTTGCAACAATCAGTATGAGGATGATTGGATTTTTGAACTGGCTGAGGAAGGCCCTGAGTTGCGTATCTTTTTTCTGTTTTCTTAGCGTGTTTTGACCGTGCTGCTTCAACCTTACTGCCGCTTCCTCAGCAGCCAGACCGTTTACGTTGGAATGAACAGCTTCCAACATCTCTTCCGGAGTCACACTCCAATAGTTGATTCTCACTTTTTCTTGCATAAAACGACCTTCTTTCACAAACCGTCACACCGCATTCGCTGTCTGAAATGTTGCCCAACTGCACTCTTCATCAAGCAGCTTCCGTTGACCCTATTATAACGCAATCGCGGCTGCATACAGAAAATTTAACCGCGCGGAATAGCGGATTCCATCTTGAAAATGTCATCAGCTGCTTTTCCTCCAACACTTTTCCCGCAAATTTTCGTCTTTTTTTCGGGGAATCGCAATTCTTAGAGGCATACAATGAATGCATGAGAAAGAAAATACAAAAGAATAGGTGATTCCATGCAGATTTCGTTTCAAGCTTTCGGTACCTACAACCAGATCATGGCGGAGGTGGATTGCCTGCCGCTGTTGGAAGAATGCCGGTCATTGTGCGAAGCTATCGAAGCCAAATTTTCCGCCTTCCAGCCCACAAGCGCGATTGCCGAAATTTCAGCGCAAGCAGGCATCCGCCCCATCGCAATCGATGAAGAAACGTTTTTTATGTTAAAAAAAGCACAAGATTTTTCGAATCTTTCCAAAGGAGCGTTTGACATCACCATACGCCCTGCTACCGCGCTTTGGGGGATCGGCAAGAAGGGAAATTACGTACCTGTCAGCCAGGATCTCGAGCAGCTCAATGAACTTGTCGATTACACAGGACTCGTCCTGGACCAGAAAAACGGCACAGCCATGCTGCAGAAAGCCGGCCAGCAGATCGACCTGGGCGGCATCGCGAAAGGCTATGCCGCCGACCGGGCCAGGGGCCACCTCGCTGAGAACGGTTGCAGCTCAGCCCTGATCAATTTCGGAGGCAACATCGCAACGATTGGGAAAAAACAAAACGGAGAACGTTGGCAGATCGGCGTCCAGAATCCCTTGGCGAAGCGCGGCGCGTTCATCGGGACAATTGCTCTGACTGATCAGACGATGGTCACGTCAGGAGTGAACGAGTGCTTTTTCATCCGCGATGGGAAAAGATACCATCATATTTTGGATCCGCGGACTTGCCGCCCGGCCGATTCTTCCTTGTTAAGCGTAACGGTCGTCGGCAACCGATCCATCGATATGGACGCCCTGTCGACCGCTCTGTTCGTGCTCGGACCCGATGAAGGCGCCAAATTGGCTAATCAAACGGGCTGCCACGCCCTGTTCATCTTGACTAACCGGGAAATTTTTGCCACGGACGGTTTCACTAAAATGCTGAAAAGGAAGGTATGATACCATGGATCAGAAAACAAAAAATAAACTGAAACGAAAAATGCGCCAGTTCAAAAAAATCAACTTCGTCAGGAGGATTGTTCAGCTCATCTGCTTCCTCTTGTTGCCCGGATTCTTTACCCAGATCTATTCGAGCACAAAAGCCCTTGTGGTGGCAATCCTCGCCGGCAACTTTTCCTTGCAGGCGAACAGCGTCGACCTCGTTGTCGTACTGTCCGTCTATCCCCTCACACTGTTGTTCGGTCGCTTCTTTTGCGGTTGGATCTGTGCGATGGGCAGCCTAGGAGACCTGCTGACCTCCATCCGCAACGGACTGAAAATCAAGGAACATCAAATCGGGGAGTCCACAGACAGCAACCTGAAGCTGGTCAAATACATTCTCCTACTTTTCTCCATCATTTTCATTTGGGTTCTCCAAATTGTCGCGATTCCGCAAGGACTCAATCCGTTGGATGCTTTCGGGGTTTTGGTTTCCCTGGAAAACCTGGATCTGTTGTTCACCACTTTCCTGATTGCGACAATCCTGTTGATCGGCATTTTGATTGCTTCCTTCTTCGTGCCGCGGTTCTTCTGCCGCTACTTGTGCCCGACCGGCGCCATCCTCAGCCTGGTATCCCTGCCGCGCATGCTGACAATCAAGAAACCAAGAGAGAATTGCCGCAACTGCAACCTTTGCACGCAAAACTGCCCCATGTCCATCCCGCTTTACAAAACGGATAAATCCCGCTCCGGCGAATGCATCGAGTGCGGTCAATGCGTGATAGGCTGCCCAAAGAAAAACTGCAACATGCAATTCTTGGGGAGGGATTTGAACAGCAAGACTCTGGGAGCCGTTACAGCGACAAGCATCGTCGGGCTGAATTATCTTGGGACGATTACGGTCAGCGCGATGGACTTCGAATCCGCTCAAACGATAACGACGATTGCCGAAGCTGCCACACAGCCCTCCACTGGAACAAGCACCGGCCAGTATCAGGATGGCACTTACGAAGGCAGCGCGCGCGGGTTCAAAGGTCTGATCACGGTTTCGGTCACTGTCGAAAATGGCCTGATAACCGACATCGAGGACGTTTCCAACAACGATACCCCTTCATTCTTCGAGAGATGTTGGAGCGTGGTCACGGGCGACATCATCGAAGCGCAAAGTACCGATGTGGATGCCGTTACGGGCGCAACCTACAGCAGCGTAGGGATCATGGATGCGGTCGCCGATGCCCTTTCCGGACAAACAGCCACCGCATCCACAGCAAGCGACTCAACTAAAATTGAATCTGATACCAACGAGGAAGCAGCTTCATCCAGTTCAGAGGAGAGCGCATCAAGCAGTGTTTCTGCAGGGCAATATGCAGATGGCGTATATACAGGCAGCGGAACCGGCTTTCGCGGTGAAACGATTGTGGAAGTGACCGTCCAGAACGGACTGATAACCGACATCACAGAAACATCAAAACAAGACGATGACCAATTTTTCTACCGCGCTTGGACCACCGTCATCGAAGAAATCATCACCGCCCAAGCAGTCGAAGTCGATGCCGTATCGGGCGCGACCTTCAGCAGCAACAGCATCATGGAAGCCGTCTCCGATGCATTGGGTTTAGCTTTCGAAAATCCGAACAGCTCGCTCCCAAGCGGACACGGCGGACATTAAGTTTCTGCATTATCGCTTGAGAGATCAAAAAAAACAAGTGCCCCGATCGATGCAAATTGCGCATCGGTCGGGGCACTTTTCCGTTTAATTTGTCTAAATGATAGTGGTATCAAAGCTGATGCTGGCAGGATTGATCAAGGTATCGCCGACTGGGCAATGCGATTCCACAAACTCCACGAAATGGCTGATTTCCGCTTCGGTATTATCAGCTTTGATGTGGTAGACCGCATGAATGTCAGTAAAACCGATTTTGACATTCTCATCGCCCAAAAATCCGTCTGTGTTCAGGTTTCCGCTCACTTCAATCTCAAGTTCATGGAGTTTGATGCCGAGCTTCGCGGCAAACATCCGCCCGGCGATGGCTTTACAGCTGCCCAATCCGGCAAGCAATGCCTCCACCGGGCTCAAGCCGATGTCCGTACCTCCGAATGCTTCCGGTTCATCCAGCACGATGGATTTGCCTCTGGCTTTGTTAATCACCTGGTAATTTTCGTGCAAACTGGTCGATGTCACTTTGAATAATTGATTTGGCATATCTGTTCCCCCTTAGTTGAAATTTGGTAAGCAAAGAATACCATCTTATCAACCGTTTGGATAACATGCGAAATCGAACACGTTTGATAGCTATAACAGAACAGACTTCGGGAAGGTGAGTCATCTGAACGCGCAAGGTTTTTGTTTCTTTTTGACCCAGAATCGGATATGATAACAACGGCAGGAACAAACGTTCTCGCTTATTTCAATTTCGAAAGGATTCAACATGACTGGAAAAACACACGTAGCGGTAGGGACTGCGGCCAGCCTGCTGGTTACGCAACCCTCCACGCTGAAAGAATTATTCATCTGTCTAGGCGTAGCGATCGTCGGGTCTGTCATCAGCGACATCGATGTCACTACATCTGAATCCCATCAGACACTGGACTGGATTCTCGGTTTGATTCTGGCGGTATCGGTCCTGCTGGCATTCGCAGAGTCCAGGTGGTCGCTCGGCATCTTCTCCGCCATCCTGAACCACAGCTCCTACTCCCGGATTTTTTTCGGGACCGTCATCTTCTTGGGTATCTGCATCTTCGGAAAGGAACAACCGCATAGGTCGTTTCTTCATTCCATACTCGGACTGGCCTTATTGAGCATGGCGGTCTATATTCTGTCGCCGCTTCTGGTTCCTTATTTCGCAGTTGCGATGGCATCACATATCGCGATTGACATGCTGAACCACAAGCGCGTGAAGCTTTTTTACCCGCTGCCCGGCGGCATCCGCCTCGGATTGTGCAGCGCTAACGGCATCGTGAACGGCTGGTTGTTCAAAATCGGCAGCCTGGTGGTCATCATCAAAATGATGCAGCTGATCGGCAGAATGGGATTGGCCTTCTTTTCATAGACGGTAAAACAAAAACACAAGTTTTCTGGCAATAATACTTTGCCAGGATGCTTGTGTTTTTTGTTCATGATTGGCTGAGTTACCCTATTCTCCGGCGAGAGCAGCCTTGGCCGGAGGTGAGATATCGAGTATATCGTTCTTCTCCGGCCAAGCACTCTTCGCAGGAGTTGCGCCCGCGTATTTCAACTGTCCTCCGGTGACAGACCCTTCACCGGAGATCCGGACTCGTTCGCGTTCCCCGCTATCCTCCGCTCAGCCACCCATCACCAACTAACATCAGCCAAACTGATTCGAGCTATCTTTCGTATACAGCATCATCAGCTTATTGTTCAGCATCGGATCGGTGTTGAAGCGTCCGCGCAGCGTGGTCGTAATGGTTTTCGCGCCTGGCTTCTGGATGCCACGGGTGGTCATGCAGCCGTGCTCGCCTTGGATGATGACGGCTACGTCCTCCGATTCGGTGATCTTCTCCAGAATCTCCGCGATGTCGCTGCCGATCCTTTCCTGCAACTGCAGCCTGCGACCCGCCATATCGGCAATCCGGGCTATTTTGCTCAAGCCGATGACCTTTTGTTTGGGGATATACGCCACCGCAACCTTCATGTTGTACATCAACGCCAGATGATGCTCGCAGTGGCTGAATATCTCAATGTCCTTCATGAAGACAAGATCATTTTCGGCATTGCCAAAGGCCAGGTCATCCTCGAAAGTGGTGTTCAGCATTTCCGCGATTTCATCGTTCGTGTAGCACATCCCTTTGTAGATGTCCTCATACATTTTGGCCACCCGTTTCGGAGTATCCTTGAGTCCCTCTCTTTCGGGATCGTCGCCCAAGGCAATCAGGATACCCCTTATATGCTCTTCGATTGCTTGTACATCAATTGCCATAGTTACACTCCTCTCTCGTTCGGATCCCAGATGATTTTGTGGAGCTGCACCTGCATGTTGACCCCATTCATCTGGTTGTCCTTCATGAAATCGACGATGCTTTCCAGCTCGATATCCCCGAACACCGGACTGATGAAGACACTGGCTTTTTCAGTAAGTTTGTATGCATTAATCAATTCCCGGGCTTTCTCCAAATCCGCCATGCTTCCCGATACAAATTTTACCGCATCTTTTTCAGTCAGATGATCGAAATTTTCCAACGCCATCATCCGCTCCATCCCGCTGGAAGGAAGCTTGTAGTCCATCGTGAAGCTCGGCGGGTTTTCCAGATCCGAGAATTTGCTCAACAACACGCTGCCGTTCGTCTCGATTTCGACATAGAGTTCCGAATCCTGCGAAAGCAACTCCAGAAGTTCTCCCATATCTTGCTGCAGCAACGGTTCGCCCCCAGTCAGGGTGACATTGGTGACCTGAGTGTCCTTGATGTAGGCATAGACCTCCTCGGCAGTCATCGGATCAAACGCGACTTTCCTGTCGTTGGCCCAAGCGGTATCGCAATAGCCGCAGTTCAGATTGCATCCCGCGAACCGGATGAAGGTCGCCAATTGCCCGCACCTGCGGCCTTCCCCATTGATGCTGACGAATTTTTCAACTACCTGCAATACCATTTATCTTACCCCACTTTCTTCATAAACTGCGCTGTTTGTTGGTGTTTCATAAACGGTCGCCCGCTTCACCTCATAGCCCAAGCCAGCCATCGTTCTGTAGAAATGTGCGGCGAAATTTTCGGCTGTCGGACGGAACGGGAATTCGATGACGGCAAAGCCGTCTTCCTTGATGCATTGCAGCGTTTGTTCCCGCATGGTCCCCTGCTCGATAATCAGCGCGTGATCCAAGTGATCCACGGCGGTCTTGAGGTCCCTTTTCAGATCCCCGAAATCCACTACCATTCCGTCCAGTTGGCCGGATGCGACCAATGCTTCCGCTTGCACCTCGATTTCGACCCGCCATCTGTGGCCGTGGATGTTTGCGCATTTGCCTGCATAGCCAGCCAGAAAGTGAGCGCTGTCGAAGCTGTGTTCTGTTTTTAAAATATACATTTTTTTATTTCTCCCCCTAAAGTTGTTCGCAGCACCGAAATTTTCCAGGCGCTGCTGCCGTTCTGCCGATCCGTCTTCCCAGAACTTTCCTTGTCTTTGATGGCTTCGAAATATGCAGATCACTACTATTTTTTTGCACAAAAAAAGGGCACACTATGCCCATCAACAATCGACCGCTTCAAATAAGCAGCAGTCAGGTCCTAGTTTTGATTTGAGACAGGATGGTTTCGAACTGTCTTATTCTGTTTTTTGACACTAATACAGACTACTACAGGAAAAATAGATAGTCAAGTTGCCCCCGCAACAAAATAAGGCGAAGGCAGCTCAAATTCGTTCAAATTGTCTGAACCATTTTCTTTTGTACGTCAGCCTGCCGTAATCGCCAATCACATACTTGCGGTACACCCCTCTGCCGACACGGAAGGTGATGCGTTCGCCACCGTCGACTTCGAAGGTCATCACGTAGCTAGTTGTCGTCATCAAAGAGTCCCCGTTCATGTGACTCGCACTCTCCGTATCTTTCCCGATCAATTTGGCGTTTTCGGTAACCTCCACAGCAGTCAGATTCAAAACCCAATTAAAAACCAGATACCCAAATACACTGATGATTCCGATGCTCGCCAGAATCATAATCAACTCAAAATCCTCACTCATACCCATGCCCCATCACACTCCTTGTTAAAATAATAACACTTTTTGATGGAATATTATAATGAATCACCGTCTAATATAAGAGGCGAATTGCCGAATATCGGACTATCATTCGATTATTTTATTCCAGTTTTGGGCGAAATTGCCGAATGCTGACTTGCATTCAACAATTTGACTCCTGTGCAGGCCAAATTTGTCGAATACAGCACGCCTATTCGACAATTCGCTCCACAAAATCAACCACACCCACGAAAAAGCTCTCCCACCAATTGATGGAAGAGCTCCTTTATGTTCAGTAATTATAGTTCACTGCCGTTTGAAGCAATCACCGATTTGTACCAGTAGAATGAATCTTTCTTGATCCGGTTGAATGTCCCTTTGCCGGCATCGTCAAGATCGACATAGACAAAGCCGTAACGCTTCTTCATTTCGCCTGTGCCTGCCGAAACGAGGTCGATGCAGCCCCATGGCATGTATCCGATCAGATCGACGCCATCGTTCGTCACTGCATCCCGCATCGCTGCTATGTGGTCGCGCAAGTATGCGATTCGGTAGTCGTCATGGATTTTCCCGTCTTCGATTGTGTCGATGTTGCCCATCCCGTTTTCGACGCACATCAATGGTTTTTGGTAGCGGTCATACAGTTCGTTCAGGACAAAACGGAAACCTTTGGCATCGATCGGCCAGCCCCACGGCGTTTTTTCCAGGTACGGATTCGCTTGTCCTTGCTGGCCGCCGGTTGTCGTGGTGATGTCGGAATTTCTGTCGTATACCGTTGTGCGGTAGTAACTGAAGGCAAGGTAGTCGGACGGGTGATTTTTCAATATTTCTTCGTCACCATCCTCCATTTTCAGTTCAAAATCGTATTCATCAAAAATACTCTTCGCATAGGCCGGGTAATAGCCGCGCATCATCACATCCGAGAACAACAACGCTCTCCGTCTGAACAGATAGGCTCCGAAAACATCGTCCGGATGGCATGTATTCGGGTAAATGCCGGACAGGGCCAGCATGGTGCCGATTTTGACATCAGGAATCATTTCATGGGCCAGCTTGTTCGCATAGCTGCAGGCTACCATCAGATGATGCAACGCCTGGTATTTGCCCGCTGCTTCTTCCGGCAAATATTTGGTCGGAAGGATCGGACCCTTGTTCTCCGTTTTAGCGTCATCTTTTTTATAGGTTCCCAAGGTCCAGAAACCGCCCAGAACATTGATTTCGTTGACTGTAATCCAATATTTCACCTTGGATTTGTATCGGGTGAATAGCACTTCACTGTAGCGAAGATAGAAATCGATCATTTTCCGGTTTGCCCAGCCGCCGTATTTCTTGGCTAACCCCACTGGCATATCGAAGTGAAGAATGGTGACGATCGGCTCGATGCCATGCTTCAGGCATTCGTCGAACACATCATCATAGAATTGCAGCCCTTCTTCGTTCGGCTCCTCCTCGTCCCCGTTCGGAAATATTCTCGTCCAGGAAATCGCTAACCGATAACTATTGAACCCCATCTCCGCCATCAGTCCGATGTCTTCTTTGTAATGATGGTAGAAATCGGTGGCGTTGTGGCTTGGATAATACTCGCCCTCTTTCAGGATCGGCTCCGCGCCAAGCGGCAAAGATTCGCCTAAAGTAATATGATCCATTTTCCCATTGGCATCGGTAAAGTATATTTTTCTGGAAGAAGTATAGCTTCCAGCTGTGATCATATCCGAAGCGGCCAATCCTCTGCCGCCTTCAGCATAACCGCCTTCGTATTGGTTCGCGGCGGTTGCGCCACCCCATAAAAATGTTTCCGGAAATGCTTTGTTCACTGTCATTACCACCTTTGTCATTTGTGTCTGAACACTTATATCTGCTTCCATTATTGATTTTCCGACAAAAAAAGTAAATGTTTTCGACAGCTATTGGCACGCCGTTGCAGGATTTCTTTTTGGGCGCTCATTTGTTGAAACATAATTTCATCATTTGGCTCTGTTTTTGTTTAACTTTTGATTTAGGGTATAATATAAGCATATATAGTTGCGGAGGTTTGATACGTGAGGAAAAATATGGAATTTAATAGTAACGATTTAAAATGGATAAGAGAACCTAAAAACTATAGTATTACTGACAGTAAAATAGAAATTATTACAGAACCTCATACTGATTTATGGCAAAGAACATATTATAATTTTAGGAATGATAATGCTCCTGTTTTGCAAATTAATACTGATGAAAAATACTTTTCTTTTATAGTAAAAACTGAATTTGAAAGCAATCATCGTTTTGACCAATGTGGAGTAGTTATGTATTTAGATAGTGACAATTGGTTTAAATGTTCTATTGAATATGAAAATGAAGATTTTCAACATTTAGGAAGCGTTGTTACGAATAATGGCTATTCTGATTGGGCTACTACAGTTATTGATGCATCTATTAAATCTATGTGGTATAGATTTAGTCGAAGAGAGGATGATTATTGTATAGAATCATCGATTGATGGAATTAATTATAGTCAGATGCGTATATTTCATATGTGGAAAGGTAATAGCACTATTCAATTTGGTATCTATGCTTGTAGTCCAGAAAATTCATCGTTTAAAGCAAGATTTACAAATATGGAGATAACAGATTGTAAATGGCTAGCTCATGATGGGCAAGCTTCAGATGGAAATGTATAGGGAGAAATTTCAATTTGATTGTTAGATTATTATGAACAGTTTTAATATATTATGAACTAAAGACCAGCGAAATTTCACTGGTCTTTTAAATTTATCATATGTCATCAACATTATTTTAAAACTGAGCCCATCATTTAAATCGACAAATGGTATAATTGGGGCAAAACGGGGGTGCTATTTCTGAACATAATCAGCAGGATGAACCAAAGCCACTTTTTTTCGAACGCGGAGAACAGCATCATCCATTTTTTGCTTGAAAACCCGGATGATTTAAAAAATGCCACAACCAAAGACCTAGCCACGAAAACCTTCACGAGCCCATCCACCATCGTGCGGCTTGCCCAAAAACTGGGCTTCCAAGGCTACAATGATTTCAAAATCGAATTCCTGGCCGCTGTCCAACAGATCGACAGTCCACTGGTTTCGATCGATGCCAATTTCCCGTTCAAAAAAGCAGATGGCATCACCGAAATATCCTCAAATCTATCTCAGCTTTTCGTGGATGCAGTCAAGGAAACCAATTCCCTAGTGGATGAAGACACATACAATCAAGCCATCAATCTGCTTGACCAAGCGACCTTCATCGACATTTATGGCGTCGGCTCAAACCAGCACTTGGCCTATAATTTCACGCTTGATATGCGGCGCATCAACAAAGAAGTCACGACATCCACCAGCCAGCAGGAGCAACTCATCAAGGCTGCCACATCGAACAAAGACCGTGTCGCTTTGATCATTTCCTACACTGGCGAAACAAAAGACATCCTTGAAATCTGTCAACTGCTGAAGGCTTCGGAAACGCCGATGATCTGCATCTCCAGTGTCGGAAACAACAGCATCAGCGATTTGTGCGACATCACCTTGAACATCGTCACATGGGAAAAAATGTTCTCGAAAATCAGCACCTTCTCTTCCAGTGTGTCCACTCTTTTGGTGCTGGATATTCTGTATGCCGGCCTGTTCGCGCGGAACTATGATCAGAATAAGGAACGCTTGCTTCAGGTGAAGGCGAACACCACCGGTTTCCGCTCCAGAATCCAGCCTCTGATAGAGGATGTTTGAGGCGCAACAATCTTTCAAAAAGAGAGGCTCTCCCATCAAATTGATGGGAGAGCCTCTCTATGAGTAAATATCTACCTGGCTGTTTTTTGGAACTGCGCAAATGTCAAAAACGGTTCCACTTTTTTCTTGAAATAGTTGATCAAGGGACCGGTGAAAAAAGCCGTGATGATTGTTCCGATACCGATTTGGGCACCCAAGATGAAGCCGACCGCGACACAACTGAGGTCCGTCATGATCCTGATTTCCCGGTAAGTTAATCGGAGAGGCAACTTTTCCAGCAGAATGATTCCCAATGCGTCATACGGAGCAAGACCCATATCGGCAGTCATATAGACGGCTACTCCGAAGCAACATGCGATAAGCCCGAGGAGCAATCCCAGCATGCGCATCGTCAGCGTGTCAGGCAGATTCTGCAACATTCCCAAAAGAAAGTCCGAAAAATAGCCAACGAAAAAAATTCCCAATAGCGTCCCTAAATGGATCAGCTTCGGCCGGAACCAAAGCATCACCAACAGAACCGTAATATTTGCCAGCATCTGTATCGTTCCGAAGTCCATTCCTATAGATTCACTGATCCCGATATTCATCGTCACAAACGGATCGGTTCCCATTCCGCTGAAACGCATCCAAGCTATGCCACAACTGATGAGACTTGTTCCGAGAAACGTGGTGACACCCCGGAACAGTATGTTACCCTTTTTTTCTGTAGATGGTACTTTCAATGTGATAACCCCTCTCGTTGTCGGTTCGCGCTTAATCCGTTCTTATTATAGGTTGCTGGAAACACATTCTATAGATTATAATGTTTTCAAATACAGTCAAAATGTTAGGAGGTAATGATGGAAACTTCTTATTTCAAATCTTACTTTTTCAATAATCAAAAAGACCTCAAGATTCTTTTCTCCGGAAAAGCGGTCTGCGATTCGCTTTACAGTTTCGGGCCGGCAGTCCGGCCCAATTACATCATCCATATCGTGACGAAAGGCAAAGGCCGCTATCAGCTGGATAATGAGTCCTATGAAGTGACGGCAGGCCAAGGTTTCATTATTCCGCCGGATACCAGGACTTTTTATCAAGCCGACAAAGAAGACCCATGGAGTTACTATTGGATCGGGTTCGAGGGTGATCTCGCCGGGTTCTACCTGGATGCACTGGGGTGTTCGGGCCACCATCCGGTTTTCCAAACCGAAAATACGGAACGCATCATCCAAATCATAGAAGAATCCTTTTCCGAGGATCAAGTTTCTCTTTTTTCCGAATTGATGCTTTCGGCCCGACTGTATGAATTTTTGGCCTTGTTTAAACAGGCAACGGAACACTCCATCACCAGAGGTCAGCTACGGAACCCGCACATCCGGGAAGCGATCGCCTACATCAGGAGCTATTATGCCACACCGATGACCATTCAGAGTCTTGCGGAAGCATTGTGTTTGAACCGTAGCTATCTTTCCAGCATTTTCAAGCAGGAGATGGGCGTGACGCTACAGCAATATTTGACGGATCATCGTCTGACTCGGGCGGCGGAACTCTTAGGTTTGAAGAACTTTTCGATCGATGAAATCGCAGAATACAGCGGCTATCGCGATACCTTGGTCTTTTCCAAAGCTTTCAAAAGAAAGTACTCAGTCACGCCGACCGCCTACAGAAAGGCGGAATACGAAAAGCGGGAGCAATACAACGAGAAAACGGTGCATCGCTTTTGACGATGCACCATTTTTTTTATTTTGCCTCGAATATGTAAATTTTTGAATCGAAGTCACAAGAAGGTTTTCTTCCATCGAGAACCTGACCGCAGGAAGTGTCACTTGTCACCAAGCCGATATGCATCAGTTCATCTCCGTAATAGCCCTTCCCATCGGAAATGTCGACGTACTCGATCGAAGGATCCAATCCGATCAAATGCAGTCTTCTGAAAGGGGCATTGACCTCATTCAGAATTTTATATTGGCCCACCAGCACCGTCCGTTTATCTTCGGAAACGACCATCCATGCACAATAATTCCCGTCGAATGGGCTCATGAGACGGTAGAAAGTGCCGCTGTGGATGATTTTGCGGTACTTCTTGATGAACATGATCTGTTCCTTGACGATTGCCCTCTCCTGTTCCGTCAGCTTGTTCAGATCCAATTCATACCCGAATGAGCCGAATGCCGAAACATTCCCGCGTGTCTCCAACGGTGTGTAACGGTGAAGCTGTTCGTTAGGAGCTGCGGAAACATGCGCTCCCATTGAGCTCAAGGGGTAAACAAAAGACGTGCCGTATTGGATTTTCAATCGTTCAACTGCATCCGTATCGTCACTGGTCCATCCCTGCGGAGAGTAGTAGATCATCCCAGGATCAAAGCGACCTCCCCCGGAAGCGCAAAATTCAAAAAGAATTTCCGGAAACTCGGATGTCAGACGTTCATACAGGTCATAGACGCCCAGCATGTAGCGATGGAATACCTCACCCTGTCTCTCGGCGGGAAGGCTAGGCGAATATGCCTCAGTGATGCAGCGGTTCATATCCCATTTCACATAAGAAATTTTGGCTTCGCGCAATATCTTGGAAATCATGGTGTAAATATGATCGACTACTTCAGAGCGGGCGAAATCAAGGACATATTGGTGGCGCCCATGAGAAACCGGTCGTTCCGGTGTATGGATAATCCAATCCGGATGGGCCCGGAAAAGATCACTATCCGCATTCACCATTTCCGGCTCGAACCATAGCCCGAACCGCAATCCGATCGCTTCAATTTTTTCAGCCAATCCGTCAATCCCCTCCGGCAACAGTTCCCTGTTGACGAACCAATCTCCCAGCCCAGCTTGCTCATTGCGTCGACCACCGAACCAGCCATCATCAAGAACGAAGAGTTCAACCCCGTCTTGATAAGCCGTTTCGGCAAAATCCAACAATTGCTGTTCGGTGAAATCCATCCCGGTCGCTTCCCAGTTATTGATCAAAATCGGACGCTCCTTATCGCGCCACGTCCCTCTGGACAACCGTTGGCGGTAGAGACTATGGAAAGTTTGGCTCATGCCGTTCAAACCATTTCCGCTGTGCACCATCACAACTTCCGGTGCCTGGAAGGTTTGTCCTGGTTCAAGCAACCAGCCGAAACCGAACGGATTGATCCCCATACTGACGCGCGCAACATTGTAGGTATCCACCTCCACTTGCGCCAAGAAATTACCGGAATAAACGAAACTGAATCCCAAGACCTCTCCGGTTTGTTCGGTGGCATCCGGCCTTTTCAAAGCAATGAACGGATTTTGGTAGTGGCTGGATGATCCTCTTGCGCTTTCGACACTTTGGATACCCGGAATCAATCGGCGGAAGTACGGATGGCGTTCCCGTCCCCAAGCGCCCGACAACTGCAACAGTTCGTATTCTGCATCGGGCAGATCCAGGTTCATGCTCAGCAAACGTTCCAGCTTCACATTTTTCTGGCCATCATTCCGCACACGCACGGATCTCGTCACGACAGGACGGTCCTCATAGAGCGTATAGTTCAGCATGACGACCACCCCTGCCAGAGAATCTTCCAAAGTGATTTCCAAAGTGGTCGCCTCTTCCGGAGATTCGACATAAGTGGACGGCAATCCAGCGAGTTTTCTCTTACCCGAATGGACAGCGTGTTCTTTCACTTGGAAGGCGGACACCCGGCTGCCGTTCTCATACAGCACACTGATGGCCGGGTGGCGGAAATCAGTCGTCCCGTAGACCGGAAATTCCTGGCGCATATGCTCCCTCGAAAAAGAGTAGTCCTCCTGGCTGGCGTAAGCTGTGTTCGGACGATACGCCGATTCGATCAGATGGCTGAAATCCGTCCTGTCGGCTACCTTTTTTCCGAAATAAAGATTCCCCAGACTGCCATCCTCCAATACTTGCATGATGTAGCTGATTTTCTGATTGGTCAGATGAAAGAATTTCCCTTGTTGATGAATATGAATTGGCATGGAATCGCCTCCTTTATAATGTAACTGGATTGTAACCCCTTTTCCGGAAGATCCGGAGGGGTCGGCGTCTGTTAAATCAGTCAAAATGTTAGGAACCGGACCAAATTATTGCAAACGCTACCTTATGCCATGCGTTTTCTGTACCAAGCATGTTAGAATAGAGATGAAGTAGCGTTTGGAATGGATCATGCTGAAAAAAGGAGTGTTCAAAACTATGATGCAAGCAAACAAAAATGCTTTTCCGAAGGATTTCCTGTGGGGCAGCGCATCAGCAGCCTATCAGGTGGAAGGCGCGTGGGACGAGGACGGCAAAGGCCCTTCGATCTGGGATGAATTCGTGAAAGTGCCCGGCACCACCTACAAAAACACAAACGGTGATGTTGCGGTCGACCATTACCATCGCGTGGAGGAAGATGTCCGTTTGATGGCGGAAATGGGGTTGAAAACCTATCGTTTCTCGATCGCTTGGGCACGGATTTTCCCAACTTCCATGGATGAAGTGAACCAGAAAGGCTTGGATTTCTACCACAAGCTGATCGACCTGTGCCTGGAAAACAACGTCGAGCCGATGGTGACGATCTATCACTGGGATCTGCCGCTGTTCCTTCAGGAAAAATACCGCGGTTGGGAAAGCCGGGAAATCATCGCCGACTTCAAGAAATACGCGGTCACCTTGTTCGAGGCTTACGGCAGCAAAGTGAAATACTGGATCACGATCAACGAGCAGAACATTTTCACACGGATGGGCTGGATGACGGCGCAGCATCCGCCGAAAATGAGCGGCGAAGAAAAACTCTACTACCAAGTCAACCATAACGTCTTCCTGGCGCATGCCGAGGCCGTGCTTGCCTTCCAGGATCTGGTTCCGGACGGCATGATCGGTGCGAGCTTCGCCCTGCATCCGAGCTACGCGATCGACTGCAAGCCGGAAAATGTCGTCGCCAAGATGGATTACGACGACCTGAAAAACTATTGGTGGATGGATGTTTACGCGTATGGGCGCTATCCGAAAGCGGCCATGAAATACTTGCAGACTAAAGGCGTAGCGCCTGAATTTGAATCGGGTGATGCGGAATTGTTGGCGGAAGCGGCCAAGCACGTTGACTTCATGGGCGTCAATTATTACCGCAGTGACACGGTCGAATACAATCCGATGGACGGCATCGACAGCAGCGGTGTGTTCAACACGACCGGTGAAAAAGGTTCGATGACCATTCCGGGCGTTCCGGGCTTGTACAAGAATCCGCTGAATCCGAATCTGCCGACGACTGATTGGGATTGGACCATCGATCCGATCGGCATCCGCGTTGGTTGCCGCGACATCACTAGCCGCTATGACCTGCCGATCATCATTTCCGAAAACGGACTCGGCGCTTTCGACACGCTTGAAGAGGACGGAAGCATCCATGACCCTTATCGGATCGCCTATCTGTCGGAACACCTTAAGGAGATCAAACTGGCGATCGAAGAAGGCTCGGAAGTGCTCGCATACTGCACATGGTCGTTCACCGATCTGCTCAGCTGGCTGAACGGCTACCAAAAACGCTACGGCTTCGTCTATGTCGATCAGTACGAAGAAGCCGTCGAACCTTCCCTGAAGCGCTACAAGAAAGACAGTTTCTATTGGTACAAGGACGTCATAGCCAGCGACGGAAAAACGCTGTTCGACGAAGCATAAGAAAAGCTGAACGGGTTCGTTCAGCCCTGAAAGAAATTTAGGAAATCTGGCCCTGAATGAGCATCGTAGAGCGCAATGGGTCAGATTTATCTAATTTCCGAAGGGCTAACCCGTGCAGCTGGACATCATTTTAGGTGCATGAAACATTTTGCAAACTTGTGAAACACCTCCGGTGATGCACTTTTCACTCTGGAAAATTTTATAAATTCCTATAAGTTAACAAAGAATCCCCGACCAAGCTCATAATGCAGCTCGGTCGGGGATTTTTTCGGTATATGAATCACTGGTATTCTGTCTTTTTTAGCATTCCCGTCTTTTTCGAATCTTTCAAACTATTCAGACTGATGCCTATCAAAATTAATATAACACCCGTCCACTTTACAGGTGGGACTGGCTCTGATAATACGACTGAGGACATCAGTATCGCTACGGGAAGTTCGGACGATGTCAAAATCGTTCCTAGGCTGGGTCCGACATGCGGCATTCCGATCGAATAAAGCAACGGAGGCAGCACTACACCGAAAAGACCAAGAAGCAGGCCGTATGGAGCAAGGCTAAAGAACGTCGTGCCCTCAAGGATGAAGACCGGCGGATAACAAATGGACACGAGTATGCTCGCGCCTGTAGCCAGCAAGGCACTTTTTTGAACGGGCGGGAGATGACTCCCGACAGCACTGCTCAAAAAAAGGAAAGTCGCAAAACTGACTGCTGCCATAATCCCCCACATCAAGCCGCTCAATGTGAACGATGAGGTACTTTTCGAAAAAACGTCAGCCACCAATAAAGAGCCGAACAAAAGCACGGCGATCGACACTAGCTTCGTTTTATCCGGAACACGTCTGTAAGCAAGCCACTCGATCACTGATCCGATCCAAACAAATTGAAAAAGGAATACAATCGCTAATGAGGCACTCAATGATTGCAGCGCTTGATAATAAAAGATTCCGGTCAAACCGAAAGGGATGCCTGATGACAAAAGTTTCACCGACTCCTTTACGGAAAGCTTTTCCTTTTTTGTAAACTGTAAAACAAGCCACAACATCATCGTACCGAACAAGTACTGCGCACCCGTCACGGCAGCAGAACTAAATCCGTTCGCATATGCTATTTTCACAAAAGTCGAAAGGATGCCGTAACAGCATCCCCCTAAAAAAACAAGTCCTGCATAGTACATATTTTTCATAATTATACACTCCGATCCATTTGCCGGAGTCAATCCCCCTTTGGATGCTAAAATGATTTCAACCATGTTTGCATAGAATTTCCCAGCGTTCCCGCTATCCCCATGCTTGTGTTGAAAATTAATGGATTTCATCTATACTAAAGATAGAAACTTCAGGAGGTGCAGCATGATTCTCGATAAGGTCAACGACATACTGAATACAAGAAATCAGAATGATTCCATTTATGCCATCGCTGGCTACATCAAATCCCATATTGACGAAATCCCCTTCTTGACGATAGATGCTGTTGCTGCCGGATGCTTTGTTTCGAAAGGTCAAATCTCCAAAACTATCCGAACTCTAGGATACGAAAACTACGCAAGCTTCAAGGATGCTTGCCGGAATTATGTAGATTCCCTGGAGAGAAAATCCTTTCTGTTCAATAAAGCGTACGGTTTTCCTGAGAATGTCGCCCTTTTCAACCAGAAATTAAGCGAGACATTCCAGTACGTTACAAACCATCTCGATTATGCCACTCTGGAAAAACTAGTGAACGTCATAGGCAGGCAAAAACGTGTCTATTTATTTGCCCAAGGTGATATCCGCTCCGTTTGCCACACCATCCAGATTGAGTTGAGTCGTCTTTCCATTTCGACTGTCATTTGCGATGCTGATTTTGACGTCGATTTCCCGCTCAATCAAGATGGTTTTCTTCTCGTTCTCAGCGTTAACGACAACACTTTCAGATACAGCAAGCGGATCACTCGAAGGATCAAGAGCCTGCAGAGCACAACTTGGCTCATCACCTGCAATGACCAACTCGAATTTCCCAACAAATGCGTCGTTCCTTCAAACGAAACTACCCTGAACGATTTTGCTTTAAAATATGTCGTGGATGTTTTGCTTGCTGGCATCATCATGCAAAAAAGTTGATAGATCCTCCTTCGAATATCCTGAAGTCCGTTAAATCACAAACATTCCCCATTCGAAGCGATCACCTTTTTGTACCATTCAAACGAATCTTTTTTGAGCCTTTTCCTAGTCCCGGCCCCTTCATTGTCGAGATCAACGTAAACGAAACCATAACGCTTCTCCATTTCCCCGGAAGTATTCGACACAAGGTCAATGCATCCCCAGGTCGTATAGCCGATCAGATCGATGCCGTCTTCACTTACTGCGTCACGCATAGCCAGGATATGTTCCTGCAAATAATTGATACGATAATCATCTTGGATTTTGCCATTGTCCTCAACCCTGTCCTTAGCACCCAGGCCGTTTTCCACGATGAACAACGGTTTTCGATACCGATCACTCAGTAAATTCAAAGTGATCCTAAGCCCGAGCGGATCGATTTGCCATCCCCACTCACTCGATTTCAAATGTGGGTTCACTATCGATTGGAATACATTCCCGGGTGTAACGTCGGTTCTGTTCTCCTCTGAAGTGCTGACATGTGAGGAATAGTAGGAAAAGCTGACAAAATCAACCGGATGATTGCGCAACAATTCTCGGTCCCCATCGATAAAAGGTATCTCAGCATTTCTTTTCGCTACCCAATTCAGCGCGTATTGCGGATAATACCCCCAACTTTGGACGTCAATAAACATATAATTTTCTCTATCATCTTCCATAGCCTTCCAATAATCCCGGGGTTTGCAGGTTTCTGGATAGTGCGGCCCCGCAGCCATCATGCATCCGATCTGATTATCCGGATCGATTTCATGCGCTAGTTTGGTGGCCAACGCGCTCGCCACCAATTGGTGATGGACAGCGGTAATCATGACCTGATTCCTATTCTCCCCTTCATCGAAGCGAATTCCTGCCGCCACAAAAGGCAAATGAAGAACCATATTTATTTCATTGAAGGTAATCCAATATTTCACTGATCCTTGGAATTCTTCAAAGAGCGTTTTTGCGTATTTGGCATATTCTTCAACCATCCGCCGGTCCCGCCAGCCTCCAAATTTTTCAACCAAACCCATCGGACATTCAAAGTGGCTGATTGTGACAAGAGGCTCGATGCCATATTTCCCGCATTCCTTGATGATATTCTTGTAAAATTGAAGGCCTTCCTGATTGGGTTCTTTTTCATCGCCATTCGGGAAAATCCTTGTCCATGATATGGAAAATCTGTAGACCTTAAAGCCCATTTCTCCTAGAAGGGCGATATCCTCCTCGTAGTTATGATACAGATCAATTGCCGACTTTGTTGGGTAGAATGCCTGTGGATCAAAATCATTTGCATGCAAATCCCCGCTGCCTACAGCGTATCTGTCTTGACCCACGGGTACCAGATCCACATTAGCCAATCCTCTTCCTCCTTTATCGTAACCTCCTTCACATTGTACAGCCGATGTGGCCCCACCCCATAAAAAATTTTCTGGAAACTTCATACGCTTCTCCCTCTCTGAATAAGACTTTAATCTAAAATAAAGTATTTGCTTGCAGGACACAATGAAGTTTCCATTTTCGAAACAACTTGACTTTTCACGTATCGACTTATCTATATAGTTTTTCTTGAAATCACCCCTTACAAAAACAGTCAAAATTTGGTATAATATTTATACAACGTGTTGTTTTGACGAACGTAAGTCCTGTTGTCAAAATTCTGCACGCTTTTTTGTTGCTTTTGGAAGAGATATGGAGGATTACATGTACAAAGTTAATGATTTGATAGTGTATGGAAACGAAGGGGTCTGCCGAGTTGAAGCGATCGAAGTTATGAATGTCACTGCTGTCGCAAATGATCGTCTCTATTATGTTCTGAAGCCCCTGTATCGGAACGGAACAGTATTCACACCCGTTGATACGAAAGTATTTATGCGTCCCGTTATTTCGGCCGATGACGCACAAGAAATAATCGAACAGATTCCGACAATAGAAACGGATATCCTATACAGCAGCGCGAATCTGCTTTCCGAACATTATGATAAAGCCATGGAACGCCATGATTGCAAATACCTGATCCAAGTGATCAAAACAGTCTACCTCAAGAACCAGATTGCCGCCACAAAAAATAAAAAGGTTTCCGAAACCGACAGACGCTATATGAAGAAAGCCGAAGAAATGCTTTACGGCGAATTCGCTGTCGTGCTGGAGATGCCCAAAAATGAAGTAAAGACTTACGTCGAAGAAAAAGTTTCAGCAATTGAATTGAGAAAATAAAATTCTGCAAATAAAAACAGAAATCCCTTATCCGGATTTCTGTTTTTTTGTGCTCTCGCATTTACCTCTTTGTACATGCACGCGCCCTATTCCATTTGTTTTTCCCAAAAACGGACCGCCTCATCGATCCAGCCTTCCGCCTTCGTGCCGGTGCCGAGCCCGAAACCATGCCCCAAACTTGCAACCACATTGAAAGTGACCGGGATCCCCAACCCTTTCATTTTCTGCGCTCTTCTGCGCATGACTTCCGGGTCGGCAATGTAGTCGTTCGCACCGACGATGCTGAAAGTCGGCGCATCATTATCCGAATAGCCCGAATGCCCGGTGTAGGCCATAACGACTGCACAAGGCCTTACGCCCGATTTCCCTCCATATGCTTTCACTCCATTCGCACTGATATTGGCAACTACGCGGGCTCCGGCTGAACCGCCCCAGAGCGAATAGTTCTGTCTATTGATGCCCAATTCGGCCGCATGCTCTTCGATGAAATCGATGGCTGCAGCCATGTCTTCGGTTGCCTTCCGGTTCCCCAGACGGTAGCGGAGCACAAACGCATGATAACCATGCTCGGCGATTTTCGCGGCAAACGGGAAACCTTCATGGACGGACCCGACATAAGCAAAGCCGCCTCCGGGAGCGATCACTGCAAAAGGCGATCCGGCTTTGCCGCGAAACCGGAACAAGCAGGTCTGCCTTTTTTCAGGATCTTTTGCTTTCTCTTCTTCCGAATAAATATCAAAGAAAATAGGTTCGCCCGCATCCGCGGCACCAATCATCCGATTGAGCGCGTGAACGACTGTATCTACATCCACCTGGCTGTGATACGGCAAAAGCCTGGCGATACTCGATAACGGCAGATCAAAATCCGCCCTGTCGTTCCACGGCAGCAGCAAGTGGCCGAATCCACGGAAAGCCGGGTTAGCAACCATTGTTCCGAGCGTATCGTTTCTGGTGAGGTATGAAGTTCCTTTTGTCATCGCTGGTCTTCCTTTCTGCCTTGAAATGTGCTCCCTATTGAACAAGAAAAGCGGCTAAATTGAATCAGCCGCTTCCACATGTGTATGCTTTTATGTTTACAAATGGCGTTGCCTTCTGATTTCCTTTTAAACGCCCATTTTTCTTTCCGCCAACCATTTGATGATCTTAGGATCGGCATGCGAGAAGAATTGGCTTTCGCCCTCATCAAGAGTCGCGATCTGCGCTTTGTCTTCATCCGTCAAAGCGAAGTCGAACACATCCAGGTTTTCAGCCATTCGTTCCGGTTTGGTCGATTTTGCCAAGACAACGATGTCCTGCTCCACCAACCAGCGGGTGATGACTTGCGCCACTGATTTGTTGTATTTTTTCCCGATAGCGACCAGTACTTCGTTGTTGAAGATGTCATTTTTGCCTTCCGCAAAAGGCGCCCAAGCTTCCGGCATGATGCCTTCCTCTTTCAACGCTGCAATGACCTCGATGCGTTGGTGGAACGGATTGATTTCAATCTGGTTCATCTGCGGTACGACTTTATTGAAGGTCGCCAAATCCACCGCACGGTCAACGGCGAAGTTGGAAACACCGATTGCGCGCACAATGCCTTGTTCCTGCAATTCCTCCATGGCTCTCCAAGCTCCATGGACATCGCTGTATGGCTGGTGGATCAACAGCATATCGAGGTAATCCAAGCCCAGACGGTTGAGCGAGCGCTCGATCGAAGCTTTCACACCTTCATAGGAAACATTTTCCACCCAAACTTTGGTCGTCACAAAAAGCTCTTCGCGCGGCACGCCGGAATTTGCGATGCCGCGTCCGACCGCTTCTTCGTTCATGTACGACTGGGCTGTATCGATATGGCGGTAGCCCGCTTTGATTGCTGCAATGACGGATTGTTCTGCCTCAACAGGATCGGTAATCTGAAAAGTACCGAAGCCCAAAACTGGAATCTCAACACCGTTGTTTAATTTTACTGTTTGCATATCATAACCTCCAATTGGAATATTTACTACAATGCTTACTCTATACTATGGAGTTTACTCCACAGCAAGCGGTATTTCCTGTTTTTTGAAATGTTTCATTGTCCAGAGCTCTTCAACCTCGTCATCACTCAGTTCACCGGCATTGATTTTAGCGACATGATCATCAAACGTCACGATCTTGTACTCCAGCAGATCCCTTGCATGCATCATCTCCTCCAGCTTGGAATTGATTTCCGTCAACTGATCCTGCAGAATCTGTTTTTGGGCTGCCCGAACATTACCCTCTTTCGATTGCGCCAAGGTTGCGAACTCGATCAGCGACTCGATCGACAAGCCCGCTTTGCGCAAACTCTTTGCCAGAAAAATCCAATTGAGGTCCCGTTTGGCATAGATGCGGTAGCCATTTTTGTCGCGCGTTATCGGCGGAATCACACCCACCCGTTCATAATATCTGATCGTATCGATCGGCAGGTCGAACATCAGCGCTACTTCTTTACTGTTCATCATCTTCACTTCTCTCTTGTGCTTTGTCTATGCATCCATTATAAACCATGGAGTGCACTTCAGGTCAAATCAGGTGCGTTTCGAAGCTGTATTTTGATTTCTTTGGTGTCCGATGCCCTCTACCTCAAACACACATAAACCGCTCATGACCCCTGCGTCTCTGCACGGATCATGAGCGGTTTGTATTTTTGGATTTGATTGCAGGATGAATGAATACATTACCTGCTTACGATGCGTGTTTTTCAGACGTTCACTGCCATCTCCTCATCCGCATTCAGCAACAACTGGTACAGCGCCCCCAACAGATTCGCATCATTCAGGAAGCGGCAGCTGTCGATCTCAACTTCAGTCAAGGTGTTCGCCAGGAAAGGCAATTCTGCGCGGATGGCGCGGTATTGTTTCCGGATTTCTTCGGTAACGATCGGCTGGGCGCTGATCCCGCCGCCGATGACGATCTTTTCGAGATCAAGGATTGCCTGGACGTTGCAGATCATATAAGCGATTTCCCTGGCAAAGGCTTCGAAAATCGGATAGACGCTCGGGTCTTTTTGATTGATCGCTTCGAAGGCAGCAGCGCCGTCCTTCGTGTCCTCGGTCCCCAATTCCAGGTTCACCTTCTTGACGAGTCCAACAGCCGAACCGGTCATGCCGTACATATCTTCAAAGTTTGGCTTACCTGACTGCTTCATCATGAAGCTCAATTCGCCAGCCTGGAAATTCTTGCCTTGATAGAGTTTGCCGTCAAGGATCAGTCCGCCGCCGATGCCGGTTCCGAGCACAAGCGCCAAGCCGTTCTCGATGCCATTGAGATTGCCGAGCCAAAGCTCCGACAACGCTGCAGCCTTCCCGTCATTGATGACGGAAACCGGCACATCAAATTTCGGCTGGAATTCATCGATGAAGGAAATACCGTCCAAGAAAGGCAACGCTCCGCCGAAGGAAATCATGCCTGTTTCCGTGTCGATTTTCCCCGGACAACTGAAGGCGATCCCGCGAATCTCATCCAGAACAAGTTCGATTTCATTTTCCAATGTGGCGATGAATGCGCCGTATTCGTGCGGCGTGCGCACTTGTTTCTTGGACTGGATCTGACCGGAATGGTCGATCAGAGCCAATTTGATGTTCGTGCCGCCGATGTCGATGCTTAAGTAGTTTGATTTCAATACTCATTCTGTCCCTTCTTTATGCCATTTTTCAGACGAAATTTATTGGGAGTTATTTGATATTTCCTTTTGAATACATTTCCGAAATGGCTTTGGCTGGAGAAAGCCAAAAAGTTAGCGATTTCATCAATTGTGTAAGTCGAGTAAAGCAATAAATTCTCAGCCATCTTCAATTTTTCTTCGACAACAAATTCATGGATAGTCATTCCTGTTTCCTTTTTAAAAATTGTCGATAGATATGCTGGGTCGTATTTAATTCTCTGGCCATTTCTTCAGCCACAATTTTCTCATGCATTTTTTTCAGGATGAGATTTTTTGTCCGGAAAATGAGAGGATTTTCTACTTTTATTTCTTTTGTCTCAGATACCAATTTCGTAAAGTAAATTTCGGCTCCACGTACAATATTATATACTTCATTTTGTGTTTTCGCTTCATCTACTTTCAAAATATAGCTGTCGCTCAAAAGAAAAGCTTGCTCAGAATGGACGCCGCCTTCAATAGCCGATCTTGTGGAAATCGCCAATACGACGATACCTAAATTTTTTATTGAGCGCAATTCATCTTTCGATAAAGAAGCCACTCTGCCTGCATAACTCTCCTGAAAACTGAGCATCAATTTATCATGATTTCCTTCTCGGATACTGGCTTGTTCGCGTTGTTCCTGATCGTATGGATTATGCAGTTCACCCATTTCTTGATATTGAAAAGCCGTTTCACCAAGTTTCTTAGAAATTTCTGCTTGAATGGAAGATTCATCCATGGATGAAGAAAGAATATCAAATATAGAAATTTTTTGGTCATAAAGATAGTCATAAAAAAGGGATACGGCTTCACAAATCGTTTCCAGATCAGCATATGAATGCCTTTGGATAATCTGATCGGCATGAGGAACCTTCACTCTTCCAAAAATAAAATAGCAGGATAGCTCCTCAACATAGAGGACTGCCGTATATAATAAGTTTTTGTCAGAAAAAGCTACAGGCAAAGTCATTTTATTCAGTTCATCATACATTTCCAGAGCATTACTGTCTTCTTCCAAGGAACTAGGGATCGCGTTAAAATCTCCAAACACATGTCTCAGCCTGTGATTACTATCGTACTCGCGAATCGGTACTTTAATTATTTTTGCCAAATGTTCGCACATGCTTTGATAATCCACGAATCCCGCCCCCCTTTAGAAGTGAAGTCTATTTTTGGTTTTCTAAAACAACTGAAGTATTTTTCTTAAATCCTCGAAGGAGAAAAACAAACGCCATCATCACGAATACGATTCCACCAAGTGCAAACGAAAAAGCTGTACTTGTATTTCCGACTAAATTGCCAAGCCATTGTACCATAAAAGGTGAGAAGAAGGAGCCGAGATTGCAGGAAACCATCGCCAATGAAATAGCTAAGTTAGTGGAATTTTCCGGAGCTCCTGGCAACAATATATCGTACATGTAAGGGATAAAGATGGAAACAACCAGCATTCCACCAGACAAGATAATCGTAAGTATCAGCATACTGTTTACTGAAGGAATCAAAAGGTACACGATGCCGATAAGAATCAAAGCGACTACTGGAGTGAATTGCTTAAGAGCGCTTCGCACATGGCCATAGACAAAACCTCCGATTGCCCCAATCAGGCTGCTCATTGTGAAAGCAGTTCCCAAAAACCCTTGATTCGTATAGTTCAATTCTACAATCAATGTGCTTGTTTTGGTGAAAATATTCATTATTAGTATGAAGAATACAAACATCATGATGCATGAGAATATGACCAAAAAGTTGACTCTTTGCTTTTGCTTGCTTGATTCCGCATCATGATTGCTGACTTCTTTTTTATCAGCAGGCAAGAATAAAGCGACTAAAATTACGATCGGTAAAGTGAGGAAATAAATGAGATAAAATATTGCCAAGCAACGTTAACCAGAATACCCGCTAAGAAAGTGGCCAGGCTGGAGCCTAACGTCGAAAAAGCTGTTTGATAACCCAACATTTTTTGTTGCGTTTCCCCATCAAAGTAATCGCCGATCAAACTAACAGCTAGTGAATTATAGATACCTGTTCCTGCCCCGAGTATAAATCTGGAAATATAAATGACAGAAAAATTTGTTGCAAAAACCGGAATAACGCCTCCAACAAAAGCCAATGTCAAGCCAAGCATGACCGTTTTCTTCTTACCGATTCCCTTGACAATAAAACTGCTGAGCAAGATAAATATCAGCATTGTGAAAGAAGGTATTGTTACCAAAGATTCTACTGTTGCGGGAGCGATATCGGGGAATTGATTTTTTATCATCGGCAAGGTTACTGAAATTGCGCTCGCCGCACTGAGCATTAAAGAAATGGATAGAATGGTTAACTTCAAAATACCAGCTTTATCTCTACTTTTAGTCATTTTGCTTTTCCTCCCGATTTTCATCCAGTTTGAATTGAAGAACAGTAACCGAAGCTTTTGCAACTTCGAAGTCAATATTTGTTCCGTCAATTTCCGGCGCGACAGCATCCTTGATCTTGACTTGTTCTTCAACTCCGAACTCGTTGTAATCATTCATTTTTTCAGAGCTTAAGACACTACCGGAAATATATTCGACTTTTTGGCCAAAGTTGATCGTCATTTTTTCGGAATCATCAGCGGAAACATTCACAATATTCACTGTCACAACATCATCTTTAACAGATGCAAAACTGTATATTTTTTTCAAATCTTCTTTACAAACATTGCCTAAAGTATTTGTCTCTAAAGCCAGATCGATTTTATGTCCGCTTTTATGCGCTTCATACATCTTGAACACATAATAATTCGGCGTTAAAACGATCTCATTTCCATTCGTCAAAAACAGTGAATTTAGGACATTCACGGATTGCGCTACACAGGCCATCTGCACCTTGTCGCAATTTCTATGGAAAATATCCAACGTCAATGCTGTAGTGATGGCATCCCTCATCGTGCATTGCTGCCAAAGGATGGATGGTGTGGTCAAATCAATGTTATGCCAATTGCCCCATTCTCCGACAATCAAATCGACATTAATCGGAGTAGCAAATGCCCCCTCTTCAACCGGCATCGCTTTCAACCCTTGCTGGATGAGAGTATATTGCTCTTCGATGACATCCTCCAATTCAAAGGAGCCCTTTATGACACGATACCAAGCTTCTTTACTGAATTCCGTTACTTTATCGGTTTCATCCGACATATTCCAGTTATAGAAATGCAGATCATAACCATTGATCTTAGGTTTGCGATACTTCGCAAGTTCTTTGAAGAAGTCCTTCGTCCATTCAACACGCTCTTTCGGTTTGTTTCCATCGGGACCGACTGCGATCATCTTCAGCTCTTGAGTTGGCGTTGTCCATGGCAGTCCTGCTCCAAAAAGAGGCATGGCACTTGTATGTTTGCGGTATTCATTTGCATATCCTTCAGCAGTGTAATTTCCGCCACCTGCCCAGCTCTCATTGCCGATTCCCCAGTATTCAACATTGAATGGTTCCGGATGGCCATTGGTGGCTCTTTCTTCCGCCAATGTAGTTGCAGTCTCACGATTTACATATTCCACCCATTCTCTTGTTTCCCGAACAGTTCCGGACAACATATTGATATTGAACCACGGTTTTGCTCCCACCAATTCGCACAGACGCATGAATTCGTGTGTCCCAAAATGATTGTTCTCCAACTGTTGGGTGCCAAAGTTCTCATTATAATATTTAGGACGTTGCTCTCTTGGGCCAACTCCATCTCTCCAGTGATACGTATCAGCGAAACAGCCGCCGGGCCAACGTAATAATGGTGGATTGATATCTTTTAAAGCATCTACGATATCTTTTCTTAATCCTTCATAATTCGGTATGGCAGAATCCTCGCCAACCCAAATCCCATCATAGATACCGCTTCTAAGAAACTCCACGAATTGACCATGCAGATTCGGATTGTTTCTTTCTCCTCTGTTGCTTGCGTTAATAGTAATCTTACTCATTCTCATCCCTCTTCCTTTTTGTAATCTCAATCAATTTCACTTGATGAATTTATTCTAAATTTTTTGGAAGCCTTTTTATATCAAGTTCTTACTCGAAATATCATAATCTTACTAAAGGATTTAAAAAAATCACTGCAACACAAAAATGGCTAGAGTTCTCCTGGCTACACATTTATCCTTTTATTCATTTTGTCGGAGATGAGATACCGGGCGCATATTTCTTCTCATCGGGGCTGATGGTTTCCTCCGGTTAGCTGTCCTTCTGCCGGAGGAGAACATCCCACAAGATGATTACCTCCGACCCCGGCGGCTTCGCCGGAGTACAGTCGCCTCAAATACAACCACCTCCGGCCAACATTCCCTCATCGGAGCTGACGGTTTCTTTCGGTGGCCGCCCCTTCGAAAACCCAACACAAAAAGGCCAGGATTTCTCCTGGCCCCACATTCATGCTCTTATGCGTTTTCTGCGATGTATTTAACCAATTCTTCTGTTTCTTCCCAGCCTAGGCATGGGTCGGTGATGGATTGTCCGAAGACTGTGCCATCGTCATCTTGACGGCCGCCCACCAAGAAGCTTTCGATCATGAAGCCGCGCGCCAATTTCTTGATGTCGGCATTCCATGTACGGTTGAACATCGTTTCTTTGACGATGCGGATCTGTTCCATGTGTTTTTTGCCTGAGTTGTCATGGTTGGTATCGATAACGATGAACGGGTTTTTGTAATCGCCACTTTCATATGCTTTCACGACTTTGACTAGGTCTTCGTAGTGGTAGTTCGGAACGTTTTCGCCGTAATCGTTCGTGCCGCCGCGTAAGACAACGTGCGCCAATGGGTTCGAGCTTGACTGCACTTCAACACCATTATGGATGAATTTTTGTTTTTGTTGGGCAGCGTAAACAGAGTTGAACAACACTTTCAGGTTGCCGCTGGTCGGGTTCTTCATCCCGGCCGGGTGATCGATTCCGCTGGCAACGAAACGGTGCTGTTGGTCTTCCACGGAACGCGCGCCGATTGCATGGTAGCTGACAAGATCATCAACAAAATCCAGGTTTTCCGGGTACAACATTTCGTCAGCCGTCGTCAAGCCTGTTTCCGTGATGACGCGGTTGTGCAGACTGCGCACAGCAGCGATTCCTTGGATCAGGTTACTCTTGCCGGTAGGATCTTGTTTATGCAACAAGCCTTTGTAGCCGTCACCGGTCGTACGCGGTTTATTTGTGTAGATGCGGGGAACCATGAACACTTTGTCTTTGACTTGTTCTTGCAGTTTCGCCAAACGACGCACATATTCCATTACCGCTTCCTCATCATGGGCGGAACAAGGTCCGATGATCAACAGGATGCGATCGTCTTTGCCTTCGACGATGTCGTGCAACTGTTTGTCGCGGGCTGCCTTCATCGCTGCTTGCTCAGGTGTCAGTTTGGATAATTCTTTGACTAATTCGAAATCGATTTTTTCACTCAATGCTTTGAAACTCATAGTAATCCCTCCATTTTCTCTTCAACAAAAAAAAGCTTCGTCCATTCCAAATTTTCATTGGAAAGGACGAAGCCGTATAGACTCGTGTTACCACCTTTGTTCATAGACCACTCGCGCAAGTCTACCTCGATAGGTACATTATAATACCCTAGCGAAATAACGAACGCTATCACCCGTCGCAGCCTACTTGATTTCAGTGCGAAGTTCAAAGATGAATTCGGCTATCTCGCATGTGTGCCTCGCATCGACCGGCACCTTTCTGGTCAGCTCAATAACTTACTACTTCTTATCATCACTTTTTATGTTGTTTCTCAGAATATACTCATTTTTCAAGGAAATGTCAAATGGTTTTTTGAAAAAAAGTGAATGATAGGGTTTTCTTGTCGTAATTAGTCCAAGTCTCTAGCGATTTCATCTTTAACAGTCACGCCTTCAGCTTCCAAGCGTGCGATTGTTTCAGCGAATTGCGGCAAGTGTTTTTTGTGTGCGATGAACAATTCGTTCATGATTTTGATTGCAGTTTCGCCTGAGCGGATTAATGGGTTGATCGTGAATGCTTGTAATGCAGTACCATAGTCGCCTGTTACAGCAGCTTCGATAGTCAGCAATTCCATAGCTTTCATCACTTGCAACCAGCCTTTTTCAGCGGTCGGCAATTCACCGAAAGCAACGTTACGAGCGCCTTGTGCACCAACGTAAGCCGTAACTTCGACTACGCAGTCAGCTGGCAGATCAGGAACAGCGCCATTGTTTTTAGTCGATACAACGATTTGCGTGTCTTTGTTGGCGTAGATGGCAGCGATTGTTTCACAAGCAGCGTCAGAGTAGTACGCTCCCCCACGTTTTTGCAATTGCTCCGGTTTGTGATCCAGGTTTGGATCTTTGTATAATTCGAACAATTCAGCTTCTGTCTCTTTCACTTGTTGCGCACGCGTGCCTACGCCATTGAATTCTTCCAGACCGTGTTCCAGCATTTCTTCTTCACGGTAGTAATAACGGTGGTAGCCGCAAGGGATCATGCCCATTTGTTCCAATTGTTCTCTGTAGAACGGAATGTCATGGATGTTTTTCGGAAGGCCTGCATCTTTGTCGAACATGGCATCGATCACTTTGTAAGTGACGTCGTTGCCTTTGTCGTCAGCGACTTTATGCCAGTGGAAGTGGTTCAAACCAGCAAATTTGTAGATCAGGTCCTCTTTTTCGACGCCTAATGCTTTCGGCTCAGTCATGGTAGCCATAACCGGAACGTTACACAAGCCCATTACTCTGTCCCATTTGCCGTAGCGTACGACTGCTTCTGTTACCATGCCGCTTGGATTTGTGAAGTTGACCAACCAAGCATTCGGGCATAATTCTTTCATGTCTTCAACGATCTGCAAAATGATCGGGATTGTACGGAATGCTTTGAACATACCGCCGGCACCATTTGTTTCTTGACCTAGCATGCCATATGAGAAAGGAATACGCTCATCTTTGACACGCGCATTCAGTAAACCGACACGGAATTGCGTCGTTACGAAGTCAGCATCCTTTAATGCTTCTCTGCGGTCCAGAGTCATATGGATTTTCACGTCGTAAGGGGATGCATCCCACATACGTTGCGCCATTGTGCCCACGATTTCCAGTTTTTCTTTCCCTGCTTCGATGTCCACTAACCAAATTTCGCGGATAGGCAGTTCATCGTAACGTTTGATGAAACCTTCCATTAATTCAGGTGTGTAGCTGCTTCCTCCGCCGATTGTTACAATTTTAACGCCTTTTGTCATTTGTATATTCCTCCTCGTTTCGTTTACAAGGTTATTATCCATCATGTAAATATCGATAACAAGGGTTCTGGGTACACTTCAAAACCTTTTTACAAAATTCGTGCAAAATCTGCCCAATAATTCAAATTTTTTTCGCTTTTTGGGCTTATTTGAGCGAAATATCGTTTACATAACATTTACATTAATTTATAATTTTTGTAAATAGAATGAAAGGCTGAATGGGTTCGTTCAGCCCTGATTAAGGAAACACTGTGACCTAATCGGTCAAGTGTATCATGCCTCTAAGCGATTGAAATCGCAAGAGTCATGACAATTTAGGAAATCTGTCCGCAACGTTCCCTACGGTCACCTTGTACTGGGACTCTAAGGGATGAATCCCTAAAAGTCCCATGCAACTGAGCATCGAAGAGCGCAATATGCTAAGAGACTTCCTGCGTCAGCAGGTTAGTCGAATAGTATCCTTGGCTCGCAGAGACAAGGGGTTCCTTATTCTTCTTTCCGAAGGGCTAACCCGTGAAGCTGGACAACTTGTTAGTACAAATATTCAGAAAAGGAGGCACCCCGCCTATGCTGATACGCGAAAAAATGGAAACCATCAAGTTTTCTCCGGCTGAAAAGGAAGTCGTGGACTACCTGCTGCGTTATCCGGAAGTGCTGGATGAGAAGACGATGCAGGAAATCGCAGCCGAAACCTATACGCAACCATCCACCCTGATCCGCATCGCCAAAAAATTGGGTTTTGCCGGATGGGTGGAATGCAAAAAGGCTTACCAAGAAGAGCACGACTATCTGACCCGCAATTTCGTCGACATCGATGCCAATATGCCGTTCAAAGCAAACGACTCGATCATGACGATCAGCAAAAAGATGGCCTCGCTCGGACAATCGACGATCGAGGATACGCTCTCGCTCATCCACCACGATACCTTGCAGCAAGCGAAACAGATGCTGCTGAAGGCGAAGCATATCCAAATCTTCGCCAACAATGCCAATATGCTCATCCCGCAGGACTTTGCGCTGAAGATGAACCGAATCAAACACCACACTGCCGTCTCCACCATCAAAGGCGAAGACGTCTACACAGCCTACACCTGTCCAGAAGGCACCTGCGCAATCCTGATTTCTTACACCGGCGAAAGCAATGCGATGAAGCAGATAGCGAACATATTGAAAGCTGAAGGCATCCCGACGATCGGAATCACGAGCATCGGCGACAACTATCTTTCGCGGGTGGTCGACTGCTATCTGCCGATCACCACGCGCGAGAAACTGTATTCAAAGATCGGCAACTTCACGATCAACCTTTCCATCATCTACCTTCTCGATGTCCTGTACTCGGTCGTCTTTGCCGAAAATTACGAGGAAAATCTTGCCCATGTCATCCGTTTGGGCAAAATTGCAGACAAACGGAAAACCAGTTCAGATATCATGCAGGAGAATACTGGTGCGGAAAAGACGTAGCACCAACTAGAGTTTCTGGATATTTGATAACTAGTCCGTCCGTGGTATAATGGCTTTGCGACATGAAATTAAATCAAGACAAACAACATAGAGCCGCTCCCACTGCGACGAATGGGAGCGGCTTTTTTTTCGTCTACTGCGACAAATGATTTCAAACTATGCCATTTGTTTTGGTAACCCATTGACATGAAGTCCACTCCACGGTTTACAATAGTATGAACTTAATCTGGAGGGATTCTATGGAAAAAATATTATATCTGATGCGTCACGGTGAAACGGAATTCAATGTGCGGAAAAAGATCCAAGGTTGGTGCGATTCCCCGCTGACCGAAATCGGAATCCAACAGGCGCAAATAGCCGGGACCTACTTTTCGAATAATCGAATAGAAATCGATCATGCCTATTCATCCACATCAGAGCGCGCCTCGGATACGTTGGAAATCGTGACCGGCAATCAAATGCCTTACCAACGTCTCAAGGGGCTGAAGGAATGGCATTTCGGTGCCTTCGAAGGCGAAAGCGAACACCTGAACCCGCCTATCCCCTATGGCGATTTTTTTGAAAAATTCGGCGGCGAAAGCGAAGAACAAATGAGGGAACGGCTCGCGACCACTCTTAAAATGATCATGGACTCTGCTGATCATCAAAATGTTTTGGCAGTCTCGCACGGCGCAGCCTGCAGAGGTTTTATGCGCAAGTGGGCTCAAAATCAACAGGTTGATCAAAAATCAAGATTGAAAAACTGCTGCATCCTGAAATTCATCTACAAAGCGGATGAATTTAATTTGGTCGAAATCATCAACCATGATTTCAGTCAAATCCAATAAGAACTTGGCTCCGTAAAATCTATGCCAAGCCCCAACACGAAAAAACAGCCGGAAAACGTCAGTTGACGTATCCGGCTGTTTCCTTTTTCAGTATTCTTCTACCTAAGTGCTCCACTGCAGGAAATCACTCAGTTTCTTTCTGCATCTCATCAGTATCAATTGGTCGCTTTTGGCTACTCGCAAATCGGCCACTGTTTGATCAGCTGCAGAACATTTCACTGATCGATAACTATTGATTCGATTCACAGCCACAGATAGCATCCATTTTTTCGGTCATTTCATCGGTCAGCACGTTGCTGACAAATGCTCCGTAATAGTTTTTCTTCATTTCCATTTCAACTTTGAAATGTTCGCATTCCTGTAAAGTCATATCGTTCATATTAAAGTAATTTTTCATATAGGTTCCTCCTTGTTAACAAAACTTATGTAATGGGCCGATAGCCGCTGGGCAACCACAAGGCAGTTGACTGATGAGATGTACTTACTTTATACAATGAAGTGGACGCCAAGTCAATAATACTGCTCAGGCAATATTGTTCCAAATATCACATTTTAGTCTATATACTGCAAAAAAGCAGGAAAACAACCCTATTCTGATAGGATTGTCTTCCTGCTGTGCTTGCTGTTTTTCTGATGTATTTAGAGGCAGTCACCGTCAATTCAGGATGCGTTTCACCCTTTAAGTGTTCAGTCGATTACTTCAAGAATTTCATCCAAGGACTGTCTCTTTTTCGGCGTGATTGGTTCATTCCGGTATCCGAGACCCAACATATAGGATACGCCGAATTCATTCAGGTCGACCAGGCCTTTTTCCGATAGATATTTCTCAACATTGGATTTGTTGAAGCCTTCGATCGGGCAACTGTCGATTCCCAAAAGGGCTGCAGTGGTCATCATGTTGGCCATCGCGATATACGTCTGTTTGGACGCCCAGTCGTACAAAGTGCGTTCGTCCGTCAATTGCTGATTGTTCTTTTGGAAGTTGTCGAAGTATTGGCTGCGCGGTGAGTCAATCGCAAAGTCCACGCCAAGCACGTCCTCGACGATGTGTCTGACATGGTCGCTTTCGATGGTCACATTTTTTCTGGCCAGCGCGATGACGAAATGGCTGGCGCCGTTGAGGCTGTTGACTGCTCCCGCAGCGATCCCCTTCAAATCATCCTTGATTACCTGGTTGTTCACCAACAGGAATTTCCAAGGTTCATAACCGAAGGAACTCGGCGATAAGCGTGCTGATTCGATGATTGTTTCCCAATCTTCCTCGGCAATCTTTTTCGTCGGATCGAAGGATTTAGTGGCATAGCGGCTTTGGTGCGCTTCGATGATTTGTGCTCTTAACTCAGGTGTCGACATAAATGGATCTCCTCACTTTTCATGATAACATTCTCAAATAAACTATATATTCAATATACTACTTTTTTATGGAACATACGGCAAGGGAGATGCGTTCCGAAAATTTTAAAGCGATGAAGTTAATTGGACGCCTCTCCCATCGTATACAACAATCGTAACATTGTCCATTCTTCAGGCATCTCCGATGAAGGGCCCCTCGACGGAGATTAAGATCATTATTCATTACTATTCTCCTGTGATGATACGCTCATCGGAGCTGCCGATGTTTGAATGACAATTTTCTCCGGTGAAGCGCATCAGACCGGAGTTCAGTCCTTTTACCTGAAGCTGAACTATTACTGATTACCCAGCGGCGAACGCGCAACGCCCATATCGATATTCATTTGCTTCGTGATTTCGTTTTTTATGTAACTGATCGGATTTTCCGCAAAAACGCTCCGAATCTTCTCTTCGATTCGGGCGTTTTTTGTTTCGTCCGCGCGCCCGCGCAACAAACCCGTGAAATATGCTTCTACCTCGGTAGGATATAGATTACCCGCCATGGAGGACAAGCGGTTTGCGCCCAATACGATCTTTTTATCCAAGTCGATTTCCCCGCCAGCATAGATGTAGATTTTTTTGTCGGCAACAGAAACCAATTCGGGGACGCGCGCGCTGTCGCCCGCATCTTTGATACCGATGATGTTCGCCAGCTTGATCAGTTCAGCAAAAGTATCCAACTCCAGATTGAACCCCGTGCGCCGCGGATTATTATATAGAATGATGGGCTTATTGATGACTTTTGCGATGGCTTCAACATAGAGCTTCGCTTCTTTTTGCGAAGGCAAAATATAAGGCGGAAAACCCAGAAGTACGCCGCTGATTTTTGGGTTCGCATTGACCTTTTCAGCCAGCTGCAGGGCTTCCTTTTGCCTGATGCTGGCCACTCCGAAAAGGATCTCCAGGTCATCCGGCAGGAAACTGGCCGCGTCCAGGCTTTCCAGCAATTGCAATTTCTCCGCCAACGACAGGCTGTGCTGCTCCCCTGTCGTGCCGCACACCAGGACGGATTTCACACCTTGGTCATAAAGATTCCGGATATGCTGCAGCGTCGCCTCTGTATTCAAATCCTCGTTTTCGTAAAACGCGGTCGGGACCGCAATATGGAAATCATTCACCAAATCAAACATGTGCTTCTCCCCTTAAACAGTGATATGCAAGCTATTATATCACTCTCTTTCCAAATACTTCATCTATTACTGCCACCTAAGTGAATTAAAAAAAGAGACAAAGTAACTGCAACTTTGTCCCTAAAGAATTTATCTGTCATGAAATTCATTTCTTATTTGATGATTTACTGGAGTTCTGAAGTGTTTTGAACAACGTGTTGAACTGCCCTTTGAAGGACATGGCTTGATCGAAAATATCTTCGCCGTCATTCAACATTTTGACGGTTACCCAGCCTAAAGATTCTGTGATGGTGCTGGCAACGGCCCCATTGATTGCGGCACCTGCAACAGTGCCTACCGCTGGTACCAATTTCAGGATATTGCCTACTGCCCCTCTGCCTAAACCGACAACAATCAATTCCCTGGATAGGCTTTTCCCAAGACTTTCGGACCATGATTGACCAAATATCTTGTGCAGACGAGACATCATTGTTAATTGGACTGGAACCAGCAAGAAAGCATCTGAAAAAGGGATTGGCGAACAGCCGATTATGGCTGCTGTCAAAGACGCGGCATGAACAGTCTTGTGACATTTTTTGCGTTTTTCTTCATCGACACCTTCCAAAAACTCGTCGAAGATACCGTCAAATTGAATTTTACTTTTAGCCAGTATTTTTTCAGCCTGCTCTTTTGATTTGTCATATGCGTTCAGTACACTTGCAGATGTTTTTTGCGGTAATTTTTTTACAACATCAGAGAAGAATGATTCAAATTCTTTTTCTTCTTGCTTCAAATCACTATCTGTAAGTGTTGTTTCAACTTGTGCTTCCGCTATCTTCTCTTCTTCCAGATTTCCGGCTTCCCCGGTAATCGTCTTTTTTCTGAACACTTTTTTCATGATAATCCCACCTTTGTAGTTAGTTAATCAGTATAGGGCATGCAAATCTTGCGGATAGATGAGTACTTTTTCTCTATCCTAATCATACACCAGAGAGCGAGAATCCCAAAGGAAAGGAAAATCCCACCTGAAATTGGCTCGCATTATTTAGCGGGTCATTTTCGGATGGGGTTTTACATAATACGGTAGACTCTACTCAGAAATGCGTCTCATCGATATCCAGCGCATCCAAGGCTGCGTTGATGTCCTTCAATTCCTCTGGGCTCAATTCTATATCGGCTCCGCCCAAATTTTCTTCCAAACGGTGCATTTTCGTTGTGCCGGGAATCGGGACGATCCATGGTTTTTGGGCTAGTTCCCAAGCCAAAACGATTTGCGCGCTCGTGGCGTTCTTGCTATCGGCGATTTCCTTCAATAAGTCCAACAGCGCTTGATTTTTTTGCATCACTTCAGGGCTGAATCTGCCCATCTTGCTGCGGAAGTCGCCTTCAGGATATACCGTGTTCGCATCATATTTCCCGCTCAAGAAACCATTTCCGAGTGGGGAATACGCGACAAAGCCGATGCCCAACTCTTCGCATACCTGAAAGATTTCCTTTTCCGGTTCTCTGAAAACCATCGAATATTGATTTTCGATGCAGGTCACTGGGCAGACAGCGTGGGCTCTTCTCAAGTAATTCAGAGGTGCGTTGGATAAGCCCCAATGTCTGATTTTGCCTTCAGCCATCAATTCCTTCATGACCCCGGCAACCGCTTCCGGTTCAACTTCCGGGTCCACACGGTGCTGATAATACAAGTCGATATAATCAACGCCCAAGCGTTTCAATGAGCCTTCCACCTGTTCCCTGATGGAATCCGGTTTGCTGTTCAGTTGATTTTCAAGCTTGCCGTCAACCATTTTCTGGCCGTAGATGCCGAATTTTGTGGCGATGATCACGTCTTCACGGTTGTATATTTCCAGGGCTTTTCCCAACAGCACTTCATTCGCTTCGCCGTAGATGACCGCGGTATCAAAAAAATTGCAGCCTAATTCGACAGCGCGCCGGATCAGCTTGATCATTTCTTCCCTGTCCGCGGGTGCACCGTAGGCATGATCCATCCCCATGCAGCCAAGCCCGATTGCGGATACTTCCAAGCCTCTTCCCAATACTCTTGTGTTCATTTCCATTTCCCCCTTCGAATCATTACAACTTAAGTATAGTAAAAAAGAGACTATTAAGAAGTCTCTCTTGGCTCACAAGTTGCAACCCAAAGATTAGGACTGGACCTCGTATATCCGACTGATGATTTGCAGGAATTTTTTGACATCCTTGGATGGCGTGTTTGAATGCAGGATCCCCATCGGAATCGTATGCTTCCAGCTGATCGGAATGATTTTCAGCAAAGGATGGACATTTCCCCATTCCTTCACACCGATCAGAACCGCATTGTCATTTTCACATTTGTTGAAGACATTCACATCGAAAAATGAAAAATCTTCAATCTGGATCCTCGGATAGTTTTCTGCCAGATTATCCCTGACTTCATCAAAGGCACTCATGTAGCCGCGTTTGATGAGCATGACCTTTTCATCGAACAGGTCCTCGATCGCTATTTCATCATTTGATGCCAAGCGATGATGGAGCGGGACCGCCGCACAAAGAGGTGTATCATACAATTTCAATGCCGAACAACGCCGCTCGCTCAATATATTATCGCTATAGATGCCGGCGACCACATCGATGTTCCTGCCGAAATGATTCATGATTTCCCGCGCATTCTCCGGGGTGTTCTCGAATGAGACCAGTTCAAATTTCAGATCCGGATTATGTTGGCGGATCTGGGGCCACAGACTGACCAAAAATTGGACCGGCGTCGTCAATGAGGTCCCGATCCTTAGTACGTGCTTGGGCTCTGCCACCATCTTTTCGGCTCTCGCGACGGAATCTTTGGCATATTGGATGAGATACTTCGCATCCCGGTACAAGGATTCGCCTGCTGGTGTCAAGCGGACGCCCCGATGCGTCCGGACAAACAAGTCAAATCCCAGACTGTTTTCCAGAAGATTGATTTGTTTCATGACAGCATTCGGTGATACATACAGTTCTTCGGACGCCTTATTGAAACTGCCCGCATCGGCGACTTTTATGAATGTATCCAATTGATGATTGTACATTTTATTTCACCTCCAAAACATTTCCGTTCAGTATAACCAGAGCGCAGTCTTCCTGTTACTATCTTACCAAACTATCCTGCGAATCAGGAATTTAATTGTTCCAAATAAAATAGAGCCAAATACCTCTGATGGGAGGCTTTCAGCTCTGAATTTCGTTATCGTCTTCCTATTTCAATATTTGATTCTCAGTTTTGCCAATACAGCCTCGGCTTCAGCGAAAAGCTCTTCGATGATTTGTTTGGCAGGACGGATGTTTCCGATCATCCCGGCGATTTCGCCTGCCATGCATGAACCCGTTTCAATATCCCCATCATGGACGGCGCGAGCCAACGACCCGACCGTCAGTTTCTCCAACTCTTCATGGGGTGCGTTCGCTTCTTCCAAGGCAGCGTATTGCTCCAGCATCGAATTGCGGAGTGACCGCACTGGCTCTTTGGCTTTGCGGCCGGTCACGATCGTCGCTGTGTCGTTTGCGTCCAACAGAAATTGTCTGTATCTGTCCGAAATCGGGCATTCTTCCGCGGACAGGAATAAGGTACCGACTTGTATGCCTTGCGCTCCTAATGCATACATCGCGACAACCGAACGGCCGTCCCCGACTCCGCCTGCCCCCAAAACGGGAATGGCAACGGCATCGACAACCTGGGGCAACAAAGATAATGATGAAGTCTGGCCGATGTGCCCGCCGGCTTCCTGTCCTTCAGCAATGACTGCGTCTGCCCCTGCCGCCTCCATTTTTATGGCATGTTTGACCGAGGCGATGACGGGAATCACCTTGATGCCCGCTTCTTTGAAAATCGGCATATATTTCTTTGGCGACCCGGCTCCTGTCGTTACGACTCCGATCCCTTCTTCGAGGATGACTTGCACAAGTTCATCACAATTTGGCATCTGCAGCATCAGATTTACTCCGAACGGCTTGTTTGTGATAGCGCGCGTCAAGCGTATTTCTTCGCGGAGCTGTTCTGCGGACATGCCGCACGCACCGATGATGCCTAACCCTCCCGCTTCCGAAACGGGGCCTACAAGTTTATGTGTTGAGATGTTCGCCATTGCCCCTTGCAGAATGGGATATTCGATACCCAATAGTTGTTCCACAGTTGTCATTATTCATTGCCTCCGTTTTTTATCATTTCGTAACCCATTGCTGTCCTTGCAAAGAGAACCGGAAAATGCTCCCTCTCCGGTTCCACCTGCTTCAAATACAATATTCGGACCTTTCCGGCCGATGATAGTTCCAAACTTGCTCGCCGTTGATCCCGAATACTGTTCCCGTGGGTGTCTTCGGCGAATCGATCAATTGGATTATCCGGGTCGCAACCTGCTCGCTCGAACCAATCCGCCAATAATCCGGGAAAGGTTCGCCTTTCCTGGCGCATTCTTCCTCTGCGCGCTTGATGGCCGGAATCGTCATGTCAGTTTTTGCGGCTGGCGAAACAGCATTAACCTGAATGTTAAAGCGTTTGACTTCGTCCGCCAAAGCATACGTAAATCCGATCACAGCAGCTTTGCTGGCGCTGTAATTCGCTTGACCAAAGACGCCGTACATGCCGGCGGTTGAAGTCATGGAATAAATATAACTGGGTTCCGGCTGTTTCATCATCTGCTTCACCACCGGCTGGGTGACGTTGTATAAGCTGTTGATGTTGGTATCCGTGACGTGATCCCAATTTTCTCCGCTCATCTTGTAAAATTGCCCGTCTGCGCAAATGCCTGCATTGTTGATCAAAATATCGATCCTGTCGAATTCCTGAACAATGTCCTGGATCAACTGTCGGCAGTCCTTGCGGTCGCGGACATCACAGCGCTTCGCCCAAAGCTGATCTTTGAATTGGACCAAATCCCCCTCTGCCTGTTCGATGCTTTCCGCAGTCTTCGAAGTGATGACTACCCGGTCTCCCACGCTCAAAAAAGTTTTTGCCAAGGCAAATCCTATGCCTCTTGTCCCGCCAGTAATCAATACGATTCTATTTGCCAATACAAACACCCTTCCCGATGCATTCATTCTCCCGCCAAACCTCAAATTCACCTTCATGAAGAAATTTCACCTGGGCGCGTTCGCCCACAAACAATGGCTTCAGGAACTTGTACTCATATTTGGTGATGACTTGGTAATCCCAATGGGCTGATAAAAACGCCTCGACTTTGGCCATAATCAAAATGCCGAACACCAATCCTGTGTCATGAATCGGATTGGTGTCTCTTGAAATTGTTTTGTAAGCCCGCAATTCCGCTGGAGAGAAAAGCAAGCTGTTCGCTTCTGATGTCATATGTGGCCCTCCACCAGCAAAGTGGTCGCGCATGTCGCAATCACTGCATTTTCTTGCTTGATGAGCAACGTATACGTCCAACAAGGTTTTCCGGGTTTAAAAGGAGCCTTATCGGTAAGGCTTAATGAAATGGCATACGGTTGATGGAAGCCAAGCTCGTGGCAACAGTTGAAGGCTTGCTTCATCAGTATCGGCATTTGATCGGCTAATTCCGGCAAGTCGAATTCCTGCCATAACGTCGCCAGATAGCTGAGGCTTATTTTGCTACCCAATGTTGGATCGACGAGCTGATTGTACGCGCGGATGTCCGCTTCCGAAAACTGCATGATTTTACTGTTCGCCATCAATTGGTCCTGCCTTCCTGATGAGCATGGCAGCACCTTGGCCCCCGCCTACGCACATCGTGATAATGCCGCATCGATTACTTTCATTCCTGTTCAATTCGGTCAGCAGCCTAGTAACCAGGATAGCCCCTGTAGCGCCGTACGGATGTCCGAATGCAGTCGCACCGCCGGAAGGGTTGATTTTTTCGATCGGAAAATTGCCCAATTTGATGCAAGCCAATGCCTGCACGGCAAAAGCCTCATTCAGCTCAATCACATCGATGTCCTCAAACGTTAACCTTTGGCGTGCCAACAGCTTTTGAACGGCAGGAACGGGACCTAACCCAAAGTCATTGGGATCAACCCCTACCGCAACAGCATCGACAACTTGCGCAATCGGCGTCAAATGATAAAGCCGACATGCTTGTTCCGATGCCAAAATCGTGAAGCTCGCCCCATCATTGACGGGACAACAATTCCCGGCCGTTATCGTGCCGTTTGCCTTAAAGACCGGCTTCAATCGATTCAAGCTTTCCATGCTGCTTCGGCTTCTCGGGCATTCATCGTCACGCAGCAGGAGCTCGTCATTTACTCGAAAAGGTGTGATTTCTGATTGGAATACCCCAGCTTGTTTGGCACTTTGGCATTTCAGTTGACTCTGAAGCGCAAACGCGTCTTGCTGCTGGCGGGTAATGCCATACTTTTCAGCGAGTTCCTCAGCAGCTGCGCCCATATCCGGATCGCCATATTCGTTAGTGGACAGTGGCTGGCGTGTCAATATTTGAGGGGCTTGCATGCCATACAGGGATTTAGGCCGTTCAATTTGCCACGGTGCGCGGCTGCTGCTTTCCACACCGCCGCAAATCATGATTTCGCCGAAACCGGACATTATTTTCATGTGTCCGATGGCAATGGCTTCAAGCCCGGATGCGCATTGACGGTCTACAGTGACCGCCGGCGTTTCCACAGGCAGACCTGCTTTTAAGGCAACGCGTCTGGCAACATTGCCACCGCCACCGATTACATTTCCAATAATGACCTCATCAGTGTGCTCGTTTAGGCCCGGATGCTTGTCCAGCATGGTTTTCATCAGGAATCCGCCTAGTTCTTCCGGACCAACGTCGCTGTACATCCCGCCGTACTTTCCGATGGGCAGACGTGCAGCCTCAACAATATAAACCTTAGATGACACTGGGCACTCGCTCCTTTACTAACTCATGCAGTAATTGTTTCCTGGATATTTTTCCGTTGTTTTGTTTCGGTATCTCTTCGACGGCGAAAACGTGATCGATTTTGGCAGGACGGGCCATCCGGGCCGATAAATAAGTATTGATTTCGGCCAAGCTCATCACTTGATTTTGGTCGGACCAAACAATGACGGCTCCAATTTTTTCATTGTAATGTTCATCCGGAATGCCAAGCACGACGATTTCAGCAACAGCCGCCAACTTTAACAAATGACGCTCAAATTCCTGCGGATAGAATTTCTCGCCGCCTCGATTGATGCAATCATCTTTTCGGCCATAGTATTCAAGTGTGTTCCCTGCCAATTTGCCCAGATCACCGGTTGAAACGCATGCGACTGTGGCTACGTGGTCCTCGCTTTTGCGGTGGTACCCCGCAAAGTTCAAAGGGCTGCTGACCTGTATTTCACCAACGCCTTCAGCATTGGGCTGATCAATGGTGACCTCCACTCCGGGAAACATCTGGCCGACGCTATTATCGGAAGGTATGCCCTGCACGGTTTCCATCGAAATGTAGCTTGTTTCCGATGAACCATAGAATTCATATAACTGCACATTCGGGCAATAGTGGTACAGCTTCCTGCGGATGTCCACATTCAGCTTAGCGCCAGATGAAATGATTGTGTAGTTTTCCGTCAACACTTCATTTTGAGCCTCCAGTTTGGAAATGAGCGCGTGGATCATGGTCGGTACAAGATAACAAGTCAACGCCTCCGTCTGCTTGATGAGGGCAATCAGACGATTTGTGGAAAAATGCTGATTCAGGATGAAGGTCTGCCCAAAATAGAGCGTCTGCATCAGCGTGTACAGACTCAAAGAATAGTGCATCGAGCCAAAGACCGTGGCGCTTTGGCTGCCGGATTGGGGAATCAACGCATTCGTCCCCTCAAAACTCTTGACCCAGGATTGATGGGTTCTACGGTAACCCTTCGGCTGCCCGGTCGTCCCCGAGGTAAAGCCGATAAACGCCAAATCGCTTGGTGACGCATATTCAGCAGAATCAACGGGGACGGCAACTTTTTGGGAAATGGTATGGATATCCATCAACACCAGCGGATCCTCAAACTGATTCAATATATCCTGCAGTCCCTGATCAGAAATGCCAGCATTAACGGGCACTGCCACTTTGTCCGCCCGGATCAACGCCAAAAAATTAATCAGTTGCTCAATGGCATTCGACATAGGTGCAAGGATCACTTTTTGAGGAATTCCCGCTAATATCTTAGCCCGATCCTGAACGCGCTCCTCCAATTGCTTGTAGGTCACCAATTCTTTCCCATCAATTATCGCTGTCTGCATAGCATTTTTTGCATGCCAATCATCAATACGCTTCATCATCGCACCTGCCTAAATCAATTTATGCTAACTTAAAGGAAATCAGACTGTAGCGTTTCTTGAGGCGCAAGGTAATCCAAGCTGCTAAAATCGCTTTAACCGTATCCAGAGGAACAAAGGCCAACGTCATCTTCAATCCGTTTAACCAAGAGTTGCCCATGTAATACGCCATGGAAAAACTGCCGCAAAAATCAATCAGCAAAGTCCCTCCAAGGATAAAAATGAGAACGGCTTTAGGAAAAGTAAGTTTTTCCCAATTCTTCTCAAGCAAGTAGCCGATCACAAGTGGGGCCAACACGTATCCAAGCAAAAACCCGCCGCTTGCGCTGGCGAATATGGCAATACCGCCCCGTCCGCCGGATAAAACCGGAAAACCTACCGCTACCATCAGCAGAAAAACACTCACAGCAAGAGGGCCGTATTTCTTGCCGAGCAGCCCGCCCGCGAGCATCATCATCATATTTTGCAGCACGATCGGAACCGGCAGGCCGGGAAGCGGAATCGTCAATACCCCCGACACAATCATCAAAGCCACCATCATTGTTACCCTAGTCAAAACTTTTGTCTTCATAACTTAACTCCTCCTGTATCTACCATCTTGATTGTTACCCTATAAATTATTGCGGTTTACAAACAACATGATAACCCATTTCTTTTTATCCCGCAACGCCCTTTTTGACGAATCTTGCATGCATCCAAAAAAGAACACACCAAAAACAGCAGCAAAGGAACCATCGTTGTGGTTCCCTTGCTGCTGTTTTTGGTGTAGCTATGCGGGAAGTAACGAACAACCCTCCGTTGTTCTGGAGTCCCCATTTAAATATTCATGCATCCAGAAAATGATTGCCTCTAGAGGTCAAATCTCTTCTCGGTTGTGCTCAAGAAATTATCCAGCGCTTTCTCGCAGTCGATGCCCATCCGATCTGCCAACACCATCAGCCACCAGATGCTTTCACCGATTTTGTGCTCTAAACCGGATTCGTTCGAGTTACCGACCGGCCAACGTCCTTGCTGTGCCATGGTCAAGCGCCCCACAAGCCCCGCATCCGTCAAAAACGCCAACGCGTCTTCTTCCACGGACCATACACTGCCGTGATGCTTCATTTCAAGTGAGTGGTAATGCTCCCGGATTTTTTTCGATCTTTCGGCTGCTTGTTTGATTGTTAAGCTGTCCATAGCGTGCCTCCTGATTTGGGATAAGTACAGATTCTTTTGAAACATCAATGGGAATTTACAAGAAAATTAAAAGATTGTGCACACACACTTTACGAGTTTATTCGACTCTGTCATACTGGTTAATTATCAATCTTTCCTTTAACTCTTTTTGGATCGCCGCTAATCGCTTGTTGAAGAAAATGTCATATTCGTCTGTCCAGATTCCCCACGTATCCAAATCATTTATTAAATGTGACTTCATCGTCTTAACAATATTTTCGTTACCGGCGACATAATCTTTCATATATACCGATGGTGCTTTATCTCTTATTTTCTGTTTGTTCAAAAAGTCATCAACCAAAGTAATGTTGGCGATATGGTTGATTTTGTCCTCATCAATCTTCTTTTTGCTAAGATAAGCTCTTGGAAAGAAATGATGATAATTTTTGCTTGTGGACATTTTAAGATAATCATTGTCTAGAATTACTTTTGAGCCGTCATCAAATGATTTGGGGTCATGATAGGATAGAATGCAAATCAATGCTTTTATGTAAGCTCGTCCTACCGTAAATTTGCCGTTTTGTTCTAATGCCGAAAGGGATACATCAATGCCCCCTAATTGTTCTGGTTCTTCTTTCGAAAGTATGCTTTCGATTTTTTTTATATCTTGAGCCATTTTACTTTCCACGCCACTTGAGAATCTCGAAGTAAGGCAGCACCTCCAAAAATAATCCTGTAGCCATTTTCTCTGAAAATCATCTGGCTTTTTGCTATTGTTGAAGCAGAAAAAGTAAGCAAAGGGTACCAATAGAGAGTCGTACGGAAGGAGGCCGGAAACAGGAATCCTATAAAAGGTTCGGAAATAATCTATTGCATCTCTCGTAGCATCGACTGCTTTATCCCAAATGGCTATGAATTCAGTCCTGTTTGTGGAGAGAATTGATTTCTTAATACAATCCTTGTTTAAAATTAATGAAATCAGTTGTAGCATTACTGTATTGCTGATTGCCCCGAACCGCTTAGTTTCTAGTTCCTCCAAAAATGCATCATGTTTTTCAGCAAGATCGAACCCAAGCTTCTCGTTATACATTTTTGCTGACATGATTTCAAAAACCGTTAATGTTTTACCACCTGTATTTAATCTGGTGAAAACCTCCGTAGCCACCTCGATTGGCGCATCTGTCAGTTCAACGATGGAAAATTGATAGTTCTGAATTTTTGTTCGGTACAAACCTATCTGGTTAATTATTTCATTATCATTATATTTAGTTACTATTTTCAACAAATCCATATCAAGCAGTTCTTTTAGAGAAATATACTGAGTTTCGTTCAAGTTCTCAACATCAGTGACAACAATTTGTTCATCATTTTCTTCAGCAGTCAGATCGATATAAATTCGAGAAAAATCCTCGATTATATTCACCTTCTTATTTTTGAAATTTTCCCGTTTAACAACCACACCTTTGATTCCAGCATACAGGCTAGTGATTCTCTGCTGACCGTCCAAAACATAATAGACTGAATCACCTTCAGGAGCATCTTTCAATTTCAAACCACCAATATCTCTTACGGAGCGTAATGTATCTCGTGTTTTCCATAATATGAAAGTCCCTATGGGGTATCCTCTTAGCACACTATCAATCAACTTTGCGGCATCTTCTTTACTCCAAACATACTCGCGTTGGAATTGAGGGATTTTCACTCTTCCGGAATCAATATCACTCAATAAATTTACATACTTTATATTATCTGGTTTTGCCTCAGCCATCGCAGGATACACCCCTTTGTATTTTAAAAATACGGTGTTTACAGTTAGAACTCCGTATATTTCTCTTTGTTCCCTTTGCTCTTGTCCACCGGATACTTGATGTTGTTCTTCTCCAGCTTCGCCTCGATGATCTCATCGATGTCCAGATCGAGGTTGCTCGCCAGCATGTGGGAATAGATCAGCACATCGGCGAGCTCTTCCTTGATCCGTTCGATGCTGGTCTCTTTGACTTCCTCAGGAGATTTCCATTGGAAAAGCTCCAGCAGTTCAGCGGCCTCCAACGAAATCGAGATGGCAAGATCCTTCTCGTTGTGGAATTGGCGCCAGTCGCGGTCATCGCGTAATTTATTGATTTTATCCATTGAGTTCATTTGTGTCATCCCTTTCTGGCATCCATTAGTGCTTGTTGCAGTTCTTCATCCACCGCAAAGAGGTACAAGCCGTTCACTCCTCTGGTCAGCAACACGTTCAGTTCGTTCTTCAGCAATGTGTCGGAGAAATATTCCTTGCTGCCGTCCTTAAGGCTCCTCTTTTGAGTGGCTTTTTTATTTTTGCTCTCTTGGCGGTCAAAAATGATTTTGCCGTTCCGGTATTTCACGGATGGCCCGATGATGACGCCCGCATAGTTCAGGTCAAAACCTTGGACCGTGAAAGTGGAGCCGACTTCGTCGACCGTCTGCTCCTGTTCGGCCCACGAAAGGTGCTTGTTTTTGATTGATTGTTTCTTCGAAGCAACAGGCAGCTGCAGATTCCACGGCAATTTCCAGTCGCCCACCCGGACGTACCAATAGTCCTCCCCTTCAGGTTTGCGCTTATCTACATAATCCCAATCGAAGGTGGCCGTCAGCCTGGAAATGCCCGAATCCTGACTCTCCGCCTTCGCTTTGATGGCTGCGTGCAGTTCTTCCGGGCTGGTAAACACCTGGATATCGTAATTTTTTGAATCGACAGGGATTTTCCCGACTTCCTGCTCATCAATCAGGGAACGGATCCAATTCACCGTCGCTTTGTCGGAATTGATGCGCATCTGGTTCGAAAGATACATCAAGTTGCCATTTAATTGGGCTTCATGCTGAAGGCTCATCAATTCCTCGTATTCCCAGTACTGTTGTGTCGAAAGCACCTGGTTTTGGTCGAACACCGCCACAACTACCTTGGCGCGTTCCAACAGATCGTGCAGTTGATTCTTTCCGCGATAGGACTGTTTTCCCTGCGTCCACAGCAAATGCGCCTCATCGACGATCACCACATCCACTTTGTCCTCCGGCCCATGATTATTGATGAACGGGGTCGGTTTAGAAACGAGGTCTGGCTGCTTTTTGCTGTAGATGCCCAATTTGGTCGCAATCTGCTGATAGACCTTCAGCTGCTGCTCGTGGTTCACCAAGAGGAAATTCTTTGTATCCTTGAAGATCAGATTTTCCGGATCATCCTTGGATAATTGGTTCAGTTCATAAAACAGACTGCTCATCAATACCGTCTTTCCGGATCCCGCTTCACCGGTCACAAGAATCAGCTGACCCGTTTCCCCTTTCGTCAGAGCTTGCATGATGCGCAAAGTGATGAAGTCCTTCGTGCGGATCTGCTCCTCCGTCAGTTTATGGAACGGAGAAGCCTTAAAAATGGCGGAATCCCTGATGATCTGCTCTACCGGAAAAAGCTCCTTATTTTTCTTCTGCAGTCCTCTCCAGATCTTCGAGAAGATCTTGTCCACCTCATGGGATGTAAAATAGTCGTTCTGCTGATTGGTCCGGCGGTTATAGACTGCGTCGACATTTTCAATGCTGGACATATACAGCATCAGTTTGTTTTCGATATCCAATGTAAGTGACTTATTGAAATGATCATGACCGATCACGTACATTTTGGATGATTCTGAAATGGCCAGGTTCTCCCAATCGCTCCTTGTTTTCGGATCGACCGTCAGATGCTGTATGGTCCTCTTCTTGATATCGGAAGTTTCCCCGATGTAAACCGAGAACTGCTTCTCTTTATTCTTGTCATTGACGATATACACTGTCGGATAATGCAAAAGGTACTTCGCATCCTTACCGACAATTTCTTGGACTCTTGAATCAAAATCCTGTATGCCTTCGCTGCTGTAGTCCAGTTCATAGATTATCGGGGCGGAAATGTGTTCCATATCAGCACCTCCTCTTACAATTGTATCAACATACTGTTTCTATATTGTATCTTGAATTCTCAAGGCTCTTAAATTCACTACTTGATTAAGATCCCAGGTCTGAATGATTTGATAATTCATGAAAAACTCTTTTCGAGACTAAAAGACCGCTTTCTCTGGTTCAAACTCTTGGTACAGATCAATTGGCATTTTATTTTCCAATAGATATTGAATTTCAATTGGTTTCTCGTTTTGATAAGAAATTGCCTTTGCAGGACCGATATACGTGTAACGTTGTGTCACGTTATTCACCGTTTTATATTTGCGCACAAACAAATGAATGGTTTTTCCATATGCTTCATTTTGAGTTAAGTCTCTGCCACGGTCAGAATCCACTTTAGTATTGTTAGGACTCTCCCATTGGAATTGTTTTTGCGAAATAAATTTATCCTTGTAGTTGATATTTTCATCGATGTCGGCTTCTTTATGCAAATCGATAAATAGGAAATAATGAGCGCCGCCTATTTCATTTTGCAAAGTACTTCCCCTAAAGGACGAATGGGTATTACGAAAGTTCGCCATCATCCCGACTTCTCGTTGCGAATACTCACTATAGAGTTGCAGGAATGGATAGCCCAAGTTCTCATGACCGAACTCATTTTTGTAACGCATCAAACCGTAATGGATAGCATCGCTAAGAAACGGACCTGCTTCTTCATCTTCTAAACAGGTAAGTAATTCCTTGTTAAAAGCATAAAGGTTACCTTCAATTTCTTCAACAATCTTGATGCCGTGAATTTCATTCTTATCCGCGTATTTAAGGTTAAATGTCTCTAATGCATGCGCCGTTGTATCTGTTTGATCGCCATCAACGTAGCGATTTACTTGTTGGATAGCTTCTTCCTTAGTAAACCGTTCTTGGTCAAAACACAGCTCTAAAATAGCAAACTCATGTGGACGTTTTAAAGGTAAATAACTCTGTAGTTTGGTATAAATCCCCATGAAGCTCTTATTAGAAGCTAATTTTTGAACCAATTCATTATCCTTTTCTACCTTTTGTAAAAACGCAATGTAGTTATCTGATCTGTTACTCGTAACGGATTTACTAAAGAACAACACCGGATCCGGCGCACCTTCTAGCGTCAAATAATCTTGAAGACGGTAAGGAATCTTCCCCGCCAAAGCACCTTTAAATGCTTGGTAATCTTCTATTAAATATTTAAGAGCATAGAAGTTTTCATTTTCTAACTGTTCTAGAATTTGATCCTTAGCAATTGCGTCCATTCGAATATTGGTTGGACCGGGGATGTTTCGGAAGCCTTTACGAACTGCATGGGTGATTTCTTTCTTTGTCACCGAACGTGATCCATAAAGCGCAATGGCAATCAAAAAGGACTTACTGTAGTTCCCAATAAAATCTAGGACGGTTAGAAATTCTTTTTGCTCCGCTTTACGCAAGCCACGACCCAGTTGTTGGGTAAATACAATCGCTGATTCGGTTGGACGTAACATCAAAACTGTATTAACACTCGGTATATCAATACCTTCATTAAAGATATCAACTGTAAAGATGACATTTAACTTATCCGTGTCACTCTCAAGTAGCTGAATTTGACGCATCCGCTCTTCTTCTGAGTCTTCTCCAGTCAAGTATGCACTTGGAATGCCGCGTTTGTTAAACTCAGCAGCCATAAATTCAGCATGTTTTTTTGTGATACAGAAACCGAGTGCTTTTCTTTTCGGGCCATCATGACCATAGAAGTTCATTCTCTCTATGATGAAATCAACGCGACTAGTAACATTTAATTTTTCAGCAATTTGGTCTGGTGTCAAACGCTCATCGCTTAAATCGACTCCAGTTTGATCAGTAATACCATAGTAATGGAAAGGAACGAGTAAATTCTCTTCCAAAGCTTGGCGCAGACGAATATCAACAGCTAAGTTGTTATCAAAAAGATCAAATACATTCCCATTGTCCGAACGTTCCGGAGTAGCGGTCATTCCTAAAAGGAACTTCGGGTTGAAATGATCTAATACTTTTTGATAGGAAGGACTTGTGGCATGATGTGCCTCATCCACAACAATGTATTCAAACTCATCCGGACGATAACTATGAAATTCATTTTTCATTGTTTGAATCGTTGCAAACAAATAATCAGCATCATAACTCTTCTTATTTCCGGTCAAAAGTCCCATTTTATTCTTAGGAACATTTACAACTCTCGCAAACGATTCCATCGCCTTTTCCAAAATAATGCCCCGATGAACTAAAAAGAGCATCTTCTTAGGCTGCACCTGCTGCACATCAAAAGCTGCCATCAATGTTTTACCGGTTCCGGTTGCTGCCACGGCCAAAGCACGTTCGCTGCCTGTTTCGCGCAACAAAGCGAGTTCCCGCATTGCACTTTTTTGCATACTGTTCGGTGTTAAACGCGGACCTAAGGGATAAGTAAAGATTTGTCGCGTATCAACACCTGGAGAATGGACAAGATCTTGATAACGGACCCCACGATAGTGCTTCTCATATTGAAGCAAGAAATCTTCAGTTGTTTCTAAACTACTATCCCAAATCTGGTCAAAACTATCTTTTAAGTAGTTTAAAAACTCTTCATTAGTGGCATCATTCTTAGCAATGACTTGTAGATTCCACTCAATATTGCTTTTCAATGCATAATTCGTTAAATTTGAAGATCCGATAATCACCTTGTAGAAGTCATCATATTCAAAAATGTACGCCTTTGGATGAAATCCTTGTGTTTCAGTAGCCAAAAATACGCGCACATCAAAATCATTAAAAGTTTTTAGCTTTCGAATTGCTTTTGGATCCGTAAAATTTAAATAAGTTCCCGTAATAAATTTACCTAAGATACCTTTGCTCTCAGCAAGTTTAAAACTATCCAGTAATAACTGGACACCAGAATAACTTACAAAGGCAACATTAAAATAAAAGCGACTACAGTCTGTCAAAGATTGTGTCAGCTCATCCAGCAAATTTTTCTGGCTCGTATTATTGACTAACGTATACACATAACTACCTTCTCTCTGCTAACCCATTGTTTGTCCCATCAAAATTTCTATTGCTGGAATATCAGCTGGTGCCCATTCTAACGTTGTTAGCTCCTCAACCGCCAACCATTTCACCGCAACATGTTCTGTCAGAACTGGCTGCCCTTCTAGCAAATCACATTCAAATGTAGTTAAATTTACAAAGCCAAAATCATACTCATGACGGGTAGTTGTGACTTTATTTTTTACTTCTATTTTGCAGAGTAACTCTTCCCGAATTTCCCGTTCAAGAGCCTCTTTTTCCGTTTCACCTGCTTCAATCTTGCCGCCAGGAAACTCCCATAAGTAAGGCAAAGATTTCCCCGGCCCTCGCTGTGCACAAAGGATTTTATTGTTTGATTTTATAACTGCCCCAACTACGTGGATTTCTTTTTTCATCACTATTCCTCTTTCATTTCACTAATAGTTATATAGTATCATATTGATAAATTATTTAACCGTATATATTTGAAACTGAATCATTCATAGTCATTTTAAATACTATGAATGATTCAGGTTAATGTAACTTTAATTATAAATAAGTTTACTAGACAATTCAATGTTCGAAAAATCAAGGGATTGCAGGCGCTCGTCAAATTGATTAAAAAAACCAACACAACCGCTGTTCATTGAACAAGTAGTTGTGCTGGTTTGACATTAAATATTTCGGTTGTATTTCGCATACTGTGACTTGATCTCCCCACCATTTTTCAGGTGATAGGTTCGTTTCGTCAAGGCGATTTCGAAAGCTAAATCCTCATTTATCCAAAACTCTTTGCCAAAGCCTTATAAAAACCATTCTCATCATTCGTATCCGTTACACAATCAGCTGCTTGTTTTACTTCGTCGGGAGCGTTGCCCATTGCGATTCCTTTGCCAGCGTGTATGATCATCGGCATATCATTGAAATTGTCTCCGATTGCTAAGGTATTATTTAATTCCACGCCATATTTTTCGCACAAAAAGTGAAGTGCCCCCAGCTTTGATACCTGATTATTGACGATTTCCATATAGGTGTCTTTTGATCGGTAGTAGGAAATGTTTGATAAATTTGCCTCTGCCAACTCATCCTCAAGTTTCTGGATATCATCCGGATTTCCCATGCACAGTATCTTGTGGACAGGTAGATGCTCTTTCAGGAAATATTCCATTGAGATGGACTCTGGATCCATTTTGGTGATGGCCGCTTCCTGCTTGACCCACTCATTTTCTCGTTCAACGTACCACCGCTCGCCGGAATAGATATTGAAGCTTATATCCGGAAAATTTGTGGATATTGTTTGATAGAGTTGTAACGCGTCCAGTCGCTCTAAAGTCAGACTATACAGATCAACAAATGATCCTTCTTTATATTGTGTGATCAGAGCTCCGTTGAAGCATACCAGTGGTGAAGACAACTGAACTTCATCGGCAATCGAGACCATTGCTCCTGGCGGTCTGGCGGATGCCAAAATGATTTTCGTGCCTTGTTTCACCAAGTCTTGAATGATTTGGCTTGCTTCGGCTGTAACTTCATGATTTGAATTTAATAACGTGCCATCTATATCGCTGAATACCAACTCAACCTTTGTCATACCGTTTCCTCCTCAAAGATGATCTCTGTTTGATCTCCGAAATAGGCTTGATGTTTTGGAACCAAAACTTCATCTGTAATGAAGCAATCAATGTCCTGGTAATTTGCGCCTTTATACTGCGCTTCTTTGCTGAATTTCTGATTTTCAGCAACCAGCACCACTTGGCGACTTTGTTTCACCACTTTCTGCTTGATCAAGGCATTGTTCGCTTCTTTAAAAAAGACGCCTTCTTTCTCCAAACTTGCCGCTCCGATGAAACAAATATCAAATTTTATCGAATCGATTTCTTCCAAACTCCGGACCGAAAAGAAAAACCTGTCCTCATGATTGTACTCCCCGCCCAAAAGGTGAACCTTTATTTTAGGATTCATTCCCAATGCAAAAGCATTGTCCAGCGAATGCGTATAGACCGTACACTTTTTGTTTAATTTCTGCGCTGCCAACAATAACGTAGTCGATACATCCAAAAACAGCGTACTGTCTTCTGTTATTTCTTCCAAAACTCTCTCAGCCATTTTTTCTTTTTCAGGTTTATGCATGCCTGTCCGCTCCCCAAAACTGAGTATCTTCGTTCTGTCCTCAGCTAACATAATGCCTCCGTGCGTACGGACAGCCGTTCCGGTTTTTAGGAATTCCAGGATATCACGACGCGCAGTGTCAGAAGAGATTTGGAATACTTCCATTATTTCTTTTTTGGAAAGTCTTTTTCTCTCCTCCAACAGCTGTTGCATCTGCTGAATGCGCTCTTCTTGGTACATCATCCCACCACCTTTAATTGAATTATATAAGCATTTATAAGTATTTGCAAGTTTATTCAAGCGTTTGGGGAATCAGGTTAAAAAAATAAGCACAAACGTTTTTAGGCGTTTGTGCTGGTTTCGTTATCTTTAGATATTCAGATTAGGAATTTTGTTTTTGAACGAAGAGTTATTCTTCAAAATGACTTTATCTTCCAGTCCGCGGATCAGGCGGCCGTCTTTGTCATAGACATGGCTTCGGGCTTTTTGGATGTCAGCCATCGCAAGGATGAGTCTGTCGCGTATTGGTTCAGGCAATTCATCGAACAGGAAAGATTCTTTGTTCAGATTGTATTTCCCTCGCAGCGATTCCACTTCTCCGGCTTTCTTCAGTCGGTACGTTCGTTTGGGCAAGGCGCCTTCGATTGTGCGTTTTTCGATCCGATAGACATAGTTTTTGTCGTCGTAGACGATTTCGAGAGCACCGCTGTTGGTGCGGTTGTACTGCACATGCTTGTGATTTTCCTTATGCAGTTCCCACCAGGCTTTGATCCCCGCAATCGCCTCTTCCTCAGTTTTATAGCTGCCGTGTTCCTTCCGAATGTTGCCGATGCGATTCTGCCAATAGTTGGTATACACTGTTTGACTCATACAATCCGCCCTTTCGTTGATGGTGTAATCGCTATCATTGTATGACTAATCCGGAATTTTTGCAAGGGAATATACTTGAAAGAACTTGAAGCCTCCCCTCATCAACAGTCTCATTAAAAAAATCCTCCCAAGTATTTGAAGTTTGGTGGGAGAACCAAATTTCAAACTCTTGATGAGAATTTTTACATTTTTACTTATCCAATCCAACAAGCTTACGTTGTTTCCTGTTTGCTTCCTCTGCGACATATTTTAAGACTGTCTTGAATTCTTTCCTCGTTGCATTCTTAGTGAAAGTTCCAAAATTACGATTGTATTTTGCCATGATTTCTTCTGCTTTTTCTTTTTCAACCATCCAAATTCTCCTCCAATTCTTCAACAGTATATTGTTTTGGTAAAATAAGATCGATGTTTTCAACATCTTCCAGCACTTCTGAAATTTTATTTTCATAGTCTTTGAAGATAACAATTAGTTCAACCGCATCTCCAAAAATTTCTTTTACTTTTGCTATATTTTCACGAGATTTAAAGTAGGCATTAATGAACCGCTCTTTCGGTACAAATCTGCCTTCTGCTTTTTCACGTTCCTTTGTAAATTGCCAAGCAATAAATGGATCTTGATAAACATAGTAGAGTGACACTTCGTAATTCCGTTTTATCGCGCGTTGAATATTCTGAGTAGATTTGCCTATTGCAAAAGTTCCATCGAGAATAAAAGAATATCCTTCTTTCAAAAGATGGGTAAATGCGTGATCTACAAGCCAAGATGCACCTTTTTGAAAGTCACTGGAATTCAATCCGTTGTAATCAGGAAATTGACTGCGAAATTCATCAGCATCTATAATACAAAGATTGTCCGATAGTTCTGCTAAGGCGGTTGCTACTTCAGTTTTACCAGCACCTGGGCTACCAGCCATAAAAATAGCAACTTTATCAGGAACCATTATCTTATCTGCAACAACTCTTTTAACAAAATTTTGCTTATGAGCTTTTGCATACAGCAAAGATGCATCATCCACTTAATCAACTCCCATCATCGATAATTATTCATAAACTTAGGATTTCTATTTCTCCCTAAAGGATATCATATAATTCACCAAAAACAATAAAGTAAATCTAGAAGCGCTACCCTTCTTTGTTGTTAAAAGAAAAAAATAAAAGAAATAGAACTTTACATTTGACTTGGAGTGAACTCCAAGGTTTAAAGTAGACTTATCAAATAAAATGATGGAGGAAAATACTATGGAACAAACGTATATCACATTGAACGATGGAAACAAAATCCCACAATTCGGACTGGGTGTCTTCCAGATTCCAGGGGACGAAATGACCAAGGAAGCTTGTTTGGAAGCCTTTAAATTAGGTTATCGTCACATCGATACTGCGCATGCCTATCAAAACGAACGCGGTGTAGGACAGGCAGTTAAAGAAAGCGGCATTCCGAGAGAAGAAATCTGGATCACGACGAAACTGTGGCCAAGCGAATACGGCGAAGGCAAGACAGCAAAAGCCATCGACAAAATGCTGGAGCGTCTTCAGACGGATTACATCGACCTTCTTCTGTTGCATCAACAATTCGGCGATTACCTGGGTGCTTGGAAAGATATGGAAAAAGCTGTCGCTGAAGGCAAAGTGAAGAGCATCGGCTTGAGCAACTTCGAATCCGAACGTTTGGAAGAAGTACTCGCTGCCGCAACGATCAAGCCCTCCGTCCTGCAGGTTGAATGCCATCCATATTATCAACAAAACGATCTGAAGAAACGGATCGCCCCTTATAACACAGTCATCGAAAGCTGGTATCCGCTGGGACATGGCGATGCGGCCTTGATCGAAGAGCCTGTTTTCACCAAGTTGGCAGAAAAATATGGAAAAACGAATGCCCAGATCATCCTGCGTTGGCACATTCAGGAAGGCATCATTGTGTTCCCAAAATCATCAAATCCGGTGCACATTAAAGAGAACATCGACATCTTCGATTTCGAATTGACTGAGGAAGAAATGAACGAAATCCGCCAACTGGACAAAGGTTTCCGCTATTACACACGGACACTTGCGGAACAAGAAGAAGCGCTGAGCCAATTTGTACCGGCTGATTAACAAAATAAGAACAATTTGAAAATCCTCCAGAAATGCTTACACAAAGCATTTCTGGAGGATTTTCGTTTTGTGATATAAACCGACTGCTTGGAAAGCTTTGTACTTTGAAACCTGACTTCTTATCTGATTATGATATTCTCCCATCAGCCATAACAAGCCTTTTTGATCAGGGATGAAACATAGAAACCTTTTCGAATTATATTGCGTATTTATAATTTGATGACCATTCTATTTTTGGATATCGGGAACCAGTCTGTGCATTTGTTGTATTTTTTGAACATCACAATATCTAGCCTCAAGAATCAATGAATCGATACTGTTCGAAGTTGACAAATACGCATTTTATGCGCATAATACGAATTGAGAGGACCAAAAACAATGCCAATGACACCAAGACAGATGGTAAAACTATTGCAAAGGAATGGGTTTGTGCGAATCACTCAAAATGGCAGCCACCTCAAACTATTCAATAAAATAAATCAAAAAACCGTAATTGTTCCACTGCACAACAAGGATTTGGGAATTGGCTTAGAACAGAGTATCCTGAAACAAGCAGGTCTTAAATGATATATATGCGGTTAATGAATCAAAATAGAAAATACTCCAAAGACAAGGAGAGGATGAAAATGAAGTTAGTCTATCCAGCTACATTCGAAAAGGATGGCAAGTATATCCTTGTTCAGTTCCCTGATATACCGGAAGCAATCACGCAAGGCGCTACAATCGAGGAAGCTTATGAGATGTCAGAAGAAGTGCTAGGGCTCGCATTAGAGGATAAAAAAAATTTCCCTGTTGCTACAACCGTGGACATCCTGCAAAAACAATTTCCCAACAAAACTGTTGCCTTGATCGGAATCGATCTGGCTGCATACAGACGGAAGTATCATTCCAAAACAATCAGAAAGAATGTAACCATCCCCGAATGGTTGGCTGATTTAGCATCCGAGGAGAACATCAATTTTTCTCAAACTCTGACCGATGCCTTGAAGGAAAAATTGCGGGTATAATTCCGCCCTGATCTTCTCCGGTTAGGCTGTTTTCCTCGAAGTTGGGGTTCGTTTTCCTTGCCCACCTCCGATTAGCCAGCCCTAACCGGAGGTGAACAACATTCTGATCGCCCGATCTCCGACGAAACGCCCCTCGCCGGAGATCGGAGATAGCAAACGGTAAAACACAAAAACCTATCATCCTCTTGTTTGTGGGGTGATAGGTTTATTTTTACTGATTTCGATAAATAACTGATACCTACTAAAGAACCTCAGCGAAAGTTTCCTTCAACAGCTTGATTTCTTTAGCTGATGTGCAGCAACAGCCGCCGATCCATTTGCATCCTGACTCATGCCATTTCAATGCTTCGTTTGAAAACACTTCGTCCACTGCATGACTGTGGGTCCATACTTTTGTGCTGGGATCGTAGGTCGCTCCCGAGTTGGGATAAGCGACCAATGGCTTTGTCGCATTCTCCTTCAGATATTCCAAAGTTGGCAAGACTAAATCAGGCTGCACGCAATTGACGCCGTAGGCAATGATTTGCTCGGACGACTCTGCCAATAGCTGGAAAACGCGCAGATCGGTCCCGTCACATAAGTGGTGGGCGTCTTTCAAGGTTACCGTCAACCAGGCTGTCGCCTTCGGATGTTGGGCCAGCAATTCAATCAGAGCCTGGATTTCCGTTATGTCCGGAATGGTTTCGATAGCTAGCAGATCAGCCCCCGCTTCCAGCAGCAACTCTAACCTTTCGCGATGGAAATCGACCAACTCGGTTTGCGACAAACCGTAATTGCCACGGTATTCAGAGCCGTCCGCCAAATACGCACCGTATGGCCCGACAGAAGCTGCCACCCATTTTTCTTGCGTGCCTTGGCTTTTCGCCTGGGCCTGTATCGCAAGTTGGACCGTTCTTTTGATTAAAGCACGGCTTTCTTCGGTTGTATGGCCTAACCGCTCAAACCCGGTTACCGTCGCTTGATAACTGCTGGTGATGGCGATGTTTGCACCAGCAGCGTAATAGTTCTGATGCACTTTTTCGATTTTCTCCGGTTCGTTCACCAATGCTTTTGCGGTCCATAACTCGTCGTTCAAGTCCAATCCTTGTTCCTCCAACCCTAAGGACATGGAGCCATCGATGAGGATCACTTTTTGTTTCTTTTGCCACTCTTTAAAATTCATCGGAAAGCTCACCTACTTCTTGATTCTCGAGTGCTACAGAAGCCTTTTTGCTGAAGAATAATTGGTAATAAAAGAAGCACAAAATCGTGAATGGGATGCCGATGATCAAGGCAATCCGCTGGTTCGGATCAAAAGCGATGCCGATGATCGACACGCTGCACAGGATAATCACGAGCCAGGGAACGATTGGATAGAATGGCGTTTGGTAATCCAGCTCCTCCAGTTTATGCCCCGATTTCAGATAGTGCTTGCGGAAATTCAGTTGGGCCCACGCGATGCTCAACCAAACAGCCACGACCGCGAATGCCGAGATGGATACCAAAGCCAGGTAAACAGTGTCCGCGGAATAAATGCTGGAAAAGAGCGAAAGCAGTCCGCCCAGAATGGTCAGCAGCAGCCCGTAGATCGGCAACCCGCGCTTGGATAGTTTCGCGAAACGTTTCGGCAGCGTTCCTGCATTGGCCAATGACCACAGCATTCTCGATGCGGCATAGACCCCGGAGTTTGCGCCGGAAAGAACTACAGTGATCAGGACAAGGTTCATGATGTCGGCGGCGTATGGGATACCCATCAAATTCAGGATAACGGTCACCGGACTTTCATCCAAATTAGCCGCAGAATCCGGAAGCAGCGCACCGATCACAACAATCGTCCCGATGAAAAGGACCACCAGAATGACGATTGTCCGCAGAATAGCTTTCGGGATATTCTTTTTGGGATCCGACGTTTCGCCAGCGGCTACGCCGATCAATTCCGCACCGGAAAAAGCGAAGTTAGCCGACAGTATCGCCAAGAAAACGGAGCCTGCGCCTTTCGGGAACCAACCGTTTTCCGTCAGATGACTGAAAAGTGGTGCTGATTCATTTCCCTGGATCGGTATAAATCCGAATATGCCACCCAGACCCAGGATAAGGAAAATTGCCAGTGCCAGCACTTTGATCAGCGACATCCAAAATTCGCTGACGGAAAACCAACGCACATCAATAATGTTTGAAAGTACAATAATGCCGATAAAAAAGATGCACCAAAGCCATGCGGGAATGCCGGGGAACCAGCGTTGTGACAAAATCGCCAAGGTGATGAACTGCGAACCCAATGCAACTGTCCACGTCAGCCAGTAAAGCCACGCCACCACGAAACCTGCTCCGGGATGGATATATTTTGAAGCGTAGTTGTGGAACGAACTCGTACTAGGCTCGTGGACCGACAGTTCGCCCAAGCACATCATGACCAGCGTCACCAAAAATGCCCCGATCAAATACGCGATGATGGTTCCGATCGACCCCGTCGTTTGGATCAAATACCCCGAACTCAAAAAGATTCCGGTTCCGATTACCCCACCCAATGAAAGCATAACTAGATGCTTTGATGTCATTTCCCTTACAAATGATTGCTCCATAAATTTTTCCCTCCAAAAATGTATTAAAATATATAAAAAAAGCACTCCCCCTATTGAAAGGGCGAATGCTCGCGTTACCACCTTTGTTCATAATCATAAAGATTATCTCAGCAAGGGACTGTCATCCCTTCACGCGCTATCGGGCGTACCCGTCACCTGCTAAGTTTCCCTCACATGTAATAACTCAAAGACCATTTTCGCTGATTCCGAAACATCTGCTTTCACCATCCGCAGACTCTCTGTGGTTTCTTTCCCAACTACTTATCTCATCAAAGTTTCATATATTTTTAATAAATATACAAGAATGATGGATGGTTGTCAATTAATTTGTGAAATATTTTGTACTTACTTTCATTCTTGTGATTTGGGGTGGTGTGGGTTTTGGGGGTGGCTGTCTGTTCTTGCGCTGTCCTCCGGCCGAGCGGTTGTGCCCGGAGATACGGTACCGGTCACGTCGCTCTGCTCCGGCGGGGAAACTCTGGACGGAGAACAGATTCGTTTTCGACGCCCTCCTCCGGTTAAGCATTCCTTCACCGGAGGAGAGCTACCCGTTAACGTTCAAAATAAAAATCCGCTGCACCGAAATTGCACGGTGCAGCGGACTTACTATTCCTAATATTTATTACCAAGGTTGGATAGTCGGTCCGATCGTAAACTCGTTGACGTTGGTGTCCTCGGGCTGATCAATCGCGAAGGCGACCACATTGGCTACGCGATCTGGGCTGATGCCGTATTGTTTGTAGATGATTCCCATGTCTTTGGCGATCTTGTCGTCGCTGATGGTTTCCAGCAATTCCGTGTTGATTGCTGCCGGATAGATAGTGGCCGTTCTGATGTTGGTGCCTTCCATCGCCGATTCCATACGCAGCACTTCCATCAGGTCGCGGACCGCCCATTTAGTGGCGCCGTAAACGGCTCCGCCCGGATAGGCTTTAAGGCCCGCAACGGATGAGGTGGTGATCACATGCCCGGATTTCTGTTTCGTGAATTCCGGAAGGACCGCTTCGATTCCATTCAGAACGCCCTTGATGTTGACGTCCACCATCTGATGCCAGTCTTTCGATTTCAGCTTCGATAGCGGCGAATTCGGCATCACGCCGGCATTCAGGAAAATCACATCCACTTTGCCAAATTTTTCTTTTGCCAGATCAACCAGTTTTTTGTTGTCTTCGATTTTGGTGACATCCGTAACGTGGTAAACAGCCTCCCCGCCAGCCTGTATGATCTCGTCAGCCAATTTTCGCAATTTGTCTTCTCTGCGCGCTCCCAAAACCAACTTGGCTCCTTTGCTCGCCAACAGTCGGGCTGTCGCCTCGCCGATCCCTGAAGAAGCTCCCGTGATGATTACTACTTTGTCTTTGATTGCCATTATCTTCATCCTTTCCATTCTGACCCGGAGTATCAATAAAGAATCGAAAAACGGTTTATAGCATCTGACAACTGCTTGTCCTTTTTTATTATACCACCGGGTACCCGTTATAGGCTTACCAGAACCTTACTCCTTAACCTAGAGGTGAAGTCAAGGTTGAGCAATCGGAAATCCAGAAAATTTGACTAACTTCAGAATGTTTTTTCTCCGGTGAAGCGGCTTTGATCGGAGCTGGGATCTTGTTCGCTGGCTGTTCTCCTGTTAACCGACCTACACCGGAGAACAGCCCCGGTATTTCAGCTCTCCTCCGGCCAGCAGTCCTTCACCGGAGGAGAGCCCTCCAAACTCTCTATGCAAAACCTCACCACATGCTACTTCCCCAAAAATTCTATCACTTCTTTTGTGAATTCTTCATGGTATTGGAAGATTGCGCCATGACCGGCATCTTCATAAATCACAAGTTTACTGTTTGGGAGGCGTTGAACCAGATCATAGGAGTTCTCGGTCGGTACCATCCGGTCAGCTTCACCATTAACGACAAGAGTCGGATGGGTTATTTTTGACAGATCCGCCGGCTTTGACTTCCCCCAGTCATGGATTGCTCTCAGTTGTGCATGATAGCCTTTTAGACTTATCATTTTGTCTCGATCATGTTTCCGTTCCTTAATTCTTGCCAGGAATTCTTTTGCTTTTCTTTTGCCGGTTGCGGTATTAGTAAAGAATAAATATGTTTTTACATCTTTTAATGTGAAAATGGCCCGCACTAAATCCTGATTGGAAATTTTTGCTACATCCTCAATCCCTTTTCCACCACGAGGACCGGTTCCGGTTAATATTACTTTTCTTATTAGAGTTGGTTCCAGTTCCAAGAGTTCTTGAGCGATCATCCCGCCCATCGAAAGGGACAGAATATCGATCTGACTAAACCCCAGTGCTTTAATAAAAGCTATCGCATCTTCGGCCATTTCTTTTATCGTACCCGGCACTTGTCCACTGGATAAGCCTACACCTTTGTTATCGAACGTAATCACCCAATGCTGTTTTGCGATGCCGTCAATTATTCTTGGATCCCAGTTATCGAGATTCGCTGATAGATGCGTGAAGAAAACAATGGGAATCCCTGTTTTTCCCCCTAACTCACGGTACGCATACGTTATTCCGTTAGCCGATCGGATACTTTTGTTTGGTGCATGAATATACGTCTCGCTTTCGTGCATACTTGTACGCCCTCCTCTTTGTTTTAATCAATCTGAAACCTTGATGACAACTTTCCCTTTTGGATGTCCACTCGCTACCAGACGCAAGGCTTCATTTACTTGATTTAGCGTAAATTCAGTCGAATCGATAGCCGGGATAATATTATTTTCTTCAATGATTTTTGATATTTCTTCCAGCTGTGAACCATCGGAACGAACAAATATAAAGCGATACTCAACGCCATGCTTTTTAGCTTTTCGATCAAATTTAGCTCCCGCCAGAGCGAACAGCAGTTGTTTCCACTTTGGAAATCCATGGTCTTTTGCAAACTGTTTATTTGTACCTGTCCGCAGGCTCAACAGTCTTCCTCCGGGTTTGATTATCGACAATTCCCGATCAAATTCAGCAGCCCCGAGTGTATCAATGACAAAATCCACTCCCTTTAAAATTTCCCAATAATTTTCTTTCGTGTAATCAATGTATTGAGTGGCACCGGCAGCGAGAATCTGTTCACGAGACGAGGGATTCCCCGACACAATGACCTTCAGTCCCATGGCTTTAGCTATGGGAACAGCCATTTGTCCAAAACTCCCTGATCCACCTGGAATGAAAACCGTTTGCCCGGCTTTAGCATTCAGTTCTTCATGCAATCCTTGATAAGCTGTCAGCCCAGTTAAAGGAGCAGCAGCCCCTGTAACAAAGTCGAGATTCTTGGGCAAATGCCATATCGCTTTAGCATCCACCGCGACGTATTCAGCAAAAGCTCCTATTTTGTCCAACGGAAGTCGCGTATAAATCGCATCGCCTTTCTTGAATTGTGAAACAAGTTTACCCACCTCAGAAACGACCCCAGTCAACTCATTGCCAATCGTTAGAGGCATTTCGTAATCTTGAATTAGTTTAACGCTTCCCGTGATGTTCAGTATTTCCAAATGATTGACAGCGGCTACCTTTACTTTCACTAAAACTTCGTGATCACTAATCTCTGGAATAGGAATTTCTACAATTTGAGCTTCAATTTTTTTCGAGTATTTCTTAATTTGAACTGCTTTCATATTCACATCTCCTTTATTTTACATACTAATGATGACTCCATTCGAGAACGATCATTCTCAAAAGAGCCAAAAAAAATGGATGTTCGGTGATTACAAATTTTCTGGAATCGGATAAATTTGACCCCTTCATCCAAATTCATAATCACCATCAACATTAATCATTTTTCAATATCGATAGCGTCATATCGATCGTTGAATCGAACTCTTTAGGATTGGCTGTCATTTTCACTAATACTCTGACGCCAATAAGCGCATTATGGATATAGCGTGCGAGTTCATTGATGTCGAATGAACTTGCAACTTCCCCTCTTGCTTGTCCTCTAATCAATAAATCCGCTATCAAATTTTCAGTCTGCTTGAAAGCTGTTTTGATTCTTTGAGACACTTCATCATCAAGCAAAGACAACTCTACTGCCGTGTTGACCATTAAACATCCCTTCGGATAGGTACTATCAGAGTAGACGGCCAGTTCAAATATTTTTCTGATGGATTCGACAGTGGTCATCTCTTCTGTTATTTGTTTCCTGATTTGAGCAGCGACAAGCGATTCATAGCGTTCCAAAGTTTGTACAAAAAGAGAATGCTTATCTCCAAACGTATCGTATAAACTCCTGCGATGGATCCCCATCTGATCCACCAAATCCTGGATTGAAGTTTTTTCATAACCTTGTTTCCAAAATATTTCCATCGCTTTATCCAAAGCTTCTTCCTCATTAAATTCTTTACTTCTAGCCAAATTATTTCATCCTTTCAAAATCCTAATCCATTTTTAGAATGAACGTTCTCAATACACAATACCACTTCACAATTGATCAGTAAAGAAAATCAGCTTACCGAAAACCACAAAAAGGAGTGCTCAACTGGTTGGTGAGCACTCCTCTGATATTTGGTGAAACTCTTTTGCTTCGCTGTTCTCCGATGAAGCGGCTTTGGTCGGAGTTGGGATTCCGTTCGTTATGCTGTTCTCCGGTTGACCGGTCCACACCGGAGAACCGCCCCGTTATCTTCACTCTTCGCCTGCCAGCAGCCCCTCCCCGGAGGAAAGTCCGCCCCAGTCACAGTACGCAAGAATGCAAAACCGGATCTACCCCTCCAGCAAACCGCGCTCGCGGTACCATTCATCCGGTCTCCAGGCCCAAGCATGGTTTTCTTTTTTCAACAGATCAAATGCTGCTTTTGGTCCCATTGTCCGTGCTGCATACTTCGGAATTTCTTCATTGTCGCGATCCCACGTTTCGCGGATCGCATCGACGATTCTCCAGGATTGCGCGACTTCTTCCCAACGCGCAAAGTTGGTTGCATCGCCCAAAATCACATCATAGGTCAGACGTTCATACGCTTCTGGCGTATTCTCCATCATTTCGCTGTCATGGCGGTACTCCAATTTGATCGGCTGCGTATTGAATCCTTGGCCGATTTCTTTCCGGTTCATGGTCAAAGCAAAGCCTTCCGTTGGCTGGATATAGATGGTCAGATCGTTTGCCGGGACACCTTTCTCAGCATCAAACGGGTTGACCGGAACTTTTTTGAAAACGATATTGACGCGCGTCCCTTTTTCCGTCAGGCGTTTTCCGGTGCGCACATAAAATGGCACTCCGTTCCAACGCGGATTGTCCACCATGAATTTGCCGGCTACAAACGTTTCTGTCCTCGAATCGCTTGCTACATTCGGCTCTTCTTGATACCCAACAAATCCCTCATCACCCAAACGACCTGCCGCATACTGCCCTCTGACGAAGTTTTCGCGGACTTCTTCCGGCGAATAGACACGCACATCATTCAGTGCTTTGATTTTGGCTGTCTGGATATTCGCATCGGATACAGCGGCTAACGGCTCCATCGCCAGCAAGGACAACACCTGCAGAATGTGATTTTGGACCATATCTTTTAAAGCACCGCTGTGATCATAGTAGCCACCGCGCTCTTCCACACCCAATTCCTCGGCAAACGTAATCTGAACATTTTCGATGTACTCACGATTCCACGAGGGTTCAAGGAACGGATTCGTCAAACGAACGGCCAAAATATTCTGGATCATCTCTTTGCCCAAATAGTGGTCGATCCTGAAAATATCCTCTTCCGGGAACACTTTTGTGATTTGATCATTCAATTGCTCAGCTGATGCATAATCCATCCCGAAAGGCTTTTCGATGACGACACGGTTGAAGCCTTTGTCCGTCACAATCTGCTGCCCTTTCAGATGCGTCACGATCGGTCCGAAAAATTGCGGAGCCATCGCCAGATAGTACATCCGGTTCTGATCCAAATCATATTGGGCATCCAATCTGTCAGCCAAATCTTTGAGATGAACGTAATGTTCCACATCGGAAACATCATGCGCACGATAATAAAAGTGGCTTAAAAAAGCAGCTTTTTCCGCTTCTGTCGGTTGGAATGATTGAATCGATTCTGAAACCACATCCCGAAAATGCTCGTCGCTCCACTCCCTTCTGGCAGTCCCGATCACTGCGAAACGTTCTGCCAACGCACCGCTTCGGAACAATCGGAAAAATGAAGGATATAACTTTCTTTGGGCTAAATCACCTGTCGCGCCGAATAATACAATCAATACTGGATTTGTTTTTACCACTTTATCGCCTCCTACGTTACTTAATAACTCCATAATACCATGATTAGCGCAAAGTTCCTTCACTCTTAGAGAATTTGAGCACCGGAAAAACCAAAAACTTTAATATTTCGTTCGGATTTTCGGGTTTGGTCATTTTTCTCCGGCGAGGCAGTCCTTGCCGGAGAACAGCACAGCTTTTCGTTGCGTTCTCCGGTATAGCGATCCTCGCCGGAGATCAACTTCCGCTTTCCCGTCCTAACTCCGGCGAGGCGCCTCCCGCCGAAGTTACTGCTTCGTATCTACTTTCAGTAAAACGATGGTTTCGGAAAATCTGTGTTGGGTTCGCTGACGCCCAGACTTTCGTTTGAATAGACAGCCGGATTTTCGATGATGTCCATGATCAACCGCGCGACTGCTTGGCGGGACACTTGCGCGCCTATGAATGATTCCCCTTTTTGACTGAGTGTGTATCTTTCGTTGCCTTCCTGGTTATAAAGCCACGTCAAGCGCAGCAATGTAAAATCAATCCCGGATTCCTCAATGATTTTCGCCGACTCTTTGTGGCGGTTTGTTCCCGTGCGGCCGACCATTCTGGCATTCCATTTCCCGAACTCGCCGATCACTTCGTCATAAATCCCAAGAATCGTGGCCGCGATTATTTTGGCAACGCCGGATTTTTTGGCGGCATCCACAATCGTTTGGGTAGCTTCCGGAGAATTCATGTCATTCAGATAAACAATCTCTACTCCTTCCATGACTTCCAACAACTTAGCGGAATCGTTGAAATCCCCGTCGATGATTGTGATTCGGCTTGGGTCACTGTTGGCGATTCGTCTGTTCGCATTGCGGGCATACAGTACCAATTCTGCATCGGTTTCCTGCAACAATCTGTTAGTTAACATTTTTGAGATTTGTCCTGCGGCTCCTAAAATCAATATTTTCATGTCAAAAACCCCTTTTCTTCTATTCGATATCCTTAGTGTAGACCCTGAAGTTCACTCCAAGTCAATTGCAAACTTTTTTGATATGGTTGTTCGTTTTATACGTATGCCGTAAAATCCAGCTGATTTTTGCATTGTATAAAGAAAAAAACACCTCCTGAAATAATAATCAGGAAGTGCTGTTCTTAGTCATGTTCTACTTCTTTCATATGGGCAGGCAGGGCAAGAAATACTACAACCAATAAAACGCTGATCATCATCGCAGGCGGATAGATATTAAAATTGTACAAAGTGCAACAAGCTCTAATACGTGCTCGCCTCTTGCCGAACAATAATCCATTCCCCGTTCCGCTTTTCAAAATAATTTTTGACCTGTAGTCTCCAAGTGTGCCGTGAACCATAGATGCGCGCATCCACTCTGCTTTGACCAATGAAACTGGCTTTATTGCCCTCGATCTTGAGGTCCTTGATGTTCTCTTCTTTGGTTGAATAATAGCGCATCTGTTCGCTGCTGATTTGTGCGAACCATTCGTCTTTTGTCTGGTCATATCCCGTCATATGGACAAGATGCATGCCATCTGCAAGAATCCGATCCAGCTTGTCTATATCTTTGGCAACCATCGCTTGATTCACTGCGCGGTACAATTCAATAATTTGTTGTTCATCCATTTTCATGTCCTCTTCTCCTGTTTCTATAGTCGTCAAATCTTTATGATTAGTGCAAGTATAGGACTTGGAGTTGGCTCCAAGTCAAGAGTAAATAATCAGGTCCATTTTTGATATAACGAGGCTGCTGGTATTGGCTAAACTCCCCACTTCCTGTTTAAAGAAACATGCGAATTAGCTTAAGGGAAGTCGGATTAATTACAAAAAACAAACAGAAACGTTAGCTTTTCAACGTTTCTGCTTGTTTTTTGTATTCGGATTTTGGGGTTTCCTCATTTTTCACCGGTGAGGCGGTTCTTGCCGGAGAACAGGACTGTCTGACGGAGTCTCTTCCGGTCAAACAGTCCTCGCCGGAGATCAGCTTCCGCTTTCCCGTCCATCTCCGGCGAGGAGGCCTTCATCGGAGATGAGGACACATACTCCTTTATAAAAAAATTTTTTCGCTACACCTTTATAAATCATCAGTAGTATATTCTGCATATCCCTCGTAATAATAACTGACATCGATACCTTTCAAATAAACTTCCCTATCATCAATTGACGTAGTCAAGGCATTATTGATCAAGTATCTGATTTCCAAGTCATTGACAGGGCTTCGTTCCATGGCTGAAAGATAATTATCTTTGTCGATCAGGTTCCAATCTACAACTTTCCCCAGTTCTTTCTTTAGAATCAAATCCAACCAGATGCGTGTACTGCGTCCATTTCCTTCACGAAAAGGGTGCACAATATTCATTTCAACATATTTCGCTACAATTTCCTCGATAGTGGCTTGTGGCATACTATCAATGTGATTCAAAGAAACTTCCAAGTACATGACGGGTGCAAATCTGATGTTTCCCTTCGAAACATTCACGGTGCGGGTCTTTCCCGCAAAGTCATAAATATCATCAAACAAATAGTTATGAATATCTGCCAAACCTTTGTATGTACCGATTTCCAGATCATTGATATCGCCAGAATCATAGAAACGTTTAGCGTTAGCTTTACTGATTCGTTCTTCCGCTTTCGCCAACTCAATTTGATTCGTGATTCCCAACTTGTTATCTAACATGGCAAAGCTCCTTTACATAAACATATGCTGTTTCATTTGATAACACTATTGTAGCTTATCGTCGTCAGTTTGTAGTCTCTATTCAAAAAACTGATCCTTTATTTGAAGCAAAATCTCATTTATGTTATATAATGAAATTAATATAAAAAAACAACACTACCAATGACATAGAAAATGAAAGGAGTCGAACAATATGCCCAACTCATCCCAACAGTTGATCAGTGATTACGTGGACTGGTTCAAAAACAAATATTCAATCAAACAACTGGAAAATGCTGATGAGATTGTCACTTCTTTTATTAACCATTTAAATGATCAAATCAGATTATACATTGAATTAAAAGCAAACAACACGATCCGAATTTCTGATGATGGAAATACCTTCAATGAACTTGCAATGTATGGCTTGGAAATCAAGACTGATACGCGTCAAAAATTAATTCATAATACCTTATCCAACTTCGAAATCCAGTTGGACGATGACATTTTATACGTTGAAGCAACCATAAAAGATTTTCCATTGAAAAAACATAATCTTATCCAAGGAATTTTGCGCATCTATGATATGATTCTCCTCTCGAAGCCAAACAGTATTTATTCGATAATGAGTTAGGCGGTAATTTTGATATCAAAATGACTGGAGATTCTGGGCTAGAGCATCAAATAGATTACAGTCTCGGCCCTACAAAATCCCGGCCTGAAATATTGATACAGTTAGTTCATCAACAATCTATCGTTCAGGGACGTTACAACAGTAAGCTTCATATATGATGATCTGAACAAAAAAAGAAAACCAATAAGAACCAAGTTCGCTATATTTTGGTCGCAAATGATATTGATAACAAGATTCCGGATAAAGCCATCAAAGCAGCTCAAGCGTTAGAGCTTGATATTCAGCCTTGGTAAAAAAAAGAAGAGCTATTGAAATTGAAACAGCTCCATAAAACATCAGTTACTCTGAAGAAAAAAATCCCTAAACGTTATTAATTCAACGTTTGGGGATTTTTTAGAATTTTCCAAATGGACATTTCAGGCTGCATCACATTGAGTCAAAGCCGACAAGCTTTCGTTGTTTGCAGACGGCTTCATCCGCGACATATTTCAATACCGTTTTGAACTCCTAGTGAGTCTCATTTTTAGTAAAAGTACTAAAGTTGCGATTATATTTTCCCATTATTCGCTCTGACTTTTCTTTATCATTCATGCAAATTCTCCTCCAATATTTCATGAGAATGCTGTTTCGGTAAAACTAGATTCAGGTTATCCATATTTTCCAATACGTCTCAAATCCTATTTGATAGTAACTATTATTTCAATCGATTCACCAAAATGTTATTTGATTATTGCGAAAGTTCCTTTGAATTTGAAACAAGCGCTGTCGCATTCTCGTGACTTCAATCGTTAGTTAGGCACCAAAGGTTTTCCCTTACTTCACATTTTACGAACACAAGTTCGGTGTTGTATAATGAAGACAAGGAGGTGAGTATCATGCTGAAAGCCTATGAGTTTCGTTTGTACCCCAATCAGAAACAGAAAATCTATTTCGCAAATTGTTTTGGCTCCGCAAGATTTGTCTACAATCAGATGTTGGCTGACCGAAAAGAAATTTATGAAACCTACAAAGGAGATAAAGAACTGCTGAAAAGCATCAAGCCGAGGACCTACACGTCCTTCAAAGAAGAATTTCCGTTCCTGAAAGAAGTGGACAACCTGGCCTTAGCAAATGCCAGCCAAAACCTAAATAAGGCCTACCAGAACTTCTTCCGCAACAAAGCCGTCGGTCATCCCAAATTCAAAGCCAAACATAAATCGAAAGCGTCCTACACCACTAACAATCAGGGCGGCAATATCCGTATCGAAGACGGAAAGATTAAACTCCCAAAAATCGGCTTCGTATCAATCAAACAGCACCGGAATTTTGATGGGCTAATCAAATCCTGTACCATTTCCATGAACAAGGCCGGCAATTATTTCATTTCCATTTTGGTGGAACAGGAAACGCCCGAATGGTTGCCAGCAGAACACAAAATTGGCATCGATCTCGGCATTTCGGATTTCGCCATCACCACAAATGATTCTGGGGAATCCGTGAAATATGCGAACCCGAAATGTCTGTCCCTGTCTGAAAAGAAAGTCAAGAAAGCCCAACGCGCTTTGTCCCGCAAGCAAAAAGGCAGCAAGAACCGGGAAAAGGCACGCATAGCACTGGCAAAAAAACACGAAAAGATTGCGAACCAACGCAAGGACTTCCTGCACAAACTCTCCAACCAAATCACGGACGAAAACCAAGTCATCGTGATCGAGACGCTGCGGAGTTCGAATATGATGAAGAACCACAAACTTGCGAAAGCGATCGGGGACGTCAGTTGGTCCGAATTTTGCAGGCAGTTGGGATACAAAGCCGAATGGAAAGGCCGGACGCTCATCAAGGCGGACAGATTCTACCCATCCACCCAACTCTGTTCCGCCTGCGGACACCGAGACAGTAAGAAAGCTCCGCATATCCGCTACTGGACCTGTCCAACTTGCGGCACATTCCATGACCGGGACATCAATGCCAGCAAGAACCTCTTGGCTTTGGCCAAGTAAAAGAAAACACATGAGGCAGGTACTGCCTTTTGAGCCTACCCATATCCATTCCCTCTGCCTGCAAAGACATACGCAGGTAAGGAAGGAGTTCGTAGGAAGCGCGCGACTTTAGTCGTGAGTAGTTCACCAAAAACTGTCTAAAGTTGAATACTCTTTGTATGCTAATTCAGATGAGAATGCAAATAAATAATTGTAATAGAGCCTATTTTTATAAGACTGGCTTAGGGAAGAACAGCCTGTTTTTTTGTTTTGGTTCCTCCGGCCAGCCGGCCGCTCCCCGGAGGTACGGAACCCCCACGCCACAGACAAAAAATAAGCAAAAACGCCGAAATATAAATCTCGGCGTTTTTGCTTATTCGTTTATTTGGATCTGAAGGCCACGCGGACCGACATTTGTTGAAAAGACTATGTGCGTTTTGGTATCGCCAAAGCGTTGCAGGTCAGTGATGAATTCATCAAGTTCGATTGTGTTGGAAAAGTAGACCTTCAATAACATCGAGTAATCACCCGTGATGCAATCGCATTCCACGACATTGGGGATTTCTTCGATGTAGCGGTAAAAATCTTTTTTGTCCTTTGCAGGGACCGCACAATTCACATAGGCTTTAATCAAAAAGCCCAATTTCTGATGGTCAAGAACAGCTTGATACGTGCGAATATACCCAAGACCTTCCAAATTCTGCAAACGCACGGATACGGAAGGAGACGAAATGAAACACTCTTCAGCAATTTGTTTGACAGTGATCCTGCTGTTTTTTTGCATAATATTCAAAATTTTCCGATCTAATACATCCATAATGGCCCCTCCATCCTAACAATTCTCATCATTTTCTTAATTTTAGTAAGAAATGAAAAGAGTTGCAAGGTTGGGCTCACAGGATGTGTTACCTTTCATGACATTTGTTTCTTCTTCCTGCCATCAAACAGAAGGTAAACAAACAGAGCGGTTATCCCGAATCCTCCACAAAAGAGGTACATGACTTGAAACCCGAACACACTGGCAATGACGCCCCAAAGCATTGCACCGCCGCCGTACGCCACATCCAGAGCAGCCGAGAAAATCGCGATCGCGCGTCCGCGTTCCTGATCGGAAATACTTTGCAAAACAATCGTATTCATGACCGGCAACAAACTGGCAAACCCGATTCCATACATCACTGCCGCTAAAAGAAGATGGACAAGATCATCGGCAAAAGCAAGCAGTCCGAACGCTGCACTGATGCTCAATATGCTGCCGCAAATCAAGAACGTTTGATTGACGCGCTTCAACATTTGGGGGAAGAGAAACCGGATCAGAACCGTGACGACCGTCATCACTGTAAAGTAGTAGCCGGCTCCGCTTATTTTCTTTTCGATTGCAAACTGGGCGATAAATGCGATCACACCGGAATTCGCAAAGCAAATCAAAAACATGATCAAACTCGGAAAAGTCACGCCTCGATTCTTCATGACGGTCAACGCTTCAGCCGCTCCGCCCTTCGTCTTTGGCTTTTCTCCGAAAAAAAGCGTTCTTGGCGATTCTGTACTTAGAAAAAAGCTTAATACAAAAGCGACACTTGTCAACAAAAGCGCCACCCGAAACAAGGCCGCAAATCCGGATGTTTCCACCACCGCCACTCCCAGCAAAGGTCCGATTGCGCCAGGGACTGCTTGGGCGATGCTGAAGTAGCCCAGGCCGACAGATAACTGTTCCTTTGGAATCAAATCCGCCGCCATCGTCGCTGCGCTTGTCGCTTGGATACTGTTGCCGATGCCTTGGATCAAACGCAAACAAAACAGCATCAAGAGCGTCTGCAGCACATTCAACAAGGCGAAATCAATGAACAGAATCGCCAAACCGATCGTGAGCAACAGCCTGCGACCATATCGGTCCAATAATATTCCGATCGGCAAGCGGAAAAATAAAGCCGAAATGCCTAAAATTCCTATGATGCTTCCGGCAACCGCTTTAGACCCACCCAAGGCAGTCACATAGAGGGGCAACGTTCCCATTTGGGTCGTGATTGCCGTCATCGCCAAAAACGTGATGCTGTTCACCAAGAGGAAATCCTTGGTCCAAAGCTTACTTTTAACTTCCGTATATTCCACGCGACATCCCTCTCAGACTGCTGTTTTGAAACGGACTTGCATCAAAAATTGTTTTGTCCGCTCTTGTTTGGGATCATCAAAAACCTCCGCTGGCGTTCCTGCTTCAACGACCACGCCATCAGCCATGAAGACAACTTTATCCGCCACTTCTTGTGCGAACTGCATCTCATGGGTCACGATGATCATCGTTTGACCCGTGTCAGCCAATTGCCTCATCACATTCAGCACATCTCCGACAAGTTCCGGATCAAGGGCCGATGTGGGTTCATCGAACAACAGAAGTTCTGGAGACAGCGCCATCGCACGGGCAATTCCGACCCGTTGCTGCTGCCCACCGGATAGTTGGATCGGATACATCCCTGCTTTGTCCGCCATCCCAACCTTTTCCAGGACAGAAGTGGCAATCGTTTCTGCCAGCTTTTTGGGGACTTTGCGGGGTGTGACCAATCCTTCCATCACATTTTGCAGCACAGTCATATGGCTGAACAGTTCATAGGATTGAAAAACCATCGCTGTTTTTCTGGCAATTTCCCGGCTCTGATGCGAACCGATACGGCTGAGATCATAGCGAAGGTCGCCAAGTTCATACATGCCTGCATCCGGCCGTTCCAAGAGATTCAAACAACGCAAGAAGGTGGTTTTGCCGGAGCCGCTCGGGCCGATAATGCAGACAACTTCGCCTTTATTGATGGTCAAACCTACGTTTTTCAATATTTCATTCTTACCGAAACTTTTTTTCAGTCCACTTATTTGCGCCTGGATCATCTTCATCTCCTCCTTCTTTTTTGGTTCTCAAAGTGAGATCGTATTCCGGCAACTTCCTGCTATTATGATATCCCGCGCATTGGTCAACGAGGTCTCAACAATTTCTTGTACCGCCAATTCGGTATGGTAAGCGATATGCGGTGTGATCATGACATTCGGGATGGCCATCAAGCGGGAATAATAAGGGTTCTTTTCCCAACCGACGGAAAAATATTTTTCCTCGTCTTCCAACGCATCCAAGGCTGCACCAGCCAGTTTTCCGGTTGCCAAAGCTTGGATCAGCGCTTCGGTATCGACAATTTTTCCGCGCGCCGTATTCACAAGGCAACTTCCGGGTTTCATTTTAGCAAAAGTTTCCTCTGAAAATAGATAAGTGGATTCTTCAGATAAAGGGATATGTATGGACAGAACATCTGATTCTTTCAGCAGTTCCTCAAAAGAAACATAGCTGACTTTCCCTTTCAAGTCAGGATTTTCATTCGAACTTGAGGCGATCACGCGTCCGCCCAAAGTATGGATGCCCTCAGCGACCACAGAACCGATCCGTCCCGTCCCCAGGATTCCGACCGTCACATCCTGCAATTCCCGCCCGATTGCTGCTTTTCGGGATGAGTTTGTTTGCAGCACGGTTGGAATATTCCGCAGCACCATCAAAATCGACATGATCGCAAAATGACCGACTGAAGTGGGACTGTAGGAAGGAACGTTCGTCACTGTCAATCCATATTTTTCCGCCCATTCGAAGTTGACGCCATCCACGCCGGTCGATTTGACCGACAATTGGTGAATGCCTTGCTCCCGCAACTTGCGGTAGAGCAACTCACTTTGGCGCATTTCCGGACTCGGATACAGGCAGACCCCATCATGCGGGCCGGCGAAATGGACATTTTCGCTGGATATGCCTTCATTAATGATGGTCACGGGTATTTTGTTGCTGAAACTCCAACGCTTGATGAATTTTTCTTCGTCAGCACTGACCCCATAATAAATCAATCTCATAGTATCCTCCTCAAATCACTTGTTTATACGATGCTGGTGTCGCTTGTTTCAAAGCTTCACCGATTACTTTTACGCCGTCCACGATTTCCGAAAGTGTAGGTTTGGTGAAATTCAAACGGAAATAATGTTCGTACCCCTCTTGCGCCACGCTCATCACATTCCCAGGGATAACGGCGACCTTGGCTTCGTCCAATGCCGTATAGAATGTTTCCGGATCCAATTCATCCGCCATTTTGCAGCAGATGAAATAGCCGCCAGTCGGTTTGATGAACTGGATTTTGTCTTCAGGCAATGCTTCAAGACCCGCAATCATTGCTTCAAATTTTCCTTTATAATACAGCTTCAACTCCGAGACATGTTCTTCAAATTGATGATTCTGCATGAATTCCGCCAGCATCACTTGCCAGTAAAAATTGGTGTGGGAATCAGATACTTGCTTGGCCAAAGCCAGTTTTTCCATGATTTCATCAGGCGCCATAATGAAGCCTAACCGTGCGCTGGGTGCCAAAATTTTGGAGAACGAACCCGCGTACATGACGCGCCCATCCGTATCCATCTCCTTCAGCTTCATGATCGGCTCCCCGTAGTACAGGAGATCGCCATAAGGGTCATCTTCGAAAATCAGCACATCATATTTTTGGGCCAAACTGTAAATCGCTTGGCGTTTTTCCAGAGGAATCGATGTCCCCAATGGATTTTGGAACGTGGGAATGAGGTAGATGAACTTGATGCGTTGGTCGAAACGCAGCAGTTCTTCCAGTGCTTCCAAATCGACGGATTCTTCTGCGACGTTCATCGGGATTGGTATGGGAATGGCTCCGTAGCCTTTGATTGCATTCACCGCCCCTGAAAAGGTTTGTTCTTCGCAGAGCACGACGTCTCCCTCGTTACACAAAACTTTCACGGCGATATCCATTGCTTGGGTGGAACCCGATGTAATCAGCACCTGTTCCTCATTCTGCAGATTGGCGGTTGTCGCCAGCCTTTCCTTGACCAGCTTGCGCAGCAAGGGATAGCCTTCTGAGGCACCATATTGCAAAAATGTTTCCGGATCGACTTCCGTGTACAATTTTTGGGAAATTTTTTGGAGGGTCTCCATTGGAAAAGCTTCAACCGGCGGAAAGCCGTAAGCAAATGAGATCACATCTTTGAGTTCCATGTTTTTACTTGCATTTTCCCTTAAAGGAGATGTTTTCAATTCCTTGATACGATTTGCGAAACGATATGCCATCTGATTTCCTCCTCTATCTAGCCATTTGAGATGTGAAACGGGCCAAAAAGGCTTTGGTCCGCTCTTCTTTCGTTTGTTCAAACACTTCCTTAGGACTTCCTTGTTCGACCACCAGGCCGTTTTCCATAAAGACGATTTTGTCCGAGACTTCATAAGCGAATTTCATCTCATGCGTCACCAGCACCATCGTTGCGCCGGTTTCTGCGATGTCCCGCAGAAGCGTCAGCGTTTGCCCGACCAATTCCGGGTCCAACGCTGAAGTTGGTTCATCGAACAGTATCACTTTGGGATTCAGCGCCAACGCCCGCGCAATCCCGATCCTTTGCTGTTGGCCGCCGGATAATTGGCTGGGATAAAAATCTTTGCGTTCAGTCAGGCCCACCTGTTCCAACAAAGCATCCGCCATTTCATACGCTTCCTGCTTCGTCCTTTTTTTCGTCAGCATCAGCGGCATGACAATATTTTCGCGCGCTGTCTTGTTCTGGAACAACGCATAATTCTGAAAGACCATCGCGGTTTGGCGTTGGTGCGCCAAAATCTCTTTCGGATTGGCTTTATTTACGATCGTTTCGGTTTCTCCCAGGAGAATGCTGCCTTCATCCGCCCGTTCCAAAAAGTTCAGGCAGCGGAGAAAGGTTGTTTTGCCGGAACCGCTTGGCCCCAGAAGCGTGACCACTTCTCCTTTGGCGACATCCATATCGATGCCTTTGAGGACTTCCTGTTTACCGAAGCGCTTGTGGATATTGCGTACTTCCATCATACAATCGCCCTCCTCAATTTACGGGTCATGCGCTCTTCGAGAAGTTGCGCACCTTTTTCGATTACTAAACTGATTCCCCAATAGATGACCGCAACCGCCACATAGGCTTCCAGGAAGCGGTAGTTTTGCTGGGCTGTGATTTTTGCAGCTGCGAACACATCGACGACACTGACCATCGAGGCTAAGGACGAAGCCTTAACCAAGCTGATCAACAGATTGCTGAACATCGGTAATGAAATTGGGATTGCTTGCGGCAACAGAACCCGGCGGATCGTTTGAAGGTTGGTCATGCCCATCGATTTGGCGGCATCGAACTGCCCTTTTTTGATTGCCGCAAAGGCTCCGCGGAAAATCTCGCTGCTGTTGATCGTGGCCAACAGACTCAATGCGGAAATGGCGATCCATACCATGTTGAAATCTCTGAACCGCAGCGACCAATTCATGGATTCCGACCAAACATCAAACTGTTTGGAAGCGACCAGGTACAGAGCGAGAATGATCAATACCATCGGAATGCCTTTCAGCAAAGTGACCACCACTTGGAAAAATTGGCTCAGCCCTTTGATGCGATAAAGCCGGATCAGCGCTATCCCTAACCCTAAAATAACGCCGATGGCTATCGCTGTGATGGCCATGAATAATGTTGTGCCAATGTATTGGCTTGCTACTTTCAATGATTGGATCATCACCTCAAATTTAAAACTCATGGCCCTCATCCTTTCTTATTCTGGCACATAATCACCGTCTAAGTATTCTTCGGAAAGTTCCTTGATGGTTCCATCCGCTTTCAGTTCCTCTAATGCTGTATTCACGGCATCGATCAAAGCCTGATCGGTTTGTTTATTGAAGAGCAAGTAAGCATCCGAATTGTGGACTGGTTCGCTTCCGATCGCTAAGTTTTCGTCAAAGGATTTATTCCAGTTATCCACTTGATATTTTGGTGCCAAAGATGCATCCACTGCGCCTGAGGTAATCGCTTGAACGATCTGTTCGTTGTTGTATTCGCCATAAATCAATTCAAAAGCACCGGGGTTTTCTTCTAAATACGTTTCAGCCATTGCAGCCTGGTTCGTCGCAGTTGTGGCGTAAACTTTTTTCCCGGCAAGATCATCGAAGGTCTCATAAACCGTTCCTGCATCCGGATCCGAAACAATATATGTATCCCAAACCACGTAACCGACATCCCCGTATACAAATTTCTCTTGGCGCTCTGCGTTCACTTCAAGTTCAAAAGCTGCCATCTGAACCTTATCGCTCTCTAAATTTGACAAGGTTGTCGGGAAGTCCGCTCCTTCAAAAGTGAACGTGTAATCCGTCAGTTTTTCATCAATGGCTTTCACTACGGCGACATCATAGCCATCATATTCGCCATTCTCATCCAAATACGCATACGGAAGTGCTGAATTCCCTGTCCCCACTTTAACCTCTGTCGCTCCGCTGTCTGCCGCTGCGCTCTCGGTTTCAGCTGAGCCGCTGCCACATCCAGCCAAGATAACCCCTGCCATCAATAAACTTGTTCCGAATCCCAATGTTGTCTTTTTCATAATAATTCCTCCTTCAAATTTGTCTCGATTTTTTGAACCTTTTTCAGTTGGACCTTTTTATTTTTAAACAGTAATAATCTTGGCAGTTGGAACGCCGATTTTTTTACTTCTGTGAAATCCATCCGTTTCTCCAACACGTCAAAGACTCTTTCAAGAACAATGCTCAAGGTTATGAACAGAATTGCCGCGCCTACGTAGCCTTCCAACGTATGGAAGGTCACAGCCCCAATGGCCCGCGCTTTCCCTACCACATCCACTATCCCGATCGTAAATGCTAACGAGGTATCCTGCAGTAACGCGACCGTGGTTGTACCGAATGATGGTAACGCCACGACAACAACTTGCGGAAGAATGACCCGCAGGTACATTTGCGACTTCGTCAATCCACAAGCGATGCTGGCTTCTTTCTGCGTGGTAGGTACACTCAAGATTGCGGCCCTAATGGTTTCTGATTGAAACGCTGCGGTATTCAATCCGTACGTAATGTAGATGAAAATAAGTTTGTCCCATGATGACACATCAATCTGAATCGCCTGTAAGAGGCTGGGTACACCGTAATAAACGATGTATAACTGGACAAGAATCGGTGTCCCGCGAATGAAGGAAACAAATATTGCGGCTAGTTGATTCAATATCGGTATTTTTTCCACCCGTATGAACGCAATAAAACTTCCCAACACCAAGCCTACAAGAGTCGCAATGCCTACGATCAACAAGGTCACGGGCAACGCACTGAGAATTTTAGGTAAATATTCCCATACTAAATCCCAACTAAAGAAACTTGACATTTTATTCCCTCCTCCCACATTTCGTTAAATTCATTACTGTCAGAACTTTCTGAACTTCTTGAATTTCCAATAGAATACCTTACGACCAGCTGCTTCCACAATATGTAGCGACTTCTTGATACTTTAATTCGTAAATATCGTGCTTTTGATTATGAAAATAAAAAATGAAGCGCAACCATGGTTATTTTATTTTGTGGGGAAATCTGAGACAGATTGCTTCCGTCGTGGGGCAACCGGAGGAGAGCGGGCTCGTTTTTTAGCTCTTCTCCGGTTGCCAGGTCCTCGCTGGAAATCAGATACCGCCTGAGCCGCCCTCCTCCGGTTGGGCGGTCCTCATCGGAGGTGACGGCCTATTTTCGGTGTTGACCTCCGGACGGATGGTGCTTGGCCGGAAGTCCGTTCCCACTCATTGTTATGCGGGTTAGAGAGAACAGCATTTATGCGCTTTGCATTATCACGGAAAAGATCCCTGTCCGGATACTTGGAAAGGCTATTGAAGTCGTATTTGATTTGTAATGAATCGAATTATATATTTACTACAAATAAAATATTTTATTTTGTCCGCAATATTTATCGTTTATTAGAGTATAATGATAATAACGGCAAGTGGTCTGCCGTTGGACGTTGCTTTTCTCTATACGGAACCGAAAAATATGAGGGGGTAAAAAGAAATGAAAACGATTGGTAAATGGATTGGCGGCCTGACGATTTTCAGTATTTTAATTGCTTTATTTTCAATGATTTCACCTATTATTTTAGTTATTGGAGGACTTGGCATTTGGTACTATACAAAGAAAGAACCGAATCCTCAAAAAATGAAAATCTCTGTAGTAGCTACGGTTATCGGCCTATTCGGCTGCATTATCTTGCTCGGTTCCGGCGGATCTGATTCCGAATCCAGCGCTGATAATAATGCCAATACTTCAACGGCTAAACAAACAGAGAAAGCTGAAGTTGCTGAACCAGAAACCGCTTCTTCCGAGAGCGTTATTGCTGAAGTTGCTGCACCAGAGGCCGCTTCTTCTGAGAGCGTTGTTGTTGAAGAACCTAGTATCGTTGAAGAGCCAGTAGCGACTGTACCAAGCGAACCTGTTGTAGCGTCAGCTCCAGCTCCTGCTGCTCCTGAAGTTTCAAGAGAATTTAGAAATGCACTAGGTAGCGCAAATGACTACCTTAATTTTACGAGTTTTTCTAAATCTGGGCTTTATGACCAACTGATATATGAAGGATTTCCTGAAGATGCAGTACAATACGCTGTCGATAATGTGGTAACGGATTGGAATGCGAATGCTCTTCAAACAGCTATTGATTATTTAGACTTCTCTTCGTTCTCCGATCAAGGTTTGTATGATCAATTGATTTACGAAGGTTACTCGGCAGAACAAGCGCAATATGCAATTGATAATTTACCTGGGTAAATAAAAGAACCCCACGCTTCGAAAAATTCAAAAAAAAAAAAAAAAGAGGTTCAAAAACGTTGATATACAAACGTTTTTGAACCTCTTTTTACATTAACCCACTGACCCTTCCATTTCATACGCAATCAGTCTGTTCAACTCGACTGCATACTCCATCGGAAGTTCTTTGGTGAATGGCTCGACGAAGCCCATGACGATCATTTCGGTCGCTTGCGACTCGCTGAGGCCACGGCTCATCAGGTAGTACAGTTGCTCTTCGGAGATTTTGGAAACTTTCGCTTCGTGCTCCAGGGAGACATTACCGTTGTGGATTTCGTTGAACGGAATCGTGTCGGAAGTGGAGATGTCATCCATGATGATCGTATCGCATTCGATATGCGAGATCGATCCTTCCGATTTCTTGCCGAACTTCACTTGTCCACGGTAGTTTACTGCCCCGCCGTCTTTGGCGATCGACTTAGAGACGATCGAACTGGATGTGTACGGTGCGTTGTGGATCATTTTCGCGCCGGTATCCTGCTGTTGGCCTTTGCCGGCGAAAGCTACGGAAAGCATCGTTCCTTTGGCGCCGCGTCCGTTCAGGATGACACTCGGGTATTTCATGGTCACTTTTGATCCCAAGTTGCCGTCGATCCATTCCATCGTCGCGTTTTCCAAGGCTACAGCACGTTTCGTCACCAGGTTATAGACATTGCCTGACCAGTTTTGGATGGTCGTGTAGCGGCAGTAGGCGTCCTTCTTCACGATGATCTCAACGACTGCGCAATGCAGGCTGTCGGCCGAATAAGTCGGTGCGGTACAGCCTTCGACATAGTGTACGCTGGCGCCTTCGTCGACGACGATCAGCGTGCGTTCGAATTGGCCGGAACCTTCGTTGTTGATACGGAAGTAAGTCTGCAATGGCACATCGCATATGACGCCTTTCGGCACATAGATGAACGTGCCACCGGACCAAACAGCCGAATTCAAGGCCGCTTCGAAGTTGTCAGTCGGCGGTACAATGCTGGCGAAGTATTCCTTGAAGATTTCCGGATATTCCTTCAGGGCAGTGTCCGTATCGGTAAAGATAATGCCCAATTTCTCGAACTCATCCTTCATGTTGTGGTAGACGGCTTCCGACTCATACTGGACCGTTACGCCGGCCAGATATGCGCGCTCAGCTTCTGGGATCCCGATTTTTTCGAAAGTTTCCTTGATTTCGTCAGGCACATCTTCCCAGGTTCTGGCTACTTTATCGGTTGCCTTCTGGAAATAAGTGATTTCGTCGAATTTCAGATGGGATAAATCCGGTCCCCAATTCGGCAAGGTTGATTTATGGTAGGCTTCCAATGATTTCAGACGGAAATCCAACATCCATTCCGGCTCTTCTTTTGATTCGGATATTTCCCTGACGATTTCTTCAGTCAGTCCTTTTCCGGTGGAATAGATGATTTTTGCGTCGTCATGAAAGCCAAATTTATAATCGTCAACTACTGGTACTTCGCTCATAAGATCTCTCCTTCATGCGGGGATTCCGCTTGTTCTTCCCCTTTTTCTTTTTTGTCTTGGATGATCGCTCTTTCCAAAGCCTTCCAAGCCAAAGTGGCGCATTTGATGCGGGCCGGGAATTTCGCGACGCCGTTCAGGACGATTGCTTCGCCGAGGTGTTTTTCGTTCGGCTCGATTTTGTCCTGCACCAGTAGGAAAAATTCTTCCGCCAAGGCCAATGCTTCTGCTTTCGTCTTGCCGATGACCACGTCCGTCATCATGCTGGCGCTGGCTGTGCTGATGCTGCAGCCGTGGCCTGAGAATTTGGCCTGCTTGATGATGTCGCCGTCCATCGCCAACTGCAAAGTGATGACATCGCCGCAGGTCGGGTTGTTCAGCTCGATCTGTTCGTCGGCGTTTTCCAAGGTGCCGTAATTGTGCGGATGACTGGAGTGGTCAAGAATGACATGGCGGTATAGGTTTTCTAGTTTAGATAAAGCCATCTTTGAAAAACTCCTTTATTTTATGCAAGGAGGCGATGAATTGATCGGCCTCTTCGAATGTGTTGTAGAAATAGAAACTTGCCCTGGCTGTCGAAGATACATCCAAGTAACGCATCAATGGCTGTGCGCAGTGGTGGCCGGCGCGGACAGCGATGCCTTCCATGTCGAAAGCCGTAGCCAAGTCATGCGGATGGATCCCTTCCAGGTTGAAGGTGATGACGCCTGTATGCTTTTCCGGATCGGCAGGACCGTAGACAGTGATGCCTTCGATTGCCTGCAGTTTCGGCAGCACATAGCGCACCATTTCCTTCTCGTAGGCTTCGATGGCATCCATGCCGATCGCTTCCAGATAGTCGACGGCAGCGCCAAGGCCGATTCCACCGGCGATGTTCGGTGTGCCCGCTTCGAATTTCCAAGGCAGGACACTCCAGGTGCTTTCCTGGTCATAGACGAAATCGATCATTTCGCCGCCGAATTCGACTGGCTCCATTTTTTCAAGCAAGGCTTCCTTGCCGTAAAGCACACCGGATCCGGTAGGCCCCAGCATCTTATGGCCGCTGAAAGCGTAGAAGTCGGCATCCAATGCCTGCACATCGACTTTCATGTGCGGCGTTGATTGGGCGCCGTCCACGACCATGTAGCCGTTGTGCTGGTGGATCAATGCAGCCAGTTCCTTGATCGGGTTGGTGATTCCCAAGACGTTCGAGGAGTGGCAGACCGACATGATTTTGCCTTTTGCAGTGACGACTTCAGCCGATTTTTCGACATCGACGAAGCCGTCTGCAGTCAACGGCAGGTAGACCAATTTGGCCTTCTTGCGTTTCGCCAACTGTTGCCAAGGAACCACGTTGGAGTGGTGCTCCATCGGCGTGATGTAGATTTCGTCGCCCTCTTCGATGATCAGATCGCCGAAGCCGACAGCGACCCAGTTCAGGCCGGTCGTCGTGCCGCGGGTGAAGAGAACTTCCTTCGTTGAAGCGGCATTGATGAAGCGGCGCAGTTTTTCGCGGGCAGCTTCATAGGCTGAAGTCGCGCGTTCCGCCAAAGTATGCACGCCGCGGTGGATATTGGCGTTGTCAAATTCGTAGTAATGTTGGATGGCTTCCAGCACCTGTTTCGGTTTTTGTGAAGTGGCCGCGTTGTCCAGATAGATCAGCGGCTCGTCGTTCACGGTCTGGAAAAGGATCGGGAAGTCTTGTTTGATTTTTTTTGCATCGATCAAAGCTTCATCAACTTCCTTTCGATCATCTCTACCAAGCCTTCACGGATTTCTTTTACCGGGATGGCCGCGATGACCGTACCCAGGAATCCGCGGATAACCAGACGTTCAGCTTCTGCCTTAGGGATACCGCGGGAAAGGAGATAGAACATTTCTTCCGGGTCGACGCGTCCGACGCTGGCAGCATGGCCGGCTGTGACGTCGTTCTCGTCGATCAACAGGATCGGGTTCGCATCCCCTCTGGCGTTGTCCGAAAGCATCAGGACGCGGCTTTCTTGTTGGGCGTCGGCGCCCTTCGCGCCTTTGATGATGTGGCCGATGCCGTTGAAGGTCAATGTCGAACGGTCCATGATGACCCCGTGCTGCAGAATATGGCCGATCGAGTGCTTGCCGTAGTTCGTGACGCGGGTATCGATGCCCTGCACTTGTCTGCCTGTGGAAACAGCCACGACTTTGATCTCGCTGTGGGAACCGTCGCCGATCAGATCGGAATCGAAATCGGAGATGACATTGCCGTCGTTCATGACGCCGATCGCCCAATCGATGGAGGAATCCTTCAACAGGTGGCCGCGGCGGTTGATGTAGACGGAAGTGTTTTCGCCCAAAGTGTCGACTGCAGAGAATTTGACTTGCGCGCCAGTTTTCGTGATGACTTCGACGATGATGTTGGCGCTGTTCTTTTCGTTGCCGTCGGTTTCGTAACGCTCCACGTATTTGACTGAGCTGTTCACGTCAGCGACCAGAAGCACGTGTTTGACAAAACTTTCCTTCACGTGGGAATTCTGGATGAACAGAGCTTCCAACGGCTCTTCGATGACGACGTTCTTCGGCACGTAAAGGAAGACGCCGCTGTTCATGAAGGCTGTGTGGAAAGCGGTGAAACGGTCTTCTTCCGGTTTCACGGCTGTCGTCATGTAGTATTCCTGGACCAGTTCAGGATAATCCTGAGCGGCTGTATACAGATCAGTGAAAATGACGCCTTGATCGATCAGATGCTGCGGCAATTGCTCCATCAGCGTCACGTTTCCGTATTGCACGATTTTCGGTGTATCGCCCAAGTCGTATTGGAGACCTTGGCTGTTCACCAATTCCTCGCCGTACCCACCAGCAGAGATGGTTGTGTCAAGCAGCGGCCAGCGGTGGTAGCTGATGCGTTCCATCAATGGGAAAGCCTGCTCTTCATATTTTTCAAGCCATTCCAATCGTTTGCTGCGCATCCATTCCGGTTCTTCCTTTTCAATGGAAAACAGGCGAACCGCATCCAACAAGGACGTTTTTTCTTCGTTCAGCATGTGACGTCCTCCTATTCTTCATCCAAATGGATATCTAGACCTAATTCGTCGCGGATGCCGCGGTAGCCTTCCGCTTCCAGACGTTTCGCCAGGCTGGCGTCGCCGGATTTCACGATGCGGCCGTCCATCATGACATGGACGAATGTAGGGTGTACATAATTCAAGAGACGTTGGTAGTGGGTGATGATCAGGACGCCGAAGTCGGGACCGGACATCAGGTTCACGCCTTTGGAAACGACTTTCAAAGCATCGATATCCAAACCGGAGTCGATTTCGTCAAGGATGGCGAATTTCGGTTCGATCATCATCAACTGCAGGATTTCGTTGCGTTTCTTTTCTCCGCCTGAGAAGCCTTCGTTCAAATAGCGTTCAGCCATTTCTTCCGGCATGTTCAGGATTTCCATTTTTTCGTCCAATTTTTTGATGAAGTTCATGACCGAAATTTTGTCGTCTTCCGGGCGGCGGGCATTGATGGCTGCGCGCATGAATTCAGCGTTTGTGATGCCGGCGATTTCGCTCGGATATTGCATCGCCAGGAACAGACCTGCGCGTGCGCGTTCGTCGACTTCCATTTCCGTCACATCTTCACCGTCCAAAAGAATCTGGCCTTGCGTGATCGTGTAGCTCGGATGACCCATGATTGCTTGTGACAGAGTCGATTTACCCGTACCGTTCGGCCCCATGATGGCGTGGATCTCACCGGTGTTCATCACCAGGTTGACACCCTTCAAAATTTGTTTATCCTCAATGGAGACATGCAGATCTATTATTTCTAAAGTAGACATAAATTAACTCCTCACAATCTATATATTTTAATCGAACCTTCATTATTGACACTACGACTATTTTAACCCAATTGAAAACCTTTCGCAATGGAATCATTATGAAAACCCATTTAATCAACGATAATTTTTTTCAATTTATAATCATTATAAACTATCAACCCGGTTTGTCCACTCATAAGAACGATTCTTTCCCATATTCTCAATTATGATGTAAAATGGTGAAAATCAGTCATCAGCGAAAGGAAGACAACATATATGAGACCATTGATCGGCATCACCGGCAACCAATTACTGGAAGCTGTCCCGGCTTTTTCAGGGATATCCGTCGCCTACACCCCCATCGGATTCGTGAAAGGGGTCCAGGCCGCAGGAGGCAATCCGCTGATCCTTCCGATCGGCGCGCCCGAAACGGCAGCGGACTACGTCGCCAAAATCGATGGGCTGTTGTTGACCGGGGGACAGGATGTATCACCGAACTTTTACGGCGAGGAACCGAGCCTGCACATCGGTGCGACATTCCCATTGCGCGACGACTTCGAAATGGCGCTTGTGGCGGAAGCCTTGAAACAGAAGAAACCGATCCTGGCTGTCTGCCGCGGCTTGCAGATTTTGAACGTCCAGATGGGTGGCAGCCTGTATCAGGACCTTGCGCATGAATATCCGGATATGCGCATCCAGCATCAGCAGAAGACCGACTTCAAGTATGCGACCCACTCCGTCATCGTGACCGAAGGCAGCCACCTCCATGAACTCGTTGGCGAAAAGCTGTCGGTGAATTCTTTCCACCACCAAGCGCTGAAGGTCGTTGCCAAGGGCTTGCAGCCGGTCGGATACAGCCCCGACGGTCTTGTCGAAGCCGTCGAAGCGACCGATCCGGAACAAAGCATCCTCGCTATCCAATGGCACCCGGAGACGATGATACCGGAAGCCAAAAACATGCGACTGTTCTTTGAGGATCTGGTCGCGCGGGCGACGCGCTAGGAGCATTTCGGGTTTCGGGGCTCAGCTCCGGCGAGGATTCCTTCGCCGGAGTTGGGGTCGGAAAGGTTTCGCGTCCTCCGGTGAGAAAAACCTCGCCGGAGGACGAACAGGATAATCAATCTGTCCTCCTGCCAAGATTCTCTCGCCGGAGGACAGACCTATCCGCGGCCGGCTCCTCCGGCCAACCCGGCCTTCGCCGGAACAAATTAAAAAATCAAAAAGGCAAGCACTCGGACCCGATGTCCGGCTGCTTGCCTCTTTATATTTTCACATTCGTTTACAGTCCGGATTCGTTCTGCAATGCTTCGAAAGCTTCCTCCGAGACGTCCGTAAGTTCGACGATCCAGTTCACTGCTGCATCGGTGCTGTTCAGGTTCTCCGGATTGTTTTCCAATGCTTCGTTGACGGCCGTGATCGTGCCCGCCAATGGCGAAGCCAAGTCGGTCATCGCTTTGGCGGCTTCGACCCCGATCAGGGTGTCGGTCGTTTTGATCACACCCGTTTCCGGAAGGTCGATGAAGCTGACTTCTCCCAGATCGTCCTGGCCTTTTTCGGACAGCCCGATGATGTACTTGTCCGCCTCCTTCTTGATCCAGAAGCCGCTCTCGCTGTATTTCACTGTGTTTTCAGACATGTTGTTTTCCTCCTTCGCTTATTTCCAGGTAGTCGTTAATTTTTCTTCGTCGTGGCCGACCGTGATCTGCTTGCCGTCCGTGACGAATGGCCGGCGGATCAGCATGCCGTCCGATTCCAGCAGGTCCAGTGCTTCCTCCAGGTCCATGCTGTCGAGCTTGTCCTTCAGCTGCATTTCCTTGTACAGGTTGCCGCTCGTGTTGAAGATGCGGCGCAGCGTCAGATTTCCGGTTGCGATCGCTTGGCGGATGCTTTCCCGTTCTGGACGTTCTTCGCGGATGTCCTTCAATTCGTAGGCGATGCCCTCTTCGTCGAACCAGGCCCGCGTCTTTTTGCAGGTCGAGCATTGGGGATGTTGGTAGATGGTGATCATGCAATTGCCTCCTTGGGTTAGGGTTAGGGTCAGATACCGAAATGTTCGTCCTCTTCCGAGAACATGTAGCTGCGGTAATGGTAGCGCATCGACATGACCAGTCCGATTCCCAGCATATTGCCGAGGAGCGCCGAACCCCCTTGCGAGATGAACGGCAACGGGATACCGGTGATCGGCAACAGCCCGATCGTCATGCCGATATTTTCCAATACGTGGAACAGGATCATCATGATGACGCCCGTCGCCATGTAGGCATAAAATTCATTTTTCGTATCGAAGCAGATGCGGATCATCTGATAGATCAGCAGGAAATAGATGAAAATGAGAAAACACCCGCCGATGAAGCCGAAATTCTCGCCGATCGTGGAGAAGATCATATCGGAAACGCGCACCGGCACGTAGACTTCGGAAACGCCGAGGCCTTTGCCGAACAGTTTGCCTGATCCGATCGCTTTCATGCTTTGCGCCAGTTGATAGGCATCGCCGGTGCTGTCCCCGAATGGGTCGAGCCAGGAATCGATCCGGGCGAATTGGTAATTCTGGAAGCCGAAATTCAGGAGCACATCGCGGTTGTAGACAACCAGGTAGATGAGCAGCGATCCGATGGCACCGATCGTACCGAACACGGGCAGCAGGATTTTCCAGGATACGCCGGAAAGGAATGTCATGCCGATGATGATCGCCAGGAACACGAGTGTCGTCCCGAGGTCATTCTGCAGGATGACCAGCAGTAGCGGCGCCGCCGACCACATGGCGATCTTGAGAAGCAGGTTCATGTCGGTCTTTTCGGTCCGGTCATCGATCTGCATGTTGTGCTCGGTGATGACCCGCGCCAACATGATGATGAGGGCGACTTTCACGACTTCTGAAGGCTGGAAGGTGACGCCGCCGAAGCGGAACCAACTTTTCGCCCCTTGCAGCGCATAGGTGTTGCGGTCATAGAAAATGAGGACCAGGAACAGTAACAGGATGCCGGCCCCGTATGCAATCGGCGCGACTTTCCAGAGTTGTTCGGAATCGAAATGCATCACGATGGCGGCGGCTATGATGCCGATGCCGTACCAGACAAGCTGCATGATGGTCGTACCGATGCCGCCGTCCGTCTGCAGGACAGTAGTTGAATAAATCGTCAGGACGCTGATGATGGCCAGAAGGAACACGGACAGGATAATGCCGTAATCGATCTTCGAAACATCCGCATTCTGCGTAGTTTGTTGATTTCGCATGATTAAATCCTTTCTTTCAAAAACAATGGGCGTGCTATCTTTTCATTATATAGAAACTTCGCCCAAAAAAAAAGGCGCCGAGGTTTAAAAAAACCTAAACCTCTTTGCCCCGTCTTTCCGGATTCAATCATTTGTCTGCTTGTTTGTTCGCTTGGATGCGCAGCTTTTTGCGGATCAGACGCCGTTTCAGCGATTGTTCATTGACGGTCAGCGCCAATGCGTTCTTCGAATAACGGATCGCATAGCGGCTCTCTTCCTTCAGAACGACCGGCAACGGCCGGAAATAGTGGTACAGCATCACATTGAGAAAGCCCCCAAGGATCAGCACCGTCCCCATCAGATATAACCACAACAGCAGCGTGATCACGACGCCGATCGCACTGTTCCCGATTGTCTGGCTGCCGGCGACTCCGACATACAAGGAGAACAGCTGCGAAATCAACAGGAAACCTATCGTTGCGAATGCCGCACCCGGTACAGCAAATTTGAATGACCAACGCACATTCGGCACCACGAAATAAATGACCGTCATGATGATGGAGATGATCAGGAAGGCCCCGATCCAACGGACATTTTCGAAAGCGGTGATGAAATCCAACCGGATGGACAAGAACTCTTCGAAGAAATCACGGATATATCTCCCGAACATGAACAGGAAGGCGACAAGCGCAATCATGGCGACCAACAGAAAAGCGATCACGAACGAAAAGACCCTGTGGACGATGAAATTTTTGCGCATCTTCGTATTGTACACTTGATTCAAAACATTCTGAAAGACATTGAAGGCTTTCGAAGCTGTCCAGATCGACAGCACCAGCCCGAATGAAACCACCCCGCCACTGCCGCTGTTCAAGTACTGTTCCAGTATCGGCGTGAGCGTATTGCTGATTTCAAGCGGCAAGGCCATCTCCACGTAAGCCAGCACCTGCTCCCGCGGCAACGGCAGCAACGGGATGATGTTCCCCAGCAACAACAGGGTCGGAAGCAGCGCCAACAGCACATAGTAAGCCATCTCAGCTGATTGCCGTCCGATCTCCATCCGGCCCCAATGCTGTTGGAACAGGACGATGATTTGGCGAATTTTTGGATTTTTGATGTATTTCCTTAGTGCGTTCATTGCTTTTTCCTCCCGCCAAGCTCTATAGCTTAATCATAGCCAAAAGCGGCTCTGATTGCCACAGATAAGCATTGAGAATGCTAGTGCTAGCGATCTGCCCTGCTCCGGGGAAGGCGGTCCTCGCCGGAGATGAGCATCCCGGAAAACTGTCACCTCCGGCCACGTCGGCTTCGCCGGAGTTCGCCTGCCGGATTGCGCCCTCTCCTCCGACCAACATTCGCTCGCCGAAGTTGATCGCCGGCACGCACGCTGTTCTCCGGCCAGCGTTCCGCTCCGGCAGCCGGCAACGACAAAAAACAGCCCTCTTCCAGCACAAAGGCCTTAGAGAGCTGCATTTCTATCTATCTAGCTTAGTCTACTTTCACGATCCAACCTTCCGGCGCTTCTAAGTCGCCGAATTGGATGCCGGTCAGTTCTTCATACAATTTGCGCGTCACAGGTCCGACTTCCGTTTCCGAATAGAAGACGTGGAAATTGTCGCCGTACTGGATGCCGCCGATCGGAGAGATGACTGCGGCTGTACCGCAGGCGCCGGCTTCGCTGAACTCGTCAAGCTTGTCGATGAAGACATCGCCTTCCTCGACTTCCATGCCCAAGTGTTTCTCGGCCAAATACAACAGGGAGTACTTGGTGATGCTCGGCAAGATTGATGGTGATTTCGGTGTCACGAAACGGTTGTCCTTCGTGATGCCGAAGAAGTTTGCGGATCCGACTTCCTCGATCTTCGTGTGCGTAGCCGGATCCAAGTAGATGCAGTCGCTGAAGTTGCGGTCATGCGCTTCTTTACCAGGCAGCAAGCTGCTTGCGTAGTTTCCGCCGACTTTCGCTGCCCCTGTACCGTGCGGAGCGGCACGGTCGTAGTCGGAAACGATGAAGTTCGTCGGTGCCAAGCCACCCTTGAAGTAAGGGCCAACCGGCATCGCGAAGATGGAGAAGATATATTCGGTCGCCGGGCTGACGCCGATGTTGTCGCCGACACCGATCAGATAAGGGCGCAGATAAAGCGTGCTGCCGGTATTGTATGGCGGCACCCATTTTTCATTGGCTTTGACTACTGCTTTAGCGGCTTCGACGAATTTTTCCACGGGAAACTCAGGCATCAACAGGCGGTGGCAGCTGTTGATCATCCGCTTGGCGTTTTCTTCCGGACGGAACAGGTTGATGCTGCCGTCTTTTGTGCGGTATGCCTTCATCCCCTCGAAGCAGGATTGGCCGTAGTGCAGAACCGGAGAGCCTTCGCTGATGTGGACTTTGTTGTCGGTCGTCAGTTCGCCGTCGTCCCATTTTCCGTCTTTCCAATAAGAAATGAAGCGGTAATCAGTCTTGATGTAACTGAACCCTAGATTTTCCCAATCGATGTTCAATGCTTTCTGTTCCTCTGTCTGTGTCATTTCTGTCATCCAAACCACTCCATATCTATATTATTTATCAGAATTAACGATGAAAAAAAAGAATGAGCCTATGTGATTAGGCTCATTCTTTAATGAGAGCCCAATGAAACGGAAATAGGACTCTACTTGTAGTAAGTAAGAATCCTGGGCTAAATCACTTTTAGAATGACTAGGGCATCGAAAGAGAACGATGCTTTCTTTTTGTTCTGTAGTGTGCACATTCCGCAAGTCGCATCCATTCTCATTCTCCCCCTTCTGTTTGTTAGATTATGATGTAATTCTATGCCTGTATCTAATGAATGTCAAATGCTTTTTTCATCATTTTGTAATGCTGGGGTTTTTTCGACGATCAGAAAATCATTTCGGCAAGCGGTACGATGCCGGGAAAGTTTGCTGGATCAAAGCGATGTCCTCCTCATCCAAACGGACTTCGGCGGCCTCGAGGTTCTCAAGCACCTGCTGTCTGTTGCGTGCGCCCGGAATGACTGCGTCGACGATGTCCTTGGACAGATAATAGGCCAACACGACATTCTGCAACCCGGTCTGGTGCTTCACTGCGAGCGGCCGGATCTCGTCCACGCGGTTCAGGATATCTTTGTAGGTATCACCCTTGAACTGCGGACGCTGCTGTTGTTTCTCAGACAGGACCGAATCTTCCCTGTACTTGCCGGCCAGCAGACCGGATGCGAACGGGAAGTATGGGATGAAGGAGATGCCCTGTTCGCGGCAATAGGGGAACAGCTTCTCTTCAGCCGACTGGTTCAGGAGATTGTATTCATCTTGGACAATATCGATGTAGCCGTTGGCGTTGCCTTCCTTCAGCTGCTCCAGGTTGAAGTTGGAGACGCCGATGGCACGGATCTTCCCTTGCTCCTTCAGTCGATGGAGCGCACCGACCGCTTCGGCTTTGGGTGTCGCTTCATCCGGAAAATGGATGTAATAGAGATCGATATGGTCGGTCTGCAGACGTCTCAGGCTGTTTTCAACCTGCTCCGTCAGGAAAGCCGGATTGTTGTTCAGGACGATGCCCGTTTCCGTCACTTGGTGCGCGCCTTTTGTTGCGATGACGACCTTGTTGCGCAGGTTGTGTTCCTTCAGCGTCTTGCCGATGATCGTCTCGGAAGTGCCCATTCCATACATAAACGCCGTGTCGATGAAGTTAAGTCCTTTGGTGATTGCGCTCAAGAGCACGTCTCCGCCGTATTCGGTGTTTGTTTCCGGATCGGCTGCGGCGATTTTATTCGCCCCTAGCCCGATCGGATGGACCAGTAGGTCGGTTCTTCCCAATTTCACAAGTTCTGTCATATCGTTTCCCCTTTCCTTGTCCGTTCATTTGTTCATTCATTTATTTGCCGAGATGGACCCGTTTGGACCAAAAGCCTCCGTGGATATATTTCGGATCGTATGAAACGATGAAAGCTTTCGGATCGATTTCCAATACTTTGTTCTGAAGATGGCGTTCGGCTTTGCGTGTCAGCAGGATTTCGAGCACAAGCCGCTCGCCGTCCCTACCGTGGGCTCTGTAGCACGAGACCCCGTAGCCGAAATCGCGCAGTTGGTTGGGCATCGGGCTGTCGACATCCTGTGTCATGACGGTGATCATGGTGTATCCGAGCGCGAGCCAATCCTCGATTTTGATGCCGATAGCGATGCCGGCGCCGTACCCGAGGGCGTAGGCCGCCAGATTGAGCGGATTGTCGAGACTGTTCATGACCATCGAGAGACCCAAAACATAGATGACGATTTCCACCATGCTCAATAGTGGCGCCAAAACGCGGTAGCCTTTTATCGTCAACATGAACCGGATCGTGTTCATCGTCACGTAGCTCAGACTGATCGCAAATATTTTCGCCAATAATCCCAAATCGAAAATCATCATCACACTCTTCCTTTTAAATCAAGCCTGCCCTTTTAGTATTGTGCAGGGTGGCGGGTGTATTCCCCTGTTACGACATCCATTTCCAGCAGTTCCCCGGTCGTTCCGTTGTAGCGGTAAAATCCGACGGAACTGGCTACATCTGCGCCGTTTTCGCGGACGTTGATGGTGACTTCACTGCCCTCGACCGATTCCACGATGAACAAGTACACATCGCTTTCGACATAACCAGTCAGTTGCGTGATTGTTTGTTTCGCCTCGTTGATCAGCGTTGACTCATCGGCGGTCTCATCCGTATTGGCTGCTGCATCGGGATCCGCGGTGCTGTTTGCGGCGGATTGTGCCTGCACACTCTCGGCTGCTTCCAGACTGCTCGCTCTTGAAGCAGCTTGGTTGCTGGCTTCGCTGGTCGCCTCTGTATCTGATTGTACTTGCGATGTGCTTGTCGCCTCAGTGGCTGTCGTGTCTGTTGCCGGACTTTGGCACGCGACAAGCAGCCATGCTGTGGAACCTAAAAGAAATGCGGATAATCTTTTCTTATGCATAATTTCCCCTCTTTCATCCAATATGTGATTCTATTGTACCTTTTTTGCCGGGAAAATGCTTTTCCGATCCATCAACTTAAGCGAACCTTTACAATTTTATTGGATGTGGTGCAACATTGCGGCAACTCATCCGGTCTGCCCGCTTCGATCAAATTTGGCAAAAAGCGGCTGCCGGAAAAGAGCAATGCAAACTGGCCCTCAGCTCCGGCGAGGGTTCGTTCGCCGGAGGAGATCGGTAATAAAAGGACTCTCCTCCGAGGAGGCTTCTGCTGGTCGGAGGAGGCCTTCCAAATGCGGTCCTGTCCTCCGGTGAAGCACCCCTCATCGGAGGACGGCAATCACCATTCGCATCCCAAAACCAAAAAGCACCCCGGTGAGGGTGCTTTTTGCTTGTATGTTGTGTGTTCGGTGACTTGCTGTTGGCTTTTAGCCCTTCAGTCCTTCATTTTTCAGTATCAGGTCGTAGCAGGCGATTCCCTGCAGCAGCACCTTCTCGTCGAAGTTGAAGCGGCTGCTGTGGAGCGGGTGCGTCCAGCCCATGTCGGGACGGCCGGTCCCCAGCAGGATGAAGGCGCCGCGGATGCTTTCTTGGTAGAAAGCGAAGTCCTCGGCCAGCATCAATGGTTTGACGACTTCGTAGGCATCGGCCGGCAGCGCGTCCATCAACGCGCCGATCATTTCTGCATCGTTCGTGACTTCCGGATAGAAATCGCGGATATCCAACGTGCAGATGACACCGCTCATGCGCTCGATGCCTGCGCAGATGTCGGCAAGGCGTTCCTTGATGGAAGCATAAACTGCTTTGTCGTAGCTCCGGATCGTTCCGGTCATCTCGGCTTTTCCGGCCACGATGTTGCGGGCCTCCCCGGCATGCAGCGTGCCGATGTTCACGACGGCTGGTTGCAACGGATCGAGGTCGCGGGCCAGAATGTTCTGGACCGAAAGAAGGATCTGCGCGGCGGCGATCAAGGCATCCTTGCCGAAGTGCGGCTGCCCGGCGTGCGAGCTGACGCCTTCAAGCGTGATGTCGAATTCGCCGTTGCGTGCCATCAACGGACCCTTGGCCAAGCCGAGGATGCCTTCAGGCAGACTCGGGTACAGGTGGTAGCCGTAGATCTTTTCGACCTGCAGCTCCTGCAGGATGCCGGAATCCATGATCCATTTCGCGCCGCCCGGTCCTTCTTCAGCCGGCTGGAAGACCAAAACGACGGACTTTTCCAAAACCGGCAGGGACTTCAGGTATTTCGCGAATCCCAACAACAGGGCCATATGCCCGTCGTGGCCGCACGCATGCATTTTGCCCGGGTGAAGGGAAGCGAAATCCGCTCCTGTTTCCTCGGTTACCTCCAAGGCATCCATGTCCGCACGGAAAGCAACTGCTTCCGGGGACTTGCCCTTCAGGACGGCCACCCATCCCGTTTCGGCGGTGCTGATCGGTTCATAACCGAACGACACCAGCTTTTGGCGGACATATTCCGAAGTCAACGGCAGATCGAAGCCGATCTCCGGAATCTGGTGGAGCTCCCTTCGGATCGTCTTCACCGTATCGTATAATTCTGCAATCTGCATGCTTTTCACCTGGTCCCTCCGCGTGTAGTTATTAGTCTCTTAAATCAGCCAACAATTGGGTTTTTTCGCTTGTTTGTTCGTCCTTCATCTTCACGATTTTTGCAGGAGATCCCGCAACTACCGCATTAGCCGGTACGTCTTCCAATACGATTGCGCCAGCTGCGACAACAGCGCCTTCGCCGATGTGCACGCCTTCGATGATGACAGCGTTCGCGCCGACCAAAACACCGTCTTCGATGATGACTGGTGATTTCGATGGTGGCTCAAGAACGCCCGCAACCACTGCGCCTGCTCCGATGTGGCAGTTTTTGCCGATCGTGCCGCGTGCGCCGACTACCGCGCCCATGTCGATCATAGTGCCTTCGCCGATGACGGCACCGATGTTGATGACCGCCCCCATCATGATGACGGCGCTCTTGCCGATCGTTACGTGATCACGGATGAATGAGCCAGGCTCGATGCGTGCATCGATTTTGGTAGTGTCCAACAATGGGATTGCGGAATTGCGTCTGTCGTATTCCATGACGTGGTCTTTGATCTTGTCTTTATTTGCTTCCAAGAAAGAATAGATCGCTGCTGCGTCGCCGAAGACTGTGTAGCTGTCTCCGCTTCCGAAGAATTTCAAGCCTTCGTAGGCAGGATTTTCGAAATCCCCTTTGATGTAAAGTTTTATGGGTGTTTGCTTTTCGGCAGCTTTGATGTAAGCTGCGATTTCATAAGCATCTGTCAACAATAGTTCGCTCATTTGATGTTTCCTCCCGATCATTTTTTCTGTTCCAACATGCCCATTATAGCATGCCAGCCTGCGTTTGCCCTATGCGGCGGACGACCGTTTGTTCCGGAAATGCAAAAAAAATAGCGGTAAGCGAGTGCTTACGGCTACGGAGACCTGCATTCGCCCAACCAAGCTAAAGCGCAATCCACTGTCATCGGGCAACGACAATGGAACAGCCCCACATTTGTTCAACCTGGGTCCAGCATTCGCATGCTTCGGCGACCGTCCCTTTCCCTTGCGGTACTCTTGACCAGCCGCGACCTCTTTTTGCTTGGCGATTCATTCATTTTTCTAATCGTACACTTATCCGGCAGACCTGTCAACTGCTCCGGTGCAGAAGCTTTTTTCCGCTTGGTTTTTCAGTGTTTTGGGGTTGCACAGGACGGTACTGGCTGTTCTCCTGATCGGAAAGCACCGGGAAACCACTGCCACTCAGATGTGAAAACGCTCATCAAATTCGCGGATTTCTAATTTTCATTCAGAAGGAGGCAACTTTGCATAGAAATACGCCTACAATCGTGTTATGTTATTTTCATGAGATTTGAAGCCGACTGTCGGTTGGCGCACGTTCGACTATACATTAGATTAAGGATATTTCATCCGGAGGAGAAAATAAATTATGAGCAGAGAAACGAACCGCTTTGTGAAGCAACTGAAAGGATCGCCCATCCGTAACTTCGACGCAGCCATCAGCGATGTGAAGGACCTTATCCGCTTCACGATGGGCGAGCCTGATTTCGATACGCCGGATTTCATCAAGGCGGCGGCCATGGAGGCCCTGAACCAAAACCAAACGCACTACGCCCCTTCTGCCGGCGTTCTTGAAACCCGGAAGGAGATCGCGAAGTTCATGGAGCGGAAATACGGGCTGCATTACAACGCGGACACCGACATCATCCTGACGGTCGGCGCCACTGAAGCGATCACCGCAACTATGTTTGCTTTGATGAACCCGGGCGACAAGGTGATCATCCAATCGCCGGCTTTCCCGCAGTATGAATACGTCACTCTTTTGGCTGGCGGCGAAAGCGTCAAGATCGACACATCCGAAACGGGCTTCCTGATCACACCGGAGGACCTGAAGGCGGCGCTGGATGCGAACCCGGAAACGAAAATGATCGTGCTCACCTATCCGAACAATCCGACCGGCGCTACTTACACAAAAGAAGAAGTCGAAGCTTTGGCCGAGGTAATCAAGAAGTATGACGTATTCGTCCTCAGCGATGAAATCTACAGCGAACTGACCTACGACGGCAGTCATACTTCCATCGCCAAGTACATCCCTGAGCAGTCCATCGTCATCAACGGCACTTCGAAAAGCTATGCGATGACCGGCTGGCGCGTCGGCTTTGTCGCTGCCCAATCGGACCTGATCCGCGAAATTTTGAAATATCACCAAAGCCTGGTCACTTGCGGTTCCACACCTGCGCAGACCGCGGCTGGTGTTGCTTTCCGCGACGGTGATGAAGCGACTGCCACGATGAAAGCTGCTTACCTCAAACGCCGGGACATCCTCTTGGAAGGTTTGACGGCTGCTGGACTGAAGATGAACAATCCGGACGGCGCCTTCTACCTGTTCCCGCGCATTCCGGAGCAGTATGGCAACGATGACTGGAACTTCTGCATCGACTTGGCACGCAAAGCCGGCGTAGGCGTGATCCCCGGATCGGCTTTCGGTGAATCCGGAGTGGGCTACTTCCGCATGAGCTACGCCGCCAGCGACGAGAACGTTATCGAAGGCTGCCGAAGGATCGTTGCGTTTCTGGAAGAATTGAACGCGAAATAAGCGATAAATGTTGAACCGCACAATCGGGCGATTGTGCGGTTTTTCTGTTGGGTTTAGGCTTTTGGCTGTCGGCCGGAGTTCCGGCCTGCGCTTTTCGCATTTCTTACGTTTTTGCTTTTCCCTCCGGCGAGAGCCGGCCTCGCCGGATTTCCGACTGACATTTGGATCTGTCCTCCGGACGGGGCGGCTTCCCCGGAGTTGCAGGCGACATTATGTTCTGTCCTCCGTCCAAGACCTCCTTCACCGGAGGAACAGTCACCCCGCCCTCCTCCACAACAAAAAGAAGCACCCGCCGGCATCAATCCGGCGCGCACTTCTATCGTATTATGTGGTTATTTCTTACTCAGCAGCCATCGCTTCGGCTTCCATTTCGCGGATCGATTCCGCGACCTTCACCATCATCGAGCATTCCACGCGTTTGCGGAACAGGTCGCAGCTGAATTCATAGTTGCCTTTCAATGATCCGGTCGCATGTAGGGAGTTGGCAGGGCAGCCGCCGCTGCAGTACAATTTAGCCCAGCAATCTTGGCATTCCGGTTTGGAATAGCAGTTGACTTCCTTGAATTGGCATTGCAGTTCCGGTTTGGTCACGCCATCCCAGATATTACCCAGGCTGAATTCTTCATCACCAACGAACTGGTGGCAAGGGAACAATTCACCCCAAGGAGTGACAGCCATGTATTCCGTTCCTGATCCGCAGCCGGAGATGCGTTTCTGGATGCACGGTCCTTCGGAAAGGTCCAGCATGTAGTGGTAGAAAGTGAAGTCGTTGCCCTCTTCGCCGCGCTTCAGCATTTCCTCAGCTAAGATTTCATACTGTCTGTACAGTGCCGGAAGATGTTCCTCCGTCAAAGCGTAAGGTTCGGAAGGATCGCAGATGACCGGTTCCATCGACAGTTTGTCGAATCCGAGGTTAGCTACGTGGAAAATATCATTTGTGAAATCGACGTTATTGCCTGTATAAGTGCCGCGGACGTAGTATTCCTTGTCGCCGCGCCCTTCCACGAATTTCTGGAATTTCGGCAAAATGTAGTCATAGCTGCCTTTTCCGTTAACGGTGCGGCGCAGACGGTCATGGACTTCCTTGCGTCCGTCCAAGCTCAAAACGACGTTGTACATTTCTTTGTTCAGGAACTCATTGATTTCATCGTTCAAAAGCATCCCGTTTGTTGTGAAAGTGAAACGGAAAGTCTTGTTGGACTCCTCTTCCTTGCTGCGCGCGTATTCGACGATCTGCTTCACGACGCGCCAAGCCATCAACGGCTCACCGCCGAAGAAGTCGACGTCCAGGTTGCGGTGGAAACCGGAATTCTCAAGCAGGAAATCGATTGCTTGCTTCCCGACTTCAAATTTCATGATCGCTCTGTCGCCATTGTACTTGCCTTGGCTGGCGAAGCAGTAATCGCAGGTCAGGTTACAAGTATGCGCCACGTTCAGGCAAAGAGCCTTCACGAAGGTTTGGCGGTTCTTCAAGTCGATGGAAAGGTCTTGGTACAAGTCTTCCGTGAACAATTCCCCGTTGGCCTTCAATTCTTCGACATCCGACAGCGTATCGCGGATTTCTGTTTCGTTGATTTCAGGGTCGTTCGCATATTGTTCCAGCATCGTTGAAACGATCTCTTCGACAGGTGTTGCTTCATACAGCGCGATGATGTCGAAAGCAAGGTCGTCCACGACATGCACGGCACCGCTGTAGGTATCCATTACGATATTGTATCCGTTCAGTTTATATTGATGAATCATTTCGGTTTCAAACTCCTTTTTTGTCCATAAAATTGCCGCCCAACTGGAATCAGTCAGGCGGACTCTTTTTTACTTCGCTGCTTGTCTAGGGTTCACACAGCTTTGGTTAGCGATTCCGCAAGAAGTTTTGCATGCGGATTGGCAAGATGTTTGGCATGCTCCGCAGCCGCCGTGTTTGGCAGTATCCTTCAGGTTGCGGGTGCTTAATGTTACGATTCTTTTCATAACGACATCTCCTCTGAAATAGGTTAAGGAAGCATATTGCTTGACAGAAAAATGCTTCCTTTGTGAATTATTTTACCAACAAATTGTTAGTCCGTCAATCTGCCGACCTATCAGCATAGTGACCGTTTTTATCAATATCCTGATTCGGCCGATAGCTATCTAAATGTAAGTTACTGAACAAGGTTTTTCTGGTGCATAATTTGGATATTTTTAGGAAGCCCGTCGGCGTCGCTGTAGATCCGTGTCCCCTTCTCCAACAACGTTCGGACTTGGCGGATAAACCCATTACTGATCTGTTCCCCCGGCACAAGCAACGGGATGCCTGGCGGATAGGCCCAGATGTATTCGGCCGCCGTTTGCCCTGCAGCTTGCTCCAACGGACACACTGCTTTTTCTGATTCCAGAGCCTGCCAGATTTCGCATTGCTTTTCAGGTAGGGAGAAAACTAGCGTCCCATTATTGAGAGCGTGCTCCCCAGCTGCTGAGTTAAGCGAACTGTCAATCGCTATTAGCGCATCGGCCAAAGCAGCCATAGCGGCATCTGTATCGCATACGCTGGTCATCGCCAATGCATGATCGCCGTAAGCCATCTCCATTTCGATATGATGATCGCTCCGCAACGTTTCGGAAAGTTCCTGTCCGGTTATGCCGGTTCCTTGTGCAGAAATCAGGATTTTGCCTTTATCGAAGGCAAAAAATGTTGGGTGGAGGACCGCACTGTCGTTTCCGTGGCAAAGTACCTCGAGATGCTGGAGCTGTTGCATTTTTTCTGAGAAGCCGGCTAACCTTTGATTGTAGCTTTCAAATAACCGTCTTCCCTCATCCCGCAGCAAGCGGAAGCAGCGGTCGATCGAAGCCATCAGTACATAGGACGGCGAGCTGCTTTCGAAGATAGCGAGTTGCCGGGCCAGTTCTTCCGGACTGACCAGATCACCATTCAGATGGGCCAATGACGTCATCGTCAAAGAAGGCAAAGTCTTATGCAGGCTCTGGATCACGATGTCAGCGCCGAGTGCGGTCGCGCTGCTTGGAAAATGTTCCGAATAATTCAAATGTGAGCCGTGTGCCTCGTCGACCATCAACGGAATCCCTTGCGCATGACAGATATCGGCAATCGCCGCTATGTCACTGACCACCCCTTCGTACGTCGGCGAAGTCAAAACGACCAGCTGCGTATCCGGGTGCTGTTTTAGCGTAGCGGCAATGCTTGCCGTCGAAATGCCGCCGTGGATGCCGAATGTTTCATCCATTTCCGGCATCAGATAGACGGACTCCAATCCGAAAAGCTCGATTGCGTGATAGACGGACTTGTGGCAATTCCTTGCGACCGCGATTTTGCCGCCGCGTTTCGTCGCAGCTCGGATCCCCGCCAGGATGCCGCACGTGCTCCCGTTTACGAGGTAGAATGAGCGCTTGGTGCCGTAGAAGTCCGTGATCTCTTCCATATAATCTTTGAGGATGCCGCTCGCGCCGTGCAGATTGTCGAATCCGTCTATTTCAGTGATGTCGATATTGTAAGGCAAGTCCGTTCCCAACAAAGCGGTATTCCGCTTGTGCCCCGGCATATGCATCGGGATGCTGTCGGATGCCGCATGTGCTTTCAGTCTGTCCAACAAAGAAGGTTGGGTTGTATGTTTATCCATTAGTTTGTCCTTTTCTGGGTGATATAGTTCTTCCTTCATTATAGCAGAGGGAAAAAGCACCGAGACAAACAAAATACCCATCCTCACACTTTTTCGTGAGAATGGGTATTTCAAGCATTTACTGTTTCGACTGTTCCGTACTTTCGATCAACTGGACGAAAGCATCCACAATCGATTGAAAATATTCTGTTGTCTTTTCATCCTTAACGGAACCGTCTTCGTTCAACAACTTGTGGACATTTCCGATATAGGCTTCCGGCTGCTGCAATGGCACCATATTCAGGAAAACAAGAACTTGTCTTAAGTGATGATTCGCACCGAATGCCCCTAGAGCACCCGGGGATTGGCTGATGACCGCGACCGGTTTGCCGTCCCAAAGATTGGCCCCATACGGACGCGAACCGACATCCAATGCATTCTTCAAAGCCGCAGGATAGGAACGATTGTATTCAGGGGTCACCAGCACAAAGGCATCATAGCCTTTGATTTCTTCGCGGAACGGAGTGTACGATTCAGGAAGCATGCCCTCCACCTCGTCGAAATCCTGGTTATATAAAGGTAAATGCCCGATTTCCACCATTCCGGTTTCATACCCGTCCGGGAACAATTCCGAAAATGCCAAGGCCACTTTTTTGCTGTAGGCCTCTTCGCGCAAACTACCCACTAAGAATCCGATCTTTTTCACCATAAAAATCATCCCCTCTCTTATTTTTGAATCGTCTCACACTCTCATTATAGTGGAACAAAATGCCCTTCTCCAACGATTTGATTTACCCGACAAGCCTCCTCTAAGACAACTTGAAGCGGAACAACCCGCCAGCCAGCTCCTCTTCCGTCTCGCCATCCTTCGCGGTCGTGATGTACAGATACTCCAATTCATTGCCGCCCAGACAACAGGACGTCGCATTCTTCACCGGCATCAGGATTTCCTCAAGCTTTTTACCGGTTTCCGGGTCCCATCTGCAGACTTTCCCACCGCCGTATTGCGCCACCCAGATCATGCCGTCCCGATCCACGCACATGCCGTCCGGATTGCTGCCGTCGGTGATCTCGACAACGTATTTCTCGAAGGTCGCTTCACCCGTTTTTGGATCATAAGCATAACGGCCCACTTTCTTCGTCGGCGTATCAATAAAATACAGCGTCTTTCCATCTGGTGACCATCCCATACCGTTGGCCAAAGTGAGGCCATCCAAAACCGTGCGGACCGTTCCGCCCTTTTCGATAGCGTACAAAGCGGCTTCCCCTTCATAGGTATCGTCATAGCCCATCGTCCCGACAATCAGGCGGCCTTTCGGATCCAGCTTCCCGTCGTTGTAGCGCATCCGTTCATCGTCGTGAGCCTTTGCCACCAGCTGTTTTTCCTTCGTCCGCGGATTGATCCGGAAAATGCCGTTCCTTTCAGCTTCCAGAATCATCCCCTCCTGATCAAGGACGGCGCATCCGACCGGTCCTTCGGTCAGATAGGTCTGCACCTCCCCAGTTTCCGGATTGATAGCATAAATCATGCTGTCTTCGATCGAAACGCAATAAAGCAAGTTATTTTCCGCATCCCAGTGCGGTCCTTCCAACAAAGTCGAACCCGCGTAAAAAACCAGTTCTGGTTTCCTTACCTTGGCTTGTTCGGATTTCTCTTCCATGCTTCTCCACCTCATATTCCTTTGTCATGCATACTTTAAGTATATACCAGCAAAAAATGCATTCCAATTGATACGATTTGAGGACAGTGTTGGATATCCGGATGCTCCTGATTTTTTGTTATTCCCCGAAAAATGCTATACTTTATGTGACTGTTCAAAGGCAAAGGTTCTTTTGAACACATCTCGTTTAAAGGAGAATGGCCATGAAAGAACGCAATACGCTGCTGATCAATCAGAGCACCATCAAGGAATTATTGGATATTGCGGATTTCAACAATCTCGTGCATCAGACATTTCAGGGCCTGGGTGATGGCACAGTCATCAACCCGACAAAATTGACACTGGATCTGGGTGAAACTGGCGGTTACCCTCCGTATGAAGGGTTCATGAACGCAATGCCAGCCTACATCGGCTCGCAGGATATCGCCGGCTCGAAATGGGTCGGGGGATTTTTAGGCGAACGCAAAGCTGCCGGACTTCCTTATATCACGGGGATGATTTTGTTGATCAATCCGCATCTCGGTACTTTCACTGCCGCACTTGAAGGCGCTTATATAACCAATATGCGCACCGGGGCCCAGACCGCAAACGCATTGCGGTATTTGCTCAAGAAGCCAACCGTTACGATCGGCATTTACGGAGCCGGGATGCAAGCCAGCACCAACATCCGGGCGATCGCGGATCTGTTCGACATCACCGAATTGATCGTCTGGAACCACAGACGCAGTACAGCGGAAGCATTTGCAAAAAAAATGCAGGAACATGTCAAAGGCGTCATCTGTGTCGTTGATGATGCCCGGGAAGCCAGTCAGGCCGATGTTCTCATCACCGTCACGCCAGCGCAGACTCCCCTCATCAAAGCAGAATGGATCAAAAAAGGCTCCATCATTTTTCCGTTGGGATCTTTCCAGGAAATCGAAGATGAACTTATCTTGAAGGCGGACAAGATCATCGTTGATCATGTGGAGCAGGCTCTCCATCGCGGTGCTTTGAAGAAGCTCACGAGTGAAGGGAAACTATCCGAAAACGATGTTTTTGCGACTCTGGGCGAATTGGCGATCGGAAAGAAAGAGGCAGGCGACCTTTCGCAAGGTATCACCATCTGCATCCCGATCGGCACAGGAGCGATGGACGTCGCAATCGCCGGTGAAGTTTACCGAAGAGCACTCGAAAAAGGAATGGGTACCGCCTTTGATTTTGAAGCATAGAAATAGGAACGAATAGGAGGGATTTTTATGAATACAACCAACATCGAAAAACAAAACAGCCACTTGGACTTGCAGGATCAAGCGGTGCAGGATATTTTCGCGCTTTATCAGGATTATCCGGAAGTGCCTTACATTTCCAAAAAACGCGATAAGGAGGGTTGGCTGAACGCCGTCCGGATCGGATCGGAACAGCTCGTACCCAAACGCAACATGATCCGTTTTGAGGAAGATATCCTGCCGGGGCATCTGATCCTGTTATGGCGCATCCAATTTGGTACGTTCACGAACGATAGCGTTTATCCGAAATATTTCGAATACAATTACGGCATCAATGGCCGTCAAGCACTGGATGAAGTGATCGAAAAAGGCTATGCGGTGGAACTATCGGCGACCGATTCGCTGGACCACCTGAACGCGGCTGGCCTGAAAGCCATCCTGAAACATTACGAAGTAGCCGGATATTCCAAAATGAAGAAGCCGGAATTGATGGAGCTCGCTAAACAGGAATTGAGCGAAGCTCAGCTCGCTTCCCAGTTCCCGCTCAGGGGTTACCTCATCACACCCGCAGGAGAAGCGATCCTTGCAAAATATCCGGAAGTCGTCGACCGCCATCCGAAGAAGAAATATTGACGGGACACAAAAAAGCATCCTGAAATTGAATTCTGGATGCTTTTTTGTTTGCGTTTCTCCGACGAAAACATGCTTCATCGGAGGAAAATTAATCGAATGGGATCCGATCTCCGTCCAAAGCAGCTCGCCCGGAGATCGGATAGCTGTTTATCTTCTCAGCTCCGATGAAAGCTGCCTGACCGGAGCTGGGAAAAATTTCAAAAAAAGAACCTGGTCCGAGGACCAGGTTCCTATAAGTTTAATTTTGAATTAAGCTTTGTTTACGTTTGTTGCTTGAGGTCCACGGTTACCTTCTTCTACGCTGAAAGTTACTGCTTGGCCTTCTTCTAAAGATTTGAAACCTTCAGATTGGATAGCTGAGAAATGTACGAATACATCGTCTCCGTTTTCGCGTTCGATGAAGCCAAAACCTTTGTCTGCGTTAAACCATTTTACTGTACCTTGTTCCATAATTGAAAATCCTCCTCGTGCTATTGCACTTTATCATACATTGTTGCTAACGCTACGGATCGGAATTTTCGTAATGCAATTCGTTTCTCTAACCCAACAAAATGTTAAATTCATTGTATCACGCTTCATTCAATAATGCAAATCGGATCGACAAATAAATTCGCAATACGATATTGATGTTATTTGCGTTATTTAAAAAAAATTCCAGTTTACTGTTTCAAAACCTGGAATTACCTTATGAAAGTTTTCGTCAAAAAAAGAACCTGATCCGAAGATCAGGTTCCTATAAGTTTAATTTTGAATTAAGCTTTAACAACGTTAGTTGCTTGAGGTCCACGGTTACCTTCTTCTACGCTGAAAGTTACTGCTTGGCCTTCTTCTAAAGATTTGAAACCTTCAGATTGGATAGCTGAGAAATGTACGAATACATCGTCTCCGTTTTCGCGTTCGATGAAACCAAAACCTTTTTCTGCGTTAAACCATTTAACTGTACCTTGTTCCATAATTGAAAATCCTCCTCGTGCGTCTTGCACTTTATGATACATTGTTGCTAACGTTACGAATCGGAATGTTTTGAAACAATTCTTTTCTGCGCTTCACAAAATGTTAAAGTCATTGTACCATGGATTTTTGGAATGTGCAAGCCCTATCTTCTTTACTTATGACTTCAAATAAAGAAAAAGAGAAGCGATTCCGTATGTGACCGCTTCTCTTTTTCTTTATTTTTTTTCTTTATCAAGGATTTCGGATATTTTTCTGTCGACATAATTTAAGCCCATACTCATGAAATATTCAGCCAGCTCTTCATCGCTGATATTTTTCACTTCGTAGCCGCCCTGTTTTCTTTTTGCGGCATACCCTTTTCTCATTTTTTCAAGCATATCTTCGGGTAGCTCCACTTGGAATTTCTTCATTGTCATCGCAACCGCCTCCTATGTCGTTGTTAGCCTGAACGATCGAACGAGGTAATGTTTTTCCACATTGGTCAGGTAACGCTTTCATTATACCCTTATTTTCAAAATATATACAGAATTTTATGCAAGAAACAGCAATATAATCGATAATTGGTGTTTGGCATGATAAAAACCCTTGAAGGCAGTGCTAAAAATCCACTTCCTCCAAGGGTTTTTCCCATTTTTTTCAATTTATGTCAATAATGGTGCTGTTGCAGTAGATCATTCTTCAGGACTGTTGATGATCAGCTCGCCGTTCTCGGTATTTCTCTGGTAATCCTGGAAGAAGTCCCAGATGAATGCCGCTTCCGGTTTGTAGTTCCAATGCGCCAGATCTTTTACGGCCGCCAACTTCATCATGACGCCGCTCTGATTCGACAACGTACCTGTCAGCATCTGTTTTTCGCCTAGTGTCGTCCATTCCTGATTGTCCAACGCCACACCGTAGAATTCATTCGACGACATATCGTACTGCGGCGCTGCCTCAAGCTTGTTGATTTTTTGATAAGCTTGGATGAACGGGAACATGTCGACGTTCGGGTCATTTTGGAAAATGCCCGGTGTGCCGAATTGGCCGGAACCGTCCACAGGGATCATCTGGAAATTATCGTGATCACCGCAGATGTAAAGATACGGCACTTCAGGCCCAGCATAGGTTTCCGCGATTGCGGTGAGTTCCTGTTTATCGACGCCCGGTGCTGAGACAGCTGCCACAGCCGCGAAAACGCCCGGATATTTGACGCCCATCAGGGTAGCTTTGGAGCCGCCTGCTGACAAGCCGGTCAGGTAGATCCGCGAAGGGTCGATCTGCGGATATTTTTCTTTCAGATCCTCGATCAGATTCAGGACACCCTCTTCACCCAAACCTTCAACGCCACCGAAATTCACTTCTTTGTCTTGCCATTCCGGGGAAACGACGATCAGATTTTCTTCCACAGCCAACTCGGTCAGACCGCTGGCATCACCCTGCAGTCTTGGATCGTTCGCAAATCCGTGGAGCGTCACGATCAACGGCACGGTTTTTTCATCCTGCTCCATTGTTGCTTCAGGAATGTATTCGTACCAGTTATACGCACCCTCCCCGTTGACAGGCTCAGCTATCATCTGATTATAGGTGATTCCAAGTTCCTCAAAGTCGGGAACCCCAACAAACGGGTAAGGCTCTGTGTATTTGCTGACGTCAGCCATGTAAAACTCAGTCAGTTCGTTATGCATCCGGTAATTTTTCGAGAAGACATGCTCCCAAGCGTAGGCATACGCTTCCTGAACGGTTTTTTCTTCCGCATTCACGACGACTTGCTGGAACTCATTATCCTGATTTTGGTAAATGGCCAGATCATCCTCTTCCAGCTGCTCTTCGGCTGCGTTGGCTGAAGTGTAGAAGTCCGTTACAGCTTCTCCTGCATTGCTGAGGTATACGGGAACTGGCGTCGTCGAGGTGCTGTCAGCTTCGACATCCCCGCCGTACAGCATCATCCCTGCGATCGGATAGCTTTTCTTCGCCAGATAGTTATTGGCGAAGGTCGCACCTTCATCCAGCGCGATTACTTTGACGTTCTTCACCGGCGCTTTCGCCAACAATTTGATGAAAGCTTCCGCATCCTCCGCTTGATACCCCTCCTTATCCAGAGGATTGATCACGTAGGCCTGCCCTGCCCATTGCTGGACATCCGGCAACAATCCGATTTCGGCCAACAGTTCTTCTGCTTCCTCCTCAGTCTTTTGGCCTGCGTAGATGTAGAAGGTCGGCGTCAGCACATTCGAGCGTGAGCTTGTGAAACCATCCTTCATGGCATCATATGTAAAGTACTGCAGCTGTGACGCTTCATCTATTTCCGATTCTTCTAAGGTGATACCTGTTTCCGACGAACTTGCGGCTGATTCCGCCGTTTCGGAAGGCGCTGCGCAAGCAGCCAGATTCAACAGCGCCATCAGCATGGCCGCTTGTCCGATTTTTTTGATTTTCATTTTTTTGCCTCCATTATTTTGAAATGGTCATTCAAGGATAGCGGAACAGGTGAAGCTCAAGCATTTCCCCGTCTTACGGCTTCGATCGGATCAGCAATCTGGAGCGACAGCTTGATTGTTTCGCGACCGTCTCCAGAAGCAGTTATCTCTTTGTTGATGATTCGATACGCGTACCCTAATCGGAAATCGTAGTCCATTGATTCAGGCAGCGTCACGCTGTACATAAAATTATTAGCATCGGTCCGTACCCACTGCGCTTCAATTTCCCCTTGCGCAGTGAGGAGTGAACCATTCATTTCCGTCAGATCTGTTGCGAAATAAGGCGCCAATTGAATACTGCAATCTTTTTTGACAGAGATGCCGACCAACTTTTCCATCATCCAAACCGTGTATGAGGAGAACATCGCATGGTTCAAGGAACCTTGCAGCTTGTTCGTGCCGCTCTGCAGCGGGAAATACTCACTCAAGGTCTGGTTGCCGTTCGTCAGCATGCTAAGATAATTCGGTTCCTGGCGGCGGGACAGCCAATTGCAGATCAAATCGTCCTCACCGAGCTCGGAAAGGATGGTGTATGCCCATGACATCCCGAAAATGCCGAAGCGAAAAACGCCATCTTCTTTCTGAATTCGTTCGATCAGGTTCCTTTCAAGCTGATGCTTTTCAGCTTCATTTCTATGCAATCCCGCCTTCAAAGCGAAGATTGTGCTTGATTGCGTACCTGAGGAAAAACTGCCGTCTTCATTGCGGAACAGATCGATGATTGCACTTCTGGCTTCCACGATGCGCAATTCCAAGGTTTCCATCATCGTTTCAGAAACATTGTGTGCAGCAAACAACGCTTTGTATTCCTCCAAAAGGATCAGACACATGCTGGCCGAACAGAATTCCTGATCCGGCGATACGATGCGCCTATTCTGAATGCCGGCATCGACGGACCCCCAATCGCCCAAACAGCAGTAACGGATATAGTCGAAATCAAAAGCCAGCAGATATTCCAGATGCTTCAACAATTCAGGCAGATGTTCTTGCACAAAGGCAGTATCTTGATAATACTGCCCGATTCTAGAGGCAAGCACCGGGAAAACCAGCTGCCAGCCCAAGGAACCAGCCCCGTTGGAAGTCCCGTTCGTCATGATGCCGACGTAAGGGGCTGTCTGCGGAATCCCGCCTTCCGGTGTCTGATCATGAGCGAAATCCATAAAGACTTTCTTCAGCAGCTTGTGCATATCGTGGCTGTAGAGCTGCGAATCGATCAGGGCGACGATATCCCCGCCATAACCGAAACGTTCCCTTGTGCAATCTTCGAAGTAGGAATGGATATTGTTCAAGCGGGTATTCTGCGCCGCTTCCCACAAACGGTTCAACTCATCCGAAGATGAATGGAACTTGCTCACAGAAGCAAGGTCTGTGTGCAGGCTGTAAGCCCGGACGTTCGAAAGCAACTCCTCAAACGAGCCTGTGTCCGGTTCTGTCTTCACTAGAACATAGCGGAAGGAGTGATAGCAGAACTGATTTTCAAATTGGAAGATTTCTTGTTCAGTTTTTTTGATGACGTCTTTCTGGATGATCGGATCGCCCGCGTTTATGCCATGCGCCTCATCCGTCACCCCATAGGTTCCGCTGATGCTGGAATCAAAACTAAGGGTGCCATCAGCGTTCAGTTCCTCGGCGTACAGGAACGTAACCTGACCCAGATAATCGGCGGCGATATCGCAAAGGAAATGCCCGGACAGGATCGTCCCGAAATCGATCAGGATGCCTTCATTTGCAGAATGGTTCGCGACCACGGCAGGAAGGTACTGTTTCTGCCGCTTGATCTTGGGAATGAAACTGGGTGTCAAATTCCCGCCCGGTCCAGCGATTTTTACAGTCTTCTGTCGAATGGCTGCCCCCGTGATGTCATCCGTCACCGTTTCACCGATATAGAGATTATTGAACAGATAGTTGCCTGGCTTGCTTTCCCAGCTCGAATCCGATTCGATCACGATTTTTTCATCTGAAGCAGTCGTGATCGTCAGTTGACTGATCAGGCAAGGCTTGCCGACAGCGAGCTGCTTGCGCACATTGTATTTCCCCAAAATCGTGATGGGAGCCGCATTGTACCAACCATTCGCCAGTTCCACCGACAGCTTGTTGCTGCCCTGTTTCAAATAATTTCTGATGTCATAGGTGTCATAATAGACCGTTTTGTCGTAATTCGTCACATCGTTGTTCAAGTAGGCATCGCCCATGCGCTGCCCGTTGACGTACAAGGTATAATAACCCAAGCCGCAGATATCAATCAAGCCTTCTGCAATTTCAGCGGGGACATCGAATTCCTTCTCAAGGATGATGTTAGGCCGTTCATTCAAAGATTCTGCTTCTTTTTCAAGCGGATTATCCAACCGCGTAATCCAGCTGGCCTGACCCAAGCTGACGCTCAAAGGTTGGACCCTTCCTTTTATTGTAAATTGATCCGTTGCAGTCATTTAACGGATTCCTTCTGCTTCCTGGACAGTCGTATCCGAACCCGTGCTGTCCATTTCTTTTTCCTCTTTGTACAGCTCTTTGTCGGCCATCCGAACGAAAGGAATCCAAACGACTGTCGTGATTGCGATCAGGGCAATCTGCAGGAGTGAACCTCTGATGCTGCCGGTGACGAAGTAGCCGCTGATGATCGGCGGCGTTGTCCATGGGATCTGCGCCAAACCTGTCGGAAGCGGCACAAGTCCAAGCGCGAAAACGACATAAGCGATGACAGTAGAAATGGCATTCGAGAAGATGAACGGGATGAAGTACAGGAAATTCAGCATCAACGGGATACCGAACAACGCTGGTTCGCCAATGTTGAACATGTAAGGCACGCTTGAGATTTTGCCGACTTCTTTGTATTGTCTGCTCTTCGCTACGATCAGGATCGCGATGATGGCACCAACGACACCGATCGAGGCGAAATGATTACGGAAGCTCATGCTGATGATGTTCGGAGGGATTGCTCCTGCCAATGACGCAACTTTATTTTGATCTTCCAGAACTTGGTGGATGGGATCCATTACTGCTTGGATGATCGAGCCGCCGTGCAAGCCGAAGAACCAAAGGAATTGTTCGAAGATTTTGACGACAACCAAGCCGCCGATTGATCCGCCCAAGTAAGTCAATGGTTTGCCTAAGGTGCCGTTGATCAATGTCAATGCGTCACTCTTCAGCAACAACTCGAAGATCAAACGGATGATGAAGAATGTGGTGACAACGATGAAGGAAGGGATGACCGATTCGAATGGTCCGGCTACTGCAGGTGGTACGGATTCCGGCAGTTTGATTTTGATTCCTCTTTCTTCAATTTTTTTGTAGATGATGGTGCTGAACATGCCGACCAGGATGGACAGGAACATGGATTGAGCACTGATCTTTGTGATGTTCAGAAAATCAACGCCCTCGATGTTATCCAGCGGTGTCAACAAAAGGAAAGAGACGACTGCCGTAATGATGCATTGCAGCACGTTTGTTTCCAGCTTATCCGCCAAGGATTTCGCCATGGAAATGACGACGATCAAGCCGCCTACTGCCAGTGTTGCGCTGTTCACGTACAATAATTTTGACTGCCAAACGAATGCATTTTCCGTGCCTAGAACCATCGTTATAAAGTCAGTAACCTGAGTGATCGGGAAAAAGGCAATAATCAAAAAGATCGATGCGATAAAAGTAAAGGGCATGTATGCCAGCATGGCGTCCCTGACGGATGTCAGGTAAATGTTGTTGTTCACCTTGGTGGCGAAAGGTCCAACTGTGTTTTGAATCTTGTCGCTGAGGGACATTTTTTCAGTATTCATTAATTTTCCTCCTATATTTGTTGCTCCTGTGCTAAGTACAATGTCGGGCGAATCATATTGACTAAATTTATCATCCGGATTATCATTATGGTATCGCTAACAAGTACATCTTAACGGATATACCGTAATTTATTAATATCATATTCTTACGAGATGATTGACCATTTCTTACCTGAAGGAGATTTTATGGATAAAGCACAGATTCGCGAAAAACTATTCACCCATACAGTGACAGAGAAACTTTATCTTCAGAATACAGACGGTCCGCCGTCAGACTTCTTCGAAAATTTTGATTCCTATCTGAACGAGGACGCTGATCGCGTATACCGTTATACGTTTGAAAAGATTCTGAAAAGTGCCGAAGAGCGACAGAAAGAACGCGCCGCTTTTATAGAAGGCAGCCAACTGCTGCTTCTGAAACACGCGCGCTTTTCCTATACCCCGCTGCACGTCCATGATTTCATCGAAATGAACTACGTCTACTCAGGCAATATAGATATTATAATCGATGGGACAGAAATTTCATTAAAAGAGGGAGATTTTTGCATCCTGGACACCGGCGTTTGCCATCGGATCCTGGATACGGGCGAAAACGATATTCTGATCAATTTCTTGATGAGGAAGGAGTACTTCTCTACGCATATGCTGAGCCGGCTGGCCTCAAACAGCATCATCACTCAGTTTGCGGTCAACGCGCTTTCCAAAACACAGAAACACGACCGCTATCTACTTTTTAACACAACGAACAGCGAATTTCTGATTGACGCCATCGAGGGGATGCTCGTCAATTACTATGAACCGTCATCCTATTCAAAAGATGTGACCGATGCCTACATGATCATCCTCTTTTCCGAGTTGCTTAAGGCTTTCCAGCAGAAACAATCCAGCGAACACCGCAAGGCGGATCATTCCTATATCGGTGATATCCTGCTTTTTATCGAAAAGAATTATCAGGACTGCAGTTTGCAACAGATCGCGGATACTTTCAAGTTCAATCCGAGTTACCTGAGCCGTTTCATCAAGAGCCAGACCGGAAAATCCTATGTTGCATTGGTCCAGGAACTGCGCCTCAACAACGCTTGCATCCTGCTGAAGAATACCGATACCCCGATCGAAAACATCAGCGAACAGATCGGTTACAGGAACGTCACTTTCTTCTACCAGAAATTCAAGCAAGCCTATGATATGACGCCGCACGAATACCGGATGAGTTCGAATTGACGCTGCATTTTCGGGCAAAAAAATGACCGCGCTCCAACTAAGGAGGCGGTCATTATTATTGATTTATTTTCTTTTTTTGAACAGATCCCAAATCGAGAAAGTGGCTTTTTTGTATATTCTATTGTAGGCTGCCCTTTTGGCATCCCGGACCAGTCCCATCCCCTTTTTGCCGTAGAACGGATTGGTTTTACGTTTGATCGCCCGCTTCAACTTTCCGGTTGTCCTAGCTTTAAATGAGCGTTTCAGGCTAGGTTTGCGCATGCCAAATTTCATTAGGACCAGTCCTTTCTTATATTCAGGAAAATCTTTATATGTTCAACCTACTGTTATGGTTCTTCAATTGGCGAAAGTTCTTGTTCGGTCACCCACTTATGGTTTTTGATTGTTTCGCCGGTGACCGTATCTATGTAATCCACCATATAGACTGTAGTTGTCTCAGCAGCATCTATAGTGGCAGTAGCGCCGCTCATCCCTTCCGTGTGCTCAGCTTCCAGCATCACTTCACTGCCGACACCAAATGGATCCGTTCCAGCATCCATGATTTCTTCCTGAATCACCCATTGATGGTTCTCCACTCTTGGGTCTCCATTGGTTGGATCATAGGAAACTTCATAGGCGATTGTGTCAAAGGCTCCAACGATTGTCGCTTCTGCACCTTCCATGCCTTCCATATGGCCTGCCTGCATGATGACAGATTCCCCCACTTTATAAGTAGGATTTTCAGCTTCCATCAAACCATCCGGAATCACGCCGGAATCGTCGTGAACCATATCCCCCATGCCTTCCGAACTGCTGGATGAAGACTCCTCAACCATGCTTTCCATCGAAACACTCTCCGATCCAACAGAGGCTTCCTCCGTGTTAGTGTCCGTTGAACAAGCGGCCAATAAAGCGGCAGCCGATAGACTGAATAAACTCATCAACATTTTTCTTTGTCTCATTCCTATCCATCCTCTCTTAATGGTAGTGCTTGTCACTTATTTATAGTTTATAGAAAATGACTGCACATTTCAAAGGATAGCCCTTTCACATGAACCGCCGCGACATGTAAAAAGCTTCGGAATCCCTTCGCTCCGGTTCTGAACAGCTTTGTGATTCTTTTTTTGGCTTGCGGCACGCTGCAAAAATATTTTGTGCATAATACTTGCTTTTTGAAACGGATGACGTATAATATGAAATGCAAGATAACTCTGTGCATTCCCATTACGGGGACGTTACGGATTCGACAGGTATAGGTCGAGCTTTTGATGCGCTCCGTAGGTTACGTCTACGCTAAAACGTTACAGTTAAATACAACTGACAAAACACAAAACAACACTTTAGCTTTCGCTGCTTAATTGTAGCTAGCTAAGATCCTCCTGGTATCGCCCATGTACTCAGATCAGGGTCTCAATGATGTGGGATACGCTGTGACCTTCCATCTGGAGGAATCAGAAGAGATTAATCAGATTAGCCAACAATAATGCCTGTTAAACGGCTAGTTCAAGGCGAATTCCAATAGTTTAACTATGAGCGTAGACTTGGAAGTGCCGATATGCTTGGACACGGGTTCGACTCCCGTCGTCTCCATCTAGATGAAGATGAAACCCTTAGAAATGTTGATATGAAGCGATTCATACAACTTTCTAGGGGTTATTTTTTTGTCGTTCTGCGGTTGGTTGAATTAAGTAAACTCGTCAGACAGCCCTATCGGAACAGTATCTTGGCTGTTTAGATTACCGTCTTGCGTCAACAACCGACATCCACGCTGTGTCTCGAATGTTTGAGTCACCGCCCACACCTAACGATTGACACACGCGATTTGTCTCGACTGTTCCTGTTTCCGGGCCGGGCTAACGGTTGACGCATTTGTCTTGTCTCGGTTGTTAAGATTACCGTCCTGGTCTAACCACCGACACAAACAAAAGAAAAGAGAAGCGGCTGCCCCCAATGAGGCACCCCCTTCTCTTTTCTGCTTTAATGCTTATTTACTCATATCTTCCAATTGGAAATGGATGGTTTCCATTGCTTGCAGCAAAGCTTCTGCTGTATCCAATGAAGTCAAACATGGGATGTTGTTTTCGACTGCTTCACGGCGGATCAGGAATCCATCGGTCTCGCTTGTCTTACCTTCCGTCATCGTATTGACAACCAGGTTGATGCGGCCGTCGCGGATAGCGTCAAGAATGTCGTTGCTGTTTTCATTGATTTTCTCAATGACGTCGACTTTGATTCCTTCTGCTTCCAACGCTTTACCGGTACCTGTTGTAGCAACGATATGGTAGCCCAACGAAATCAAGCGTTTCGCCAACGGGATGATTTCTTCTTTGTCTTTATCCGATACCGTCATCAACGCCGTACCGTAGTCAGGCACGTGCACGCCGGATGCGATGAAGCCTTTATACAAAGCTTTCGGCAAGTTGACGTCTTTACCGATGATTTCTCCGGTAGACTTCATTTCAGGTCCCAGAACCGTGTCGACTTTCTTCAGTTTGCTGAAACTGAAGACTGGCATCTTCACGTATACGCCGGATTTCGACGGAACCAGACCTGTCTTGTAACCCATATCCTTCAGTTTCAGTCCTAGGATACCTTTCGTAGCTAACTTCGCCATCGGGATGCCGGTTACTTTGCTCAAGAACGGAATTGTCCGGCTCGCGCGCGGGTTCACTTCGATGATGTAGACGACGCCTTCGCTGATGACGAACTGGATGTTCACCAAGCCGATGGTGTTCAGGCCTTGCGCCACACGGATCGTGTAGTCTTCGATCGTTTTGATCAGTTCAGGCGACAGGTTTTGCGGCGGGTAAACAGCGATCGAGTCGCCCGAGTGGACGCCGGCGCGTTCGATGTGTTCCATGATGCCCGGGATCAGGACGGTTTCACCGTCGCAGATCGCATCGACTTCCAGCTCTTGTCCGATCAGGTAATGATCGACCAGGACCGGACGTTCAGGACTGGCCACGACCGCTTCTCGCATGTATTTCTCCAGATCGGCTTGGTTGTAGACGATCTGCATCGCCCGGCCGCCCAATACGTAGGACGGACGCACCAAGACCGGATAACCGATTTCGTCGGCAACTGCGACCGCTTCTTCAACGGTCACGGCTGTTTTGCCGGGTGCTTGCGGGATATCCAAGTCGCGCAACAACTGTTCGAACAATTTGCGGTCTTCAGCGCGGTCCAGATCTTCCA